>DATHMV010000001.1:0-8635 GCA_035486715.1 Candidatus Aquilonibacter sp.
CCACCTAGCCCTGACCGGCGACTACTACACGGAAGCAGCTATCGACAGTGGTCCCGTTGCCCTCGATGTTTTGATGGCTACTTATGCGAAAGGCGCGCCACAGGGCTTTACCGGCCAAACGGAGTTTCATGCCACTCTTAAGGGCCCGCTAAAGGAACCATCGCAGATCGAAGCGCATTTGACCATTCCGGTCCTCAAGGCCAGTTATCAATCCATGGAGATTGGACTTGCAGACCCAATCCGCGCGGACTATTCGAAGTCTGTTGTTACCCTACAGCCTGCGGAGATCCGTGGCACAGGCACTTCGCTCAAGATTCAAGGGCAACTACCCATCGGTGGCACAGCCGAACCGACTCTTTCTGCGCAGGGATCAATCGATCTGCGAATCCTGAAGATTATCGCACCTGATGTGCAAAGCTCTGGCACGGTCGCGCTCGATGTTCGCTCCTCGGGTTCGGCAGAGAAACCCGTAGTTCAGGGTAGGGTCCAGCTCAAGGATGTAGCCATGACAACGGCGGATGCTCCCATGGGAGTTGAGAAGCTTAACGGCACCCTCGACATCAACAATGATCATCTCCAGGTTTCCAAGATGGCGGGACAGGTGGGAGGCGGGCAAGTCACACTGACTGGGTCGATCGCTTACAAGCCCAGTTTGCAATTCAACCTCGCATTGCAGGGAAAATCTGTTCGCTTGCGGTATCCAGAAGGTTTGCGGTCCCTGCTCGATGCAAACCTCGCCTACAGCGGCACTACAGAGGCGTCGACCCTCAACGGACGTGTTTTGATCGATAGCTTATCGTTTACACCCGATTTCGATTTGGCGAAATTTGGTGATCAGTTCGGCACGGGAACGACAATCCCTTCTCAGCCGGGATTCGCCGATACAGTGAAGCTGGCGATTGGCGTGCAATCTCAAGAGAGTTTGAGTGCCACGAGTTCGCAGGTCAGCATCGCCGGGACGGCGGCCGTGCAAGTGAGTGGTACGGCCGCCAATCCTGTAATCACCGGCCGCACAAACCTGACGTCAGGCGAGCTGTTTTATAGAAATCTTCGCTACGAGATACAAAAAGGTGTCATTACGTTCGATGACCCAAACGAGACGCATCCCGTGATGAACGTATCGGTGACGACGACGGTCGAGCAATACAATCTCACCCTCAGTATGCGTGGCCCTCTGGACAAGCTCACGACCTCATACGCTTCCGATCCGCCGCTGGCGACGGCGGACATCATCAATCTCATTGCTCGCGGAAAGACCACGCAGGAATCCGCAGCTAGCAGTCAGAGCACAGATTCCATGATTGCTTCGCAAGCTGTGAGTCAGCTTAGTACTGGTGTGCAAAAACTCGCGGGAATCTCCAGTCTGGAGATTGACCCGACGATTGGCGGAAACAATCAGAACCCATCCGCCCGCGTTGCGATCCAACAACGAGTCACCAAGAATCTGCTCTTTACGTTCTCCACCGATGTCTCTCAACCAGGAAGTGAAATTGTGCAGGGTGAATATCAGCTGAACAAACGCTGGTCTGTCAGCATGGCCCGGGATCAGCTAGGCGGAGTCTCCGTAGACGGCAAGTATCGTAAGAGTTTCTAAAAGCACGAGCGAGGCTCAATGCCTAACCCGGACGCGGACTTTATGGTGGCGCCGCCTTTACCAACCAAGCGTGCGACAACCATACGGCAAACACATTCGGAGCGTTGCCTTCACTACGTGGATGTTGAATTGGCGAGTTGACCGCAGATTTCGTGAATGATCTCTTGTCTTATTTCGTACTCGAGCAGCTCGGTGTCGCTTGCTCGACCGAGGGTTCGGGACTCCAAAACTTCCGTCTGCTTCTTGAGCAGTTGACCGAGTTCAGACCTCAGTTCTTCGACGTGATTGATTTCCATGGTGCCTCCTTAGGCGAAGCGGCACCTTGGACCATTCCTCAGTCTGGCAAGCTTGGCAGTTCGGTTCCATACCCTCTATACCGTATGTGGTGAATCCGGTTAGCGTGCCGGCTCTCGCGTTGGCCCAAGTCGGCAAATCTTTGGCGGTAACATCTCTCAGCTCTCGGGATAGAAAAATTCATCCAGGCTTCTTGTCGATTTCAACATGGAGTTGAACAGCAAATTGCGGCTAGACCACAGCCTTGAAGACTGCGGCTACCTTCGTGTGTTGCGTGAGAGCTAGTCTCGCGCGGAGGTCACCTGATCCGCGGGTTCCATTGCTGGCGAGCTGTTTCGAACATGATCCGCATCGGAAGAAAGCCGACTGCGAAGATCAGTCGAATCGTTTGCGCACCCGGCTCGGCGGGACCCCAACCTTGGGTTGGTATCTTTTAGCGACAGCGCAGCTTGAATTGACGAAGCATCGTTCTCGGACGTAACTTCAACAGATGCGATTTTCTCCAGGTCCTGCCACCGTTCTGCGGCTACGGAAGAAGGCGCTTGGCGCACAATCCGTTTCCGCATTTTGAGTACCCGCCATTCGAGCCTCACGCTGCGAAATCGATTCTGGTAGTGGACGATGGTTCATGCTTTTCCTCGATCTTGCCTTGGGCGCTGATTTTGGCGAGTTCACAGTTGAGCTCCGCTCCGACCAACAAAGCGAAACCCATCCAGTACAGCCACGTCATCAGTGCAATCGCGGCGCCCAAGGTTCCGTAAGTCTTGTTGAAGGCAGCGAAATGTCGGAAGTAGAGGCCAAGCAGATAAGAAAGAGCGATCCAGCAGCTAACGGCAAGAATTGCCCCAGGCAATGTGGCCCGGAGGCGTTGCTTAACATTCGGCGCGAGGAAATATAAAGTCTCCACCGCGAGAATACTGAACCCGACGGCAACGCACCAATGGACGGTAGGCCACATTAGAACAAACAAACGAGAAAGATGGATTCGATTGCCAACCCATTCTCCGAATCCGGGCCCGACGATCATCACTGACAACGCCACAAGCATCAATATCCCAATCACGACAGCTAGGCCAACCGCTAAGGGCCTTGTTTTCCAGAAAGGCCGATCGTCTTGTACCCCATACGCTATATTCAACGCTTCAATGGCAGCTGAGAATCCGCCCGAAGACGTCCAAAGTGTTCCTAAGACTCCAAGAGAAAGGAATGTTCCTCTGCTGGGAGTGACGACATCCGACAAAACTCTCCGGACCAGCCCCATGGTGTCCGGCGGCAAAAGTCGCGCCATCACACTCAAAGCACGGTTGAAAAGGTCGGGGACCGGTAGATACGCCACAATCGCCGACGAGAGAATGAGGGCTGGGAAGAATGACACGACAAAATAGTAGGAGAGTGCCGCTGCCATCTGTAAGGTATGGTTCCGAGCCACGTCTTCGTAGGTTTCGATAAGAGCGTGCTTGATCCCGACCGGCATCAGGATCTTGGATGCAATTTCTGATTGCTTGGGCAACCCCCTCCAATACCAAAATCATCAGTTGATCCATCGTGGGACGCCACTGTTGAAGGAGGTCATTTCGAGGCTCCCGCTGATTGTCACGCCTCTTAAAACGACCGCAATTGACGTCTGCAAGCCGCGGAGTTCAGTGCTCACCAAATTTTGACAGGGGCAACTTTCCGTGGAAAAAAAGCGCCGGAAGATTCCCGGCGCACGAATCGTATGTAAGTGATTTTGGACTAATAGCTCGTTGAATCTCCCTTGGCCACGGGTACATCCTTGGAAGTCATGTCAAATGTGAGCATAAACCCGTTTGTACCCTTGAACTCGTATGCCTTTGGTCCTTCTTTGTACGTTTCGATTTCGTTCGGCATCATGACAAAACCGTCATTGCGCGGCGTGCCCCAATACTTGACGTTCTTGAGCACGGCTGGCTCGTCGGTCATTCCCTGAAATCGCGTCAACTTGATCTCTGCCGTCTTGCCGCCGTTCAGGGTGGCGTGTGCGTGATCTTTGTCGAACGTCCAGGTGTCGATATCGCCTTCGGCGACCTGCAGGGATTTCCACTTCACCGGAAACACCTTCCCGACGATCTCCCCGAGCGCCTGCCGTTGTTCGGCGGTAGTCCCTTTATCGAAGGTCACCAGCGCCCAATCCATCTGACCCATTGAGAAGTCGCCACCCAGATCCCCGTTGATCCAGAACTTGGCTCCAGCAAGATCAACGTTGCCGTAGTGTCCATGGTTCACTTTGTAAGCATTGTTGAACTTGCAGAAGTGTTCCGTCTTGCCGTTTTCGTGATGACCTGCCGGATGCGAGTTGAAATAACAGATGCAAAAGTGAGGACAGCTACACGCCTCGATTGCGGTTGCATTGATCGCCCAATCCGCCGCCGACTCGCCGGAATGACCGGCACTGACGGTGAGTAGGGCAAGGACAAGCGGTAAAGCTATTCTGTGCATAGAGCACCTCCAAAAATGAGTACGAGCAAGACACCATCGAGGTAAACATGAGCATTTGTTGATTCGCCCTCGCCTTCCATCGCGCGGCGAGTCGGCATCGTAGGAGCTGACATTTACTTCTCCTGGGTACTGGGGCCATACCAGGTCAAGCCGTCTCCACTTATCGCTCGGAAAGCGGCGGCGGTCAATTCTTCGGCACCTCCCTTTCGATACCCTGGCAATCCCCTGATAAGTCATTTGCTCTCAACAAAATGTAGACGCCGCACGCCCTGTGAGGTCGTGCTAAACTTTCGAACTTCGAACAATGTGACATACGCTGATGCGGTCCACCCTCCCACCACTGATACGGTTCGCGAATTTCGAGGTTAACCTTCGCGCAGGAGAGCTACGAAGAGAAGGCAGCAAAGTACGGCTGCAGGAACAACCGTTTTCGGTTCTGACTGTGCTATTGGAATCAGCGGGCGAAGTCGTCACTCGCGAAGAACTCCGCAAACGCCTCTGGGCGGAGGATACCTTTGTCGATTTCGACCATCGCCTGGCGGTGGCCGTAAGCAAGCTACGGGATGCGCTGCGAGACTCTGCCGAAAATCCCAAGTTGATTGAGACGGTTGGACGACGCGGTTATCGATTTGTTGGCCAATTGGAACCCACCGATTCATTGTCCAAGGATTCCAACGGGGGGAAATGTGACACTCCATCGGCTTCTTCTCAAGCAGCCGAGCAAGCACACCTCCCAAAGTTGGCACATCCGCATCCGAGGCGATCTCAAATCTTCCTTTTCTCCGTCGGATTTGTCATTCTGCTCGCGGTAATCGCCTTGACGAAGCTTGTTCACATTCGATCCGAGAAAGGGCAGTCGACGGCTCTCCGGAGCTTGGCGATCCTTCCGCTGCAAAATCGTGGCGAAGATTCAAGGAGCGACTTTCTTGGATTATCACTTGCGGATGTACTGATCACGAAATTGGCCTACGTGAGCTCTCTCAGCGTCCGCCCTTCCGCGGCAATTGAGAAATATCGAGGGACG
The DNA here is from genome assembly GCA_035486715.1 of Candidatus Aquilonibacter sp. Lineage (GTDB taxonomy): Bacteria > Acidobacteriota > Terriglobia > Terriglobales > Acidobacteriaceae > Sulfotelmatobacter. Next base: position 5,370 of record DATHMV010000001.1, read on the forward strand.
GCCATTGACCTTCAGAAAGTTGCCGCAGATCTCAAAGTCGATACGCTGCTCACGGGAAGTTTCATTCGCGATGGCAACAACTTGCGTATCACCTATCAACTGGTCGACGCCAAAACCGACAAAATTTTAGGCCAAGGAATGATCGACCTTAAGTACGACAATCTTCTTGCTGTTCAGGATAAAGTTACTGGCCAACTGATTTCGGAGCTGCAACTTAAGTTGTCTCCAGTCGAAACTGAGCATCTAAAACCGGAAGCGTCAGTCCGTCCACTTGCTTATGAATATTTTTTGCAGGGTCTTGATCTTTACGGGCAGCACAAGTTTCCCCTGGCGATCCAAATGTTCGAAAAAACCAACGAGATCGACCCCAACTACGCTCCAGCGTGGGCTTACTTGGGAGCTTCATATAATTCGGATGCGGCATTCGAGCTTGGTGGGCGGGAACAATATCGGCGTGCTCAAGCCGCGTATGAAAGGGCCTTGGCGATACGACCGAACCTGCTTGACGCACAAATCTTTCTCGCGAATTTCCTGATTGACACAGGAAAAGTTGAGCAGGCTGTGCCCTTGTTGCGAGATGCCTTAAAGACGAACGGCAATTACGCCGCCGCTCACTGGGAACTGGGATATGCATACCGATTCGGTGGAATGTTGGACGAATCCGTGGCGGAATGCGAGCGGGCGCGTCAGCTCGCTCCCTTCGTGAAGGGGAACGGTTCGGTGTTAAACAGCTATCTCTATCTTGGGGAATACCAGAAGTTTCTGGAGAGCCTGCCGGTCGACGATTCTTCGTTTACCCTCTTTTACCGTGGCTTCGGAGAATTTCACGAAAAACAATTCGACCAAGCCTCTAGAGATTTCGATCGCGCGTACGAACTCGACCCAACTTTGTACACGGGAATTGGAAAGGCTCTGAGTGACTCGATTCATCAGCGCGGAGCAGAGGGCTTGCAGCTGTTGAGTGGACTGGAGCGAACAGTGAGAGAGCGAGGAGTCGGAGATCCAGAGGCCACATACAAAATCGCCGAAGCATACGCGATCTTGGGCGACAAAAGCTCCGCTTTACGAGTGCTGAGAGTGAGCGTTGAATCCGGCTTCTTCAGCTATCCCTACATTGACAAAGACCCACTGCTGAATGATTTGCACAGCGAGCCCGAATTCGCTCGGATTTTGGACGTAGCGCGCCAGCGATACGAGGCATTCAAGAATTCCTTCTTCCGCTAATTCCTTTCCTTGCGGCTCTGCAAATTCAGCCCGAGTGACAGGCAAGCCGGGAGTTAACTGTTGTTAACCGGCGATTACGCTTATTGATCTACGGGGTCTGCGCTATAAACGGCACCGTCAATCCGGGATGCCGGAGCGTGAGGGCGGCGTGCGGCTCCCGGTGGGGTGTTCCCGGTTGGCGTTAGGGCCCTTGCGCGCATTCCAGCGCCTTCGCCCGGGTGAGATAGTAATGGCCGGAGGAAATTATGCGGAAGATTGATTCGCGCTGGCCCCGCCTCGATAGCACTCCAGATTCTCGATGTTAGATGCTATCTGGTTTCTTAATCGTCGCACTCGAATCAGCTTCTACGATGACATCTACCTCTGCTCCCTCTTTGAGTGCGGCCTTCTTGCCTTCCTCGTCGGTCACGACATTTTTGATGCGAATCTCTTTATAAAGAGGGTCAGCACCTCTAACGTCGATCTCCGCCTTCTCTGCTTCGCCTGGAACGATAGGCTCTATGATCTTGTGAACGGTGCCTCGTAGCTTTTGACGTTTCTTGGTCATTAGAGTCGTCAAACCTAAGCAACTTGGCTGGCCACTTCCTCGGGTTTGGTGGAATTCGTTTTCTTCACGAGCATTGCGGACAGGCGTTGCGCCCGTCTTGCTTCGGCATCTCTTTCGCGGCGACTCTCTTGCAATCTTTCCTCGAAACTGCGCGGATCAAGTGGGTCTCGATGTTTCATGGGGGGATTCCTCCGCCGGAGAGTCTAGCACGGCGGGGCACCGAAATGATGGTGGTGCTGCTCCCTTTTTATTCTGTGCGCTGGCGGGCGGACCTACACTGGAGTCCTTTCGTATCCTGTTCCGAATGCCAACTTTTGCAGGGGGCGCCGTGGAACGGCCGGGCAGACTCAATTCGCAGCAACTCAAAGACTTGAGTGATGAACTAGCAGCGCTCACGAAGCAGCAATCCGATGCCCGCCTGCTCGAAGTTTTCGTTCGCATGAGCGAAGCAGAGATTAAAGCCTTCGACCTCAGAACACAGCGCATCTCCCGGATTCACGTTCTTCTTAGCGAACATGACTCCAGGCGATAATTTGGTCGGATGCAGAAGGCTCATGCCTCGTAGACAATCAACACGAGCAATCCGAACATCACAATCGTTCCCAACAAACCAACAACCAGCATAGCCCCTCCTGTGCAAGGGATCAGTCAGCGGTTTGGTTTTTGGCGGGGGACCGAGCAACGGATAGGCCGAGGAAGTTTCCTCGACTTCCGCGAGTGCCTCCCCCAGAGCGTCTCGCGTTCTCAGCGATAACAAAATCATCGGTAGTTGTGTATCGGGAAAATGCTGTACGTGCGAATTCTCACAGATGCATGGACGGAGAAGCTAATATCCGCATCCGTACAATGGGCGGAAGAGATCATGCGGAAGATTGATTCGCGCTGGCCCCTGTCCCGATAGTCTCTCGGGGGAGAGAAATCGGGGCCTTTCGATTTTCGATGTGAACAGATGACTAAGAAAATGCGCCGGGGATTCCCTTGCCGCTTTGCACATCGCGGACGTTGCGGATGCTCTGTTCCATTTTTCGCATGTCTTCCTCTATGGCGGTCGATAAGTCTTTGAGCCCTAGCAGCAGCTCAATCACAGTCTTATCTGTGGTGGTGAGTGTCGCTTTCTCAAAGTGTGTCCTCGCTTCCGTATAGCTCATAAGACTCCTCCAACCTTAGCCAATCAATCCGAGTGAGAGTTTCATCCTGTGGAGAGGGCGATTCAATTCCAGGCACTTGGAGCAGATGCACACAAACGTTGCAACATCGAGGCAAATAAGGTGACCGCAACTAGCACAGATGTACCGACCGTCCAGATGACCAACCATAGGCTTGAAGTCATTTCCATCCGTGCAATAGGGGCACCTAAGTATCACTCCGACAGCCACACTTCTACCTCAATCTGATGGGGCATCCGGTCTCATATCCGCCTGGTCCTTCGCTCCTAATCGCCGGTCACGATGGGGAGCTGCCCTCCGTAGACCGGTACTGAGTTCGCACCGCACCC
>DATHMV010000002.1:0-7978 GCA_035486715.1 Candidatus Aquilonibacter sp.
GTCCCCGCTGAGATCTACCAAGAAGTGGTTGCCGAAGGCCTGAAGAGCACCTGTCTGTTTCCGCTTGTCAATCGGGGTCGAGCACTCGGACTCCTGACCATTGCGCGGACTACCGAGGCTCCTTTCACCGAATACGACGTCGAATTTTTGACACAGGCTTCAGGACAGATCGCCATCGCCATTGAAAACGCGCTGGCCTACCACGAGATTTCGGAACTTAAGGACAAGCTCGCGCAGGAAAAGTTGTACCTCGAAGAAGAGATCCGCGGCGAGATGAACTTTGAGAATATTGTCGGAAACAGCCCGACATTAAGGCACGTTCTGGAACTGGTTGAGACCGTCGCTCCAAACGACTCTACAGTTCTGCTGCTTGGCGAGACCGGTACGGGCAAGGAGTTGATCGCCCGCGCCATTCATGATCGCAGCCGCCGCAAGGATCGCACATTTGTAAAGATGAACTGTGCCGCGATTCCAACGGGACTACTGGAAAGCGAACTATTCGGGCATGAAAAAGGAGCGTTCACCGGCGCCATCGCGCAGAAAGTCGGGCGGCTGGAGTTAGCCGATCAGGGAACCCTCTTCCTGGATGAAGTGGGGGACATTCCGATCGAGATTCAACCAAAGTTACTGCGCGCTTTGCAGGAACGAGAGTTCGAGCGTCTGGGCAGCATACATACCCGAAAAGTGAACGTGCGACTGGTGGCTGCGACTCATCGCGATCTGGAGGAGATGATCGCCAAAAAGGAATTCCGCAGTGATTTGTACTATCGCCTCAATGTGTTTCCGATCCGTATACCACCCCTGCGGGAACGGAAGGAAGATATTCCCCTGCTGGTGAGCTTCTTTGTCCAAAAGTTTGCCAAGCAAATGCAGAGGAAAATAGAAGGTATTTCACCGGTCGTAATGAAAGGGCTGACAGCATGGGAATGGCCCGGTAACATCCGAGAGCTCGAAAATTTCATCGAGCGTTCAGTGATCCTGACCCGCAGCAAATCGCTTGAAGCGCCGCTGGCAGAACTTCGCAGATCCAACACTCAAGAACCCGCCATTACGATGCAGGGTTCCGGCAAGCAGGACATTGCACAAATCGTAAAGGAAACTCTCCATGTGCTCAATGGGAACAAGACTGCCGCCGATGAAAGGGCTCAGAAGCAACGCGAGGAGATTGTGCGCGCGCTTGGCGAAAGCAAGGGGCGCGTTGGCGGTGCCGACGGAGCAGCTTCTCGCATGGGCGTCAATCGGACCACGCTTCTGTCACGCATGAAAAAATTCGGCATCGACCCCGGTCAGTACGCTTGACGGAGTTCCTCATTTTACTGAGCGCTGCTCGGTTTCCCGTTGATCGTCAACGCTGTTTTAACATCTTCAACTGTCGATCGACAGTTTCGTCATCCGCTCGCTGCTGCCCGCATTATTTCAAGGATTTAGCCGAAACCTCCGACTGGCATGAAACTTGCCTCCCCTTTCGAGCATGGGACAGCAAGGACTTACACTTGTCAGTTTGGCACGGGCGTTGCTCTGCCAACTAATGAAGAAGGGGTCATTTTCAGGACCGCAGTTGCCGAGTCCGCAATCTGGGTCGCATTTGAAAGAAGCCGCTGCGCCCGAAGGCACGCGTCGAACCGGCGATCGAAAGCCTCTTGCGTGGGAAGAAAGGCAGTTGAAATGAAGAACAAGCTGGTCGTTATCATAGCTCTATGCATCGTTATTCCATTCGTCGCGCTGTCTGCTACCGACGACGCGAAGGCGAATGATCAAGTTAGGATCTCTCGGTCGCCTATTTCTGAATCTGAGAACGCGACTTCGACAATCCACTCAATTAGTCCGGATGTCAGGACGAGCCAGCAGCAGGAAGAACCTGAAAACTACGAGGGGGCGATGATAGCGATCACGCAGAGGTTTTCAGCGACGCTCGCAGCAATTGCCGAGGCGGTGCAACAAGGAAAAATCAGCAGCGAGCAGGGAAAGGAAATGAGTGCCGTGCAATATCAGCTGACGCACATGCAGGTTGAACTGCTTAGCCTGTGGCGTGAAATCGACCAAGAAGACATGGCGCGAATCCCCGATGCTGCAGCAAAACCCGCTGCGTCACAGGACAGCGAAATTGTGATGGTAGCTCTCCCATTCTCGTCTTTTCAGCTGAATCCTTCCCTCTCTGAATATCTGAGCCTAACGCCCTCACAGGTTGTAGCCATCCAGCAAGTGATGGTGCTCGAACGGCAGAGTCTACAGCCCCTGATGACACAGCTGCGCATCACCAGGGAGAAGCTGCTTGCCATCGGCAGTGATCGTATAAACGAAAAAGAGATCAAAAACCTGGCCCAAGCCGAGGCGGCTCTACTGGCGAGACTGATCGTAGCCAACGCTCGCATGCAGTCCAAAATCTACAGAACACTCAGTCCCCAGCAGCAAAAGAAACTCGGTGATCTCGAACGAGCCCAGGGATCATCAGCCGCAATACAAAGTCAGTAGCGAGCGTATCAAGTCAGCTTAGCGCGAGCCGAGTGCCCAACATGGTTTGAGCGCCCAAAGAATGATGAAGTCCGAGCCGGCGCTGATTTGGAGGGATGGCTAACAATCCTGCCCAGCAGGCAAGAATTGTTGTTATCAGAGGAGCCGTCACTGCATCGGTCGGACCTACCTTGGAGCTCAGTTATTTGAAGCCAGTCGAGTCTATCCCTGATCTTCTGCGCTGATTCGGAATCGAATGCCTCTGTTGTGGCGGGACGTCAACGACCTTCGACACCTTCAACCCTTCGACACAAAGAGCTCGGTCCATCAATCGCGGGGACCCAGTGTTTCCAGCAAATTACGGGTCCCCAGCCTATAACTCCGTTTTGGCATGTCGCTTGCCTGCTGGTTCACTCGTTGGAGGTACAAAGCGATGACTCCACAAATCAGACAAACGGCAGACAAGCACATCGAGTCCGAACTCGATCGGCTTACATACTCCGCCTATCTGTTGACGCTCGACCCCGGAGTGGCTGTTTCAGTTGTGATGACGGCGATTCGAGGATCTCTCGAAGAAATCACCTCCGCGCCAGATTTGCTCGAACGAACGGTCGAACTTGCGTTGGAACAGTTAGACCGCGAATCCAGAATGGAAGGGGACCGTGAATCATCGGCGTTCGATGCTGCGCTTTGCGGAGAAGACGCAGCAATCAACTCACCCACATTTCAATCGCTCAAGGACCTAAGCGGCAACCCCATTTTGCTGCTCGATTCCACTTCCCGGATAGCCTTCGTTCTGCACCATGTGCTCAGGTACAAGCTTGGGGAAGCGGCTGCGAAAACGCAGATGGACGAGGCAGAATATCGCGCGCAGTTGCGAAAAGCCTACCTGCGATTGGCATCGGTTCACTCTGAGGAGCAGGTCTCAGGCGGCAAATTTCTCGAGGAGCCTGCACTCGCCTAGGAGAAACATCATGAGCTGGCTGAGTTGGATTTTGGCTTACTTGTTTGATTGCGTCCATACCCACACCACCTGGCCGCACCGTCACCGGGCCGGATTCGCGTATGTCGCGTGCCTCGATTGCGGCAGAGAGCTGCCCTATTCGCTGGATCGCATGAGGATCGTGACCAGAGTGGAGCAATTGGCAGATCGCGAACACGACGCATGGCAAGGAACTTGGCGCCCTGAAAGATTTGCACGCTGAGCGGCTCGTACCGTTTTGTAATCACAACCTTCTGAGAGGAATGACACTCATGGCAACTGTTGCAACTAAGTTTCGCATAGATGTAAGCATTCGCAATCTTCTTCAGGATTCCAAAGGAAATCCGCGGGCAGCCGAGCCGAAAGGGTTCACTCTTCCCGTGCCAGTGTTCCCGCAATATCCGGAGAAATTGAATGATCCAGGACCGGAGCGAGCGCCCGAAGGAAATCGCCAATGGGGCATGAAACCTATTTATCGTGCGATGCGCGGGTGGTTATTTCCTTACGTACGATCGCGCGTGTTGCCGGGAGATTTCCACCCCATCACGTCGTACCTCTTTGTCGAGTACAAGTGCAATCTGGATTGCTGGTACTGCTGGTCCTTCGATAATCGCGTGAAAGGTATGACTGAGGACGTCGCCCGACGGTCTATCGACTGGCTATATGATCATGGGTGCCGCGTTCTCGCCTGCATGGGTGGCGAACCCCTGCTGCGTCCGGAATTCATCCACAAGGTTGTATATTACGCCGCCAAGAAAGGCTTCTGGGTTTATATCGCGACCAACGGCAGGCTGCTTCGGCCGGAATTGGCCGACCGTCTCGGAGACGCCGGAGTTGCGGTATTCAACTTTGCCCTGGACTCCTGGGAACTTCAGCCTAGTCTGCCAAAGGCTTTTATTCCTGCGCAGACAAACCTCGAGCACATTTTGAGAAAGCAGTATGTTTACGATTACCTCGTCTTTTTCAATATCAATATCTGCCGCAATAATCTCGAAGATGTGAAGCTGCTGACTGAGTACGCACACGATCATCACATCGCCACCGACTATCACATTAACGAAACACCAATGCTCGAACAGGATGAGCATTTCAAACACCTGAGCGAGAACCCGACCTACTTCCGGCCGGAAGACTGGCGCGATCTCGACAACCTCATCGATTGGATCATCGAGAAGAACAAGGCCGGCTATCAGATGGTGAATTCCGTACAGCGGCTCGAAGAGATGAAGACATTTGTGCGTATGTCTTCAGGCCTCGACATTCGTGAGGTCGGCTGGTATGGGGACGGCAATGGATCAGAAACCGAAACCTCCAAGATGCTGAAGAAGGCCGCTGGGATCGTGCAAGGGGATGACGGAGATCTCGGCTTCGGCGAATGGAACTGTCGCGCTGGTCAAAACAACGTGATCGTCCGGACCGATGGAACTGTGGCCCCCTGTTTTCCCATGTACTCCGCCTCGTTTGATTGGGGCAACATCGACCAGTTCACGCTTGATCGCGATCAACTTGACGGTATGAAGAAGACCTGCCAGAAACATTGTTTCTCCACGCTAAATCACAATCTTGCCTACTGTTATAACGACGAGCGAGTTATCAAGTGGATGTGGGAGAACGTCAAGCGGGGCTTCCGCGGCGGTGTGCGCAGTTTTGAAGACTGAAATGCAGCCCGGCGGTTGTCGAGGATCTTCCTTTACGCCAACCTGTGACTCCTGCCCTTCCAGCCCGGGCTTTATTGCCCGGGCTCCCGCCTTTTGCATGGACCCCAATCCCGAGGCGGTAGCGCAGAAGTCGGAAACGCCTTCGACAATTTCAACTCTCGACAACAAGCCTGAAAACCAGCATTGCAATCCTTGCACTTAGAGTGCGGGAGGTTTGGCAAGCTCCTTGCCTACGTCCCTATGTTGGGAAAGGACCCATGTTGAAGATCTCGATCGTTGAAGGCCCCACCGTCCGGCGTTTGATTGTGGAGGGGAAGCTGGTTGGGCCTTGGGCGGCAGAGCTTAGGAGTGCGTGCGAAAACGTGAACACAGACCTTTTCGGCCGCAAGCTCGTTATCGATCTAAGGCATGTAACGGCAATTAGCCAGGAAGGCGAAAATGTGTTGTTTGAATTGATTCAGAAGAGGGTCAAATTTCGCTGCCACGGTGTGTTCACGAAACACGTTCTAAAGCAGGTCGTCCGCCGTGCAAACGGCAACTCCGGGAAGGGGGAGAAATGAGCGAGCAGGCCGGCAATCAAGTTCAAAGGACCAAGCCGAATCCATTCGCCACTCACGAGGACTTTATCAAGGTTTTTCACGAGGATATGAATGGACTTTATCAGCTTTCGTTTCTGCTTACCGGAGATCACGAAAAAGCAGAAAAGTGTTTTGTAGCGGGTATTGAGGATTCTGTAAGAGAGAACCGCGTGTTCCGGGAGTGGGCACGTTCCTGGGCGAAGCGGGTTATCATCGAAAACGCAATTCGTCAGTTGAAGCCGCGCCCGAGCTTCCCTAGCTCTTCTGCGTCTGCGAGTGTTTTCTCGCACAGCGAGCCGTCAAGCAGTTCAAATGGACATTTCAACCTGGAAACAGTATTAAAGCTTGAAAACTTCGAGCGGTTCGTTTTCGTGATGTCGGTTCTGGAGAACTATTCGCACCACGAATGCGCCCTCCTTCTTGGTTGTTCGGTCTTGGAGGTCCGGCAAGCTCGCCTTCGTGCTCTGGAAGAGCTGGCCAGCTCAGACCAACTGGCTTCCTTCGCACCGTAGCTTTTGATCTTCCAACGGGGAGCGAAATGCAAAGCGCCAATCCACTAAACAAACGTCTTATGCTTACAAACCCCGAGCCCGATCAGAATGTCGAAGAACTGAATGATGACGAAATCTATGATGCGATTCGCCACCTTGAGCCGGACCCGGGAAGAGCAAGTGAGCAGAGCGATGACGCCGCCACAACCAAAAAGAATAAAGATAACGGCTCCGTGATCGGCGTCTGCTGATACGTCACGGTGCTAGGTTAATTTAGCTGTCTTCTGGCTGTACTTCAGATGATGCTGGTGTTGGCAAGTTTTTAGAGTGAGATCGAGTGGCAGACCTTGGACCAGCCAGCATTTCCGCGCCGGCGGCCTGGCGTTCGGTGTGAGTACTTGGATCACGCAAAGACACCACGATCAACGAGACCTTCCGGCTAAGCGAATCTTCTACAGCGAACGGTTCTATTCGGATTTCATCAATGAAAGCGGACGCACGACTTGGCTGATACCATCCAACATAGTCTTCAAGACGCGAGTAAGGTCACTGCGGCCAACTTCACGTTTCTTGGTTCATTGTTTTCTACTCGAAGCTAATTTCTGTCGGCGCGCCTCAACACGTTCGACACTCATTCAACACTCGTGAAGTACCTCGTGCTGCCCTCTTTAGATTTCAATCACTTACTCGAATACCACATTTGGCACGAGCCGTGCCTTGTCTCCGGGTGACTGGAACTGAAATTCCAGTCCGAGTTCAGACATATGGCATGCGCACAAGCGGTTTCACTGACGTCCCCATTTCGTTCTGTTCCATTTGTTGGATTGCGAAAGTCTCTCCCCAGTCAGATCGCGATCATCTCGCCATTGGTAAATCAACTGATGCGTTTCATTGCGAGATTCCGAGCTCCCGACGGGAGCGAGCTGAACATTGAAACCGCGCTCCATGAGGCGCTGGCGAATGCCATCGTGCACGGCAACCGGGAGGACCCTCGCAAGTTCGTCTGCGTCGCGTGCCGGTGCACCACGGATGGAGAGGTCTTTCTTAGGGTTCAGGACGGGGGGCAAGGATTCGACATGGCCACCGTACCAGACCCGACAACTGCAGAGAATCGGATGCTCCGGCACGGTCGCGGGATCTATCTGATGAAAACGTTAATGGACGAGGTTTATTTCGAACAGGGCGGCGCGGTTGTGTGTATGCGCAAGGCGTCCAATGCGAGGCGAAGGGCAGGGAGAAAAGCGGCATGATCCGAAGACTCGCAAAGATCGCATTCGCCATAGGGTTGCTTGCTAGTGATGCCCTTGGTCAAAGCACAAGCCAAGCAAATGGAACGATTCAAGGAGTAGTGTTCACGGCCGATGCAGACGGTGGGCGGTCGGTCGTGCCCGCCGCGAAGATTTCGCTCGATGGTCCAGTACATGTTGAAGTTCAAACCGACAACGAAGGTATGTTCGCATGCAACGCAGTCCCGCCCGGTTCGTACAGAATCAGCGCAAAAGCAACCGGATTGGCTGCCACACAGAATGTCGTAGTCACAGCCGCAACGGTCTCAGAAATAGCCCTAGAAATGAAGATTCAAGCCGCGACGGAATCGACCACCGTAACGGCCAGCGCAGAACCGGCTGACACAAAAGAGCCTTCCGGAACGGGCACAGTGGGCGAATCTGCCGTTCGGAATATGCCAAATATCGACGAACAGTTCCAAAGCCTGCTGCCTCTGATTCCTGGCGTCGTTCGCGGCCCGAATGGCCTGATCAACATGAAAGGCGCCCGGACCTCTCAGAACGGATCCCTCGTCAATAGCGCCGATGTGAC
>DATHMV010000003.1:0-64039 GCA_035486715.1 Candidatus Aquilonibacter sp.
GTACTCCGGGCGCATATCGCGTCGGGACCGGAACGCAACAAAGGATGGCTTCGTGCAATTTTCGATCCTCAAATAGGCGCTGCTCTGAGTGCCATTCATGACAGAGTGAATACACCCTGGACGGTCGAATCCCTGGCCGAAGCGACGGGCATGTCTCGCTCCGCATTCGCAGCCCGTTTCAAAGAGCTACTCGGACAAACGCCGCTGGAATACGTAACCGAGTGGCGGATGCAGAAGGCGATACAGTTACTTGAACGGCGTGACAAAAAGCTCCCAGAAGTAGCTCGGTTGGTCGGTTACGAATCCGACGCCGCGTTCAGTAAGGCGTTCAAACGAGTTGTCGGGGCCAACACTGGCGAATACATCAAACGTGCTTTTGAAACATAAACCGTGAACTTGCCCCTGTGAAGCGTCCTGAGACAGAGCCGATGTAGCGACCCCAACGGCCAAGCTGAAAGGGCACTATGATCGTCTGTTCACTCCAAACGATAAGTCCCGAGAAACGCGCTTGCATTGACTAGCGGCGAACTTCCGAATTGTCGACTGGCCGGAAGTTGAACAACATTTATTTCGAATCCTGTGCGCGAATTGTGTGCCAGATTCCGAGGATACTGATATTCGGAGAAACGGCCAATCCCGCTCACGGCCCATCAGTCGTTTTCAAATTAACTTCCGGCTTGCCGTGATTTAGGAGGAATCGATTACCTCCTGAAAGCCGACTTCTCATTACCGTATCTCGCTGAGGTTTTTCGACTATAGGGAGGAAGTCGGCGCCGCGGACGAAGGCGAGGGCAGCCAGTTAGTTCATCTCGTTGACAAACGCGATAGGGACCGAGACCACGATCACCATAAGCGAGGCATGTCGCCGGTCGACCCCTGAGAGCAGCTTGTATAAAGCGAAGGCCACGAAGATAAAGGCAGCCTGGCTGATGAGCTGTGCCGCGATGCCGAAGCGAAAGAGCATCTCGTGTGCAGCGATATTGTTTACTGTGGCCGCTGTGTTTCCGTAGACAATCAGCTTGGCGGGAACGTAGCCCCTAGCGAAGAATCCCACAATTGACGTGAGTACATACAGCGCGCCTGCGAATCTGCCTAGGTTACCCATTGGGAGTCATGCCTCCTCAGTTCAGCCTGGTAGCGGTTAGTTTGCAGGTCCAGCGAACAACAGTAGATTCCCATCCGGATCCTTGACGACGAAATTGTTGGCGCCCCAAGGCTGCTTTTTCAGCGTCTGGTGAAAGGCAACACCAGCGGACTGAAACTCAAGAAACAGCAGCTTGATCTCGTCCGCTGTAGCGACGGTCATAGATGCCGACAACAGTCCCTCACGATCGCGGACCGTGGACTCTATTACTGGTCGCTCAACGCACCTCAGATTGAGACGCGCCGCGTCGCGACCTACTTGCGCATAGTAGGGAGGTCTGCCGTAACTGAACACAAGCGTAAAGCCTAACTTCTCACTGAAAAATTCGCATGATCTCTTGATATCGGTGACGAGCAGTTGCGGCTCTGCACCGACAATCGTTGCTTTCGATGGCGATGATTTCACCTTGAGCGGCATAGTCGAAAGTCCAGTTGTCAGGGCTTGCCAACTATCGAAGCCTTGTTGTCTTGCGACCATTTCTTGCGCATCGCTTAGCTTAAAGCTCGCCGCAAGAATCTCGGCGTCGGGCATATTCCGGAAACGTGGCAGATGCCCACGGATTTGTGCGGCGACGGGATAGTGGCGTTCGCGATGCCACCGCAATATGAGCTTGGCTTGCTTTTTGAGGTTCTCTAGATTGGGCATGTGGGCCTCCACGATGAGATCGTAGGTGGGCATTGCCCTTCGGCGATGTGCCGTTGCTTCCTACATGCGCAGGTTGCAGTATCTGCGAAGGTGTGAGAGTTGTCAATTGAGAACGACGCCGCGCTACCGCTGTTGGCCACACTTACGCATTTTGCCGGGCAAGCAAGCCGGAAGTTATGTGTCGATAGGTAACGAGAAACGCGCTACTGGTTAGAAGATCGGGGACAGGATCATGCTTTTCGCCGCGGCAGCGGAGGCCGCTTCCAATGGCGAAGAGCAAACGCAAACGAGTCCCGAAAGCGGTCCTCAAACTACCCGATCTAGAACAATCGAAATCTGCGGTCTTGAACAGTCTCACGTCTTCGAGTTCAAAGCGCTCGTACGACCATGCCATTCGTGAATTCATCGAATGGTACTGCTCGGAGCCCAGGATAGCCTTCAACAGGACCGTGGTCACACGGTACCGAATCGCACTCGAACAGCGCCCGTACGCCCCGTCGACGATTAACCTGAGATTGGCAGCGATACGCCGGCTGGCGTATGAAGCATCCGATTGCGGACTTCTTAGCCCCGATCTTGCGGCAGGCATTCGGCGCGTGAAGGGGGTCAGGCGGCTGGGAGTGCGTGTCGGGAATTGGCTCACGGCGGAGGAGGGAAGGAAGTTACTCTGCACTGAGACAACCTCCACCCTTCGCAGCCGACGAAATCGCGCTTTGATCTCGCTTCTCATCGGCTGCGGCCTCCGGAGAGCTGAGGTTACAGCCTTACGGTTCGAGGATCTTCAGCTTCGGGAAGGCCATTGGGTCATCGCTGACCTGAGAGGAAAAGGTGGCCACATCCGAACGATCCCCGTTCCGCAGTGGGTGAAGGAGGCGGTCGACAGCTGGACTGCGGGTGCCGGCATCACCTTCGGTCCGTTGCTACGGTCTATCAACAAAGCAGGCAAAATTTGGGGTCACGGCTTTACACCCAAGGTCATCTGGGCAATCGTGAAAGCAAACGCGAAAAGCTGTGGTCTGCCATCGGTGGCACCGCACGATTTGAGAAGGACCTGTGCGCGATTGTGTCATCAGGCAGGAGGTGAACTAGATCAGATTCAGTTCCTGCTCGGCCACGTTTCAATCCAGACGACGGAGCGATACCTCGGGTGCAAGCAGCGTTTTCACGATGCGGTTAATGATCACATCGGCCTGGAGCCGGATGCGCCGTCGTGAGGAACAGGCATAGAAATTGATATCCGCTGGCCGACTTATCGGTACCTATCGTGGCTCACGGGAGGATAGCTTCGGGTTGCACAATCAAGCGTCGTTCACACCGGCAGCGCTGATGCCGTTCAGTGTCAAAGCAAGCCGCGGTGACCAGCGTAGTTTTTGTCGACGTCGAGACCACGCTCCTTGATAACCCCGGCAGCAGCAGCCAGTGCTGTTGCGATGGCGGGATAGCCAACGTATGGCAGCGCCTGGATGAGAACTTCCTCGATTTCTTTCAGCGTGAGGCCGTTATTGAGCCCGGCCCCCATGTGGATGGCGAATTCATGGGGCTGACGCATGGCAATCATGACGGACATCGCGACCAGGCTGCGGGAGCGCCTGTCGAGACCGGGACGAGTCCAGATATCCGCGAAGACCTGGTCGACCGCGTAGGCAGCGATCGTGGCACCGAAGGTGTTTGAGTCAGCGGAAGAGCTGAGTTTTGCCGCCGCCTGGTCGCCCATCATTTCGCGAACTACATTGATTCCGGCTTCTCTATTCGTCATGATTGAGTCCTCTTGTAAAGATCAAACGACTTCTCTACCCCAAGACTACCCGAACGGCTTGACGACGCATAGGTGAGCTGAAGATCCTCTAACCGTAAGGTTGTAGCCTCAGATCTCCGGAGGCCGCAGCCGATAAGAAGCGAGAGCAAAGCGCGATTTCGTCGGCTGCGAAGGGTGTAGGCTGTCTCAGCGCCGAGTAATTTCTTGCCCTCCTCCGCCGTCAGCCAATTCCCGACGCGCACTCCCAGCCGCCTGACGCCCTTCACACGCCGAATGCCTGCCGCAAGATCCGGGCTAAGAAGTCAGCAATCCGATGCTTCATACGCCAGCCGGCGTATCGCCGCCAATCTTAGGTTGATCGTCGATATTCGGTACCGTGTGACCACGGTCCTGTTGAAGGCTAGCCCGGGCTCCGAACAGTACCAGTCGATGAATTCACGAATGGCATGGTCGTACGAGTGTTTTGAACTCGAAGACGTGAGAGAGTTCAAGACCGCAGATTTCGATTGTTCGATACCTCGGGTGCAAGCAGCGTTTTCACGATGCGGTTAATGATCACATCGGCCTGGAGCCGGATGCGCCGTCGTGAGGAACAAGCGTAGAAATTGGTATCCGCTGGCCGACCTCCCGTTACCAATCTGGCCAACTTCCTATTGGCCGACTATTCATAGTCGATCAGCGCGTTTCGGCTTGGCGGCTGTTAGTTTGCGGGTCCAGCAAACAGCAATAGATTCCCCATCCGGATCTTTGACGCGCAATATCGCAGCACCCAATCCAGAGCACGCTTTCGTGACGGGCTTGTCTGGATGCTTCTTTACAACCTAGGGTTGCGATCCACTTTGAAACCGCAATGCGGCAAGGTCTGCTTCATAGTCAAATCGAGCATTGGCCTCGGCGATCTGCGCCTGTGTCTGTTGTAACTGGGCCTGACTCAACTCAACAATCGAGCTGAGTCCCAGGCGATACCTTGTATCGGCAAGGTCCAGTGCGGTATTGGCCTCTTGCAAGAGCTCCGCGGTCACACTCATTTTCTGTTGTGCAGTGTTCGCTCTCAGCCAGGCTGTGCGGACATCCCGCACGATGCGATTGATGAGGGCACGGCTCTGCTCGTCGGACGCCTTGGCGCGCAGGTCGGCTTCCGCAGCCTGGGCATGGAATTTGAAACCTTCGAAGATCGGTACGCCAATGTTAACGCCTGCCGCTCCATACCAATCAGGGGTGAAGTACGTGTTGGATCCGACGGGGGTGATGCCCACCGTGCCCAACCCGGAGATCGTAGGGAGTAGTTGCTCGTGCTGCGCCCTGGTGTAGCGCACATCCGCTTCGTGGTTGAGTTTGAGAGCAAGAAGATCGGGGCGCTGTTGCAAGGCGAGAGCGATAACTGCGTCCGCTGAAGGCGCGACCGGCAGCGGAGGCGACGGGTCGTCGACGAGTTGGTACTGTTGATTGCTCGCGGTTCCAAGCACCTCATTGAGATTCGCCACCGCGGCATCGAACTGATTTTGCGAATCGAGATCAAGCAATTTGGCCTGCGACAGATTGACTTGCGCGAAACTCTGGTCGAGCGTGGACTTGAGCTTGCTCGCAGTTAATGCATTGACCTGATCGCCGACCGCTTGCCGGGCCTTGACGGTGCTTTTCGCAACCTGCAATGTGGCCTGCGCCTCCAGCGCATTGTAGAAGGCAATATCTGCCGCCAGCACGATGTCCTCTCGCGTCGCCTCCGATTGCTGCTCGGAGGCCTTTGCCTCAAAGGATGAGGAAGCGACCAAATTGCGCATGCGGCCAAAATCTGTAATCAACTGATTGAGGTCAATCCCTGCGCCCACGTGATTGAGAAGCCGGGAAGCCTCAAGCGACCCAGCCGAGATGCGGCTTGCTTCCACCGCGTCGACCCCAGTTATGTTGCCATTCAGCTTCGGAAGCAACGCCGAGCGAGTCTCGCGGACGACCTGCTTTTGTGCCAGAGCAAGGAGCGCCGCGACACTGATTCGGGGGTTGTTTTTCAGCGCCAACTGCTCCGCCTGTTGACGCGTAAGCATTTCTCCGGTTGAGTCTGGCGGGAGGGAGATTGGAGAATTCGTTGTCGCAGAATTTAACGCCGGAGTTGGCTGCTGGGCCTGATCCTGGAGCTCCGGCGCATCTGGAAGCTGCGCGACGCTCTGCTGCGCGCGCATGGCTAGAGGACACAGAACGAGCCAGAGCGGCAAAAATAGGCTTCGTTTATTCATGGGGCACCTCACCGGGCCGGGGCTCGATTTCGTCATCACGATTTTCTTTGCGATGAATCAGCAGGTACGCTGTCGGCACTAAAAAAACGGTTACCACGCCGGAAACGGTCAACCCTCCCAGAATTGCTCGCGCTAGCGGCGCGTACTGTTCGCTTCCCGGCTCCAGAGCGAGCGCCATCGGAATGAGGCCGAGAATGGTGGCTAGCGTGGTCATCAGAATGGGACGCAAACGCACTTTGCAGGCTTCGGCGAGCGCTTGCTTAAGGGGACGACCAGTGGCGCGGAGCGTGCCGACGAATTCCACGATAAGGATGCTGTCGGAAACAGCGATACCAGTCATCATGATGACGCCCATGAGCGACATGACGTTGAGCGTCGTCCCCGTGACCATCAGGAATAGGATCACGCCCGAAAGTCCCGGAGGAATCGCCAGCAAAATGATGAAGGGATCGGAGAACGAAGCGAACTGCGCCATCAGGATGAGATAAACCAGCACGATCGCGAGGATGAGACCGATGCCGAAACTCTGGAACGAACTGTCCATGTCGGAGATCGCTCCGCCCATCGACACGGTTATCTGGGAAGAGTGGTGCACGCCATCAAGGACGTGTTTGATCTCAGCGCTTACGCGGCCGAGATCTTCCTTCTTCGGCATGACGTAGATGTCGAAACTGCGACGCAGTTGGTAATGATCGACCTCGGTCGGAGTATTAATTTCCTTGATAGAAGCTAGCGACTCAAGCGGTGTTGTGTTTGCGGTCCCGGGGGCGCGCAACGGAATCTGCTTTAAATCGGTCAAGCTTTTAATTTGATTGTCGGGATATTGCACGCTGAGAAAGTAATTATTGCCGGTCTTCGGATCGACCCAGAAACTCGGGGCAATCATCGTGTCCGATGTAAGCGCAGTGATGACATTATCAAGCGCCGCCTCCGGCGATATGCCGAGCAGCGCCGCATGTTCGCGATCGATATTCAGCTCCAGCCCCGGATAGTCGAGGTCCTGAGGGATCAGAACATCATTGACCGAACTCAAGGCCTTCACCCTCGCAGCCACGGACTTGGCAAAAGCAAACGGTTCGTCCAGGTCACTGCCCCCGATTCGAATGTCGATGGGAGCGGGTTGTCCCTGGTTGACGACGGAATCAACCAATCCACCGGTTTGAAAATACGTGCTCACTTCTGGAAAGTCATTGGCGAATCTTTCGCGCAGACGTTGCATGTAAGCAAAGCTGCTGGTCTTATGGTCTTCCTTGAGACTGACCTGAATGAAGGCGGTATGCATCCCGGAATTGCTGGTATAGATGGCCGAAAGATCTGGTGTAATGCCAATGTTCGACACGATCATATTCATGTCGTCCGGTGACACAACAGCGCGGATGTCCTGCTCCATCTTCCCGACATATTCATCCGTGACCTCAAGACGAGTTCCGGGCGGGACTTTCAAATTGACCACAAATTGGCCAGGATCGGTGCGCGGAAAGAACGCCATGCCAAGAAACGGAAACAACGCGAAGCTCAGAGCGACGAAGCCGGCAAAAGCGCATACGACCAATACGGGCCGATCCAAACAGACCGCGATGGCTTTTTCGTAGGCTTGCTGCAGCCGCTCGAATTGCTCATTGAAAGCGATGACGATGCGTCGAAAAATGTTCGCGATGTTTATTCTTTGTTCCCGTTCGACCTCGAGTACCGCTTCAGTGGCGCCGCCCAGAGTGCTGTAGGGATCGAGGGCGTGTTCGGGCTTCAAACGGATGAACTTCGCGCAGAAGAGTGGCACGACAGTCATCGCGACGGCATACGACGCAAAGAGCGCCAACACGACCGCGAGGGCCAGAGCGCTGAAGATATATTTGCTGACACCCGAGAGCAGAATGACAGGAAAGAAAACGATGCTTGTGCTGCACGTAGCTGCCAGCACGGCCAGTTGGACTTCTTTGCCGCCGTTGATGGCGGCTTCGACCGCCGGCTCGCCCAATTCCATATGACGAAAAATGTTCTCAAGAACGACGACAGAGTTATCAATCAAGCGGGATAGGGCGAGCGCGATGCCGCCGAGTACCATAGTGTTGATGGTGCTTGCGCCCAGGTTCAACGCGATGAAGGCGGCGAGGCAAGAAATGGGGATCGAGAGTAATACCGAAACCGTCGCGCGGAGATTGCCGAGAAAGAGAAGGATCATCAGCGCAGTAAGACACAGGCCAATGCCGCCCTCGTTGATCACGTTCTTCACCGCAATCTTCACGAAAACGGATTGATCGAAGACGACAGCCGTTTTCAGAGCCTTCGGAATATCGAGCAAATGTTTCACGGCCTCTCGAATGCCGTTCACAATACTGATCGTGTTCGATCCCCCGCCCTGCTTTAAGATCGGAATGTAGACGGAATGCTGACCGTCGACCCGGACGATGTTGTATTGCAGTTGGCCCGAGTCCACCGCCTTTCCAACATCGCCAACGAACACGGACTCGCCCATATGGTCCTGTTTGTCCGTCTTGATCGGCATGGCATTGATTTCGTCAACCACCGGAATCTGGCTATTGGCATAGACGTTGTAGTCCTTCGGTCCGATGCGCACGTCGCCGGCGGGCAGAATTAAGTTAGATTCATTCACCGAGCGCACCACGTCCATCACTGAGAGCTGGTGAGCTTCAAGTTTGACGGGATCGACATAAATCTGGATTTGCCGATACTTGCCGCCATAAGGCTGGGGGACAGAAGCTCCGGGAACGTTGGCGATTTGATTCCGCACCTCAAACTGCGCCAGATCTTTAAGCCGCGTCTGGTCGAGACCCTGACCCTCGAGCGTGACCAGACAGACGGGAAGATTCGAAGCGTCGAACTTCAGCACTACCGGGGGCAGCGTTCCCGGCGGAAGTCGCCGCAAATTCGCCATGGCAAGATTCGAGATATTGCTGACCGCGGAATTCGCGTCTGTTCCGGGCTGAAAGTAGATCTTGATCAGGCTTACACCGGGCAGCGATCGCGACTCGATGTGGTCGATTCCGCTTCCAAGCGTAAAGAAACGCTCGTAGCTATCTGTGATATCCGCCTCAATCTGCTGTGGCGGCATACCCGCATAGAAAGTCGCGACCACGACAACCGGGATATTAATTTCCGGAAACAGATCGACGGGCATACGCGCGACTGTGGTAACGCCCACGACGATCACCATGAGACAAAGCATCAGGATGAAGAACGGGTGCTTGATGGCAAAAGAGGACATTACTCGCTTACCTCCTGCGCCGCCGTTGGAATGAATGCCGCATGCGGGGAAACAACTTCTCCGGGTTGATAGCCAGTCTGTCCAGAGGCGATAACGTTGTCCCCAGCCTGCAGGCCGCTGGTAATCTCCACGCGGTTCGAGGTTTGAATTCCCAGAGTCACATTGCGCTTCTCGACATGGTTCGTCGCATCCACTACCAGCACATACGATTGTTCGCCGCTCTGCACCACGGCCTGACCCGGCAAAATAAGAGCGTTATTCTTTTGCAGGAGTTGAATGGTGGTCTCGGCGTACATCCCCGGACTAAGGCTTAGATCACGGTTGGGAACATCGACCTCAGTCAGCATGGTTCGGGTGTTGGTATCGAGTGCGCGCGAGAAACGAATGATCTTGCCGGTAAATGTGTGCCCGGTCGCATTGACTTTCACCTGCACATCTCCGCCGACCTGAATGTAGGGCACGTCACTCTCCGGCACGGGCATGCGAAGCCGGAGCAGGTCGCTCTGGGCCACTTGAACCACGGGAAGTGTATTCGTGTTATTGTCCTGGCCCGCTTGAATCAGGGTGCCGGTATCGGCGTAGCGCTTCGTAACCACACCTGTGAAGGGCGCGACGATCTGCTCGTATTTAGACATGGTTTCGAAGCGGCTGCTGGTTGCGCGAGAAACGCCGAGTTGTTGCTGCATGGCGTCGAGCGAGGCTTTGGCGACGCCGACCTGCGCCGCCGCTTGCTGGTCTTTGGCGCGCGCGTCATCCAACTCCTGCTCCGCGATCAGCCCCGGTCTTTCTTTGGAAGCCGCTTCCAGACGGGTATATTCAGCATGCACTGCTGAATATGTCGACTCGGCGCTGACGATCTCGCTTTGTGCGCGAGTAATATCAGATTGGCTGTGGCGGACTTCGGCCTGAGCGCCCTCTACTTGATTCTGCAGCTCGGGGACTTCCAGCAGAGCCAGGACTTCGCCCTGACGAACGCGGTCGCCGATATCGACTTTGATCCAGCGAATATATCCCGAGACTTTAGCGTGAAGATCCACCTGTTGATATGGCTGGAATTGACCGGCAACGGTTAGCGAACTGGCCAGATTGCCACGTGTGACCGCGACAACTGCCGCCGCTCTCGGCTGCTCCGCAGGAGCTTTGCCATAGTGATTTCGAACGATCAAGAAGAGAGCTACCAACAAGAGGCAGAAAAGGCCCGCAATCCAAAGGATTCGCTTACGATGCATGGAGCCACCTACTTTCAATCCCGCAAGTTCGGGATTGGAATCGACGACAGTACATCTCCTTAAGGGGACTGGCGATTAGCCAATGGTCCTATTCAATGTCTGAGAATAGATCGCGTTTGACGTAAATATATCGCCCTGAAGAGGATTATCAAAAGGCTGGAGGAGGACGTTGCGTGAGGTGCGGATCGTGCAAGTCCCATCTGAGAAAAGCACCGAAGTTAATTTCAACTTCGTAAAACTTGAATGTAAGAAACAAAATCGCCTGGGCCAAAACCACGAGCGGAATCAGGCGCAACGTCTCCAGGGCCGTATCCGGTGCGAGGGCTTTTTCAAGTACGGCTATCGTTTGGGCGGAACGCCTCTCTGTCAAGAGCTTGGCAGCTCTAACGGTGGACGGAGATTGGGGAGTCTTGTAAAGGGACAGCTTTGCCTGCAATCCCCAACTGAATACAGCACACGCCAAAAAGAGAAGAGCACACTTGAATGCGTAGGTGGCCGCAATTTGACTTGGCTTTGACATCGGTGTTCTCTTTTGCCAGACAGCCCTGTCAATAATGTAGCAAAGAATGGCCTTGTGGAGTTATGGGAAGAAGGTCCCAAGTGTGGGGGGTGCGGGCAGGCTGACCATCGTGACTGCAGAGGCTTACTGAGAGGGCAGGTCCCTCCGCTGCCCCTACAAGGCGAACTCGCCACTGCTACCTCCGGCTTGCTTGGCCCTCAAGGTGACTCGCGACGATGCGCGCTAATCAAAAAAAGCAGATCGGCGAATGAGATCTGAGTTCCTTCGATCTGAGATGAGACCAGAGCTTCCTTGTGAATGTAAATAAAAGCCGGAACCGAATGTCCGGCAGGAGCTTGGTCATTCCGTTCAAGCGGCCAAGTTCCTGATTTGCGCGATCCAGATGCTGGTGCAACTCCTTTGAAGTTCCGTGCTGGTCGCAATGTAGGGGAATGAAGACGCGGATAGTCTCTCCGGCGACGAAACTGATGACGTAGGATGGAGGTCCCGCGCTGCTGCTTTAGTTTCGGCGGTGCGTCCTCACCCTTAGCTTTCGGGTTGCGGACCAAGCGGAAGGTGGCCAGACCAGTCAAGGCAAGCGCGCGTGTCGGGACTAATCCAAAGGCATGTCTTCGCGTTCGCGTCATTCGTCCGCGACCCTGGCAACGCTTTGCCCGGATCGATACTTGAACAAATTTCTCAATACCGGCGATAACTCCTTGTCGACTGAGCAACCCTTACCGAACGACTTCACTCCTAGCTCCTCGCCAGAAGCGCCTTTGTCGACACCAATCCGAGGAACCGATAACTTCCGGCTTGCCCGTCATCCAACCGGTGGAAAAAGTTGAAGAGTTTTTAACGTTTCGGCTCACGAGGTCGTCAGATTGGCGAGGCTTACCTTTTCAGCAGCGCTGGCCAGTTGAGCAGCAAGTTGATCGAGCTGGCCTCCGCGCGGGCGGGAGTTACCGCCACAAATCGCTGGCCGTCCGCGGTCACGTCGAACAAAGGCGCCGGCACGTCTAAAAGATTCATCTGGAACAGAGGGCGTAGAGATTTCACCTGCAAGGTTTGCCCGCTCAAATTCAATTCCGCCTTCATCAGTTTTAACGGCGTCATGATTATGACGATCGTGTTTAACGCTGTTCATTCGTAGATCGAGAGCAGAGGTTGCTCAGGCTGACGTTGTGACCCGAGCTTCCATTTGCCGTGAGGCTAGAAATTTAAAATATTCGTCCATCCCTTCGCCCGTCTTAGCGGAAATCTGAAAGACTGGCATGCCCGGACGCACGGCCTGGATGTTTTTATATGCGGTCTCCCAGCTGAAATCGACCGCAGACGCCAAATCAAGCTTCGTGACGATTGCCACATCGCCGCTGTTGAAAATTGTGGGATACTTCAGTGGCTTGTCTTCGCCCTCGGTTACGGAAATGAGCACCAGGCGAAGATCCTCTCCTAGGTCATAAGAAGACGGACATACTAGATTGCCAACGTTTTCGATGAAGAGGAAATCCAGTTGGTGAAGGTCCCAATCTTGCAGTGCGCTTTCGACCATGGCGGCTTCAAGATGGCACAGCGTACCAGTAGTGATTTGCTTGACTGGGGCCTGACTGCGCGCCAAACGCAGCGCGTCGTTCTCGGTGGCAAGGTCCCCGACCACAGCGGCCACGCGGTATCGCATTCGCAGAAGAGTAAGAGTCTTTTCTAGGAATGCCGTCTTGCCGGAGCCGGGACTAGAGACCAGACTCACGACGAACACGCCGGCGGCGCGAAAACGGTCTCGTAGCGTTCGCGCTACGGCGTCATTTTGCTTCAGCACATTTTTCCGGACTTCGATCAAACGGGGTTCGGGGCGCATTCCTGTATCTCCAGTGCTACGACTTCGAGTTCTTTCCCATGCACGATCTCGGACGAGGCAGTTCCGCATTCCGCGCAACTAAATAACTGCACCGTGTGTAGTGGCCGGTTCGCCCGGCAACTCGGACAAAAGATCACGACGGGAACCTCTTCCACGATCAGGTGCGAACCTTGCAGCAAAGTATTTTCGCAAGCCATTTCATAACAGGAGAGCAGCGCTTCTTTTACCACGCCGGAAAGCGAGCCCAGCCTCAAGTGCACAGCGTTCACTTGAACGCCGCGGCGTTCGGCCTCTTCTGCGGCCAGTTCTACGATACTTATCGCAATGGAAAGTTCATGCATGGTTAGCTGCTTTGTGTATCTGCGCTGATCTATCGTTGCCGGTAAATGCCGCTAACGCTGCCTGGCCCAAGCTAATGCCGCCGTCGTTGGATGGGACTTCATGGTTCGTCCAGAGTTGCAGCGCAGAACCTGACAACAGGGAGTTCAGATCTACCAACAGCAATTCGTTCTGGAAGACACCGCCGGAGAGAACAACCGTATTCAAACTGTGACTGCGGGAAACTGCTGTTACAGCATCTCGTAAACCTTGAGCAATTCCACGCTGGAAGGCGCGCGCAATTTCTGTGACATTTCGACCGCGGATTCGATCTTGCGCTACCGCTTGCAGCAGTGGCCGGAAATCGAGCTCGTTGTCCACGAATGGAAATGGATACGCCTTTGTAACTGACGCACTGCGGGCGAGTTGCTCCAGCCAGATCGCGGCTTGCCCTTCGAATGTGACTTCGCGCGTAAAGCCAAGAAGCGCGGCTGCTGCGTCAAACAATCGACCGACGGAAGTCGTCGCAAAAGTACGCATATTTTTGCGGACTAATTCCGCCACGCTCCGGTAGCGCTCCGGGAAGCTGAACGGCTCTGCGAATAAATTGGGCAAGTCATCGATTTGCGCGAGAAATCCAGCCGCGGCCTGTACTGGATAGTGCGCGGCGGCATCTCCACCAGCGAGCGCCGCGGGCCGCAAATGAGCGATGCGATCAAATCCTTGCCGCACGCTGCCTATAAAGATCTCGCCACCCCAGATGGCGCCATCGTCGCCGAATCCGGTGCCATCGAAGCTGACGGCCACGACTCGTTTCGTCCACTCTGCACGTTCTGCGAGCACGGATGCAATGTGGGCGCGGTGATGCTGTATGGCTAGTTTTTCTGGAACATCAAGACTGTCGGCATGGGCGGTCGAGAAATATTGCGGATGAAGATCGTGCACCAACAGCAGTTCATCCCGGTGCACTTCGTACATCGAGAGCATATCCTCGATGGTCTGACGAAAAGCGCGAAGTGACTCGTAATGATCCAAGTCGCCGATATGCTGGCTGACAAAGGCCTGGCCTTCGACAACCAGCGTGATCGTATTCTTGAGGTCGGCGCCCAGCGCGAGAATGGGACGCGTTGTGGGAAGCGGTGCGGCTGCTCCGGGCGCGTAACCACGGGAACGACGAAGAACTACTGGACCAAATGTGCCGGCGCGCGCCACCGAATCGTCTACACGCCGCGCGATTGGCCGCTGGCCGATTAGAAACGAATCGGCAATTCCAGAAAGAGTGCGTAAGGCGTCTTGGTCTTCATAAGCAATCGGCTCGCTGGACCGGTTCGCGCTGGTCATAACCAGCACTGCCGGTGCGCCCTCTGCGAATAGCAGGTGGTGCAAAGGCGTGTAAGGCAGCATCACGCCGAGTTCGCTGTTCTCCGGTGCGACTGCGTTTAGTTCCACTCTAGCCGGGGCGAGCACTATCGGGCGAGGAGTGGAAGTAAGCAGCCTCTCCGCGTCAGGTGAAAGTTCAACCAGGAGGTGAGCCGTCTCGAGGTCACGTGCCATCAGCGCAAATGGTTTTTCTTTGCGATACTTTCGCTTGCGCAACGCCGCGACAGCAGCTGGATTTTGCCCATCACATGCCAAGTGATAGCCGCCGAGTCCTTTGATCGCGAGAATCTTGCCGGCTTGCAGCATCTCGGCCGCGCGGCGGATGCTGTCTGGATTCTCATTGGCGGTTGCTCTGTCGTTCGATTGATCGGGCTGCTGAAGATAGTACCTGGGACCACAGTCCAGACAGGCCACCGGCTGCGCGTGAAAACGACGGTTGCCGGGGTTGGAATATTCGGCGGCACAGTAATCGTCGAGCAGCCAATCCTTCATAGTTGTGTTGGACCGGTCATAGGGCAGTGCAAGCACGACGCTATAGCGCGGGCCGCAATTGGTGCAGTTGATATAGGGATACAGGTAGCGAGGATCGGCTGGATCAAAGAGTTCCTTGAGGCAATCGTTGCAGACGGGTAGATCCGGCGAGATCCGAACGGTGGGATGCTGTTTGTGTTGGTTCCCGCGAATCTTAAAATCGTGCAAGCCTTCCGACTCTGCGGGTTGCACGTCGATCTCAGCTATGCTGGCCGCCGGGGGCGGTTGCTCTTTCAACTCGCGAACGAAGGCTTCTAGACCAGTCTCCGCGCCTTCGAGATGTATTTCAACACCTTCTTCGGCGTTCAGCACCCAACCGTTCAAGGTATTGGCGCAGGCCAGACGGTAGACGAACGGGCGGAATCCCACCCCTTGCACGACGCCGCGAACTCTAATGGAACAGGCGCTGGCCATTTTATTCGAAATCGTGCTTATTCCAAGTCAACGATGCAGCCGTGACCTTGCCACCCGACCTGCACCACCTTGCCATCTTTCACGAGGATGGGCACGGTTCGTTGTCCACCTGAGATTTCTCTCATGCGTCCGCGAGCGACCGGGTCGGCTTCCACGTCGTATTCCACAAAATCGCTCCGCTTCCACTCCAGCCAGTCGCGCATTTCGCTGGTGTGCGGACAACGTGACGATCCATAAAGTTCAAGCGTGGGCACGGTTCAGGACCTCCCGGCTCGACGATTTTTCATTTAGTGCTTGTAACGTTTCGCGGATGACATGGTAAATCGATGCCTGCACTTCCTGAATGCGGGGGATGTAGTCGCAGTTTACAACCACCAGAAAGTCGGCGAGACGTTTGCGTTTGATCTCACCGCCGTCGTAGCCGAGTAACGCCATCGTCAACATGTTCCGTTTGCGCGCTTCTTCGAGGGCCATGATAATGTTGCGGGATCCACCGCTGGTGGAGATGCCAATCGCAACATCTTCCGGTCGAGCTTGCGCGATCAACTGGCGAAGAAAAATCGCTTCGGTTCCGATATCGTTGGCAACCGCCGTAATGTTGGCCGGTTCAAGCGAGAGTGACACGGCGGGGATAGAGTCATAGCCCGGAGGCGGAAGCACGCAATCGATGGCGAAATCGTTGGCGTCGGTCGCGGAACCGCCGTTGCCGAAGATGATGAGCTTTCCGCCGCGCTTGAGCCGTTCGTGAATGGCCAGAGCTGTATTGCCGATTTGCTCAGCTTCTTCCTTTGCTACTTGTGCGCGCAGTCTGGCGTCGTCATGGACTTTCATCAGAATTGATGACGCGACGTCTGCCGTTAGATCGCCACTGGATTGCTTTTTCGTCCCCAGGAATGGATAAAGAAATCCCGATTCTCCAACCTCATGGCCGAGTTCCCGGTGTTCGAAGAACACATGCACCGTCTCCCACAGCGTGTGGTAAAGAATCTCAGTCATCTCCTGATGCATAAAAGAATCTTGCGTGGCTGCCTCCACGGCGTAGGAGCCTTCTATACCTGGGAGCGCGAAGGTCATCGCATTCTGGCGGTGAGCTTCCTGGAGCGTGGCCCAGACTTCCGGATCGCCTTCGGGTGGGCCGAAACCCATGACGATGTCTTCAGGACGAAGAATGGCTTGAACCCAGGGCCGAAAGAGAACGGACAGATCGAGCGCCGGCAAAGCACGCTTGCCGACAATCACGGGATGAACGAACTCGACTGAGACGTGTTGTGCATCGGTGGCGTAAGGCCCGCGGCCAAAAGCCAGAAGACGGCCTGCACGGAGAAATCGTTCCGACATTTCATGGCAGGCTTTGGCGAGGCGCGGTGCTTCGCGCGAAAAGAAATGCTCGAATAATTCATTTCGCTCGAGCAGGCGTCCTTCGATCTGGGCCGTGAGTTGCGATGTCGTCTGCATAGCCATCAACAAATTCGCGGCAAGGGATCGCCGACAAGCATGTCTACGATCCGGCTCCCGCCATACAGCGTGGTTACAAGCACTGTGCCGGCGGGTTGGCCGCGAACTTCGCCAATCTCCCGCGCTTCACTGCCGCCCGGCGCGCGACTCAAAGCGTCGATCGCGGCGTCGGCGTATTCCGGCGAGACTACCGCCAGAAATTGTCCTTCATTCGCAATGTGCAGTGGATCGAGCCCGAGCAGTTCGCACGCACCGCGCACTGTGTCGCGCACCGGAATTTGATCTTCGAACAAAATCATACCCAAGCTGCAATCGCGCGCCAATTCGTTTAGAGATGTTGCTGCGCCGCCGCGGGTTGGATCGCGCATCCACCGGATGCCCGGGCCGGCGGCTTTCACCAGGGCTTCGACCAAAGGGAGGACAGAGCGCGTGTCAGAGCGGAGATTGGCTTCGAGATCGAGTTCGCCGCGGGCGAGCAGGATCGTGATGCCGTGATCTCCAATCGGGCCAGAGAGTAGTATGCGATCGCCGATGCACACCGATCGAGGATCGAGGTTCACCCCATGAATCAGATGCCCGATCCCGGTTGTCGTTATATACATCTGGTCCGCTTTGCCGTGCTCGACGACTTTTGTGTCTCCGGCTGCAATGCGAACACCCGCCTCCCGCGCGGCTTTTGCCATGGCTCGAACTTCGGCTTCGAGAACTGGCGTGGGCAGTCCGGCTTCGAGAACATAGCTGACAACAAGCGCTTCCGCCTTCGCGCCCGAAACTGCGAGGTCGTTCACCGTCCCGTTGACTGCGAGTTCGCCAATGGAACCGCCAGGAAAACTTAGCGGCTTAACGACGAAGCTATCGGTTGTGATCGCAACTTTGATCCCGTCGATATCGACGTGCGCAGCATCTCCGAGCGGGCCGGGCGCAGCGCCAAAAAGCAGAGGAGCGAAAAGGCCTTCGACCAGCTTGCGGCTGGCTTTGCCTCCGGCTCCGTGGGACATTTCGATTTGTGGATCGCGGAAGCGCGTGGGCGCGGATTCAGGAAGCACGGCGGCGGGCGCGGGCGAAGCTTTCAACGTCAAGCGACCGAACCGAGACTCACCATTGCTGCCTTGCGGTGCTCGTAGTTGTGATAGGCGGCGCATGATCCTTCCGATGACACCATAAGTGCTCCGATGGGATGCTCAGGGGTGCACTCGCGGCCAAAAAGTTTACATTGATGTGGCTTCAGCACGCCCTTCAGCACTTCGCCGCACTGCGCCGCTTTGGGATCGGTAACGCGAATACCCGGGACGGAGAAGCGCTGTTCGGCGTCGAATTCGGCATACTTGTCGTTGATACGCAGTGCCGACTGCGAGATAAATCCCAAACCGCGCCATTCGAAGTAAGGACGCAACTCGAAAACTTCGGCCATTGCCTTGAGCGCGGCGCGATTGCCCTCCCACGGAACGACGCGTTTGTACTGATTCTCGACCTTGGCTACGCCTGTCTTCAACTGGCGCAACAGCATGACAATGGATTGCAGCATGTCGAGAGGTTCGAAGCCCGAGACCACGATCGGCTTGCGTTCGTTCTGGGCGATCCATTCGTAAGGACGGCAGCCGATTACCGTGGAGACGTGCCCGGGGCCGATGAAGGCGTCGAGACGCATATCGGGAGAATCGAGAATCGCGCGAATTGCCGGAATGATGGTGACGTGATTGCAGAAGACAGAGAAATTTCGAATGCCCTCGGCTTTAGCGCGCATCATGGTGAGCGCGGTGGATGGCGCGGTGGTCTCGAAGCCGATAGCGAAAAACATGACGTGCTTTTCGGGATTGAGCCGGGCCAGCTTCAACGCATCGGAAGGTGAATATACGATGCGAACATCCATGCCGCGGGCCTTGTGTTCGAGCGGGCTGCCTAGAGTGCCGGGAACACGCATCATGTCACCGAAGGCGGCGAAGATTACATTTGGATCCTGCGCGATCGACAAGCCATCGTCGATTCTTCCCATGGGCAGCACGCAGACCGGGCATCCCGGACCGTGTATCAACTCGATATTTTCCGGAAGTATATCTTTCAGTCCGAAGCGATAGATGGCGTGCGTGTGTCCGCCGCAGACTTCCATCATGCGGTAGTGGCATTCGGTCCTGGCCAGGCAGCGAATTTCTTCCGCCGTCTTCGAAATCAGCTCGGGTTCGCGAAACTCATCCACGAATCTCATCGTGATTTATTCCTTGTCTACGAACGCAGGGAATCTTAATTTACTTTGGTGCCGCGCACGTCAAAGCTCTTGGCCGTGTCATCATTTTCTTCGTCATCCAGACCGTATCCCTGCACTTCCTGCATCGCTCCGTCGATCTCTCCCAGCATTCGAAGCGTGGTCATTTGGTCGGCGGCATCCTGCTCGCTGATCTTGCTCATGGCAAAGCCAACATGAATGAGTACCCAGTCGCCGGGCACTGGCTTGTCGTCATGTAAGAGACCCAGATCGATCCTGCGCCGCACGCCGACTACGTCGACCAGAGCGGAATCCTGGTTGTCGGAAGAGATCTCGACGATTTTTCCTGGTATAGCTAAACACATGCGACATCCTCCGGCATCATGGTCCGTTCGATCCCGTTCCATCTGAAATCCACATCTGCTCGTGTATCACATCTGTTGACGAGCAGAAATATTAAACGACAACTTGATTTCGTTTTTCAGCTTTACCGTTCCCCCAGCCGCTGATACCGGACGAATCTCGTAATCGCTCAGGCGAACAGCGAACTCTCCGGAGGCGCGTAAACTATCCTCTTTGAGCGTAACCCTAGCGCTCAAAGGTTGGCTGCGTGTCACGCCATGCATGGTCAATTCCCCGTTCAGCGAGGCGGAGTATAAACCCTCACCCAGTTTCTGGACCGGGCAGTCACCAGGGCACTCGTAAATGATTTCCGGAAAGCCATCTGCCTCGAGAACCTCATCGTGCATTCGCCGTTCGATCTCTGCGCGATCTTTATTGCTGATGTCGTCGGTGACCACCAGCGAAGCCGCCTGAATCGTCAACCGCAGCGAAGCATGTTCCAGTGTGCTTGACGCGAAACGAGCTTCGCCATCGAAGTCTGGAATTGCGATGGTGGGATTGTGCCCAAACACCGAAAGCATCCCAGTCGCAGTTGCCTTAACGGTGAATGTGCTGCCCTTGGCATCGATCAGGTATCGAACCGTCATGGCCTGCGTGGCTCCTACTGTAGACAAGCGGACTCCTTGGCTCGGATGCGAATCTAATATTGCGTGCGCTACATTGCCCGCAATTTCAAATACCGGTCCAGATCCGGCAACGCTGCCTGAGCCAGATTGCCGATGCCGAACTGACCGAGATAGCGTCGCGCGATCGGATTGGAAAGAATAAGTCCAGCCCCGAACACAACCAGCGCCACACCGCTCAACATGAAAAGCGTGTCCTTATCGTCGAACTTTGCGTGCCCATTTTCCGCCATGGCAATCTCCTTTTCATCGCAGAATATTCACAGCGTTTAACTCGACTTATATTTCTCCCGACTTCTTATCCAGAATTTTCCCAATCAGTGACTCAATTAGCCTGATCGCATCATTGATTGCGCTTTCTACTGGAGGGCTCAGGCCCATCAGTCCTTCTTCGCCACCAAGGGTTTGCGGCTCGCAGGCGACAAGCAAAATATTCTTGACTTCAATGTTCATCGCCCGCGCCATGCACAGCACGCTGACCGGGTTCATGGCATGGGCATCGGCCACAGGCTGGGAATTCGGAGCACCGTCCAGGGTTTCCAAATCAGGCTCGATGACGTAAAGAGTACCCGGCGCTTCGCCGTGCGGACATGCGTCCACGAGAATTGTCGTGTCGTAGCCGTTTTGCAGGGCATAAGCGAGATCGAAGCTGCGAATGCCGAAATCGGTTACGCGCACGGCCTCGGGGAGGTTGCGGAACGCGAGGCGACGAACGACTTCTACTCCGAATCCGTCATCGCCGAGGAAGATGTTTCCGATGCCAGCGACCAGAATGGTTGGTTTTTGCGTTGGGACGGCTTGCGAAATCTCGTCTGGAGAGAGCGGCTCGATTTCTTCAGCATCGAAAAAAAATCTGTGTCCGGGCTGGCGAAGCATGCCCATATCCCTGCCAGGATCGTTGTCCAGAACCACGCAGACGTGTTGCTTGCCGTCATAGTCCTGTTCAATGCATTCAATAGTAGCGACCTGTCCCGTAAGCGCGATGTCCATCACATCTCCGCCCGGCCGCGGACGCAACCGCACCCGGCTGCCTTGCTTTATTTCGACTCCGGAAATCTCCAGATGATCGATCGCGGATTTGTCTTCGAGAAGCTGCCATTCCCATTCGTTCATCGGGT
This sequence comes from Candidatus Aquilonibacter sp., assembly GCA_035486715.1. Classification (GTDB taxonomy): domain Bacteria; phylum Acidobacteriota; class Terriglobia; order Terriglobales; family Acidobacteriaceae; genus Sulfotelmatobacter. The sequence goes on from DATHMV010000003.1 coordinate 21,024, forward strand.
CTCCTCCTGGGATGGGCGAAGATCGACACGGCGAAGATCGGTATGTAGATCGACCGGATGCAGTCCGCGCAGGACTCCGTGCAGCTTCATAAATTGCTCGGCCGGCATGGCCTCGGTGCGTTCCAGCATCAGGCGAGCGCGTTCGTCCGACTGGCTCATTTCGCGCTTCTCGTCGTCGGTGAGGGTCATAATACGCAGCGAGAGGATTTCGTCGATCTCGGTGCCGTCGAACAGGTCGCCGGTACTTTCAGGCGCGATCTGCGGATAGTCGTAAAGAATGATCGGCGAGGAAAGCATGGTATCGGCTTGGCCTTCTTCGCCTACAAGAACAGGCCAGGTACCGATGTTTTTGCAACAGGCAGCAAGATCGACGATTTCTTCGGGAGGAGCTAGCAGCGAAATAAATCCCCCGTCTTGTACACCGAGTACAGTGTGGGCAGAAATTAACGCGCGTAACAGAGCTTCTTCGCGGCCAGTTTCTTCGACAACTTTAAAAGGCGCTGTGTTGCGAATACACACGCTCACTTTGCAAATACCGGCGCCGTTTTGTCGTGCTACGGTAACTTCCACTTCCCCACGGAGATCGTGGCGTGCGCGGATGAGAACTCCGGTGATGCGACCGTCAGACTCGCGAAGAAGCTCATACTCCTTCTCCGCGGGAAAAGAAAATGATTGAATTACGGGATTGTGGCCGAGTGCTTCGACATTGCACACGGGCAACATAACCTCGCGCTCAATCGCTTCCTGCCAAGGTTGGTAGGTTCGGCTGTTTACTTCGAACTTTTCCACCAGTCGATATTGCGGCATTTCGCCGCGCGGTAATTCGTTGACGGGTGTGACTAATTCGGCGACTGTACGCTCGGTCAACTGAAGAAAGCGCACTCGCACTTCGATCGTGGTCAGCGTACTGCCTTTGACCAAACATTCCGTCTGCATGGTCCAGGCTTCGGTGCCGTTCTGCGCTTCGCTGTAGGAGCGCGGGCAGAGCACGCCAAAATTCCAGCGCTGCTGATTTTTAACGGATGAAGGGCGGTAGGGATAGAGCATGTATCCCTCATACAACACCGCTTTCGCGATCTTCTCTACCGTCGCGAGATTCATTGCACCACCGGTTCTTCGACGGGGATAATTCGTTCGAGCGCTTCTTCCCAGGTGGGAATCCCATGGCGGACTTTGTATTGATAGAGGCGGTCGAAGGCGTCTTTGTGCAGGCATAGCCATGCACTATTCGGATAGTAAGACTCCATCATGTCGCGCCAGACCTTCACCGGTAATTTAAAGCGGGCTTCTTTGTCCCAGGAAATGGGTGCGACTTGCAATCCGCCTACCGGGCTGGCATAGAAGACGGTGCCGCTGAATTGCAAGCAGACAGGAACTTCTCCATCAGCGAGACCGTCGAAATATTTTGTCGCGGCTACGTTAAAGTCGAATGTGCAGGGCACGGGAAGGTCGACCACAGTCGTTCCAGTGAATGAAGGCACGACAAGATTGGCGTGGGTCCACAGAAGACTACGCAGAGTTTGTCCCCAGCGGCTGGGCTCGCCAAACAGGTCTGATAGACGCTCCTGATCTTCCGGCGTGTACTTGCGGCGGGTGACTTCAAGCTGAATCTGGCAACGCAGCGCTACGGTGTGAATGGTCTGTTCAGGATTTGCGTCGGTGAGGCGAAGTTTGAACGCCAATAACGGCGCGGCTGCGTTGGCAACGGTTTCGACTCCTTCGACTTGAAAGCCGAGATCAGGCACGGTGTCCCTCTTCGATCTGAGAAGTTGCGCTGTGCGCGACGGAGATCTCGACCGATCGTGCTTTTATGCTCGCGAAAAACTCGTCCAGTTCTTTCCACACTTCGGTACCGCCGGAGAGACCCTTCCAATGCAGGCGAATCAGACCGACCAGCTTGTAGCATTCGTCGATGGGCACAATGTAGTGCTGCGCGGCGGAGTATCCTCGGGAGTACCCGAGGCGGTTGACCAGGAGCCCTTCCGTATCCGATTCCATCTGGTCCAGGGCCGGGTTGCGGGCCACAAGATCGTTCCAGGATTCGAGATCAAGCAGCGATTCGGTTGCCCCTGCTGGGCTTGGATATAGCGTAACGATGCGGTTTTCCAGGCTACTGCGAAAAAAGAAAGCCATGTTGATGGGGATCATCAGGCTGTCCCACTCGGAATCGCTGAGATTGAAGCCGGCAAGTGAGCGAACGCGCCGCGGAACCCGCTTGAACTTCACGCCCTGGCCGCTGAAGAGAATCGCGCAGCCATCGCAAGTGCAGAGGAGTTTGCGTTGGGCGACTTCAATCAAATGGGGGTGATCGGAACGAAGTCCGACGCTGCAGAGCTCACAGCGTTCGAGAGGACGCTGGCGCCGGGTAAACTGGCGCAGCGTTCCGAAACCGTCAGCAGATCCTGAAAATCCTGCGCTCATGAGTTCGACATTCAAGAAACTATTCGGTATTAATCTCCGGCCCGGGGCGTGAGAACCGCAGGCGCACTAACAAGCGCTTGCGATCGGACAGCACCACTCATCAACTTGTCCAGAGCCACAAATCCCGACGCCGGCTTTTCTTCCAGTCCTTCAATTGCAAGCGAAGTTAAATCCGGGGCCGCGTCGTACATGACGCCCTCTAACGTAGCCAGCACGGTTTTTGCGGTTGATCCGCAAGTGTGCGAACCAGTTGCGACGCGCAGCCGGATTGCTCCATCGTTCACGCCGAGCAGTTCCACCTCACAGCCCTGCTTGCGCAATTGAGGCCGAACCTTGTCGACCGCTTTAATAACCCGGGTTTCGAGATCTTCAGGATGCAATCCATAGAGCAGCAACACACTGCTTACGAGGGGATGGCGTCCGAGCCGGTCGATGATGTTTATTCCGGGTTCGCCGGCATCGGCAACGATATCGAGCGTATTTTCTAAAGCCGCGCCATGCAGATCCATGAGCGACTGCACGAGTCCTTTGGTGGCGGCGCGCACGGCGGGATCGGCAATCGACTCTATTTCCTGAACCAATCCGCCGATTCGCTGGATGTCGTCGCGAAAATCTTTCCCGTCAGCCACGATGCTCCTTAGAACGGTATCGTAGAGACGGTGTTGCCAACATCTCTACGATTGCCCCTTCATCCCTCATACCCTTTGTTATGACACTCGTCTCGTTCGCTACGGCTGCATACCAAACATCGGGGAATGATGCGTCTCCAAAACCTTCCCGTTTCCCAAGTACATATGCACGCCGCACGGCAAACAAGGGTCGAAGCTGCGCACCGCGCGCATAATGTCGATTCCCTTGAATTTGTCCGGACCATTTTCTTCAAAGATGGGCGTGTTTTGCACCGCATCTTCGTAGGGTCCCGGAGTGCCGTAAATATCGCGGGGATTGGCGTTCCAGGGAGTGGGAGGATACGGGTGGTAGTTGGCGATCTTGCCCTCTTTGATTACAACGTGATGCGAGAGCACGCCGCGAACCGCTTCGTGGAAGCCGCAGCCGATGGCTTCTTCCGGCACTTTGAAGTCGGTCCATGTTTTGGTATGGCCTGCGTGCAATTCGGCAAGCGCCTTTTCCATGAAGTGCAATGCGGCGCAAGCGGCATATACTTGGAAGTAAGTTCGTGCCCGGTCACGCTCGATGGCGTTGCTCCACTGGGGAATTTTCCACTCGAATTCGACTTCAGGCAGAGAAGTAGTCTTCGGCAAATACATTTTCACGCTATGTCCGGTGGCTTTGATGTAGCCGATGTCCACCAGACCTGCGAGCGCCGTTGCCCAGAGCCGGGCGATTGGACCGCCGCCGGTGTCCATAGCGAGATGGTCGCCGGTGCGCTTATCGAGCCAGCGCGGCGACATCACCCATGTGTACTTTCCGCCGAAATCGCGCTTCTGTGGCCGCGGAATTGTGGTCTGATTCCAGGGATGGTTTTTGTCTACAGGATTTCCCAATGGATCAGTCTTGACGAAAGTTTGCTGGTTCTTCCACTCGTCGTAATAAGAACTGCCCAGCAGGATGCGGATGTTCAGGTTGATGTCTACCAGGTCGGTGGTTACGAGTTTGCCGTCGACCACGATGCCCGGCGTGACAAACATCTTGCGTCCCCACTCCGTCATGTTCCTGTACTGGTAGTCGCAATAATCGGGATCGTTGAATGATCCCCAACACGCCAACAGCACGCGGCGGCGACCCACTTCTTCATAACCGGGAAGAGCTTCATAGAAAAAGTCGAAGAGATCATCATGCAGCGGCACGACTTTTTTCATGAACTCGACGTACTTCATCAAGCGAACGAGATAGTCGGTGAAGAGTTGAATCGTCGGCACGGTGCCTACGCCGCCGGGGTACAGCGTGGATGGGTGAACGTGGCGGCCTTCCATCAGGCAAAACATCTCGCGCGTCATACGGCTCATAACCAACGCTTCCCGATAAAACGATCCGGTGAATGGATTGAGCGCGGTCATGATGTCTGCCATCGTGCGGAAGCCGTGGAGATTGGAGTGCGGGGCTGGCGTCGATTGCGCTTTCGCCCAAACCTTGGGATTGGTTTCTTTGACCATCTGCTCGCAGAAATCCACGCCGACCAGGTTGTCCTGGAAAATGTTGTGGTCGAACATGTATTCTGCGGCCTCGCCGAGGTTTACGATCCATTCGGCGATCGGCGGAGGCTTTACGCCAAACGCCATGTTCTGCGCGTAGGTGGCACAGGTCGCGTGATTGTCGCCGCAGATTCCACAGATGCGGCTGGTGATGAAGTGAGCGTCGCGCGGGTCTTTGCCCTTCATGAAAATGCTATAGCCGCGAAAAATGGACGAGGTGCTGTGGCATTCGACCACATGACGGTTTTCGAAATCGATCTTGGTGAAGATGCCGAGGCTGCCCACGATGCGGGTGATCGGATCCCAGTTCATTTCCACCAGATTGCGCGACTTGCTGGGAACGTCTTTGGTCGGTGCGGTAATCGTGCTCATTGGCGATCGCTCCTTTTTACTTTCTCGATGGTTCCGGTCCGTGGCCTCTTCGGTTTCAATAAGATCGGGGATGGTATCCGGTAGTCAGTTCAGCGCGTGGATGCCGCCATTTGGGTTCTTTGTTGACGGTCGATTGCGTAATCGAGCGCAGGGCACGAATGGCGCGGCCATACGCGCCGACGGCTGCGCTGGAAACTTTTCCCCCAGGAGGTTCATCCATGAAGGGCATGAATTTGTCGGGGAAGCCGGGCATGGTGCAGCCGATGCAGATGCCGCCCACGTTGGGGCACCCGCCGATTCCGGCCATCCAGCCGCGCTTAGGAACGTTGCAGTTCACAACCGGGCCCCAGCATCCCAACTTCACGATGCACTTCGGCGAACCGTAGACTTCGGCGAAGTCGCCCTGCTCGTAATAACCGGCGCGGTCACAGCCTTCATGCACCGTCCTACCGAATAACCAAGTCGGACGAAGCTGATCGTCGAGTGGGATCATGGGCGCCAGTCCGGCCACTTGATAGAGTAAGTACAAAACGGTTTCCATGAAGTTGTCGGGCTGAACGGGGCATCCGGGAACATTGACGATGGGCAGACCGGCCTTGGATTTCCAATCCCAACCGAGATAATCGGCCAATCCCATTGCGCCCGTGGGATTGCCCTCCATGGCGTGAATCCCGCCATAGGTGGCGCAGGTGCCACAGGCAATGATTGCCAGGGCTTTGGGTGCAAGACGTTCGATCCACTCGTTGGTGGTAATCGGCTGTCCGGTTGCTGGATCAGTACCGAGACCGGCCCAATAGCCTTCTTTCTTTATTTTTTCATTTGGAATCGAACCTTCTACTACCAGGACGAAGGGATCGAGCTTCCCCTTTTCCGCCATATACCAAAATTTCATGAAGGCATCTCCGTTCTCATAGGCAAGAACGGGGTTGTGCAAATGTACCTTGGGCAGTCCGGGGATAGCTCCCAATAAAACGTCTTCGATGCTGGGTTGAGTTGCTGCGGTGACTGAAACCGAATCTCCATCACAGCCCAGGCCGGCGGTGATCCAGAGAATGTGAACTTCAGCTACGGGCGAAGGTTTCTGCGTGACCCGACCATAGGGAATTGTTTCCGCTGCCATGGTGGACTCTCCAGTTAGAACTTGTTGGACGTTGGTTGCTGAGTTTCCCGCTTGGGATGTTGTAAGTTTTCTGTAAATCTCTGGATCGGATTTTTATCTTTGCCAGTTGCAGGCGATAATCAACCCGATCGCAAAGAGTCACAAGCGGGAGCCCCACTTTTTCAGTTGGGTGGTATCACTATTTTTTGTATCGGGGATTCCCTGATGGCGGGTGGTTAAGGCTGGTGCGCTTTGGAAGCATTCAGCACTCAGCAGTCGGCATTCAGCCATTCAACGTTTGGCTGTTGCAGCGAGCATGTTTGATCTTCAAGTGCCCGGGGGAAAGTTTGAGTGTCCTAAATGCCGAGTGGTTTAATGCTGACTGCTAAGTGCTGTTGTTACGCGATCTTCTCATTCATATTCCACTGAATCGCGTGCTGCATCAGTTCGCGGGAGCTGCGCAGTGACAGTTTTTCCTTGATGTGTGCCTGATAGGATTCAACGGTCTTCACGCTGAGGTGCAGTTCGTCGGCAATCTGGCGGGTGCCATGGCCCTCTCCGATCAGGCGGAACACTTCCAGTTCACGGTCGCTGAGATCGGCGATGGTGGAGTTGCGCAGAGTTCCGGAGCCGGTAATGTAATGTTTGAGCATCCGGTTGGCAATGTTATCGCTGACATAGATTTCGCCGTTGAGGATGCGCCGTATGGCTACCAACACTTTCTCCGTGGCTTCCTGCTTCATGATGTAACCGTTTGCACCGGCACGTAGTGCGCGTTCCGCATAGATCGATTCGTCGTGCATGGAGAGAATCAGAACCGGTAGAGTGGAATGTGTGAGACGAATGGTTTTCAACAAATCGAGGCCGTCAGGACCGTTCAGCGAGATATCGACAATCAGAACATCAGGCCGGCCCGTGGCCAGCACATGCATCGCACCAGTCGCTTCTTCCGCTTCGCCGCAAACCACAAGATCGTGCTCTCGGTTGATGAGCAGTGCGAGGCCTTGACGCACAATAGGATGGTCATCGACCACAAGAATTCTTTTCTTGCTGGCCGTTTGATTCGGGGATCTGTAAGTCATACTCATAATTCAATTCCCTTGGGTATTCGACGTCGACGAGACTGGAAATAGACAGACAACGATTGTTCCGTGGGGGACGGCACGCCGTACATCCAGCGACCCTCCGATCATCCTAGCTCGATAATTCATCAGATGAAGGCCCATCCCTTTATTGCCCGGACGATTGTCGTCGATGCCATAGCCATCATCCTGGATTGTGAGGGTTCCTTGCTGGTCCACGGCGGCCAGACGAATTACGACCTGCCGCGCGTGCCCGTGCTTGATGGCATTATTCACAGCTTCCCGGACAATATAATAAAGGTGCGTCGCAACCGTATCATCGTGGATTAATACCGGTGAAAAGCACTGAAAGCTGCACGTAACCGTGAATAGATCTTCAACCTCGCCTGCCCATTGCTCCAGCGCCGACATCAAACCTTGTGCGTCCGATACCACGGGAAGCAATCCACGCGCCAGTTCCCGCGTCTTGTGAATTGCTTCATTCACTAGATTCACGATCTTGGTGGCGTCGTCGGCCTCGGGCATGCCTTTTTCCATCAGCTTCTGCTCTTGCACTTTGGTCATGAATGCAATGCCGGTCAAGTGCTGGCCCAGGCCATCGTGCAAATCCTGCCCAATCCGGCGCTGTTCCCGGGCGCTCACATCTAGAATTGTTTTTTCCAATTGTTTGCGCTCTGTGATATCGATTCCGGTTGCAATCACTGAACCGGGATTGCCATCGCGATCCGGTAGCAATGTGCTGGACCACGCGATCAAACGACGCTCGCCGTCGCGCTTTACCAGATAGCCTTCATAGTCGTTGAGCGTGTGACGGGAGCACAGTTGTTCGAAAACCGTTTTGAAGCGCTCCACTTCTTCCGGCACCATGAAAAGATCCCAAAGTTTTTGCCCAGCTACTTCCACAAGAGAATATCCAGTGGCCTGTTCTCCTGCACGATTAAAGCGGATGATGCGGCCCCCGCAGTCGAGCACGACTACCAGCGCTCCGACAGTATCGAGAATTGCCGAAACTACATTGCGCTCTTCCTGCAATGCCTGTTCGGTTTGCTTCAGGTCGGTAATGTCAAAGCCCACACCGTGAATGAACCAGGGCTCGCCGTCATCCTTGCGGATCATCTTGGCTTCGCAGTGAAACCAGATGACACGGCCATCGCGCGAAACCACGCGATAGGCCGAACGGAGCGGGTTGCCGGTAAGAAACATTTCAGCCGCTTCTGTGCTCCAGCGCTGCTTGTCGTCGGGATGGATGTGGCTGTACCAACGTACCGGATCTTCCAACCACTCGTCCTGTGAAAACCCCAGCGCGGCTTCGATCTGCGGGCTGACATAAGCTTCACCAATACCGCGATCAAGATATGCCATGAAAACTACCGCCGGAATCTGTTCGACTAGGGCGCGATACCGAGCCTCGAGGTTCGGAAGACGAGGTAGATCGGCGAGTTGCGGGTCTGGCGAGCATCCCTGATCTGGCCGTTCCGGGGGGTAGACGACGCGCCGTGCACTCGAAGGATTGTAGCGACGGCTGAGGACTCCGGCGAGGCCTTGGAGAATTTCTTCAGCTTCAGAGGGATTCAAATCCCGCTCAGCTACATGGGGACGCCCGTTGGTCGTGCCTTGCGAATCTTTCGGCCACGAAAACGAAACCATTGCATCTCCTCAAGAGAATCTGCTCTAAACGCGGGTCGGTTTGCGCCAGCTCGGTTCTTTGTTCAACGATGACTGCGTGAATCGGCGCAATGCGTGGATCGCGCGTCCATAAGTCTGCACTGCGGCCGACGATAAAAGCGAACCCGGAGGCTGATTCATAAAAGGCATGAACTTGTCGGGAAAGCTCGGCATGGTACATCCGATGCAGATGCCGCCAACATTCGGACAGCCGCCGATTCCACCCATCCATCCTCGCTTCCCGACATTGCATTGCACCACCGGGCCCCAGCATCCCAACTTCACAATACAGAGTGGTGAGCCGTATGCTTCGGCAAACTGCGCCTGCTCGTAAAAACCGCCGCGGTCACAACCTTCGTGCACCGTGTTGCCAAAAAGCCAGGTTGGCCGCAAGGCATCATCGAGCGGAATCATCGGCGCACGTCCTGACGCCATATAGAGCAAATACAGAAGCGTCTCCATAAAATTGTCGGGCTGAACCGGACATCCTGGCACGCACACAATGGGAATCTCTGCCTTCGACTTCCATTTCCAACCGAGATAATCAGGAAGCCCCATGCACCCCGTGGGATTTCCTTGCATGGCGTGAATGCCGCCGTAAGTAGCGCAGGTTCCCGCCGCAATCACTGCCCACGCTTTGGGAGCGAGACGATCGATCCATTCACAGGTAGTGATAGGCTGCCCACTCTGCCGATCGGTGCCGAAGGAAGCCCAGTATCCGTCTTCTTTATTGTGTTCATTCGGAATCGAGCCTTCAATGACAAGAATGAAAGGTTTGCCCGATTTATCTTCGGCTGCCTTGTGGAAGAAAGCCATGAACTCGTCGCCATTTTCAATGGCGAGGAATGGATTTTGCAGCGTGACGTTGGGAATCCAGGGGATTGCGCCGGAAAGAATATCCTCGATGCTGGGCTGCGTGGCGGCCGTCATGGCGATGGTGTCGCCATCACATCCGAGGCCGGCGGTTATCCAAAGAATGTCGAGTTCGGGGATGGGATTTTGAATTCCCCGGCGAATTTCGGCCTCCGCCATTTCGATCTCCTCGGAGCAAGCGATGAGCCAACCGCCAATCTCGCGTATTCTACCCGATTCTAAGAAAGGGTGGGTTTTCGCGTAGCCGGGCAGGGAAGACAACCCAAGTAGTGACCTTAAGCTTTCCTTAATTCTTTTCCTTTTGCTGTTTCTTGGCTTCTCTATGCTCAAAATTGACATCGAATGGTCTACTATGCGCTCAGGGATAATTTGTGCCAAGGAGAACAGCGTGAAGATAGGAATAGCAATTACCAGTGCAGTTGGGATAGCGACTTTGATTTTTGCCGGGTATGTGTTTATGAAAGCGCTTCCCGACATTGGACGCTACGTTAAGATCAGCAAGATGTAATTGGTAGGTTTAAATACTGCCGACCAGTCGATACATCCCACGACGTTTCCATGGGCGGCAACACAGGGGCGGCGTACGAGTTGACGCCCAACAGAAGGAAATCGAAGATTAAAAGGCCTGGCGGCGCGTCGCTCTTTGCGGGTGAGTGGTTGGACAATACGGCAGCTTCTTCACGTAGTTCTTGAATTTCATTTTGCAGGGATGTGGAGCGGTCTTTCTCGGTCATACGTTAGACTTTGCCCGGGATGATGACTAGCTGGCGGAGTTCGCTCATGTCCCAGTTCGAGGATGTGGGTGTGAGCGCTTATCTTGGCGCCGCGCCCTCCATCAGCAGCAAAACCTATCTGGCCGCCGCCGGGGCAATTTTGTCTACAGAAGCACTCCGGCTCCCTTCAGCTGGCGTGTATCGATAACGACGTAACCAGCCCGGCGGTGGATTCTCTTGATATTCCACCGACTCAGAAAACTCCTTCTCAGAAAACTCCCCTACGACGTTACCAGCACCAATGCCCTGAGCATCCCACGCACTACCGCCCAGGTTCTCAACATTGTCTACCACGGCGGTCAGTGCTCTGGTGGATTCTATCCCGACGGCATGAACGGCACGATCATTTGCCAGTAATTTGAATAGGGCACCAAGAACGAGAAAATGGATAAAGCAATTTGAGAGTTTCGGGAAGAGGCTGCCGCACTAGCCGAACCGAGCCAGAAAGACCGCACGACACGAGAAAGATTTGAACGAACGAACCAAGGTGAATAAAGAAACAACATCCAATAACGACTCGTAGGAAACCGGATTTCAGTTGAATCGAGCCACGGCTCTGGGGTTCGAAAGGAAGGATAATAAATGTGGATCGTTAGGCTGACGCTGCGGCGTCGCGTCGACTATTGTTGCTGAGCATCGGCCAATTGAGACTGGTGGGTTTCGTCTAGAAATTGGGACCACTCTTCGTCTGCTGCGAACTCTTCATCTGGGGGGAGTACGGCTTGTGACGGAGTTACTCGAACCCTAACCTGCAACTGAGTGTCCGATCTTCCTTTCATCGTGCCCATGGTGGGCGGTACGTCGGCATAATCGCGCCCGATTGCGGTGCGAATGTGCCGCTCACCCACGAGCCAATTAATTGTGGGATCAAAACCGAGCCATCCAATTCCTGGCAGCAGCGCTTCCACCCATGCATGAGTCGCGCCGTCGGCTGCAGGATATGTATTTTCAGTGCTGTGGTAAAGATACCCACTAACGTAGCGGCAGGGAATTCTGGCATTTCTCACCAGGGCGATCATGATGTGGGCAAAATCCTGACACACGCCTTGCCGTGAGCGAAGGGCATCCTCAATCGGTGAATTGACCGCAGTACTTTTCTTCACGTAGCTAAAACTACGATGAATACCGCTGGTAATATCGTGAAGAAACGCGAGAGGGCTTCGTCCTTTTCGTCCGGCCGCTCCGATCTCGGTTGCCAGCTGTTCCAGTTCCGGCGATGAACGCGCAAAATGACTGGGCATCAACATATCCCAGTAATCTTTTTTTTCCACAATATCTTCCAGTTCCTGCCACGCTTCATACTTCATAACTTCGGGGATCGAGGGCTGAAGGTGGATATCGACGAGAGCGTCAGAGATGATGGTGAGCTGGCTATGACGGGAGGGCAGGTCGAAATGGTGGACAAAATTGCCATAGGAATCCGTATAGCCAAAAATTCGAGCGCGCGGATTTACCGAGAGCTGAAAAACGAAACAACGCTGATTGCTCTCGCTTCTGGGGTGCATGCGAACTTCCATCATGCTCTGCCAGACGGGGCGGCTATAGCGATAACGCGTGAAATGGCGAATGGCGTAGAACATTCAGTTTTGAAAAGCAACTTCAATTGGATATTCGATATAGAGTTCGTGAACAGCCGCATGCAGTTCACGGCATTGCTCGATAATCGTCGCCAGATATTTGTGCAATCCAGCAATGATCTCGCCGATTTGTACGTACGTAACCATCGATCGCAGGCGTCCGATTAGTCTTTCGACATTTTCTGTCCGACGGCTCAAGGAAAGAGTGCTTATGGCAGTCAGGGCTTCGTGCATCCGGTCAATTGAATAACGGACCGAATAAGGGAACTCGGGCTTCAGCAGGAGGAAGTTGGCGATTCGTTCCGGTTTAAGTTCGGCGGTACAGGCCTTGCAATAGGCTTCAAAGGCCGCGCAACTGCTTAAGAGCCCGACCCAATCCAGATCATCAGGATGTTTGCCAACGACAAAATAGGCATCAAGTATAACGCAGAGGTTGCAGGCTCGCTCGATGTACTTGCCCAACTGGATAAAATGCCAAGCCTCATCGTGATTCATAGTGGCGGCGGTAATTCCATTAAACCTATATGAGCCTTCGCGGACCAGGGACACCACTCGCATGGCTCCGGCGTCGTCATCGGGTTTCAGCTGAAAGCCGTTCACGTCGTGAAAAAGACGATTCAGGTGCTCCCACATCTCCGAACTGATTTCTTCCCGGACTTGCCGGGCATTTTCGCGAGCTCCACTTATGCATTTCACAATTGAAAAAGCCCCGTCCAGATCGGCCACTAACAGAAATAGAGCACCTTGAGGGTCGACTTTATTAGAAGCCGCGCCGGGAGCCAGCGAGGAAACAGCGTGGAACCACCGCTCTGCGGTAGAAAATTTTGCGGGATTCAAAATCAATCCGTAGGTTGCTTTCAGCACACGAGACGCATTGTCCGCACGCTCGAAATATCGGCTCATCCAGTACAGACTGTCGGCCACGCGAGAAAGCATAAAGTTTCGTCACCTAATTCTTCAAAAATCTCAATTCTGCAAAACCCACGTGTCTTTCGAGCCTCCGCCTTGAGAAGAATTCACTACCAGCGAGCCCTTTCGCAACGCCACTCGGGTCAAGCCACCGGGGACGATGGTGATTTTTTCGCCGTACAAAACATAGGGACGAAGATCGACGTGACGAGGCTCGATGATTCCGTCTACAAAACATGGCGCAGTGGAAAGATTGATTACCGGTTGCGCTATATAGTTTCGCGGTTTCGCATAGATCCTTTCTCGAAATTCGGAGCGTTCCTTTTCCGTGCTATGCGGTCCGATCAGCATTCCGTATCCACCCGACTCGCCCACTGCTTTCACCACGTACTCGTTCAACTTCTGGCAGACGTGGTCTCGCTGCCCTGGATCAGACATCAACAGAGTTTCTACACCTTCCAGAATTGGATCTTGATCGAGATAATAGCGGATGATTTTGGGCACAAACGCGTAGATTGCCTTGTCATCAGCGACTCCCGTCCCTAGCGCATTGGCAAAGGCCACATTCCCGGCGCGATAGGCATTAAAAAGCCCGACAGCACCGAGCGTAGAACCATTTTCGAAAACCAATGGGTCGAGATAATCGTCGTCAATCCGCCGATAAATCACATCCACGCGCCGCAGGCCGAATGTGGTTCGCATGTAAACGATATTGTCGTGCACCACGATGTCGCGTCCTTCGACCAGTTCAATCCCCATCTGCCGAGCCAGATAGGTATGTTCAAAGTAAGCCGAGTTGTAGGACCCCGGTGTCAGCAAAACTACGGTTGGATCGGGTCGGCCCTCAGGGGCAAAAGACCGCAAGGTTGAGAGAAGCGCCTGGCTGTACTGCTCAATAGCCCGCACCCGGCACTTTTGAAACAGTCCTGGAAATATCTGCTTCATCACCCGGCGGCTGGTAAGCATGTAAGAGACCCCGCTGGGGACACGGAGATTATCCTCCAGGACCACAAAGTTGCCCTCCGGGTTTCGTATCAAGTCAGTGCCCACTACCGTGATGTAAACGTCGCGAGGAACTTTAATATTACGCATTTCGCGGCGGTAATGTTTACAGGTGTAGACGATGCTGCCGGGCACGACGCCATCTTCAATGATTTTGCCTTCATGGTAGACGTCTTTGAGAAAGAGGTTCAGCGCTGTGATCCGCTGGGTCAGTCCGCGCTCGATTTTTTCCCATTCCGCCGCCGTGATGATTCTGGGCAGCAGATCGTGAGGAAATATGCGCTCTGTGCCTTTATCATTCCCATATACCGTGAAAGTGATTCCCTGGTTGAAGAAGGATTGGTCTGCCTCATTCTTGCTGCGCCGTAATTCGTCGGGGCCCAGATTTAAAAGCAAGTTGTGCAAAGGACGATACTGTTTTCGCGGATGGTCGACGGAGCTGAACATCTCATCATAAGCACCGTTCACTTCGTACCGCTGCAGGGCCTCGGCTCCTGCACGATCGGAAATTTCTGTTTCTGTAATCATGATGGCCGCGCCCCGATCCCCGCCAGAATAGCGCACGCAACGACGATCTGGTCATCGGGAAAAGCGATTCACGCCATTAAAGAAATGGCGCGGGACCGGGCTTGCCGATGCTATCCCCTGGATCGCGCGACTTCTCTGACGCTCTCGACGAGGTTTTCGTTGCCCAAAGGTTGGAATTCGATATCGGGTAACTGCTCGACCGCGCGGCGAAGGGACTGCTCCCAACTCGAATGGATCAGGTTTAGGTCCCGATCCCCGGCTGAAACGCGGCGGTAGCGCGTAATTTGCAGACTATCTTTTTTGTACAACAATAAATCGAAGGGAGGGCCTACCGTTACATTCGAGCGCATGGTTGCGTCGAGCGAGAGGAGAGCATATTTCGCCGCCACCTCAAGAGAAGTTGTGGTTTGAATGCCGCGATCGAGGATTGGCCGCCCGTATTTACATTCACCGAGTTGCAAGTACAACGAATCTTCTGTAGCCGCGAGCGGATTGCCTTGGGGGTAAATCAAATACAAGTTGGGTTCCTGGCCTCGAACCTGCCCCCCAAGCAGCAGGTGAACGTTAAAACTGAAGGAATCGCGCTCCAGCGATGTGCGGTCAATATCGGAGATTCTGCGCACGCAGTCTCCCACAATGCGCGCGGCATCATAAAGGGAATTGGCTTGGGCAAGCCCCCGTCCGGAATCGAAATCATCTCCCAGTAAAGTGATCACCGACTGGCTTATGGAGAGGCTACCGCTGGTCAAAATTACAAATACTCTCTCTCCGGGCTGAACAAAGCGATACATCTTGCGACAGACATTGACCTGATCAAAACCCGCATTGGTTCTCGAATCCGAGGCCAATACCAAACCTTCCCGCGTTGCAATCCCCAAACAATATGTCACTTTGCCCTCTACTGTGAACTCTAACGCATGATACACCGCGCTCGCACTGAATTTGTAATTCTAACCAGCAAGAAAAAGCGTGGAGAACAATCCGCTTCCGTGATAGTTTCTGCATCTTAACTGCGCAAGTTTGCTGGGATTTGACATCAAATGCTGATACGGCTTGGCTACGACATTCAATTCGAGACCGTCGGGGAAGTTCCGATCATGACCCTGCTCAATGTGCACCCTTCGCGAAAAATGGATTTGCGAGAGCCCGATGAGCTACATAGCGATCCACTCGTGAAGATTGAAGACTACGAGGATGGTTTTGGCAATCACGCTACCCGCTTGCTGGCTCCTCCGGGAAAGATTCGATTCCAGAATTCCACACTCATCGAGTGCTCAGGAGAGCCAGATGCGGAAAACCTTGATGCACCAGAGGTTCCCGTTAATGAATTGCCGCTAAATGTCATGCCCTACCTTATGAACAGCCGATATTGTGAAGTGGACCTCTTATCCAGCACGGCTGCGGAACTGTTTTGGAATGCCCCGAGAGGATGGAACCGAGTGCGGGCGGTGTGCGATTGGGTACATAGCAAGGTAACTTTCGGGTACGAATTTTCGAGCCCAGTACGCACCGCGCTAGGGGTATATACAGAGAGAGTCGGGGTATGCAGAGACTTTCAGCACCTCGCGATCACGTTCTGCCGGGCCCTTAACATTCCTGCCCGCTACGCAACCGGATATCTGGGCGACATTGGAGTGGTCGTTGCCCCGAGTCCAATGGACTTCAGCGCTTGGTTTGAAGTGTATCTGGGGGATCGCTGGTGGACGTTCGACGCCAGGCACAACGTTCGGCGTATTGGGCGTGTGCTAATGGCAACGGGACGCGACGCTACTGATTGTGCGATTACCACGTCATTCGGCAAAGCACGATTGATTAACTTTCAAGTCGTCTCTGACGAAGTGAAGGAGTCGTGATCCTAGCCAACCGCGTCTGTCTCCGCCGAAATTAATGGAGGTCCCTATAGATTTAATTTGTTGCTTCAAGCTCCGCTCCGAGCTGCAGGATGAAGCTGTCACGCAGTCGTGAGATTACCCTTTAGGCGGATAACTGTGATTCCGCCGGCTTGTCGGCAAACAGGAAGTTATCCAGAAACGGGCTTGGAGGAGATTAAATGGTGGGAGTTGATCGGATTGGTCAACGAAGCGCGTTTATCGTTATCTATGTGGTGAAACTTCCTACAAGCCGACTCGGGACAACTTCCCGCGCGCTGGCCGAAAACCACCGATCGATCCAGTGTCCCGCAGAGCGCTCGGAAGCGGCCTCGTTCAGTTGCACTATGCGATTCAAGACAAAGGGGGCGACGGTGGAAGGGGCATTTAACAGACCCTTCGCGGTCTCGAAGGAAGAGTACCCGTTCCTGGATCGGTGGCTAAAATTTCGCGACGATATCGGCAAGAAAATAACGGCCAGACTGGCAGCCATAATCATTCGCAAAGCCTAAGTAGCGAAAACGTTCCGGTTCAGATACTCGTTGTGAAACTTGCCTTGGGGATCGTAGCGCCTGCTCAGTTCAACGAATTCGGGCATCTTCTTATAAATGCTCCTGAGTTTCGCCGGCGAAGTCGTAAATAGCTTTCCCCAGTGCGGGCGCGCGTTGAATGGAGCGAGTTCCTTTTCGATGACCGGCAACAGCTTGCTGACGGCAGGCCAGTCTGGTTTCCAGGTAAAGTGGATGGTCACGCAGTCTTGCTGGTAACAAGGACTCATCCATAAATGGTCGGCGGCGATGGTGCGGATTTCGGTAATCAGCAGAGAAGGACTCACCTGATCGTGCAGCTTCTCTACCGCCAGGATTGCCTCCACCGCATGTTGCCGTGGCACGAAGTATTCGGATTGCAACTCTTTGCCGGCGCTGGGCGTGAAACCCATGCGGAAGTGCGGCAAGCGCTCATACCATGGGCCGAGCACGCCCATCTGCTCGGTGCAATTTTCCGCCGACAGCGCCGCAATTGGATGCAGGTTGCGGGTCGCGAGCTTCGCCCCGTAAAACTCAGGGTTCGCGTGAAATTCCTGCCCTTCTTCGATGCGGCTCTTGATCCACACTTCGTTCATGCGCTGCTTTTGCCAGTCGGTGAACAGGCTCACGCTATAGGCGCTGGATTCGATTGCATCAAAGTGTTCTTTCAACTCGCTGAACGGGAGGTTTTCATATACATACTGGCGCATCATAAAAGTGGGCTGAATGTCGAGCATGACTTTTGTGATTACGCCCAGAGCGCCCAATCCTACGACTGCGCCGTTAAAGGTTTCGCCGTCCCGCTCGCGCGACAGGTTTACGACTGTGCCATCCGCAGTCACGATTTCAAGTCCGGACGCTGCCGTAGCCAGGTTGCCATTTTTCTGGCCGGATCCATGAGTTGCCGTGCTGCACGCACCGGCAACGGAGATATGGGGCAACGAGGCGAGGTTGTGAAGGGCAAAGCCCTTGCCGTCGAGATAGGGGCACAACTGCCCATAGGTGATGCCCGCGGCGACAGTGACGGTGCGCTTCGCGGGATCGAGAGAAATCACTTCGTCCATTGGCTTCAGCGACAGGAACCCATCTTTGCTGTCGGCAATGTTATTAAAGCAGTGCCGCGTGCCAAGCACTTTCAGCTTGGGTCGCGTCCTGACATAGTCCTGCACCTGGGCGAGAGAAGTGGAAGTCTGAAGCCGTTCGGTGCCGTACTCAATATTGCCGGCCCAGTTTCTGAGTTTCTCCTGTCCTGCCCAAGCCAGAAGGCGCATGACCGGAGGAGATGCTAGTACCGCGGCGGAGAGTTTGATAAAGGTCCTCTTGTTCATAAGGCAAAGCTCCAGATTAATTTTGGTCGGGGCATTCTCGCAAATTCACCGCGCGAGAAGATCGGCGATTTTCCCCAGGTTCATCCGACTATGACTGCTTGTCTTGGTGTCCCCTCAACTTCCGGATTGCCCGTTATTCAGTAAGGATGGCGACCAAGCGCACGATGTCACAGACGTGCCACTCAGATTTGAGAAAACGATCGGGCAAGACTCGTTTCAGCGAAAGAAAGAATTCTTGAATGCCGCGCTTCGCTGATGTGCTATGTCCAAAATCTGAGCGAACTCGGATTCGCCGTGTAGATCATTCAGCAATGGGTCTTTGTCAATGTAGGGATAGCTGAAGAAACCGCCTTCAACGCTCATCCGAAGCGCACGTAATGCGGAACTCTTGTCTGCCAAGACGGCGTACGCCTGAGCAATCTTGTACGTGGCTTCCGGATCCCCGACTCCTCGCTGTTTTACTGTTCTCTCCAGTCCACTCAAGAGCTGCAAGCCTTCTTTTGCGTGCTGATGAATCGCGTCACTCAAAGCCTTTCCAATTCCCGTATACAAATTTGGATCGAGTTGGTACGCGCGATCGAAATCACTTGCCGCCTGGTCGAACTGCTTTTCGTGAAATTCTCCGAAGCCACGGTAAAACAGGGAGAACGAGGAATCGTCGGCCGGTAGGCTCTCAAGAAACTTCTGGTACTCCCCCAGATAGAGGTAGCTGTTTAATACTGCCCCGTTGCCCTTCAGGAAGGGAGCCAGTTGACGCGCCCGTTCGCATTCCGCCACCGATTCGTCCAACATTCCAGCAAATCGGTATGCATATCCCAGTTCCCAGTGAGCGGCGGCGTAATTGCCGTTCGTCTTTAAGGCGTCTCGCAACAAGGGTACAGCCTGCTCAACTTTCCCCGTGTCAATCAGCAGATTCGCAAGGAAAATTTGGGCGTCAAGCAAGTTTGGTCGTATCGCCAACGCTCTCTCGTAGGCGGCTTGGGCACGTCGATATTGCTCCCGCCCGCCAAGCTCGAACGCCGCGTCCGAATTATAGGAAGCTCCCAAATACGCCCACCCTGGAGCATAATTGGGATCGATCTCCGTGGTTTTTTCGAACATGTTGATCGCCAGGGGAAACTTGTGCTGTCCGTAGAGATCAAGCCCCTGTAGAAAATATTCGTAGGCGAGTGGACTAACCGACGCTTCCGGTTTTAGGTGCTCCGCCTCACCTGGAGGCAAGTTCAGTTGCAGTTCGGAAATCAGTTGTCCGGTAACTTTATCCTGAACAGCAAGAAGATTGTCGTATTTAAGGTCGATCACTCCTTGGCCTAGAATTTTCTCGGTTTTGGCATCGACCAACTGGTAGGTAATGCGCAAATTGTTGCCATCGCGTATGAAGCTTCCCGTGAGCAGCGTATCGACTTTGAGATCTGCGGCAACTTTCTGAAGATCAATCGACGTTCCTCTATATTTTTCAATTGCCGCAGAAGGGCGGACATTGAGTGAACTCACGTAGGCCAATTTCGTGATGAGCACATCGGCAAGTGATAATCCAAGAAAGTCGCTCGTTGAATCCTCGCCACGATTTTGCAACGGAAGGATCGCCAGGCTCCGGGGAGTCAACGACTCTTCTTTCCCAGACCGAATGTGGACAAGATTCGTCACGACGATCACTGCGAGGAGAATCGCAAATCCGACCGTGGAGAGAAAGATCAGTCTGTTGACTCGAGATCGCCACGGCTGCGGATGCGCCAGCTTTGGAAGCTCCGCTTGCTCGGTTGGTTGATAAGAAGACAAAGGAGTGTCAGACATTCTCGCGCCGGAATCCGCAGATAATGAATCCGTAAATTCCAGCTGCCCCAAGAACCGGTAGCCGCGTCGGCCAACGGTCTCAACGAATTTTGGGTTCTCGGCGGAGTCCCGCAGCGCGTCCCTGAGCTTGCTTACAGCCACCGCGAGACGGTGGTCAAAATCGACGAAGGTATCGGCCGACCAAAGGCGCTTGCGAAGTTCTTCACGAGTGACGACTTCCCCCGCGTATTCCAAGAGCACTGCCAGAAGTAGGAAGGGCTGTTCCTGCAGACGGACTCTGCTGCCTTCTCTTCGCAACTCGCCAGCCCGCAGATCGACTTCGAAATTTGCGAAACGCACCAATGATGGGAGGGTGGACGGCATCGGCGTACTTCACATTTTCGAGAAGTCTAGCACGCAACCGAACACAATGCGACACCCCACATTGCATTGCAAACAGACGACTTATTAGGGGATCGCGAGGGTATCGAAGGAGAAGTGTCGGAGCATTGACCGTCAGGCACTCGGCAAGCGACAAGTAGAAGCACCTGACGCGCTCTTGGGACAGTCGGAAGGGCTTGGCGCCA
Organism: Candidatus Aquilonibacter sp.; assembly: GCA_035486715.1. GTDB lineage: Bacteria > Acidobacteriota > Terriglobia > Terriglobales > Acidobacteriaceae > Sulfotelmatobacter. Next base: position 41,561 of record DATHMV010000003.1, read on the forward strand.
GGCCTGACGATGCTCGTTTGTTTTATTTAGATAACGGCTTTCTCTTACTTATTTTTGGGGGTGCTCTATGCACAGAATAGCTTTACCGCTTCTCCTTGCCCTGCTCACCGTCAGCGCTGGTCATTCCGGGGAGTCGGCGGCGGATTGGGCGATCAATGCAACCACAATCGAGGCGTGCAGCTGTCCTCACTTCTGCATGTGCTATTTCAACTCGCATCCAGCAGCTCATCACGAAAACGGAAAGACGGAACACTTCTGCAAGTTCAACAATGCTTACAAAGTGAACCAGGGACACTACGGCAACGTTGATCTTGCTGGGGCCAAGTTCTGGATCAATGGCGATCTTGGCGGCGACTTCTCGCAGGGACAGGTGGATTGGGCGCAGGTGACGTTCGATAAAGGGGCAACCCCCGAACAGCGCCAGGCGCTCGGGGAAATCATCGGGCATGTGTTTCCGGTGAAGTGGAAATCACTGCAGATCGCCGAAGGCAGTATCGATACCTGGACGTTCGACAAAGACCACGCGCACGCAACACTCAACGGCGGCAAGACGGCAGAAATCAAGTTGGCGCGATTTCAGGGAATGACTGACGAGCCAGCCGTGCTTACGAACGTCAAGTATTGGGGTACGCCGCGCAATGGCGGTTTTGTCATGATGCCGAACGAAATCGAAACATACAGGGAGGGACCCAAGCCGTATGAGTTCAAGGGAACAAACGGGTTCATGCTCACATTTGACATGACTTCCAAGGATGTACCCGCAGCCAAGGGATCTTCCATGAATTAATCCAAATCACTTGCATATGGTGCGTGCGCCGGGAATCTCCCGGCGCTTTTTCTTCACTTGGAATGTTGTGTCCGATCAAGATTTTGGGAACGCTGAGATCCAGTGCGGCCTACAGAGTCGATCAATTACGCGAAATGTTCGGGTGCACGCTGCTCGTGTGCGCTCTCTGCTTGATTTATGTCATCGACAACGGTCAATTGGAATATTACGGGGGGGACTCACCGCGTCAGAAGCCAGATGCTCCCTTCGAGCCTGGGTTGGTGTTTAGGAATGACCCCAACGAACCGCTGTCATGGGCCGCATCGTCGGCAAACCGGAAAGTGGTCAGAAGTCGGGAAGTATTCTCAGCGGAAACCGCTTGAGGGAAATGCCCGAGTGGGACAATTGACACTACCGAAAACCTAGCAAATGAAAACTCTGAATGATAAAGGACGTATCGTTCCTTAAGGCTCAACGACGCGAGCAAGAAGCTTCGGCGGCCACGTGCTTACCTTAATCAACCTTGCTGCTAGGAAAGCACGAATGTTTCATATTTTGGCTAAGCCGACTTCTCGGAAGTCAGTGAGATTTCATTTGTCCGTACAGACTTGTGCCGACGAATAACTTCCGGGTTGCCCGTCAACCGGGAGGAATCGCGAATCGTGTTTTTTCCAAGTGCTCTTAAACCTGCCCAGTCCCAATCGATGATCAGCCAGCTTTAGCCCCAATAGAGTAGATATCCGCATATCGCGCGCATAGCTCGCTGTTCGGTGGCTCGCGAACTCACGCCGGACGCAAGGCCGAAGTCCACTACAGCGCGGAGTATAGCCATGAATACCCGTTCCGTTACTCGCGAAGCAGGCATTGCGATTTCCTTTTGGTGATCTCGCAGCAGCTGTAGAAGATTTGCGTGAAACGCAGAATCGTCGGCCTCGCTCCCGAGCCTTTCCTCTTCAGTTTCCAGCACGCGGTTTAGCCGAGGGCGATAGTAATGTGTGCTCACAAGTGCCCGAACCACTAACCTAAGGCGGGGTTTCAGTCCCTTTCCTTTTCCATCTTGCACAGCTTTCACGACCGTATCTTGGAACGCCCTCTCAAAACTGTTAATCAGGGCGAGAACGATAGAGTCCTTGTTCGGAAAATATTGATACAGGGATCCAATGCTCACCCCCGCTTTCGTTGCGATCGCGTTCGTATTGAATCCACGGAGTCCGTCTGATTACAAAATGCGAGCAGACGCTTCCAGAATGACATCTACTGTCTCATGAGACCTCGCCTGACCCGGCGCTTTACGGACCTTCAGCGTGTTTTTACGCGGCCTGCCTCTGCCGTCCAGAACGCGAGTTTTATTTGTGAGCATTTACTCGTATTGTACGTGCAGAAAAGGATATGCCAATGACGAATAATTCAAAAGTTCTACCCCACAAACTAAACTCTAGATCCTTTCGGATTGTTCGAGCAACCATGGGCTTGCTGACCTTCCTAGTTCTCACTTTTCCCTTCGTGCAAGCAAAGGCCATTGCTGAGACTGTGCCGGGATTGCTGTTGGCCGTCAACCAAGGCGAAGCCACACTCGGCATTGTTGATCCGCAGGCCGGCAAGCAGGTCGCAACGATCGCGGAGGGAGGCGTAACTGGTCACGAGGTGGCGGTGTCCTTAGACGGCAAAACCGCATATGTCCCTATTTATGGTGACTCCAGCGTGGGGGAAGCGGGAACGGATGGCAGAGACATGATCGCGATTGACATTGCGTCTCGCAAAGTTATCGGCCATCTTGATTTTGGGCACGGCGTACGTCCACATTGCGCTGTGATGAACCCTAAAGATGGGTTGCTGTACGTCACCACAGAACTCGACCAGACCGTTACGATCATCGATCCCACGATATTGCAAGTCGTGGGAGTGATTCCGACGGGCCAAGAGCAATCCCACATGCTCGTCATTTCTCATGATGGACGGTTTGGCTACACCGCGAATGTCTCGGCGGGCACCGTGTCGGTGCTGGATATTCCGGGACGCAAGTTGGTATCGGTTATACCTGTCTCAACGAAGGTGCAAAGGATCTCGATTTCCGTCGATGACAAATGGGTATTCACTGCTGATCAGGCAAAACCGCAGTTAGCCGTGATCGATACCATCACTAACAAGGTAAACACGCGGATTCCGATTGCCGCTCCGGGATACGGCACGGCGAATACTCTCAACGGACGATGGCTGCTGGTCTGCGTTCCCGATGCATCCCAGGTAAGCGTTGTTGATCTGAAGACGCTGCGGGTGGTTCGCACGATCGCCGTACCGAAAGTGCCCCACGAGATCGTAATTTCGCCTGACGACAAGACTGCATATGTTTCCTGCATTCGCACCAAAAAGATTGCTGCGATAAACCTCTCTGATTGGTCGGTGAAGAGCCTGATCGATGCGGGAGAGAGTGTTGACGGAATGGCGTGGGCTGTTGGCACACGATGAGCCACACGCTTTAGCAACTCGATTCGAATTCAATCTATGAAAGACCAAGTTATGAATGAGCAAGTTGTGAGTGAACCAGCGGCGCGGTGGAATTGGCTTTCCGTCGTTCCACCAATGCGGTACGCGAACATGCCCACGCCTGGCTCGGAAAAACTCCCGGCAAGCAGCAATCATTCACTGACGATATGCCGATTTCCCGTTACTAATCCGGCCAACTTTCTCGAAGCCCGTTTCTGGATAGTTCCGTCATTTCCGAAAGTCGTCCGTAAGCAAAGATCCAATCATCAGCAATTGGTTTGACGTTTTCCAGGTCTTCAATACCGCTAGAATCTCTGGAGCAAGGGTCAATTCCTGCGCAACTCAGTTCTTCCCTGCCCCGGCGCGCGCTGGATATTAACTCCCGCCAGAATTCGTTGCATTTCGGGATCGTCGTGCAGGTTATCGAACAGGCCGTTACCCGCGATGCCGACAACATCATCCTCGTGCTGATCGTAAGCGATTTTCAGGTACTTCAAGGCGTCCCGCTTATTTCCTTCGAGTGCGCAGGTCCCTGCCAGTCCGAGGGACGAAAACTTCCCCTGATCGTAGAGCTTTTGCTGTTCATTGCGCATGTACTCGAACATGGCGTGCGCTCCGCCAGCCGCATATCCCCTCTCGGCGGCCGAGGCCACAACCAGCGCCGCGCTGTCATGGATCAGGACTGCGCTCTTTCTCAACTCCACCAGATAGTTCGGATAGTCGCCCATTTCCAGATAAATTCTCCCCAGGTAACGAGGTGGGGATACGAACTCCGGTTCGGCCTTTTCCATTTGCCGCAGCAGGTCAAGCGCTTCCTGCCGCCGTCCTGCCTCATACAATATGATCCCCTTGTCGGCCAGCACCGACTTAGATGTGGGGTCGAGCGCCTGCGCGCGCTCAATTTCGGTCAGCGCCTCCGTGTAGCGGCCCATCGTTTCCAGCACCGGCGAATACCAATGGTGGGCATTCGCATTGTTCGGATCAAGTTCAATCGCGCGGCGAAATTCGCGATCGGCGGTCGCAGCGTCCCACATTCCCCAAAACGAAACAAATGCCAGCGAAGCGCGCGCCTGCGATGATTTATCATCGAGCTCAACCGCTTTGCGTGCCGCAGCCAGCGCCCGCGGATACGCCTCACTACTCTTCATCGCGCTATATTCGCGCAGCAGGTTGTAGCAGTCTGCCAGTCCAACATAGGCATCCGAATATCCCGGATCATGCACGATCGCCTGCGTGAAATAGTCCACCGCCTTTTGCAGATCGTCGGGCGTGCGCTTGTTCCAGTAGTAGCGGCCTTGCAGATAAAGATCCTTGGCTTCCTGATTCGCCGGATGCAACCCAGCATTCGCAGCCGAGTGCGGCGAATTGTCCGCGGCCTTTATCCCGTGAAACCCGAAGAGCATGATCCCCGCCACCAACAGTAGCGCCAGAACCGGCGCGGCATACTCCAACTTTCGCGACGGAAACGAAAACGCCGGGGGCGAAATCAAACTATCGGGAACGGTCACCGAACTTACGGCCGGCTCTAACTCCGCCTGACGCGCAGCGGGCGCACGCAGCGCGACTGTATTTGAAGTCGGGGCTCCAGAAGTCGGAGCGATCCACCGATACCCGCGACGCTCGATGGTTTCTATGAAGATAGGATTTTCAGCGGGATCGCCCAGCGCATCACGCAGTCGTTTGACGGCGCTGCTGATGGCACGGTCAAAATCGACAAAAACATCCTGCGGCCAAAGCGCCTGCCGGAATTCTTCGCGCGTCACAACTTCATTTGGCCGGCTGAGGAGGACTCCGAGCGCGCGAAAGGGAAGGTCCTGAATCTTTACCCTGGCTCCTTTCTTCCGCAGATCCCCCGCGCGCAAGTCTGCCTCAAATACACCGAAACGCACAACGGTCTGGGGTTCGCCGGACACAGTCATAGGAGTCGACGCTCCGAAGGGGAAAACAGCTCCAAGTCTACCATTACGAAAAGCCCGGTTGTACTGGCACTTTCGGGCTACCCGCTGCAGACAATAATTTTTTGTAACTCATTGCAGATAAGCAAAATATCTCGTCGCTTCGATATAGCCGAGCCGTCGCTTTACCGCAGCCTCAATTCAGGTGATAGTCGGCGTGCATTCGCGGTCGTCTCAAGCCAGTTGGCAAGCGGTCGTGCCGGAGAGCATATCCGCCAACCGGCGTCTTTTGGCCAGCTTCCCCAGCACTTGGATTAATTGCGCGACCAAAGGCGGCAGCGTCAGCAATTCCACCAGCTCCACCGTCAACTAAGCGGTTCGAAACCACAGCGGCAGAAATTGGAATCACATTCAGGAGAAAACAATGACTACAGTTCTCAAGGCGAAGCTTCTCGCGGGTATATTCCTGGTGGCGATAGCTATCGCTGCACCGGCGCAAACGGTCAGCACGATTTACCAGTTCAGCAACGGGTCGAACCCAAATTATCCCGCTGGCGTAATGGCGCAGGGACAGGACGGGAACTTCTACGGAGTTACGCTGTCGGGCAACGGATGCTGTCAGGGCATCATTTACAAAATCAGCTCCGAGGGAGCGCTCACTAGCTTGTACTCGATGGCGCAATCGGACGGAACGACGTGCAGCGGCCTGACTTTGGGCACCGATGGCAATTTCTACGGCACCTGTCAGAATGGGGGCACCAACAATTACGGGACGCTTTTCAAAGTGACGTCCGCCGGCGCCCTGACCGTATTGCACAACTTCGCTGCCCAGGGATCGACCAGCGACGGATGCATACCCTACGCGCCTCCAATCCAGGCCAGTAACGGGGATTTTTATGGAACCACCGCTTTTTGCGGGGCGGATAATTACGGAACTGTGTACAAACTTACGCTGGCCGGAGCGTACAGCATGCTGTACAGCTTCCAAGGTCCGCCAAACGATACCGTGTTGCCCTACGGTTTGATCGAAGGCACTGACGGCGATCTATGGGGCGTAGGAAACGGCTGGATCATTAGCGGTGGCGGAATATTCAAGATCACGCTTGCGGGTAAGGAGTCGCTGGTATACACGTTCGAGCCCAATTCGGATGGCGAGTACACGGATGGCGAGTCCCCGAGTGCCAACCTGATTCAGGGCTCCAATGGCAACTTCTATGGAACTACCGAACAGGGCGGCACTGCGAACGAAGGAACCATTTTCGAGGTCACCGCGGGAGGCAAAGAGACGGTGCTTTACAGCTTCCCGAATCAGACGGACGGCGCGTATCCTACGTTGCCGTTGACGCAGGGGCCGAATGGCCTGTTGTATGGCGCCGCAACGGACTGCGCGGGCGGGGGCTGCTCGCAAGCCGGACTCTTCGACATCACCACCAAGGGCGCGTACAAGAACCTTTATCTCTACCCGCTCGTTTGCTCGAACTGCGGTCAGCCTGAGGCTCCGCTCTTGCTTTCCACCAACGGCACGTTTTACAGCACGACCGAGCAGGGCGGGACCGGCGTTGGTTCGTTCTACAGCCTGAGCAATGGCTACAGTCCCTTTATCTCCCTGGTGAATGTGACATCCGGGGCAGAAGGCGCGCGGGTCGGCATTCTGGGACAGGGTTTCAGTTCGAAGTCTGTCGTTGAGTTCGGAGGCACAAAAGCCACCATCGCAAAACTCACCGGCACTTACATTCTCGCTACGGTCCCGACGGGCGCGCTAACCGGCGACGTCACCGTCACCACTGGATCGACCGTGCTGTCCACCACCGCGACCTACAAGATCACGCCGACCTATAAAAGCTTCACGCCCCCGAGCGGCCCGGTCGGAACAGTAGTGACCTTCAACGGCACCGGCCTGACTCAAACTACGAAGGTGACGATCGACAACATATCAGCCTCGTTCACGGTGGTCTCCGATTCCGAAATTACCGCGACCGTTCCCGCCGGAGCCGCGACCGGCAAAATCGTCGTGACTACAAAAGGTGGCAGCGTTAGCAGTTCCACCAGCTTCACCGTCAATTAGGGTACGTACTCACATCTCTGATTTACGAAGGAGTTGCACCCATCAAATACGATCGCCTAGAAGCCGAGACGTTTAAGTCATCCGCATGTTACAAAAGTGGCGGAGTATAGGGCAATTTCGACAAGGGGGTTCGAATATTGGACCGGTTGGGGCACACGAAAATTTGTTTCACAAATATAAGGTGCCCCAAGGCGAATTTCTGTACCGGAATGCAACCCTGACCTTTAGGCCGAATAATGTCAATAATGTCAATAGAGAAACATGGGTAAAGAAACAGGTGAAAATGAAGAGAGATCATCCGATGCTCCGGAAAACTGATCCCAATCTGATTGTTTCCCGCCTGCGTTCATCACGCATCCATGTGATCGATACTAAGGACGACCAGAGGTGAAAACTTGAGAGTTTTAAGTGGTGCAGTCCGGTTTCAGCGACGGCATTAGGCTAATGCGGTGCGATCATAATCCGAAGTGCGGCCTCGGTCTTGGAATTCTGCCCTAACGGACTGTGACCGAGGTCGCGACCTCTATGTTTCCTCGAATCGCTTGGAGTAGGGGCAAATTTGATGCGCGCGTTGTACGAATTCCTCTCCCGTCGATTGGTCGACTCCGACCAGCGTAACCGAGAGAACTGCCGATAACACGAAGTTTCCTTGTTCGTTGCGGTTCAAACCAATCTCGGCTACAACCTCGACTTGGTCGTCGGAGAAGTGGTGCCCGGATTCTCTGCTCACACGCAACAAAGCATTCTCAAAACAAGCTGCATATCCTGCGGCAAACAACTGTTCGGGATTCGTTGCACCTCCGCTCCCACCTAGAGTTTTGGGCAGTGCCAGGCTGAGGTCGAGAAGCCCATCGTCACTCCGCACTGATCCATGACGGCCTCCTTTGGCGATGACTTTGGTGGAATACAGTGGCGGCATAGTTTAGATCTCCGTGAATTGTTTTTACCAACTAGCGTAATGAGGCTTCCTCAAAGATGTCTAGTCAGTAAAGCTTCCCATGCGTATTCATTGGACGAAATGCACCACTGCCTGGCCGAAATCAACCAGTGCAAGTCAATCAAAAGAACGGAACTCTCCCGCATTCCCGGTGTTCTATCTAGTAACAGGAATTCTGGGGGATATTTATGAAAACCGAGTTATCTAAAACGCTTCTTACCGCGATACTGACGAGCGCAATGGCGCTCGGGGCTGGCACTTCATTAGTGGCGCAGGACCAGTCGATGGACAAGCCCTCAGCGGGTGTCAGCGCTCAGGTGGATCAGGCTCCGCCGCCAGAACAGATCGCGCCGCAGTACAGCGCGCCGCAATACAATGCGCCGGACCAGAGTGCGCCTCAGGATGTCGCGCCTCCATCGCCGTCAGATCAAAATACATACCAAGGCCAGGCGCAGGCGCCTCCGCCTCCAACGGGGCCGGATCAACGGCAGTACACACTGCTGCCGCTGGAGCAGTTGCATAAGCTGGTGGCTCCGATCGCGTTGTATCCCGATTCGCTGGTGGCGCAGATACTGGCCGCGTCAGAGTATCCAACGCAGATTGTAGAGGCGAACCGGATGGTGCGGGCGAATCCGGATTTGAAGGGACGGGATCTGGCCGCGGAAGCGGACCAGCAGGATTGGGATCCAAGCGTGAAGGCTCTCGTGGAGTTTCCCACGGTGCTGGCGAACCTGGACCGGGATCTGTCGTGGACCTCTGAGCTAGGCCAAGCCTATCAGAACCAGCAAGATGATGTGATGCAGGCAGTCCAGTACATGCGTCACAAGGCTTACGACGCGGGCAATCTGCGGAGTACGCCTCAAGAGCGCGTGTACGAGCAGGGGCCGGATGTAGACATTCAGCCGGCTGATCCGAATGTGGTGTATGTACCGACTTATAACCCGGCGTATGTGTATGGATATCCCGTAGGCCTGTGGCCTGGATTTTATCCGTGGTGGGGAGTTGGATTTGGCGGCCCGTACATTTCGTTCGGCTTGGGCTTCCCGGTCTGGCCGTTCTTCGGTTTCGGCTGGGGATGGCATGGATGGGGCATCGGCTGGGGCTTCCACGGTGGAGTCTTCTTCGGCGGCCACCCTTGGGCCTTCCGCGGCGGAGCGTTCTATAATCACGCCGCCTTCGTGCACGGAAATTATCGAGGCTTCTCTTCCGCGCGTGGCGCATATGGAGCGCACGGGTTTGCGAATCGCGGTGCGCACGGCTTTGGCTCAGCCGCAGGTCACGGATATGCGGGCGGATCTCGAGGCTACGCTGGAGGATCCCACGGCTTCGACGGCGGCAATCGCGGCGCAGCCATTAACCGGGGCGCTGAAGGTAACCGATCCTACGCAGGCAACCGTGGATTCTCCGGCGCATCGCGCGCTGGTGGTTTTAGCGGCAGCCGCCGCGGTGAGTCGCCCGGACCCTCTTCGCATGGAGGCTCCGGCGGTTCGCACGGTGGCGGACACTCCAGCAGCGGCCATGCCAGCGGTGGACACAGCAGCGGCGTAGGTCACGGCGGCAGGCACTAAGTATTCCGAATAGTGGTCACCGTTCCAGCCCAAATCCAAGGCCCTGCTCTCACGAGCGGGGCTTTCTTGCTCGGACAATCTGGGCGGTGGCCGGTTCTGTTCTGTCATTATTAGCCGTTTGCAGCCGCAACGCGGCCAGTGCATATCGAGGAACCAAATCTAAAACCCAGGACGAAAAGGACGCTAAAGCGGCCATGACCTGTTCCCGCGTGGGAGTACCACGTGAAAGCGAAACCCATTGAAGGGGGAAAGCAATCACCCTAGCAGGAAATGGAAAACGACGTACTTGAAGTGAATTTCCGGGATCAGTCGCGAGGGGCAACTGGCCAAAAATCGAAATAATTCATCCACTGATCGTAGTAAATCGTCAACGTTGTTTCCAAAAACCTGACAGCCTGGCACATAGCTTCATGCAAGCTGGCATCGTTGGCGCCGCGAGTGACCGATGGCGGAACGGCCGGTATCGGATCGCCGATCAGAGCGTGATAGCGCAGCCAACCTCGTCGAACCACGAAAGCGGGAAGCACAGACGCGCCCGAGACCTGCGAAAGCAGGAAGGGGCCAAGCGGAAAGCTGGCGGGCCGGGAAAAAAATGGTACATCAAAAGTGCGGCGCTGATAAACACGGTCTCCCTGGATGGCTACGATCTCGTTTCGACGCAAGGCCTGCAAAAGTTCTATCGTCGCCGAAATTCCTTGTTTCAAATCCACAACCTTGACCCGGTCGTGAGCCATCAAGTTCCGCAACGTGATCTCCGCCGGATTATCCTCGACTACCCGCGCCACGTTAACTCGGCCGTACATTGCCAGCAGCCGCGACGCGAATTCCCAATTGCCCACATGCGCCGTCCACACAATGAGTCCATTGCCCGCGGCCAGGCATTGGTCGATCTTGGCGGCGCTACCGTCCGAGTCCACCAGCATGCCGAGCAATTCCGAATCTGTGGCCTGCGGGACAAAACAATAGGAAACCATGAGATCGCAGAACGAATAAAAGACCAGATAGACTTTCCATTGCAATGCGAGCCCACGCTTGCCGGACACCTGGCGCAAATTTCCGGTGACCGCGCGTCGTTCCCGCTTCAAGATGAAGAAGAAGATCAGCGCTGTCAGCGCCGCAACCGGGGGATGGAGGAATCGCGGCAACCTCGGCATGATAACGAATATCAGCCGCAGCGCCGTTGGATTATGAAAACGATGCTCGTACCAGCGCGTCACTTTGCGCCTGCCATCCTGCGGTCATCCATGTTATGAGTCGAGATAAGGACAAGCGGAATTGCACACCGCCGACTGCATGTGTCAGGACTTTGCTTCGGCCACTTTGGATTCGATGATCGCCGCCAAAGCGTTGACACTTTGAAGATGTTTCTGGTTGAAGTTGCCTTGTACCAGCTTGATGCCGAAGTGTCTTTCAATCTCTAGAACGAGTTGGAGTATGTCGATGGAATCGATTTCCAGCTCTCCGCCGAGTAACGGTTGGTCGTCGCGCAGATCCTCAGGGGCTAAGTCGGTGATCCGCAAGCTATTCAATATAATTGGCTTAAGTTGCTCCTTAACGCTAGCCATATGTTTGTTTACAAAACGGTAGGATACCACAAGTTCATAGTAGAAATTAGCACCAGAACTGCCTGGAAGGCTATCTGGAGGCCGTATTCGCGGACTTCGCATCCTTAATAATATGAAGTCGTTTTCTTTACGTGGTCAATACCACTACAGCAGCCCCCCATCCACGGCGATCACCTGTCCGGTGATGTAACTTGCCGCCTCGGACCCCAGAAATGCCACCACCGCGCCTACCTCTTCCGGCCTGCCAAAGCGCCCCAACGGAATTTCGGACAGTAGTCGTTTCTCTTCTTTTTCAATATATTTGGCGGACATCGGACTCGGAATCACTCCCGGGCAAATGGCATTCACACGGATCTGGAATCGGCCGGCCTCGCGAGAGAGTGCCTTCGTGAAAGCGATTATGCCGCCCTTGGCTGCCGAGTAGTTGCACTGACCCGCTTGGCCGCGAATTCCGGCAGGAGACACGATATTGCAGATGGCTCCGCCGCCCCGCCGCATCATGCCCGGAAGTACCAATCGCGAGCATAAGTACGTGCCGCGGAGATTGGTCTCGATCACTTCGTCCCACTGCTCCTCCGACATGAAGGCCAGCAGTCCATCGCGATTTATTCCTGCGTTGTTGATCAGGTAATCGACCGCGCCAAGTTGCTGTTCGATGTGATCGAACATGGGCGCAATACTTTCTTCCTGGGAGAGATCGGCGGTCACTGCCAACGCCTCTCCGCGGGCCGTGACGATGCGCTCGACCACCTCATCCGCCAACTCTTTCCCCTGACGATAGTGCACGGCTACGCGGAACCCCGCGCTTCCGAGAGCTTTTGCAATCGCGGCGCCGATAACGCCGGAGGCTCCTGTGACTAAAGCCACCCTTCGATCGGCGGTGCGATCGACCGGCTTTTTTTCATCCAGCTTTGTTTCAATCAGCCTTGTTTCAGCCATATCCTCGAATTCAGTGCAACGGCTTGAAGATTAAAATGTACACGGCCCAGCGCGAGTTGTAGCGTTCGATGTTCCCATCCAACGCGTAGGAAACGGTTCCTTGCAGCAGCGTACCCCAGGGGGCAGGAGTGTTGACGTTGACTTCCAGCCCGTCGAATTTGCGAAATTGAAACGACTCCTCCAGATTGCGCGCCCGTGCATACGCGTACATCCCATCGACTTTCACCAAATCCATCACATTGAACCCGTAGTGCACATTCGCCATGGCAATGGCGTCAAAAGAATCCGTGCCGGGAGGAATACCGTGGAGACGCGGCGACGAAAGAAAAGAGGGGAAATAACGCGAGAAGCGATCCAGTTGATCCCCGCCCCAGTAGGAAAGATCCCATCCGCCTTTGGTGAACTTGCGAATGTAGTAATCCTTATTCAAATCGGCGTCATAGAGCGTGAACGCATTTTGTGGCCGCTGAACCAGTAGAGAGTTTTGGGGCGGCGGGTTGGGCGATGATGATGGTGATGATGACCCGCATCCAGGCGGAGATGGGGCCAGCGATGCGCACCCGAATGGCCTCCAGTCAATGCGCTCGCCCCGTGTCCCCTGCGCGTCGAACACATATCCGTTCCAGTTGTATTTTATTTCGAGGCCGGGAAGCACATTCAATCCGTTGCGCGGCAGTTCATACTGCTCGGCCGCCTGGTTGGTCCGCAGGAAGTTGTCATACGCGAGGTAGTTGGAGGCCGTCACGCTAAGATGGGTGCTGGCTTGCCATGAGGCGCGCACGCCGGTAGTTTGCTCCCATGTCCAGACTTCTCCCTGCAACAACTCGATGTTATTGGAGTAGATGCGGTTCTGGCCAGGCACGCCGGTGAGCGCCAGATCCAGCGCCACGCGGAACTTGGGCCGAAACTGTTTTGAGAGATCGGAAATCAGGATAGGTCCCGCAAAGAAGGTCGAAAGCTGCGCCCCAGTGTGATGAAAATCAAAATCGACGGTGCTGGTGCCGAGGAAGGGAATCGGAAAGTTGAATGTACCTCCATACATCAAGCCGCCGACGAAAGACTTGATGTTCTTCGCACTCTGGTCCACGAGAACACGCTCGCCGTTTTTCTTTCGCAGCGGCCGCAACCCCGCGTCGGTGTCGCGGAACATCGGGTCGTCTGAACTATGCTCAGCCGCGAGAACGGCATTAAAGCTCGGGGTGTTGATGACGTAGTCCGAAAACTGCACGGTCCTCTGCAACACAAAATCACGCCCGGCAGCGTTCAGCAACTGCTGGGCGGAAATCGATCGCAGCAAGTTGAACTGATTGCCCTTGTCGTCGCGGACCAGTTCGAAATTCTGTATCTCCACGTTTATCAGCACGTTGCTTTTGACGCCGCGCTGGCTCAGGGATTGTTTTACTTCACGAAAATTAGTTCCATCGATCCATATCTTGCCGCTATAAAGCGCCTCGTCCCGCACTTTGGGCTCGACTCCTATCACAAAACACATGGCCCCATTCACCTGTTCGGTACCCAGCAATTTGTAGTCATAGCGCTCGTTGAGTTTTAGTTCGAGGGGCTGGGTCATCACTTTTTCCGGCTCGATTTCCGGTAGCGGAAATTCATGATTTTTCCCGAACTTCACCCCATTAAGATAGAACTCTTTTTGCGCCAGTTCCATCGGGCCGTCCCGCCTAAAGAATTGCTTGAGCTGCATCGAAATGTCGAATCCTGGCTCCAGATTGGTGGATTCAAAGTGAAAACTCAGGAAACTGGAAGCCATATAGTTTTCCAGCTTTTGTTTCTGCGCTTCACGATTCTGTTGCCAGCGGGCTATGATTTCCTCGACGCTTAGTTCGACTCCACTTTTAACCTCAACCGTGTTGTATAGCGTTTGATTAGTGTCACTCTGTTGGTGGATGGAGATCAGCGCGTATTCGCTGGTACACGCGCAGGTTTGCGCGAAGCCGTTGTCAGTCTTTGTCACTTCGCCTGTAGGGAGTTCGACGCCGGTCGCGGGGTCGTACCACTTGATCTCGAATGATCCCGGCTTCCCGCTCTGTAACCTGACCATCTTCGGTGAGTCGGGGCTCGCATTCACGTGCGCCACAATCACCACATCTTTTGGCCAGCCTCCGAACCAGCGGTACTCATTGTTCCCTACACCATCCACCACGACACTGAACGGAGAGGCTGCGGAATCCGCAGCGAACATGTTGCTCGTGATGGAGCGACTCAGGAAACTGCTTGCCGCGCACAAGGCCGCAGCAGTCCTGTCGTCCGCTGGCTCTGCCCAGACAATTTCCACCGAAGGCCCGGCTGCAAGCTCTGCCGTTAAAAAAGACGAAGGTGTCGCGGACGCTCCGGCATCTAGATCGAATTTCAGAATGACTGGCTTGTTCAGCGCCTGTTTGGCAATCCACGCAACATCCTGTCGCCAGCCCTCGGTATAGGTGATTCCCAGCAGATCGGAATAAGTAGCCAGCCTTTTTACAAGATCGCCATGGCTGCCGATGAAGCCCGGCGGAAAAACAAACGCCAGACGCAAGCTGGCGTTGTTGCCCTTCGCGGATAATGCCAGATGCACCAACCCGAACGCGAACAGATCGGGGGCTCTTAGCGGTCCTTTAATCTCGACGACAAGCCCGCGCACAGCAGTTGCCGAAAGAGGCAGCGATTTCACAAACGCATCGACTCGCGCGGTAATTTCCTGCTCGGATTTCTTGCCGGTGAGTGAACCAGCCTCCACAACTAGATGCAGCCAGATTTCAGATCCTTCGGGTACGCTCTGGAGGGTTTGCTCTCCGAACAAGCGAGTGGGGGGGACGCCGCCCGCGAGATCGAAGGACAGCGGCGGCAGCACGATCAATTTGCCCGGCAGATCACACTGCTCGGCGGCTTTCAATCCTTCCGCAAAGCTCTGATTGGTCGGAATCGAGATCGCAACCCGCGGCAGGCCTGCCTGCGCAGTTAGCGGTAAGAGCAGAACGGCCGAAAACAAGAGAATCGGCATCACTTGCCCGCAACTTGCCAATCGGTAGAACAGTGTGGCAAATGACCCGGAAAATAGCAGCGTTGCCGAGCGAAGCGACGATTTCATCAAAATTAAATCCGGCAACTCAGGATAGGGAACTTGATGACACTCACGGGAAAATATCCGTCGTGCGCCCAGGTATTGGAGCGGTGTCTTGTGTGATGATCGTTTCGCGGAACGTGCTGCTTCATTTACCAATTTTCATCAATAAATCCTTAGCCGCACAGTGTCGAATGGGACACCCATAATTCCCAAGTATTGCGGTCAAGACCTTGGTCTCAATCAATCCTCGCTCCGATGAGCCGTTGGCCCGTCTATCGCTCTCCGACGCCGTTCTCCGAGCAGAATCACGGCGGGAATCAACAACAAGCCGCCTGCCAATGCCAACGTGACTCCCAACGAAGTCACCAGACCCATCTCCACAAGGGGCGCAAAACTGGAAGTCATCAGCGCCCCGAACCCAACGATCGTTGTGAGGTTCGATTGAATCAGCGCCGCGCCTGAAGCCTTCGCGATCACAAGAATATCGTTATGCTCGTTCTCCTGGTATCGCCGCACTAAATGGATGCCATTGTCGATGCCAATCCCGATGATGAGCGGGATCGCCGTAAGCGAGGTGAAACTGAAATGGTAGCGCAGCAACAATAACAGGCCGAACGTTGTAACCACGCCGAATACGATCGGGATAAGTACGATCAGTGACACGCGAAGGCTGCGGAAACTCAGGTAGACGATGAGCAGAATCCCCGCCGCTGTCCATCCCATTGCTCTTTGGCTGTCATGCAGCACAAGCCTTTGCAGGTCGCGGTTGATCTTCTCGTAGGAAAATTCCACGAACCGGCCGACTTGATTTTGCCAGGACTCGATGACGCGTTCAGGAACCACCTCAACCGCATCGGGATCGGTGCCATAAAAGCTGATCGCCGCAACGTAGCTACCGTCGCCAATTTTGCGGACGCTGTTGTTCAGCAGTGCTGGCGGCAGCAACTTGGCGGCAGTTTCCAGGGTGAGTGGATCATTTCCTCCTGAACCCCGGCCTTGTCCTAGCTGTCGAAGTCGATCAATAAATGGCTGGACCGGCTCGGTTCGAAAACCATTCTCGCGCAGCGCATCCTCAAGGGCACGGGCCGAAGCCGCGAAATTGACGCTGGCCAGCGAACTCGCTCGCTCACTTTGCATTCGCGCTGACGGAAGCAGAGTCGTGGGTGAGAAGATGGACTTGATGACCCCGCGATGCTGATAGTCTTCCAGCCGCGCAGTCAATTCTTCGGCTCTGCCCAGTACTTCCTGCTCGCCTCCAGTGATCAACAGCAGGTGCGGACTACCCTCAATGCCGAACCTTGCGGAAAGCAGGCTCTGCGCCGCCATGGCAGGGTTATCGGCGCCGGTGATCTCAAAGTGCTTTTCGAATTTGATCGATGGCAAAAATACTAACGACAGCAGAAACGCTCCCAAGCCCAGGCCCACCACAAGGCGGGTGTGCCAGCCGACAAACTCAACGGCTTTGCGCGCTACGAAGGGAAGCAACCGGAAGGTGATGGTCTGGGGTACGCGCGGCTTCCGGACTCGCCACCATAACTGAAGCAGCGCTGGAACCGTCAACAGGGTATGGAACATCATCATGAACATTCCCACCGTCAGGATGAACCCAAATTCCGACAGTCCTTTAAAGCTCGCCGTGGCCAATGAGGCCGTCGCGATGGCCGCCGTTACGATGCAGAAGAAAACGCTAAGACCGGTGGTTTCGAAGGTTCGTAATACCGCATCCTTCAGCGTCCCGTCATTGAGCACCCCGGCCTTGGCCCATTCCTGCGGCACCCGGTTGAAGAAATGTACGATCTGGTCGTCTCCCAGTCCTGCTAGGATCGCAATAAAAGAGAGGCTGATTAGATTTACTTGTCCCGGATAGAAACTGGCAACGCCTGTGGTCCACACAATGCCCAGGCTGGCGGGCAGCAGCGATAAAAGCAGTAGTGGAATCCTCGGGTAAATCACCAGGCACAACAGCAGATTGCCGACAATGGAGATCAGCGAGATTCGGCGAATATTGGTTTCGATAAGCTGGTGCTCTTGCTCGGCGAAAACGTAGGCTCCCACTGCAGTGGCTTGCACTCCAGCATCGCGCAACTCCGTCTTTGCTGTAATCAACCGAATGTGCTCGCGCGTCCAACGCATCACTTTTTCAGCGAAGTTGTAATCCATGGCCGATTGTCGAGGTTCGGCAATGACGAGTAGCGCCTTGTGGTCTTTACTGAAGAAACGGTTTCCCGATCCCCATTTCAGATCGAAATTGGCAAACTGCGAAAAGCCTTGCCCGTTGCCGGCTTCCACCTGCATCAGGCCTAAAGGATCGGCGACGAAGTAATTGGTTCCGAGGGAAGAGAATGAGCTGACCAGTTCGCTTGCGGCGCGGCGAACGTTCTGACGAATTTGTTTGGGATCCAGCCGCCGCTTCAGTTCTTCCGTTTGATCAGGCCGTGCGAATGACGGAAAGTTCCAGGTAAAGAACCGAACCATGTTGAGCAGCTCTTCATCCTGCAAACCGCAACGCGCATCCATGAATAGGCCGCTGGACTGCATGTCGGCGGTGAGATGGTCCGCCATTCCTTCCATCTGATCAGCCGCCTCTGAATCCCCCGATGGAGCCCCGATCACCACGAAGAGCTGATTGCCATAACCCAGTTCTTTGCCGATCTGGCTCGCGGCCCGCCATTGTGGATCGCGATTCCCAAACAAATCGGTCAGGTCGGTGCCGGTTCGGAGGTTGTGGATGTTCGCATACAACCCCAGAGTAACGACAAAGCTCAGAGCTACAACCAACCCCGGATGGTTTACCACCAAGCCGCCCACAAGGCGCATGCAACGGGCCATCATGCTGTTGATCGCGCTCATCAAGCCGAAACCACTGTCAACTCGCCGTTCGCTACCATCTCTCCGCCTACCGACACTGTGCCGCCGATGCAAACCAACTTCCCTACCTCGGTGAGCTTTTTCGCCTCGATGCGCAGTTCCTGCCCTGGCATCACCGGCTTGAGAAATTTGAAGCGATTTACGGCCGCGAGCAGCGCCACTCCCTCCGGGCTTTTGTCGGCCGGTCTTTTTTCAGTATTTCGTGGCGCGGCTGAACTCAGCATCACTCCTGCGGTCTGGGCCATCGCTTCGATCAGAAAAACTCCCGGCAGAATGGGTTTGGCGGGAAAATGTCCGGCGAAAATCGGATTCGCCGGATCGACAAACTTCACCGCAACACAACGAACTCCCGGCTCCAGTTCTTCCACCCGGTCGATCCACAAGAATGGAGAGCGATGAGGAATCAGCGTCTCGATTTCACTTCGCTCGATCACCCTGGGCTTGGTCACGTGGGAGTGCTCACTGGGAAATGCTCACTTCGGTTTGTATACCTCAAACGCATCCGCAGGAAGGTTCGGATTCATTGAGTTTACGTCGATCACGAATACGCTGTTCACGCCGCTCTTGCCGTCCACTTCGAGCGAGCGCAACAGGAAATCTTTTTTATCCAGCTTCACGACCATAAAATTCAGCCGGTCGCGAAAAGTATTCGTCCGCGGAACCAGTTTCATTTGGTAGTCGCGGCTGTCCTCTTGCACAGTAACGGTAAAGTTTTTTTTCAGGTTTCCGAGGGAATTCTCGTGCCCGAAATAAGATTGCGTCCGGCGAACGCTTTTTCCGATCTCCGCCACTTGCGTGGCGTTGTCAGTCGTAACGTTGACATAGTTCTCGTTGAAGCGAATATGCATGCTCGACGGTTCGAAGTAGTCCAGTGCGAATCGGGTAGTACCTTCGGCGCAAAATTTGCCGCGCAGCACCAGAGGTTTGGTCATCAGGTTCGAGGTGCGAGTTTCGGTGATGGTCCCGCACATGCTCGTGTATTTTTTCTGCGCTTGCTGGATCCCGTCCCAAACTTTGCTCAGTAGGTCGTCCGACTGGCCAATTAACACTCCCGGAAGGATTAAAAACGCGAGCAGAGCGGCGAACAATAGCAATCGCGAGACCACATCCAAAGCTAAACCCGTCTTCTTGAACTCCTGTGCTCTCACAGCTTCTCTGGCACTCGCGGCGGGCTGCATTGAGTTCCGAGTCCGATCTGCACCAACTCTGGAACAGGTTGTTCTTTCAGTACGACCTCGCGGTAGAGCTTAGCCATGCGGAGATTCTCTTCGTCTCGAGCCCGCAGCTTTTCCTCGCGAGCGTTCTTCGCCACGCCAAGCTGTTCGAGATCATGCTGGGACTCATGGGTGACAATCTCATCCTTCAACACCAGTCGATGCTCCGTGCTGCCGAGCTTCACGCTTTTGCCGCCAGCGAAAATTTCGTGCCGTCCGTGCTCTTCGTACCATTTGGTCAAAGTTGCGGTCATGTGCATCTTCTCAACGATGTTCCGCCAGCCCACTCCCGTGTTGTACGCGCAAAAGGAAATTTCTCCCTCTTGCGTCGCGTAAGGGATGATGCACTGCTCAGTCCTGCGGAAATCATAGTTGAACAGATCCTGGAACCACATGCCAGCAATGAACAGCAGGTTCCAGCGGTCGCGGCGGCGGTGGAAAATGTCGGCCATGGTCCGCTTGCCGGAGACGTCGCCGTAGTCACGTCCGGTTGCGCCCAGGCCCTTGTCGAGCTTCTTCAGCATGTCGACGAAACGGAAATGTATTGGCGCATGAAACGCATCGTAATTCCGAACTAATGCCAGCGTCATCCCCGCAACCGATATCCAGCGGCTGCGGGCCCAATCGTTGATCCTAGCAACATCCTTGGCGAATTGATCGGCGTTGAGAAACGCAGTGACTGGAACTGCCTCGCGCGTTTCCTTGTCGACCATGATCGCCATCCCCACACCGCAATTCGGGTGGCAACTACAGGCGACATTGCCCCACGCGGCTTCCGGCCCATGAACCAGATCCGCCCAGTCGGAGAAGGTGCTCAGGAATGAGAGCGGGAACCAATCGCGAACGGGTTCGCCGATGTCCAATTGTTTTTTCACGTCGTGAGCCAGATGCGAGAGTGTGTAGCGTTGCGCTTTGCGACGCTCTTCAGTGACGGCTTCGTCGCGCCCGGTGAAAGATACCGGCTGGAACGATACCAGCGCGATCTTGTCCGGGTTGTCGAGCGCGAATTGCACTACGCGCCCCACCTGTTCATTGTTAATGCCGTTCACCACGGTGGTGACGAGCACGATTTCCACGCCGTTCGAGTGCAGGTTCTCAATGGCGCGCAGCTTCAGGTCGAACAGATTTCCGACGTTGCGATGCGAATTCGCCGCGTTGCCGATGCCATCGAATTGGAGATAAGCGTAGCGCAAACCTGCTTCCGCGGCCTGCGCTGCGAACGCGGGACTCTTCGCGAACTCGATGCCGTTGGTTGCGGCCTGCACGCTGTCGTAGCCGATTTGACGGGCGTAGCGAATGGCCTGGAGAAAATGCGGCGACAGGGTCGGCTCGCCGCCGGAGAACTGCACCGACATTTGACGCCGCGGCTTGATGGAAAATGCATTGTCGAGCAGCGTCTTGATGTCCTCCCAGGTAAGCTCGTGCACGAATCCGACCTGGTTGGCATCCATGAAACACGGATCGCACATCATGTTGCACCGGTTGGTCAGGTCAACGGTGAGAACCGAGCCTCGCCCGTGCTTGATGGTGCTGCTGCCGTGGTTGTGCAATTTCTCGTCGTTATGGGCACGGATATCGCGGCCGGGAAATGTCTCCTCGAGATGGCGGAAGAACTGCGGATCAATGGATATGACATCTTCGAAATATCCGTGGATAGGACAATCTTTGACCATCAGGATTTTGCCGTCGCGCTCGATGATCTGCGCTTTGATTTCACCGGGCCTTTCGTTCAAGAGAACGCGATAATCCTGTTTGCCGTCGACGATTTGCCGACGAATCTCCGGCACACAACGCGGGCACAACGAATCGGTTTGCCGAGGCCAGCCTAGAGGAGGCTTCGACTTTTCCCGGGACTTCAGCAGCGGCTTGTCCGACCACCTGGGTGTGAAAGATGGATTTTCGGGAAAGAGATCGTTACTCAAACAAAATATTTGCCACGCCACGTTCGCAGCACTTGACATCGCCTTTTCGAGGTATTTGACGGGCTTATGCATTTGCCTTGACGCTCCGTGTTGAGCCGACCACAATGTCGTCTACTTTGGCCGAACAAACGATTTTGAAGAATGCTGCACCAGACCCAGCCGCCCACCCGGTCGTCGAAGAGTATCAGATGACATTCTTGTGCGACAACTTGCTCTTGCTGGGCGTCACGAGTGAAATTACACTCAAACGTTCCCTATGAGGAACGCAATGGGACGCCGGTCAGCCTGGAAGATCGAGAACTATACCTACTGCGAGTGTCCACACCCGGACCGCGAGTTCGGCTACGCGGTTTCCCTGCACAACCACTCGTGCCACTCCGTGGAGAAGCTGGCGGCATTAAACCAGGTTGTCAAGCTGGCGTTCATGCGCCCTTTTAGTGGCGTTCTGCAAAGGTCGTTTGGCCTCGGCGGTGTTTCTGATCTGAATTACGCAGAGATAACTTTCAATCCGCCCTACACCCCAGAAGACGTCTATCAGATGGAGGCAGCGGCGGCTGCCAATTGGGGCTTCCACGGGGTTCACCTTGCCATTACCGATCATGACGAATTTGCCGGCAGCCTCGCTCTGCTGCGCGGCCGGCCCGATCTGAACGGCCGCATCGCGCTTAGCGAGGAGCTGTCACTTTGGTTCGAAGGGCATTTATTTCACCTGGGAGTGAGTCGCATGCCCGAGAGTGAAGTTGAGGAGGTCCACACCCGAATTCAAGCGGCTGCGCGGGGTGGACGCTACGACGAATTGTTTGAAACCCTCGCCGCTAGCGGCTGCCTGGTTGCCTTGAACCATCCACTCGTCGCTTGGAAACCGGGAGCGGAGACAATCCCGATCGCGGAACTGCTCTCCCGCTACGGCTGGGCGATTCATGCTTTGGAAATAAACGGGATGCGGCCACGCGAGGAGAACGATCGAGTTCTGGAACTGGCCCGGCAGTGGCGCAAGCCGGTGATCGGTGGGGGGGACAGCCATCTGCTGGTCGCCAGTTCCGTTCTCTCTCTCTCACGGGCCGGAACTTTCAAAGACTTTATCGCCGAAGTGAAGGACGGCCATGCGGTACCGTTCGTGACGCCTGATTACTTTGCCCCGCTCAAATGGAAACTTTTCTTGCGAGTGCTGTTTTTCATTTCGCGCTACCGGCAAATT
>DATHMV010000004.1:0-9575 GCA_035486715.1 Candidatus Aquilonibacter sp.
CGCCAAAGCAGGAGACGCTTATTACTTTCGTCCAAACTGTACGGTGGGTTTTTACAACCAAGACAAACCGGATGCCAAGGCCTACATATTGGCTGTGCGAACGCGTGTTCCACTGCATGAGGATGACGAGTAGGTATTTAATCTCAGAGGTGTGGAAACTGGGGGCTGGCCCACCCTTATTCTTGGTTTCCTCATGATTCCCTCACGAAGCGCCTCATCCTGACGAGCCGATTCCACCAGCCCCCCAAACCGGCAAGTGCAAGTCGCGCTTAAGCCGACTCTGTTAAATTTCTTTGGGCTTGAAACCGCGCGAAAGGGCGGACCGGTGCCGATTGCGCAGTAACGGAGCAACACTATGATAGACAAAATGTTCAACCAATTCTCACGTCGAAAATTCCTGGGCGCGGCTGGAGCCACAACTCTGCTATCCAGCGCACGGGGCTTTGGGGCGTACGCGTCCTCCGTGAACAACAGTTCATCGGACGGAGTACCCGCTTCCAGTGGCAAAGGGCGCATCGTCGACATGCATGTGCACTTCGATCCGAAAAGACCAAATTACATTGAAGATTTCCTGAAGGTGTCGGAGCGACTGAATCTAACCGCCCTGATGTTAACTCCGTTTGAGAATCGAAAAGTAGTCGCCGAAGCGGCAAAACAGCATCCGACCAAGATCGTCCCGTTTGGGTATGTGGATTTGGACGCTCCAGATGTGGTCCAGCAAGTTGAAGAATTGCACAGCATGGGATTCCGTGGGCTTGGCGAACTCGAGTTCGTTAAGAAACCATACATCGATCCGGGTTATTTCCCTGTTTACGAACGAGCCAACGAGTACGGGTGGGTAGTGCTGTTTCATACAGGCATAGTATTGAGAGCAAAATTTAACGAACCCGAAGATGTGGCGTCCGGGCGGATGCGGCCGATTCATCTGGAAGAGATCGCACGTCGATTCCCAAAGATAACAGTGCTTGGAGCCCATTGCGGCAACCCGGAGTATCAATGGGCTGCCGAGATCGCGCGGTGGAATTCGAACGTGTTCTTTGACCTTAGCGGCTCGAGTTTGACGAAGATGCAGCGGCGGTTATCTACATTCCGGGAGATTTTCTGGTGGACCAGCGAAGGCGATTCCGAAGTGAAAACTCCGGACAACGATCCCAACGCGTTCGTGAAGCTCGTGTTCGGATCGGACACCGGTTTGGAAGGCATCGAGAACGTTGTAAACCAGTATCACGCGCTGTTTGACGCATGCGAGATTCCGGAGCCCACACGGAACCGGATTATGGGAGGAACCCTAATCAAGTTGCTAAGTTTGCCGAGTTAAGGCGGGTGCCCATCTTTGCATTGCACCGTTCCCACGGAGGGTGGCCCATCCTTTGCAGGTTTATCGCAAAGGGTGGGCCTATCCCGGCTGGTCTCTTGAGCTTTACTTCTTGGGCCGCGACTCCGGCGGCACAAGGCCTGCGAGGCGGTAGTACACAACGAGCTGGCCGTAGTGTTCACCGCTATGCTCGATGAGGCCGTATGCTATGTCGAGAACGCGCGCTTTCTGGCCAGGGTAATAAACAACCTCCGTCGTCAGGCCCTTTTCGCCTTTCGATTGGATGGCGGCTGCGCCATCGGCGAAGGATTTCTTGACGAACCGAACGATGTCGGCCTTGGACTTGTATTGCTCGCGCTTGGGATCTTCTGCTGCCTGTTGCGCCTTCCCCATGACGGGATTGATGAAGAAATAGTTCGATCCTGCCGCGTGCAGTAACTGCTCGGCGAAGCTGCGTTCGGCCGGCGTGGGCTTGAAGTCGTATTTGTCCTCAGGAAAATCCTCGGCCATGGCGATGAGTTTGCGGCCAACCTCGTTCCAGGAATCGAGCACGACCTTCAATTCCGGATCGGCAGATTTGACGGCTGCATTTTTATTTATCGCGTCATTCTTCATCACATCATCCTTCATCGCGTCCTGGGCAGGAGCAGGAAATGCGAATGCCAGCAGGACGACAGCGAAAAACGGTATTTTTTTCATTTCACTCTCCACGATTGAGTTCGCAATCAAAGCTTCAACTTCTTATTTCGCCTGTGTCTTATTTCGCCTGTGTCAGCCCCGTAACAACCTCAGCAACTTTTTCCAGAATCTCGTTCCAGCCCTCGAGTTGCCCGCTGTTCTTGGCGCTCTGCATCGGTTCATTTCCAATGAAGGTAAGCTTCGTCTGGCCGTTTCCTAAGTCCTCAAAAAGAGTCACGTCGTAAGCGCCCTCGATGGCCTCAGATTCGATTCCCAATTGCGCAGGGTCAACCCTGTTTCCTTCCGGGTCGGAAAAGTACATCAGGGAAACAATCTTCTCGTACGGAACAATCTCGTAGTATTCAACCGCGTTCCAACCCTCCTGCCCGTCCGGCGATCTCATGCAGCAGAGAAGTTTCCCTCCCACGCGAAAATCCATTTTGCAAGCCGGCGAAGTAAAACCCTTCGGCCCCCACCACTGCATGATGTACTTCGGATCTGTCCACGCCTTCCAGACCAATTCGCGTGGGGCATCAAAAATTCTTGTGACGACCATCCGCTCTGTCTCATTCATCGTGCTTTTTGCCATCTCCGGCCTCTTCTTTCTTTATTAGGATCTTTCTTCAATTGATCTTTTTTTATTTGATCGTTCTTCATTTGATTTACAACTACTTCCAGTTTGTCGAAGCTCTCTTCCCAGAAGCGGCGATAGTTAAACGCCCAGTCGCGGACTGTTTTGATCGCCTCTGGCCTGAGCGTGCACACACTCTCTCGTCCACGCTTCGTCTTGATCACAATCCGCGCCCGCACCAGGTAGGCAATATGTTTTGAAATCATCTGCTGCGACAGTGCAAACGGCTCCGTCAATCCATGCACAGAGGCCGGCCCACGGGAGAGTCGTTCGATCATCGCCCGCCGGGTTGGATCCGACAGAGCCACAAACGTTGTACCTAATCGATCCACAACCATATGGTAGTTGATTATCGGGCAATGTCAAGTGTAGATTTTGCGATCCGGCGGCGCAGCGTATGCTGGAGCCTAGAAATCCACGAACGCGAAGGCCCTATGAGCGACAAAGCCGAGAATTTGACCATTGCCGTTCTGATCTCGAAGGCAAGCGAGAAGCTTAGACAAGAGTTCGAATCCATAAGAGCAACGAACATTCACAGCGGTGAGATGGGTGGTGAAACCGAAGAGAAGGTTCGTGATTTTCTGAATAAACTTATGCCCAGGCGCTTTCAAGCGACGGCAGGTTTTGTCATTGACATAGACAATCAGATGAGCAACCACCAAGACGTCATCATCTATGACGCCATGTCGAGCCCGTCATATCGATATGAGGAGAATAATCAGATTGTGTCGTCGGACGCCGTTGCCTCGATCATCGAAGTCAAATCGGTCCTCAATAAAAGCCATCTGGAGAACGGTTATCAGAAAATAGCTGAGGTAAAACGGCTTCGCAAAAGGCCCATGAGCGACATGGACCAAAAGGCGACCGAGAGCGATATGACTACCACCGGCACCCTTGGGATCATTCTCGGGTTTACGAGTGACATTTCGCTTGAAAAGATAGCCGAGCATTGTGTGGAGCTGAACGAGAAATACGATAGCGCTCACATCCCAAATTTGATCGTCGTGGTTGATGTGGGAACGATCAACTACGCTGCAGAGTTCGTCGGTGGCGGGAAAATGGGCGACTTGGCGCCGACAGGAGACGATGAGTTCGTCATACCGCCATGCTACGTCCACTTGGTCGCGCGGCAGGATGGCGCCTTCGCCATTAATCGGCTCTTTACACACCTGATCTCGCATCTGGCGTTCTTCCCTCGCCGCCCGAGCATTCCCCCGTTCAATGTTCTTCTCGAAGGAGCATCGTCAGTCCAGCAGCATATCGGCCTCTACCAATACAACACCGAGCGTCGATTGATTCCGTTTCCGATGCAGCGGCCGCCCAAGGAGCCGGGGCAACGGCCAAATCCTGTCATTAAGGTCAGGGACAGAGCAACGAAGAAGGAACTGGCCACGATGACATATATCCCCTGGCAGGACGGGGGCGTGATACGGAAAAAAGGTGACATGCCGCTGATTGGCTTGATTGTCTGGTTCACCAAGGGGTCTGCGCCTCACACGATGAAGATTGGAGATCACGAGTTGACCACGGTCATGAAGGTAACGCGGGAGGAGTTCGAAAAGTGGCCAGAGGTTATCAACCGCCAAAGCAATCTCTTAGCCCAGCTTGAACAGCCCTTTCCCTTTGAAGCTCGACAGATTGAGGGCATGGAGGGCACCGCTGAACCGTTCATATCCCGAATCATGGTCGGGGTCATGGGGTTGGCACAGTCACTATCACAAACTGAAAAAACGGAGTTCGATGAACGTTATTCAGCGACTCTCAATCCTGCACTCCAGATGAGGAATGCTTATCGAAAGATCAAAGATACGATCAGAGACCACAAGGCTGCGCTCGTGAACCGGAGCATCGTCCGTAAGTCGGTGGGGCCGGAACCGCTGCTCACTGAGCGAATCGATACTCAACTCAGAAACAGCACCAATTTGCTTCTGGAGATGGCCCATCAGGCACTCCAAGCCATTCCCGTTTCCATGAAATTCTTCAAGATCAATATCGACTTCCTGACGGATAATGAGAAGCGATTCGCCATCGGTTGCGAGAAATATGAGGCGAAGATGCCCGAAGTCGTGGCGTACCTACGCAAATTGCGGCCGATCTGGATCGACCTGAACGAACAGTTCAAAAAGCAGCGATTTGGTTCATGGACACTGCCAGCGGTGCGGTATGAGGTTCGCGAAAACGTCGTGTTAATGAATGAACCTCAGGTTGAGGGCAAGCCCGTGACCAAATATATTGACGATATCTATAACGTGGTTGCACTAGCAATCGAAGAATTGATTGTCTACGGCTTCCAGCAACTGCCCAATCAAATCCTCGCAATCGCTGAAATCCCACATAGCCAGCGCGACCCGAACATGGCGCAACGATTCAAACGAACAATGAAGGGGTATGAGCCGCTTTACGAGCTGAAGTGGACTGGCAGGAGCTTCTACGAAAGCTAGGCTTGGCTTTTCTCTTCGCTTCCCGTCGGGTCAGTACTTCTAAGTCGACTAATAGAAAGTGATCCCTTCACCCGGCTTCGATTCTGGTGGATCACGGGCAAACCTTCAATCATCCAAAGTGCCAAGCGTTGGCCGGCAACTTTCTCGTAGAACTATACTGCGGCTACACTGGAAGAGCCACCAGCTGCCCTCCAAAATGATCTCTTTCTCAAACATCAATAAGCAGTATGGCAAGCAGTTGCTCTCCGTGGATGCTTCGTTTCAGTTGAATCCCGGCGAAAAAGTCGGACTGGTCGGTCCCAATGGGTCGGGCAAGACAACGCTCTTCCGTATGGTGGTCGGCGAGGAAACTCCCGACGACGGCACGGTCTCTGTCCCCAAGAAGTTGACGATCGGCTACTTTCGCCAGGACGTCGAGGAAATGCAGGGCCGTTCGGTCTTGGATGAAGCGATCGCAGGCAGCGGACGCGTCGGCGATCTGCACCACGAGCTCGAAGCCTTGCAGCGGGAAATGTCCGACCCCGACAAGGCGGATGACATGGACCGCATTCTCGATCGCTTCGGGCACGTGCAGGAGGAGTATGAGCATTTGAACGGTTACGCGATCGAGTCGCAGGCGCGTGAAGTGCTGCACGGCCTGGGATTCAAAGACGATCAGATTGACGGCGACGTGGGCGCTCTCTCCGGCGGATGGAAGATGCGGGTTGCTCTGGCGCGCGTCCTGCTCGGAATGCCACATGCAGTGGAAGTTCGTGCATCGGTAGCGCTAATGTGGTAAATAGTTCCAACCGGAGCAGGGATGAATCCTCGGATTGTGGGTATTGCGGGACCTCTTAATGGTATGACCTTGGCACTGACCGATGAAGAGATATCGGTGGGGAGAGAAGCGTCCAACAAGTTGTGGGCTGCGGACTCTGCGATGTCTCGGCGGCATTTCACGATCGTTAAGCAAGAGGACGGGCGGTTTCTTCTGCGCGACCTGGGCGGACGAAACGGTACACGCGTCAACGGGGAAAAGATCGACAAACACGAGCTCTGTCATCGCGATCAGATCACCGTCGGTAATTCAACACTCGTCTTTCTGTTGGGTGATGAAGAGGCGATTGCGGAGCGGAATCCGCTGGAACTGGACGATACGACAGTAGAAGAAGATGTGGTTGCATCCCTCCATCCCGAAGATTCTAGTTATCTTCATCCTGAGCGGACATCAGCTCAACCGAAGGCGGAGCGTTTAGCAGCGGACTTGAGTACGGTTCTTAAGATCGCCACGCATATCGGTGGGATTCGAGACGAAGGAGGGCTGCAGTGGCAGTTATTAGGAATGTTGTTCGACGTCGTGCCCGCGCAACGGGCCGCAATCCTGTTTCTTGACGGCGCAGGAGAGATCGCCAGCAGCGCGGCCTGGGATCGCGTACATGGACCGGAGGTGCCCGTCCGTGTGAGCCGGACCTTGCTGAAAAAGATAACTGCCGAACGAACTGGCCTTTTATTGGACAACATCAAGCGCAGCTCCGTGGGACAAGCCGCCAGCCTGCAATCTGCGGGAGTGAAGTCGGCACTCTGCGTTCCACTGCTGCTTGCCGATCGAGTGAGCGGTGTGATTTACCTGGATACTCGGAGACCGGAGAATCCTTTTGACAGCGATCATTTGCAGTTGATCACGGCGGTGGCCGGTCTGATCAGCCTGGCTTGGGACCGTGTTCGGCATTTGCAGAAATTACAGGAAGAAAACAAGTATCTTCATGAAGAAATCAACCTCAATCACGAATTCGTAGGTGACAGTTCTCGCATGCGCGCGGTGTACGAATTGATTCGGCGCGTGGCCGCGACGGACTCGACCGTTTTGATCCAGGGCGAGAGCGGAACGGGGAAGGAACTCGTTGCCCACGCGGTTCACAATTCCAGTTCGAGAGCGGATGGGCCTTTTGTCGCGGTGAATTGTGCGGCCATCACAGAAACGCTGCTGGAAAGCGAATTATTCGGCCACGAAAAGGGGGCATTCACGGGAGCTGTAGCGCAGAAGAAAGGCAAGGTCGAACTGGCCAACGGAGGCACGCTTTTCCTCGACGAGATCGGAGAGTTTGCCGTAGCTCTGCAAGCGAAGCTTTTGCGCGTTCTGCAGGAGCGGGAGTTCGAACGCGTGGGTGGAACACATCCGATGAAGATTGATGTTCGCTTCGTTGCCGCAACGAACCGCGGTTTGCTCCAGGCAGTGGAGGCTGGGACGTTCCGCCGCGATCTCTATCATCGGCTGAATGTCGTCTCGATCACGTTGCCGGCGCTGCGAGAGCGCGCAGAGGACATTGCACTCCTGGCGGACTATTTCGTCGCCAAAGCGAGTCGCAAGTGCCGCATGCGCCCCAAGCCGATTTCGCCGGAGGCGCAAGCCTGTCTGTTGGGTTATGACTGGCCGGGAAATGTACGCGAGCTGGAACACGCGATGGAGCGGGCGCTGGTGTTGGGATCAAGCGATAACATTCTGCCGGAAGATCTTCCGGCCGAGATATTCGAATCTGCTTCGGGAGAACCGAGCTCGTCGAACTATCAGAGTGTCGTCAAGGAGCAGAAGAAGCAAGTGGTGCAGAAGGCAATGCAACAAAGCAACGGAAACTACATCGAGGCGGCGAAGCTGCTCGGCATCCATCCCAATTCATTACTGCGTCTGGTCCGCAATCTGAACCTGAAAGGATCATTCGCAGAGCCGCAGCCGCGAGGGTCGGCACCCAAATGAACCAGGCATCGCTGAAGTATCGAAAAGTTCAAAGCCGCCTTTCGAGGGCGGCTTTTGGGTTTGTCTCGTTGGCGCTCACGTGGGCGCGCGCGGTTGCCATCCTGGTTCATTAACTCGCCAACCGCTGGATTCCAGCCTTCACGTTCGTCTTGGTTTTCATGGCGTCCTCCTTTCGCTTTGAGTTATCGTTCGCGCAATCTACTTCGCGGTATATCAGCTCACTAACTCAGCCGCACCATGCCGGCCTTCACGTTCGTCTTGCCCTACATCGTTGTTCTCATTTCGGATTCGACAGGATTGTTTGCCCCAAGTCCAGGTTCTCGTCATCGAGAACTTTATCCTCAGTCACCAGCGCTGGCGGCAGCAGGAAGCTGCAGCACCTCACTGTTCGGCGAAGGTTCTGAATCTTCGCTCAGGAGTGGGCTCTCCACTTTCTCGTTCCGGTTTTGAAAGTAGATCGCTTGCGCAAACCACCCGATGGTTAAGGTCCACGACGCTGCCACGAAACATTCAAAGTAAGTCATTTCACGCCTCCTTTTGATCTCTTTTGCCGCTCTGCTTTACTTTTTGATTTGGTAGTCCAGCCGCATTCCTGTCAGCGCTTTGCTGAGCTGTTTGTTGATGTTTAACCGCCGTCGTTACCGCAGGTCGAGCTATGCGACCTTAGCTGGCGTGGATAATGACGCCGGCCTTCACGTTCGTTTTGGTTTTCATGACGTACTCCTTTCGCTTTTGAGTAATGCAAGCGACAGACCAAGCCTTTGCCACCTGAAACCGGAAGCTCGGAGATTCGGAAGTGGTTGAAAAGAAACGATGTCAATTCTGGCGGCTCGAATAGAGGCCCGCAGTCGCACACTCCCCACTAGCCCAACGGTTAATGGCAGCGAACCCAACGGTTAGCGACGGGTCCGGCAATCGTGCACCAGGCCGCCGAATTGACTCCTTTCAAGGATGCACTTAACATCTAGCGCCAAGACCCAACGGGCCCCGGTTGACCCTTCTCTGCGCGGAGCCAACATGATCGGCAAGACTATCTCGCACTACCGCATCGTCGAGAAACTCGGCGGGGGCGGTATGGGCGTGGTTTACAAAGCTGAAGACACTGAACTCGGCCGCTTCGTCGCCTTGAAGTTCCTGCCCGATGACGTCGCCCGAGATCCCCAAGCTCTCGAGCGCTTTCGCCGCGAGGCGCGAGCCGCCTCTGCCCTGAACCATCCCAACATCTGCACGATCTACGAAATTGGAAAGAACGGCGATCAGTCATTCCTGGTGATGGAATATCTGGACGGGATGACGCTGAAGCACCGCATCGGCGGCCGTCCGATGGAAACCGAGACCATCCTGTCGCTCGGGATTGAGATTGCCGACGCGCTGGATGCGGCGCACGCAGGCGGCATTATTCATCGCGACATCAAGCCAGCCAACATCTTTGTCACCAAGCGCGGACACGCAAAGATTCTGGACTTCGGTCTGGCGAAGGTGACCCAGCCGATTCGCGAGCCGGGGAGCGAGCCGCAATCGGTGGGGCAAACGACAGTCACGATGGAAGAGCACCTCACCAGCCCCGGAGCCACCGTGGGGACGGTGGCGTACATGTCACCGGAGCAGGTGCGGGCGAAGGAACTGGATGCGCGCACAGACTTGTTCTCGTTTGGAGCGGTTCTTTACGAGATGGCAACGGGCCAGCTCCCCTTTCACGGCGAGACTTCCGGTCTGATCTTCAAAGCCATCCTTGATTCCGATCCGCCGCCCGCAATTCGCTTCAACCGCGACGTCCCG
>DATHMV010000005.1:0-223049 GCA_035486715.1 Candidatus Aquilonibacter sp.
TCAAGCCCTATACCACGGAGTGGCTGCAGGAAGATTATTTCATCTTCCACCTGCGCGAGATCGCCGGCTCACCCTCGGCGACCGAACTGCTGGCCTCTCAAGGTGGCTTCATCTCTCAAGTTGTGCGCGGCGAAACCCAGCCGCTCTCCGATGGCGAGCGTCAGGAAATTCTGCAGTCGCGGATTTCCTACTATCCCCATGACCTCGCCGTGATCGGATGGAACGCCGCCTTTATCTATGACAGTCCCTCCGGCGCCGAGACCGCAATCCAGCTGCTGCAGTACGCCAACTCGCAGCTTCTCGAGTTCCGGCATTACGACGAGCTGCTCACCAAGCAGCTGGAAGGGGTCTACGACTTCCTGGAGCGCGGAGGACGCGGCCTCTGGTCGCGCTGGCGCACCGCCCGCGCCGCCTCGAAACTCCACACCGTTCTGCTCGACGTAAGCGAGCTGACCGAGCGCGCCGACAACGCCATCAAGTTCCTCAGCGACATGTTCTCCGCCCGTCTCTACAAACTAGCCGCCTCCAAAGTCGGCGTCACCGACTACAAAGATTTAGTCCAGCAAAAACTGCAAACCGCCGAAGAACTCTACCGCTTCATGATCGACGAATTCAACCAGAGCCGCGCCTTCGTCCTCGAATTGATGGTGGTAGTAATCCTGATCATCGAACTAATCTTCTTCTTCCGCGGCCACCCCATCTAGTTTTCCAGTTCCCGCTTGAGTTTTTGATTGACAATTAATCTGTACTTGAGCCATGCTGCTCTCGCAGACAGGTTCTTCCCCCTCAATTTTTGTTGACTCCGCTCCGAAATTTCCGGTGATTGCCTTCTTAGAAGGCGCGCCCTGAGCCTGGTACGTACTCACCCGTTCTGTGGGAGGAAACATGAAAACAAGCCGCTTCGCTTCTCTCCGTGTTTTGCCGCTGCTCCCGCTCTGTCTCTTCTTCGCTTCGGTTTCGTCTGCGCAGCACTACACCATAACCGACATCGGGGCCATGACGGCTACTGGTGTAAATGCTTTCGGTCAGGTTGCAGGAACGGGAGGACCTGGCGCTTCATTGTGGACAAAGCAGGGAGGCATCCAATACCTGGGATCGCTATTCTGCTGTAGTGGGGCGAATGCCATTAACGACCTCGGCCACGTGACCGGTGTCTCCTGGATCGATGAATCCGACAATGCTGCTTTCCTCTGGACACCCGAGGGAGGGATGCAGGAAGCGACTTTTGTGGGCGATGGACAGGGAGGATTCGCCATCAATAACTTCGATGAGATCGGAGGTCAGTTTAGCGTTGAGCCTCCGCAACCCTTTGTGTGGACGCAGAATGGTGGCATAACGAACTTGTACTCGCTCCTGGCGGAAGGCATTGTCTACGGCATCAACGATCACGGGCAAGCGGTCGGGTTCTTTTTTAGGAATGGCGACACCAGTCACGCCTTTCTCATGAATAAAGCGCAGAAAGTTGAGGACCTGGGTCCTGGACAGGCGAATGCCATCAACTTTTTCGGCGACGTCGTTGGCTTCAACGGAGAGAACCACGCATTTCTATGGAACCGGGGGACCGGTATGGAAGACTTGGGAACGCTTCCCGGCGATGCCTCAAGCTACGCTTCCGCGCTCAATGTTTTCGATATTGTAGTTGGCACATCGACGTCGAGCGACCTCGAAGTCAATCGTGCATTTGTCTGGACAAAACGCACTGGCATGATCGATCTCAATACCCTGTTACCGCCTGACTCCGGATGGACACTCACCAACGCAACCGGAATCAACATCTTCGGTCAGATCGTGGGGAACGGTACAATCAATGGCCAGACCAATGCGTTTCTTCTCACTTTGAAATAGGTTTTCAAAGTTGTGTGGTGCCCCTTTGCTCGCATTCTTCGTGAAAAACGGGCAATTAAACCCGACTCGAGCCCTGAAACTCTCCGCTCGACAATGCTGAATCCCGTCCGGCCCCGGCATAAATCGCGCATCCGATCATTAACAGCGCACATCCCAGTACGCATACCCCCGCCCACCCAAACCGCTGCCACACTACCGATCCCGCATACGACCCCAGCGCCCCCGCCGTGAAATAGCAAACCATGTAGACCATATTCAACCGGCTTCGCGCCTCGGGCAGCAGACCATAGATTCGCGTCTGGTTCGACACATGGCCCGACTGCACGCCGATGTCGAGCAAAATCACTCCCGCAATCAGCCCGCTCAAGTGCCGGCCAAAAAAGTACATCACAACAAACGAGAGCAGCACGACCAGCAGAGAAACCAAAACATTCCGCCGCGCCCCATACCGGTCGGCCATGTGTCCAACGAATGGCGCGCAAAACGCGCCCACCGCTCCAACTAGCCCAAACAACCCAGCCACGGCGCTGCCATAATGGTAAGGCGGAGTCTGCAAAAAGAAAACGAGCGTCGTCCAAAACGCATTAAACGAGCAAAACAATATCGCGCCCAAAGCAGCCGACTCCCGCAGCACCGGCTGGCTGCGAATCAATCCAAATGTCGAGCGAATCAAACTCAACCACGAGAGTTGCAACTCTGGCCGGCTCTCCGGAAGCCCGGATCGAATCAGCACAGCCAGCAGCAACATCAATGCCGATCCCACCCAGTAAATGGAACGCCATCCCAGCCACGCGCCCATCAGACCGCTGAAAGTCCGCGCCAGCAAAATCCCAAACAACAAGCCGGACAAAACCGCACCAACAGTAGCCCCACGCCGCGCCGCCGAAGCCAGCTGCGCCGCAAAGGGCACAACCACATGAACCGTCGCCGTAGTAACTCCAATGCCGAATGCAGCCAAAGCCAGCCACACAAAATTCTGCGCCGTAGCCATTAATGCCAAACAAACGCACTCGGCCAAAAGCAGACTAACAATCAGCCGCCGCCGCTCTTTCGTATCTCCCAGCGGAACAAAAATTAACATCCCCAACGCCCCGCCAAGCTGCGTGAGCATAGCCACAGAGCCAACTTTCGGCACTGAAATGCGAAACGTCGCCGCAATCGTTGAAAGCAGTGGCTGAATATAATAGATATTCGCTACCACAGCGCCTACACAAAATGCCATCAGCCACACGTGCGCGGATTTAATGTCTGTCGCTGGCGGGGATGGTTGCAAATCGCTCCGTCCGGCTGGACCGGGTGATGGATGGGCATCTACACTGATCTGCGTCACGAACTTAAGATGCTGTTCACCTCAAATAGAATTCATCAATCGCAACACCCATGTAGGGATAGCCGCCCTCGGCCGTCCATTGAGCGTAGCTTGAACTAGAACTGACAACTGACTATGCGCGGCCTAAAAGATAAACGAGTTCTAATTACCGGAGGCGCAAGCGGCATCGGCGCGGCCACAGCCGTGCGCTTTCTCGAAGAAGGTTCGCGGGTCTGCATCCTCGACCGCGACGCTCAGGCCTGTGCCGCCATCCGCCGGCAGCTTCCCCAAATCTCCGAAGCCATCATCGCCGATGTCACCGACCTCATGCAGGTCGAAGCTGCCTTTGCCAATGCTGTCCACGTGATGGACCGAGTCGACGTCCTCATTAACAATGCCGGCATCAGCATCCGCCATAACTTCCTCGACATCACTCCCGAAGAATGGGACAAAGTCATCGCCGTCAATCTCACTGGCGTCTTCTATGTCGCGCAAACCGCCGCGCGCCACATGATAGGAAATTACACCACTGAGCGCGGCAGTGGAGTGATCCTGCAAACCGCCTCCACCAACGGCATCATGGGCTATCCCTACTATGCCGACTACAACGCGACGAAAGCCGGAGTCATCGAACTCACGCGCTCCATGGCTCTGGAGCTCGCCCCCAAAATTCGCGTCTGCGCCGTCGCTCCGGGATACGTGCTCACACCCATGCAGCGCGCCGAATATACCGACGCCATGCTCGACGAAGTGAACCGCAAAATTCCTCTACGCCGCCACGCCAAGCCGGAGGAGATAGCCGCACTATTCGCCTACCTGGCTTCCGACGACGCAGCCTACGCCACCGGCCACGTCTACACCATGGATGGCGGTGAAACGGCCGGAGGCTTAGCCAGCCGTTGAGGATAATGATGTAAAGCTTTTGGGATGTGGAGCTTTTTGGTGGCGCAACGCTTTCAGCGCTGCGATAAACTTCTGCTGGATTAAGGGCTTCAGCCCCTGCGTACTTTCCGGAAAATTTCCTACTCTCGAACAAACCTTCCAGCCAGCCTGGCAATCCGCACGATGCGATACAAAGGAAAAAACACCTGCGGCAACCGAACCGCTTCCCACTCCCCCGGCCCCGGAGTAAAAGCCAGCCGCATGAAAAATCGCATTCGGTCCATCTTCCGCTCCCGCAGCCCCATCATCAAACGGAAATACGAAATCTTCTGTTCCTCGTACTCAACTCCACCGGCAATAGAAATAGCGATCTGCTGTGCAAATTCCCCCGCAGCAAGATCTGCCTGAATTGCACTTTCTATTTTCCCCGGAACCTTCGCCTCCACCAATCGATTTGCCAATATCAAAGTGACGTGCAAAATTCTCTCAATCCCCAGCTTCTTCGCCTGATCCCGTATCCACTCCCAATCCAACTCCCGTTGCAAAATCTGCGCAATGTCGCAAAGCCAAATCAACCGTGCCCAGACATGTTTCGCCGCATGTAGAGAAAGCACCAGCAACAAATCCTCCGGCGAAGGCGTTTTCATCCGTCGCCCCGCAACCGTTACACCTACAGCGCGCTCAAACAATCTTTCCATATCGAAATCTACGGCATAGAATCTCGGTTGCAGCGCCCATTGGATCTCGAGCAAATTCTTCCCCGCCGCACTATCGAACGTCCACTCGTATCCCGACTTGATGTAGTGAGCTTCCGCATTCTCAGGAATCATCACGCGTTCTGTGTAACCGAGCGCACGAATCGCATCCTTCAGCCGCGCCACATCCCGCACTCGCACCAGCAAATCCATATCACCGGACTGCCGCATCGCGATATCGCCGTAATAAATCTCCGACAACACCACGCCCTTGTACGGAATAACCGTGATCCCCAAGCCCTCCGCGCAATCCAAAATCCGCACCAACTCGCGCGTCAGAAAAAGGGATTTATGAATGTTGTGCTCATAACCCTGACTCAACCAAGCCAGTGCAGCTGCCGGAATGGCATCTGCAAGTTTCAGAAATTTTTGATAAAGCAGCGAAGACACGCCATGGCGGTCCGCAAGGCGCAGTAGACTATTCCAGTCCGGCGGCTTGTCGAGCAAGTTCCGCACAGGTTCGCGGTCAGAAGGTACACCCGAAATCGCAGCCAGCAACAACTTCCATTCGGGATTGTCGGAAGCAGATTTTGTCGGGAGATTCACAGATGCCGAGCATCTTAACAGGACCAACGTACCTCGATCCCAGGTTACCTCCGTCACTATGCCACGCAATTTCTTAGCGACGTCCGATGTGCAGCTTCTGTCAAACTAGACGTAAGGACTCGAGAGATCCCGGATGGAAGTTTTCACACCCAAAACAACCCGCCGCAGCACGCGCCTGCGCGTAGAAATTTCATTGCTCCTCACCAGCATGGATCGCAGGCATCCGTTCTCGGCGCAATGTGTCGCTCTGGTCGTAAGCCCGCAAGGCTGCGGACTGCGCGCATCGCAAGCCTTGCCCATTGAAACCCCTGTCCTGCTTGGCAATCTGCCTAACGGTACAACCGCGTCCGGCCGCGTGGCAAACTGTTTGCCTCTCGGCAACGACGGCAAATATTTCCTGATCGGCATCTCGCTCTACAATCATGGCAATGTGTGGGGTATCGCCGATCCGCCCGAAGATTGGAATTGCGCCGCGGATCCTAAGATCCCCGCCGCAAGCGGGTCGAGTCCTGGTACTGCCAAAAAGAGCAGAACCGCGTGGCCATATAACCTCGCCTCCGCCCATCGCTGAACGCCTGCCGGAAGCAGATAAATTCGCGCGCCAGGCTTCAAAGCAGCCAAAAAACTTTACCGTTCCCACTTACGCGAACGGTCTTGCATCTTTCCGTTCTTTCGTAACCTCGTCGAGTAATTCGTCCGGCACCATAATAGAAGAACGATGTCGCAAACTTCAGAACCCTCGGTAGCCCCAGCCCCATCGGGCAAAGCGCCAACTGTTACGCCGCGCCCGTTTCGCGTAAAGCTTCGCGGCTCCATCCTGGCACTGGTCCAATTACCCAATCGCCGCCAGGTCCGAGGTAAATTGCACCAGCTCTCCATTACCGGCGGATTATTGAACGTCGACAAGCCGCTCGATGAAAAACTTAAAGTGGAGATGATTTTCCATCTCGGCGAAACTACCATCCGCGAAAAAGCCGAAATGCTGTTTCCTATGTGGGCTACCCAAGGATGGCTGCAACCCTTTCGCTTCATCGACCTGCCTGAAGCAAATAAGAATATCCTCGAAACAAACCTGCAAGCCTTTATTCGGCAAT
This sequence comes from Candidatus Aquilonibacter sp., assembly GCA_035486715.1. Classification (GTDB taxonomy): domain Bacteria; phylum Acidobacteriota; class Terriglobia; order Terriglobales; family Acidobacteriaceae; genus Sulfotelmatobacter. The sequence goes on from DATHMV010000005.1 coordinate 6,432, forward strand.
CCCAAGAAACAACCTAGCGGCACTGAGTGCGCTATAGAGTTTGAGTAGGCGATTTTTAGCGGTTAGATTTTGAATGGTTTTGATTTGAATGGGTTTCTGCTTTTAGGGGTGTTCTGCCTTTGGGTGGCGCAGCGCTTCAGCGCTGCGATAAGCACTTATTTAAGAAATCCGGCTTTAGCCGCTGCGGGAGCCCGCAGCGGCCTCGACCAGCTTCATTTAAAAATGAAATCCCAACTCAGCCGTCAGCGTCCGTGGCGTCACATAATGCGTGCCGCTGAATGTCGAGAGAAAGTTGTAAAGCGCATATTTGTTTGCCAGGTTAATGACGGTCAACTGTGCGCTCCATTTATATTTCTCCCCATGAAAAAGATTATCGTGGCCCACCGAGAGATCGAACAGCTGCCTTGATGCGATCCGAGGCGGATTATGATCGTCATTCTCCGTCCCAATCGCCGGCACTTTAATCAAGCCCGTTCCAAATTGCGATGCCAGACATGGCGAAGGCAGCGGAGCCGTCGGCGTCGCGCGAACCCCGTTGCACGTAAACCCGGCTTCGTACTCCTGATCGGCACTCAGTGGATTGCCAAAAGCATCCTGCAAAAGCACCGCCGGTTGCCCGTTCAGCGTAGCCGATTGCGGACAATCGTTGCTCACGCCTACGCCATAACATGGAGCATTTCCCGCCACCAGCCCGCTGTCATACCGCCAGTTGAATCCCATCCACGGCCCGCGCTTCCATGGCTGATACTGCAGATGCGTAGTCTCATTGAATTTTTCATCGTGGTCAATCCGGAACGGAAGTCCGGCGGAAGTCGCAACGGTCGCACCGGCCCCACCAATCTGCGGCTGGAAGAACCGTGCCGCCACGCTGGAGAAAACCATCAACGCCGAAAATCCATGAATCTCCGGAACGCTCACGCGCCCTGCATATCCCGGAATCTTCGAGTTGTGCCATTCAATCGGAAAAGTGATCGGTGTATTCCCGAGCACACTAAAATCGTATCCATTGTGCGTATATTTCGAAATCCACTCGCCGGAAAACACCAGATATTTCCCGAACGCCTGCTCCAGTCCCGCATGAAACTCGTTGCGGAATCCCGGATTCAGCTGTCCCGTGGCTCCTGGCGTGCACAGTAGCAGCGGCGACAAAACTGCGTTGCTGCATCCTTCGCTGGATAGGATCAGGTTCTCGTTAAATGGGGTTTCCAGCGTGCGCGCGTAGGAAACCCGCAGAATTGTATTCGTCTTCTTAACGTTGTAAGCGATTCCCACGCGCGGCTCGGCCTGCCGCGCAATCGTCAAGCCGTTGTACAAATCCCCGCGCAAACCGAGATTCAACGACCAGTTTCCTTTCGTGATGTTGTCCCGCACGTAAAGCGCAAGCTCCTTCACGTCGGTGTGGCCAACAAAATCATAATAACTTCCGCCGCGCGTCAAATCGTAAGGCAACAAGACCGGATTGAAGTTCGGATAGAGCGCGGAAGCGGGTGCATTAAGATTATTCGCGATGTTCGGCTCGTAGATGCCAGTACACTGCGCGGGATTCGTAACTCCCGCCGCTGGCGCAGCAACGTATCGCTGTTGATCGATGGAAAAAGCGATACAAGGTGCGTTATAAGTTGGATCGACAATCCCCAGCGTGTCGTTCTCATTGAGAAATGTTTGACCGTACGTGACGCCTGCTTTGATGTTGTGAACCCCTTTAACGTGGGAAATATCCGACCGCAGCCCGGCATTGGTAAGCGTCCGATACTGCCCCACCGATTGCCTCTGCAGACTAGGCGGTCCTAAATCGGCAAACGGATCGCTGCTCGGGTAGTAGTTGTAATTGTCGCGCCGCACATACGCGCCCAGCGTAAATACAGAATTGGCGCCCATCAGCCGCGTCCACGAAGGCGCGATGTTGATCGTTCCAATCTTCGATCGCTGATCGGTCGCTCCGACGATCGTCCCATTCGGAGCAACGCCGCCATAATTATTCACATCCGGCGCATCCACTCCGCCCAGCCCGCTCCACGCGGTTGCGTATTGCGCATCCAGCGAATTCGGCGTCTGGAACCAGCTTCGCGTGTAGCCGAAATTCAAATGAATCGAATCCACGCTGGAAAGTTGAAAGTCCACGCGGTCAAATACATTTTCCTGGTTGCCTTTGTCGTGCAATACCGTAAACTCCGGAGGATCGAGAAATCGCCCTGTGTTCAGCCCGCTCGCGGAAATAAAATTTCCCCAATTCTTTCCGCCATACGCCACATCGGCGGCTATGTTTGAAGATCCAAATGACCCGTAAGAAGTCGACACGCTGCCATGCGGCTTCGTCACGCCTTGCCCCGAGCGCGTTGTCGCCACAATCACCACGCTGGTCTTGCCGCCATACTCCGCCGGTGGCGCGCCCGAAATCACTTCCATCGATTGCACCGAATCAAGTGGAATTTGGTTGGAGAATACTTTGCTCTGCTGGTCCGTAATCGGTTGCCCATCCACCGAAAACGAATTTTCCGCGTGATCTCCAAGTCCATGGAACAAGCCGTTGGAATCGGCGGCAATCCCCGGGGTCGAAAGAGTCACTAACGAACTCACAGAAGAAGTAGCGCTCTCCAGTGGAATCTTGTCGAACGAGTTCCTGTCGATGTCGGAATGAAAGGTCGAATCATTCTCTACAAGATCTCCGCCCGCCTCCACCGTCACCGTTGTGGTGGAACTTAAGACTTGTAAATTGATCTTCACCGCAATTGGCACCACCGACCGCACATCCACGTCTTGCGCCGTATTCGCGAATCCCTCCGCACTTACCGTCATGTGGTAAGGATTAAAGGGAATATTTGGAAGGCTGAAGTTCCCCGCAGCATCGGTAGCAGCCGACCGGTCAAAATGGCTCACCGGGTTATGAATTTCCACCGTGGCATTAGGCACCACCGCGCCTGTGGGATCGAGCACCGTGCCGCTCACCGTGCCGGAAGAACCACCCGATTGCGCGAATGCGTATAAGCCTAAAGCTGAAAGAAAAAATACCGTCAGAGCCGCCCGTTGCGACTCCCGATAAAAAACCCGCATGATTCCTCCATAAGATATGGAGCTATCTCATAAACCGCTCGGCAAAGACACGCGGCAAAAACCGGGAGGCACGGCTTCAGCCGTACCGTCTAAAGCCAATAAGTTGCCGGGCTTTAGCCCCTGCGGAATGCCTTTTCGATTCATTGAGAGATGCTCTCGGTCAAAAGATCAAAGAAAACGGTTCCAGAAAATGAACCGGGCCTGTGCTTGAATATGATCTTTAGACGGTTGGAGGCGGGCGAACGTATAAGGCAAAAATAGCGAGGTGTTGTTTCGCGCGGCTGGCCTGCGGTCGGAACGTAACCACTCGGCGAAATACCGGCTTGGGTGCAACCGATGGACTGGCCGGCGACGCCGAGTGCGCCGCAACGCAAACCTGGCAAGTGGTGGATTCATCCTGGCTCGAATGCCGGTGCACAGCAAACGCAAATGCCGACCACAACGTCAGCAGTAGCGACAGCCACGCAACTCGCTTCGAGATCGACCGCATGATAGTTCCTAAGCCCTAGCTCGAATTTACAATGAAAACCCAACCGGCGCAACGAGAGGATTCGAAACCACGAAACTTAGGATGGGACCTTTGAGCCTTGCTTGGGGTGATTTTTTGGCAAAATTTAGGGCAGTTTGAACAAAGAATTCGTATCAGGGCATCGCTTTAGCCACGCCTCCTCTTCCCGGAGTTGAGCGAGGGAAGAGCGATGGCGCTGCACTCTAAAGATTCTTTGGCCAGCCGGATGTGTTCCTCAAGAGCGATACGAAGCTCTTTTATTACGCAATCGAGGTCCTCTTGTGTCTTAGCGGTAATCGCTTCACCGCACAGCCGTTTAATCCGTTCCTCGGTGAAGCGTGGCACAGTCGGAATGGTATCGAACAGGGCATAAAGATTTTGTAAGGATACAGATAAAGAGCTAAGACGCGCCCAATTCTGCAACCTTATTTGTCTATTTTCTTGAACCACGTCGCGTACGCCGAAGTCATAAAAAAATCCTCCAGCGAATGCGCGACCTTATCCACTCCATCCTTATTCGGATGCGTACCATCTTCCTGAAATTCCGAGGCCTTCCAGGTCAATCCATCGGTCCGTGGGACAGTCCCATCGGCCCACAAGTATGGTCCCCACGCAATCCACGGCGCGACACCCTTCTTATAATCGAGATCGCCCGCAATCGGATCCACCTTCCCACTGCGCATCTGCTCAATCTGCGCTTGGATCAACCATTTCACCGAAAAACCATACTCATAAGCATACGGTTCGGGATTCAGCGGTACGCTGGCATATCCTGCATAAATACGGCTGGAAATAAACATGAGCTTCAGATTCGGATATCGTGCCCGCGCCGCCCGCGCCATCTCTCCAATTTGCTTTTCGTACACATATGCCTCCGCATCGGAAGCAGGCAAGGCAACATCTGGCCGGGGATTCGCATTGTTGACCCAAATCACTTCCACCTGATCTTCACTCAGTCCTGCGGGCGTCAGCACCTCATCGCGAATCCGGTCGTATTGATTATGAATGAAGCGCGGCGCGCGGCATCCGCCCAGTATCGGATTTTCCGTGGCGAACCGCCAAAAGCAACCGGTCATCGATCCCTTCGCCCCATTCAACACCACCATCGTCGCATGGTTCACGCGATTTTCGCTGTTCACCAGCGCCTGAAATCCGCGGAACTCAATCACCGTGTTGCTCATACCGATTGCCAGCAAAACAAAATTCCCGCGAATCGGTTTCACCTGTGCAGCCAGCGCAAGCCCGTCAGCCGCATGATCGTGCGGCACCTCATTCGTTCCGTTTTCATACAATCCGCCCTGAAACCCCTTGTACTTGCCAGCGCCAAGATCGGTCAGCGGCACGGCAACAAATTTCTGCGCCCACAGCGTCGATGCCACCAACCCGACAAAAACCGCGCATCGTAAGTATTTCGGAATTCGCATGCAGTAACTCCCACAGGAAACTGACTACTAATCAAAATCGCGGTCTAGCGGGGCTTTTAAGTAATTGTGCCTGTGATTGACCCCTTCTGCTTCCAAACTACAGCTTCCCCCAGAAGGCAAACGCCACAGAGCCGATCAGAAACAGGAACGATACGGCATGATTCCATTTGATAGTTTCACCGAGATACAACCATGCGAAGACGACAAACACGCAGAGAGTGATTACCTCTTGGATGATTTTCAGTTGAAATGCCGTGAATTCACCATAGCCAAGCCGATTCGCAGGAACTTGAAAACAGTATTCAGCAAACGCAATCAGCCAGCTTACGACGATTGCGGCGAGAAGCGGAGCCTTACGGTGCTTCAAGTGGCCGTACCATGCAATCGTCATGAAGATGTTGGAACAAATAAGTAGCAGTATGGTTTTCACAATCCTCGAATCGTATCACTTGGTTGAAGGCCAAAAAACGTGTCTTAACCCATGCTGCCAGAACAGCCACCGGCGGCCAAACCGCTCCACGCGAAGTTTCTGTACCGCGCACTCAGTCCTGTAGAATGATTTACCTGCTTTCAATTTGGGCCCTTAGCTCAGCGGTTAGAGCAGTGGACTCATAATCCATTGGTCCCAGGTTCAAATCCTGGAGGGCCCACCAATCTCAGCAGTAATTTTCTCTTCGTATTTTCGGGCGCAGCGCCCCCGACCACACTGTTACAACAGAACTTAGAGATGCAGGAGTTGCTTGGCGGCTTGCTGGCCCGAGCGGATGCAGTCGGGTATGCCGATGCCTCGGTAGCCGTTGCCAGCCAGGGCCAAGCCCGGGAGTTGCTGGCGCAGGCGCTCGATTCGGCCTAGTCGTTCCACGTGGCCCACTCCGTATTGAGCCATGGCAGACTTCCATTTGTAAACGCGGGCAAAGAGCGGCGTGGCGCGCAGGTTGAGGATTCCCTGTAGCTCGTTGCGGACGAGATGGATGATGGCGTCGTCGGAGAGATGCCAGATGTTTTCCGCATTTGATCCGGCGAAGGCGCAGCGCAGAATTGCGCGGTCATCGCGGGCGCGGCAGGGAAATTTGTTGTGGACGAAAGTTGCGGCCAGCAGTTGCCTGCCTTCGCTGCGTGGGACCAAAAATCCGAAGCCGGGCGGGAGCGAGCGGCGGACCTCGCGATCATAGCCCAAGCCTACGGTGATAGAAGAGCTGTAAGCAATGGCGGCTAGCTCGGCGGAAAGTTCGGAAGTGGAGCTCGAAAGAAGTTTTGCAGTGACATGTGCGGGAGTGGCCAAGATCAGGGCGTCGTATTTATCGGAGGTTGCGGGAGAGGAAACCGTCCAACCATTTGCTTCCGGCTGGATGGATTGCACAGGAGTATTTGTAAGCACTGAAGTTGAGTTGAGCTGGGAAGCTATTGCTTCGACGAGTTGCTGCATTCCGTTCTTCAGCGAAGTGAAGATCGGTTGGTGGTTTGCGCGACTTTTTTTCCGGGCGGCCAACATGGCGTGCCCAAGGCTGCCATAGGTGCGCTCCATTTCGGCGAAGCGCGGAAGGACGGCGCGGACGCTGAGGTTGGTGGCTTCTCCGCCGTAGATGCCGGAGAGCAGCGGGTCGGCGAGGCGGTCGACCATTTCCGGCCCGTAGTGGCGATTGACTAATGCGGCTACGCTTTCATCGGAGTCAGCGACGAGTGGAGGATGAAAAAATTCCTGCGCCATGCGAAGTTTTGTGCTCCAGGAAAAAAGAGGCGAGAAGGCGGTGGGCAGGATTTTTGTTGGGACCAGGAACATGAGGCCGTCGGGGATCGGGATTAGGCATCCGTTGACGAGGATGTAGGTTTTGCGGTCGGCGTCGTTTGAGGTGATGAGTTGATCGCCGAGACCGAGGGTGCGGCAGAAATCTGTCGCCCACGTTTTTTCGGTGAGGAAGGAATCGGGGCCGGCTTCGATTACGCAGCCGTCGATGTGCTCCGTGCGCAGCACGCCGCCTACATGCGGGGAAGATTCGTAAAGAGTGTAGTCGTTTGGGATTTCGCTCCGGAGTTGTTCCAGCGTGAATGCGGCGGAGAGCCCGGAGATGCCACCCCCGATGATTGCGATGCGGATCATGGGAGCCGGTTTCCCGGTTCCGGCTTCCGGGAGCCGGACGCCGGGAAGGAGTATTCCTGCACGAAGCGCGCGAGATTTTTTACGTTCTCTACTGGAGTCTCGGGCAGGAAGCCGTGGCCCAGATTGAAGATGTGGCCGGGGCGTCCGGCGGCTTGACGCAAGATACTTTCAGCTCGCGACTTCAATTCTTTCCAATCGGCGAATAGCAGCGCGGGATCCAAATTGCCTTGTACAGCGCAACCATGGTTGAGCGTGCTCCAGCCCTGGTCGAGTGGGATGCGCCAGTCCAGGCCGATTACATTGGCTCCAGTTTCATTCATCGCGGGCAGGAGCGTGGCGCTGTCCGTGCCAAAATAAATAATGGGCGCGCCAGTTTTTTGCAGGCGCTTCACCATTGTCGTAACGTGCGGAAGAACATAGCGGCGGTAATCGTCTACGCTCAGGCAGCCAACCCAGCTATCGAAGATTTGGATAACGTCGGCTCCGGCCTGAACTTGCGCGGCGGAATATTCGGTGGTGACTTCGACCAGCTTGCGCATCAACTCGTCCCAGGCGGTAGGAGAGTTGTACATCATTTTTTTGGCGTGGAGATAATGGCGTGAGCCGCCGCCTTCGATCATGTAACTCGCCAGGGTGAAGGGAGCTCCACAGAATCCGATTACCGGGATTGTTTCGGCGAAGTGTTTTGCCACCAGGCCTACGGCCTCGGATACGTAGCCTAATTCCGCTGCGCGGTCGGTACGGAGGCGGGCGATATCTTCGGCGTTGCGAATCGGCTTTTCGATGACCGGGCCTTCCCCGGCCGAGAAATGAAAGGGCAGGCCCATGACTTCCAGCGGAAGCAGAAGATCGGCGAAGATGATGGCGGCATCAACCTGGAGAATTTCTGCGGCGGTAATGGTGACTTCGGCAGCCAGCGCGGGCTTTTTACAAATTTCGAGCAACGAATATTGTTTGCGCACGGCGCGGTATTCGGGCATGTAACGCCCTGCCTGGCGCATGAACCAGACTGGGGTGCGCTCGACTGCCTGTGATTTACAGGCGCGCACGAACTTGGAATCGGGTGCGGACATGGAGCGATTACTGTAGCATTTTTGGATGGCGCTTCGGCAATGGCTGGGGAAGCTTCACCACGGAGGACACCGAGGAATACAGGGTTATTCTTTGGGAATTGGATCGTCCCCGGGTGCGTTTAGAAATATCGATATTGCTTGCCAAGTCGTTAAGACCGCCCTTGCGCTTGGTTTGATGGTTATATTTTGCTCCGCGTTGATGCTATTGCCAGAGGATCGAAAAGCTGAAAGCGCCACTCCCACCTTTTACAAGGATGTCCTTCCCATTTTGCAGAATCATTGCCAGAGTTGCCATAGGAGCGGAGAACCTGCGCCAATGGCTTTGGTGACTTACGAGCAGGCGCGGAAATGGTCGGGAAAGATTGCGGCTGCGGTGGAATTGAAGGCGATGCCGCCTTGGTTTGCCGATCCGCGGTATGGAAAGTTTGCCAATAATCCCTCGTTAACGGCTGAGGAGATTGCGAGGATTTCGGCGTGGGATAAAGCTGGCGCTCCCGCGGGGAATATTAGCGATGCGCCTGCACCACGTCAGTGGACCGAGGGATGGAATATTCCGCTGCCGGATGTGGTTGTGAAGATGCCGAAGCCGGTGCCCATTCCGGCGCATGGTGAGGTCGAGTATACATACGAGATTGTGCCTACGCAATTTGCCGGGGACCGTTGGGTGCAGATGGTTGAGGTGCGGCCTTCGTCGCCGGAGCATGTGCATCATGCGGTGGTATATATTCGGCCTCCGGGTGCAGATTGGCTGCGACATGCTCCCGTAGGCGAAGCGTTTACCGCATCAGATTTGAGTGATCCCACAGAGCGACGGCAGGCGCATGAGACCACCAGCGATTTGCTTCTGGTGTATGCGCCGGGAAGTGCTGCGGATAAATTCGCGGATGGAATGGCGAAGTTTGTACCAGCCGGATCGGATCTGGTTTTTCAGATGCACTACACAACCAACGGCGAAGCGGCGCACGATGAGAGTAGCGTGGGGATGGTATTTGCGAAGATGCCGCCAAAGCAGCGCGTGATAACTTTGCAATTAAATCAACATGCGCTGATGATTCCGCCGAGGGCGGAAGATTTTCGCGTGGAGGTGCAGGGAACGCTGCCAAACGATTGCACGCTGCTGAGTTTGTTTCCGCATATGCATTTGCGTGGAAAACGCTTTGAATATGACATTGTGCATGACGATGGAAAGTTGGAAACTCTGCTTCGGGTGAATTATCACTTTCACTGGCAGTTGAGTTATAAGCTGGCGGAGCCGCGCCTGTTAAAGGCAGGCACGAAGTTGCGTGCGGTCGCATGGTATGACAATTCGAAGAAGAATCCGCATAATCCTGATCCGGAGAAATGGGTGACGTGGGGCGATCAGACGTCGGAAGAGATGATGGTGGGATTTTTTGATGTAGTCGTTCCGGCGGGAATGGATAAGTGGAAGTTTTTTGTGAGGCAGTGAGTATGTGCTTCTTGCCTGCTAACAGTGGGTTTCTCCCTCGCTTCGCTCGCTATCGGAATGACAAAGCACCGAAACAATTTGCTACACTTTCGAGATTCCACATGAGGCTGGATAAATGATGAGGAGAAACCGGGTATTAATGTCCGGAGCGGCGATGGTTTTAGTTGTTTCTACATTCGTGATCGATCATGCCAGGGCGCAGGCCGGCGCGGCTCAAACTGGCACTTCCGGTCCGAAGACTGCGGCCGAGCAGTTTAAAAATATTCAGGTTCTCAAAGATATTCCAGCCGATGACTTGATTCCGGCAATGCAGTTCATTACTGCATCCTTGGGCAAAGAGTGCGAGTTCTGCCATGTACAGGGAGCATTCGAAAAAGACGACAAGAAGCCCAAGCAAACGGCGCGCAAGATGATGGAGATGATGTTTGCCATTAATAAAGACAATTTTGAAGGGCATCGTGAGGTGACTTGTTACACGTGCCATCAGGGAAATGCTCATCCGGTGGGCATACCCGTGGTGATGGCGGCGGAGATGCCAGAAATGCATCCTGCCGATGAGGAGGAACACCACGCGGCTGGGCCGCCCGCGCAAGAGTTGTTTGATAAATATTTGAAGGCGGTTGGTGGCGCGGCTGCGGTAGAGAAGATTAACAGCCGGGTAATGAAGGGGACGATTACGTTCGGCGACCGGAATGTGCCAATTGATATTTATTCGAAAGATCCGGACAAACGGGTTTCGATTACGCATACTCCGGATGGGGACAGCGTTACGGGATTTAACGGGCATGAAGGATGGTTAGGCTCACCCAAAGGTCCGATGCATGGCATGCATGGTCCGGATATTGACGGGGCCTCGATCGATGCGGATTTACACTTTGCGGCGCACTTGAAAGACTTGTTCAGCAAAGCGGAAGTTCGCGGGACGGAGAAGATCGGGGATAGCGACGCTTATTTTGTAGTGGGACAGCGCGAGGGCAAGACTCCGCTGCGGCTTTATTTTGATGAGAAATCCGGATTGTTGGTAAGACTGGTGCGGTTTGGCGAGACCCCGCTGGGGCGGATGCCGACGCAGATCGATTATGCGGATTATCGCGACGCGGGCGGAGTAAGGATTCCGTTTCGCTGGACGCTGGCGCGGGCGGGCGGAAGATTCACGATTCAAGTAAGCGATGTGAAGGAGAATTTGCCGGTGGATGATTCAAGGTTTGAGAAGCCGGCACAGGAGCCGAAGCCGGTGAAATAAAGTGAGATTTGAGTTTGGGACGCCGAAGGCGGCCGTCCCCACAGGAATTCTTGTTATGCGAGTTTTTATTTCATTGATGCTGTTCGTTGCTGTCGCATCTTCAATCGCTTTGCAGGCGCAAGCGCAGAGTGGCCGTAGTGAGGCGGAGTTGAAGCTGCTGGAGTCAGTGAACCGAGCAAGGGAAAAACAGGGTCTGCCCGGCTTGCGGTGGAGCAATGAACTGGCCATTGCGGCACGGAAACATGCGCGGGTGATGGCCGAGCACGGCGACGCACAGCACGGATTTCCGGGCGAGCCGGGCATGGCGGCGCGTGCAACGCAGGCGGGAGCGAAGTTCAGTTCGCTTTCCGAAAATGTGTGCTTGGGAGCAAGGGTGGAAGCGATTGCGGCGGAGTTTTTGAATTCTCCGATGCATCGAGCGAATATTTTGGATTCGGACACGGATTCGATTGGCGTCGGGGTCGTGGAGCGTGACGGGCAGCTGTTCGCTGTGGAAGATTTCTCAAAAGCGAAATAGCTCGAGAGCCGAAGAGCGGCAAAAATGAAAGCGAGCGGCAGCGCTACTCCGCAAGGGACCACCGTGAAAGAGCCGCGCTTAAGCGCCGCGCAATGCGAGCAAAAAACGAGCTGGGCTTTAGCCCCATATTTTTTCCGCAGGCCATCGGCATTGAACTAAACTAAGTCGCCGTCGAAGCAGCCTAAAATAAATTCCAGGTCCACCATGACCAAACAATCCGACTTATCGTTGTTGCTTCTGTCTACGATTCTTCTCTCCTCCTACGGCCTATCTCAAACTCCCGCACAAAACCCTGCACATCCAATTGTTCTCCACGCCGCCCGAATGCTCGACATAAAAAATGGCCGGATCGTGAAGCCTGCCGAAGTTCTGGTGCAAGGCGAGAAGATCGCGGAAATCGGTACGTCGGTGGAACATCCCAACGGAGTGGAGGTAATCGATCTCGGCGATCGTACGCTCATGCCCGGCTTGATCGATGCCCACGTGCATTTGTTTTTGCATCCCGGGGCTGAGGATTTACAGACGGTGGAAGAATCGGTGCCGCAGCGCACGATTCAGGCTCTGTTCGCGGCCCGCGATGATTTGATGGCCGGGTTTACGGCTGAGCGGGACATGGGAACTGAAGGCGCAGGATCGGCGGATACAGCAGTGCGCAATGCAATTGATGACGGTTTGTCGCCGGGACCGCGCATGAGGATGAGCGGGAACGCGATCAACATTTTGGGCGGCCATGAAGATGCGATCAAGTTCAATCCGGCACAACACGTTTTGCCCAATGCCGATTATGCGAACAATAAAGATGAATTAACCGCGGTGATGCGCGAACAATATAAGGAAGGCGCGGATTTCACCAAGATTTACGAGACTGGTCCGGATGTGGTGAAGGACGGAAAGTTTTCCACGATTTATCAGTACACGGAAGTGGAATTGAGTGCGGCTGTACAGGAGGCGGCGCGGTTGGGCAAGCGCGTCGCGGTTCATGCTACGGGTGAGCCGGGAACTTTGTTTGCGGCGCAGGCCGGTGTGGCGTCGATCGATCATGCGAATCAACTGAGCGATGAAACGATGCGGCTAATGCGAGAGCAGCAGATTTTTGCCGTGCCTACTTTTACCATTTTTGAATATTTTGCCAACCATGCCGAGTCGCAGGCACAAGCTGCGCATGAGCGGGAAATGCTGGATGTGAAGGTGCAGGAATTTCGCAAGCAGGTTGCTGCAGGCGTGCCGATGGCTGTGGGATCGGATGTGGGCCCGTTTCCGCATGGAACACAGGCGCGCGAATTTGTATTGATGGTGAAGTATGGGATGACTCCGCTCGCGGTGTTGCAGGCCGATTTGTTGCATGGGGCAAAACTGCTGGGATGGGATGGGCAGATAGGAGCTTTGGAGCCGGGATATTTTGCCGATGTGGTCGCTGTACCGGGAGATCCGTTACAGGATGTTTCGGTTTTAGCCAATGTTTCGTTTGTGATGAAGGGTGGGGTGGTTTATAAAAAGTAACGCGATCGGCATAGATTTTGGCACGACCAACAGTTCCATTGCCCTCGCGGACAAAGCGGGGAACGTGCAGCTTGCCAGCTTCCCCTACATGGAAAGTTTCACCGACTCTTATCGATCGTTGCTCTATCTTGAGCAACTGAAAGAGCACGGTGCAAGAAAGTTGAAATCGTGGACGGGCCCAGAGGGAATTGAGCATTATCTCGCTGCCGACACGAAGGGCAGGCTCATCCAATCGCTGAAGTCATTTCTTACCAGCCGAAGTCTACACAGCACCGATGTTTTCGGACGGCACCAAACTCTTGAGGATCTGGTGGCGCGGATTCTTAGAGACCTACGCGAAAAAGCCGAGAAACAATTCGGGGTGAGCATAAAGTCGGCCGTGGCGGGGCGTCCGGTGCACTTTGCGGGAGCTGACAAGAACGAAGATGACAGCTACGCGGAAGAGCGGCTGAAGCTGGCGTTTAAGTCTGCGGGTTTCGAGTCAGTGCAGTTCGAGATGGAGCCGGTTGCCGCCGCTTACTATTACGAATCGACCCTCGATCACGATGAACTCATCCTGATTGGAGATTTTGGCGGCGGTACCAGCGATTTTTCGCTGATTCGAGTGGGGCCAACATTTCGCGGAAAAAGCAGAACAGCCGGCAGTGGCATCATCGGCAACGCCGGTGTTGGCATCGCTGGAGACGCTTTCGATGCGAAGATCATCCGGCATGTAATCTCGCCGGAGCTAGGCATGGGATCGCAGTTGCGGTCGCTGGGAAAGATTCTGACCGTTCCGAACTGGGTTTATATACGCCTGGAACGCTGGCATCATCTTTCGCTGTTGCGATCGAAAGAAGTGTTGGACATGCTGAAGAGTGTGCATGCGCAATCGCTCGAGCCGGAAAAGATTGCGGCGCTCCTTTACTTTATAAAACAGGACTTGGGATTTTATCTGCACCGCGCGGTGCAAAAGGTCAAGTGTGATTTGTCGAACGACACGGCTGCGGAATTTCGTTTTGACGATGGATCTGTCGATCTGAAGACCACAGTGCGGCGGGATCGGTTCGAGGAATGGATTGCCGAAGAACTCGAACAGATTGCCCAGTGCGTCGATTCCCTGCTGAGCAGCTCGGGCGCAAATCGCAAGGATGTAGACATGGTGTTTCTGACTGGCGGCTCTTCGTTTGTGCCGGCGGTGCGCCGTATTTTCGAGGATCGTTTTGGAAGCGGGCGCATTCGCGGCGGGAATGAGTTTACATCGGTGGCTCGTGGGCTGGCGCTGAAGTCGAAAGAGCTGCAACACGGCAGTCCTGCTTAGTAAGATTACCAGTCGGGGGAGTTGTCGGAGTCTTCGCGCGTCTGGTTGCGTTTGCGGTAGCAGACTACGATTGCCCCGAGGGTCATTAGTGTTGGAGGCGCGATCAGGACGAGGATTCCGCTTTTAAGGGCTTGAATCATCCGCGTACCGGAAGATGCGGCTTGGGTATAGCAGAGGGCGCAGTTTTGGGCAGACGCTGATGGCGTGAGCAGCAGGATGGCTCCAGCTGCGATGGTTAGAATCGTGATCCACTTCCAGTTCATTCGCTTATCGCAGCGCTAAAGCGCTGCGCCACCACCCAAAATCCACCTTGCGGTGCAATGAGCATTTTTACTTGGCCCACGGTACGCCATCAATCAGGCGGTAGCTATCGGTCCATCCATATTGTAGGCCCAGTAGAATGGCTACGGTAAAGATCACCACAAACCACATCAAGCCACGATTCTCCGAGAGGTGCATGAAGAAAAGCAGCGCCAATCCGCCTTCAACTATGGCAACGGACAGCATACGCACGAACATTTGAGACGCGGTAATGTCCTGGCGGGCAATTACGAATTGGACGGCTGCGAGGGCTAACAGGCAGATGTAGATGGCTACGTCTTTTCCTATTCCACCGCTTTGGTGCGCTTCGGCTGCCATTTCTTTCTCCTTAGTTCCTGCTCTTACAAAGTCCTTCGAGGTTAGTGGGCCAGATTCATCAAATACACCAACGGCACTACGAACATCCAGACCAGATCGACGAAGTGCCAGTAGAGCCCGGTGACTTCGAGGTCATCAGCCTTGTAGCGGCCGCCCAGATAACGAACGCCCACCACGATCAGGGCGATTACGCCTCCGGTAACGTGCAGCAGGTGGAGGCCGGTGATGCTGAAAAAAGCGCTGCCGAACAGCGGCGTGCCCCACGGATTGTGAAAGAGCGTTGCGCCTTCGGCGAACATGCCGAACCATTCACGAATGTGAAGGACGGCGAAAAGAATTCCGAGGCCGGCCGTAATCATCATCCAGCGGAAGGCGCCGGATTTGTTGTTTTGCTGGGCCGCGCGCACGCCGATCAGCATAGTCAGGCTGCTGGTGAGCAGGATGAACGTCATGAGGGCTACGTTGGTGATGCTGTGAAAAGGACGCGGCCAGTCAGGCGTTGCGTTGCGGATGAAGCCATAGGCTACAAGGCAACCGGCGAAGGTAGCCGTGTCGGCGATGATGAACAGCCACATCGCCATCTTTTTTGCTGGGACAGAAAATGTCGGCTCGGCCATGGCCGGGGAGTGCGCTGCGGAATGCCCCATGGTTAAGTCAGCTTGGCTCACGTTGCCTCCTGCGATTTCTTTAGAGCTTCATCCACAGCAACAAAAGCAAATACAGCCAAAGCGCGCCCATGAAGTGCCAGTAGAGCGCTGTGGCGTTTAGAGTGCTGCGTTTTAATGTCGAGTTACCCAGCTTGCTTATTACTCGGACGAGGCCGCCGAGGCCGCCAAGCAGGTGGATCGCGTGGGCCACGGTTAGAACATAGAAGAAGGAGTAGCTCACGTTAGTGGCGAGACCGAGGCCCTGCGATTTCAGTTGCAGCCAGGCGAAGGTTTGTCCGGCTACGAAGAGAAGTCCGAGGAAAAGAGTTGCGTACAGCCAGCCCGCGGGTGCGCGTTGCTGAGTTTTCGCAGTCGTCATGAACGCAGCAATCTGGCGGCGTGCGATTTCCAGCGCAACACTGCTGGCGATAATGACTAACGAATTCAGATAGAGAATTGGCGGAAGCGTGAAATGCTGCCAATCGGACGCGCCGCCCTGGCGAACAATGAGAGCGCTGGTAAAGGCGGCAAACGTCATGGTGATCCCCGCCAGGCCGACCCAGATGCCGGTGCTCGCCGGGGCCGGGGATGGATCTTTCACGCGCCGCAGGTCGCCGCCGGCAGGGACGAGATTACGCCATCCACCATTGCCGGAGTCGTGGCTCGGGATACGTTCGATTTTTGGCGGTTCGTGAACTATGGTTGCCATACTGCGGACCCCGGGGGGGCTAAAGCCCCTTCTTATTTGCTCCTTGACGCGGCGCTAAAGCACGCTCTTCCACGATCTCCTTGTCATTTCTCCTCGTCTGGACTATGCGCTTTCTCCGTCGACGTTTGCATAATGTAGTCGGCGCTTGCCCCTTCCACGCCGTATTGATAAGGGTCGTGATAAACGACTGGCATGTGATCGCCAAAATTGTTGTGCGGCGGAGGCGTCGCGGTACTCCACTCGAGTGAAGTGCCTTCCCATGGATTATCCGAAGCCGGCGCGCCTTTGAAGCGGCTATAGATCAGGTTGTAGACAAAGATGATCTGCGCCAGGCCGGTGAGCAGCGCAGCTATCGTAATGAACTTGTGAACCGGAATCAGCGGGATCAGATAATCGTCCGTGAAAGCCTGATAGCGGCGGACGTTCCCGGCCATCCCCAGATAGTGGAAGGGCATGAAGATGCAGTAGGCCCCGACGAAGCTCAACCAGAAGTGGAGTTTGCCAAGCGGCTCACTCATCATGCGGCCGGTCATCTTCGGGAACCAGAAGTAAGTTCCGGCGAAGATGCCGAACATGGCGGCAACCGCCATCACCAGATGGAAATGGCCGACTACGAAATAAGTCGCGTGCAGCAGGATGTCGAGGGAGGGCTGCGCGAGGAAAAATCCGCTGATGCCGCCACTTATGAACATGGAGATGAAACCGAGGGAGAACAGCGATGCGGAATTGATTCGCAATTTCGAGCCGTACAAGCTGCCGAGCCAAATCAGAACGACGATAGTGGAGGGGATCGTAATAATTAGCGTAGGGAATGAAAACGCCAGCGAGGAGACGGGATTCATTCCGCTGACGAACATGTGATGCCCATAGACCATATAACTAAGCACCGCCAGCGCACCCATGGAATAAATGAGAACGCGATGGCTCAACATGGGCCGGCGCATGTTGGTGATAAGAACATGCGAGACGATGCCCAAGCCGGGGACGATGGCGATGTAGACCTCTGGGTGTCCGAAGAACCAGAAGAGGTGCTGCCAGAGTAACGTCGATCCTCCTTGGTGCGGCAAGACCTGATCATTGAACACGAGATTGGATGCGACGAAGAAGCTCGTACCGGCGACGTGGTCGAGAATGGCGAGAATGCAGGCAGGCATCAGAACCGCGAAGGCCGTAAGGCCCATGACCGAGGTGATGAACCACGCCCACGCGGTGAGCGGAAGACGCATGAGAGACATGCCTTTGCAACGCATGTCGAGCGTGGTCGTGATGAAATTCAGCGAGCCGAGTAGCTGTCCAATACAGAAGATGGCAATCGAGGCCATCCAGAGAACCACGCCCATGCCCTGGCCTGGACCAGCGACCGTACCTACCGAATTGAGCGGGGCATATTGTGTCCAGCCACCGAGACTGGGGCCGTCTCCAACGAAGAATGCCGAGACCATCACTAAGAACGCTACGAAAGTGACCCAGAACGACATCATGTTGAAGTGCGGGAAAGGCATGTCTTCCGCACCGGTTTGGATGGGAAGAAAGAAATTTCCAAACGCTGCAAACGGGGCCGTAGTCAGGACGAAGAAGACCATGATTGTGCCGTGCATCGTCATGAGTTGCAGATAGTACTCGGGCGTCATCACATCGCCGGGAGCGCCGGTTTTGGAAAGGAAATGCAGCCCCGGGATTGCGAAACTGCCCCATCCCAAATGAATACGCATGAGCCACGAGAGAACCATGCCGACTACGGCTGCGACCAGTGCCAGCGCGTAGTATTGCTTGCCGATGACTTTGTGGTCGAGGCTGAAGATATGCTTGCGGATGAAGCTGGTAGGAGCTCCGTGGTGTACCGCGTGAGCAGACATATCGTGCATGGTAGTTTCTCCGGGCAGTCCTTCAGGGCTATAACGCCCCTCATTTTACAGCTATTGCAGCGCCGCCTGCTGTTTGAGCCAGGCGTCGTAATCTTCCTGCGACTTCACTTCCAGATAAGCTTTCATGTTGTAGTGGCCAAGGCCGCAGAGTTGCGTGCAGACGATTTCGTACTTGCCAATTTTCGTTGCGGTGAAATGGATCGAGACGTCGAGGCCGGGGACGAAATCCTGCTGTACCCGCAATTCGGGGACGTAGAAAGAATGTCCGAGATCTTTCGAATGCATCAGCAGGTGGATTTCGTGGTTCACCGGAATCGCCATTTCGGCGGTGACGATGTCGTCTTTGGAATCTTGATCATGCGTGGTATCGAGGCCGAAGAAATTGGCATTAGCTTCGCTGATTTGATCGGGGTGCAGCGGGCCGAATGTACCATCGGGACCGGGATAGCGGAAGTAGAAAGCGAATTGCCCGGCCTGCACCTGAATGGGAAGTGCGCCGGCTCCCGGCGGAGTGAGATAGACGCCCGCCCAGGCCTTAGCGCCGAATGCCCCCAGCGCCAACACTTCAGTGCCTACCAATAAGAAAGCCGCGATGACGAGTCCCGTCGCGCCGCCGGGGAAGCTTTTAATTTTTCCGCCGGGATTGGGATTGGAGAATTTCCAGATGAAGAAAGCGAGGAGAAATTGCGAGGCGAGGAAAGAGATTCCGGCTTCGACCATGGTGTCGGCAAACTGCTCGTCGATGATGTGGCCGTGCGTCGAAATGTCCTGCGGCAGGGGCCACATGTGCATCACAATCGGAATTGCCGAAGCAATTGCAATCACTACGATGGTTACCGCGAGGATTTTTGCCATATCGCCTCGTCCTGGGGCGGATTCGCCTTAATTGTGAATCGCCGCAGCATGGACTGCGGCGATTCATGGATGGATCAAGCTATAACGCAAACTTCTATTTGGCCTTGAACGTGAAGTTGGCCGTGCCTGCACCGCCGGATGCCACGGTCACTTTCTGCGTTTGTTTGCCATATTCTTCCTGCCACGCAGTCACGGTGTAACTGCCGGGGGGAACATTCTCGATAGTGTAATTGCCGCTGCCATCCGTGGTCGCATACGGACCTTTCACTACGACAAACCAGCCATGCATCCAGGGATGAATGTTGCACTGCACCGGAATCACTTCCTCTGACTTCCAGCTCTTCTCCACGGGTGCGGCTCCTGGCGGTTGCGACTGATTCCATGGAATGTTGCCCGTCATGGGATTGGGAAGAGGATGAATGTTGTGCGTGGTTTGATCGCTGGTCTTTACATCGAACTTCTGGCCCACGTCCATCGCCAGCACGTGCGGCGTGTACATGCAGTTTTTCTGGTCGAAGACGGGAACGGTTGTCGATGCAGTGGCGGGGCCACTATAGCCGTCCGAGATGTAGAGAACAACATTCTCCAATCCGTTACCTGAGCCGACTACCACGGTTTCCAGGTGAGCCGGATCGCTGGCATGGGCCTTGGAGCAGTAGGGATCTTTCGACATGTCGATGCCCTTCATGTGCGGCGCCGCGCCATCGAGTTTGACCGAACCGGTGATTTTGCCTTCCCCTGCGGCGCTGACGTTTTGGCTAAGAATGAGCGCGCCACAAGATATCAAGACTACCGCCGATAGTATTACTGCGAGTTTGGGTGCATTTCTCATAAAATCACTCTCCTTGGTTACTCCCACCTGCCTGAATGATCGGCTTGCGATGCCATTGCGATTACTATTGTTGGCCCGCAGGCGCATTTGGATCCACTGGTTTCAGCCCGAGGCTTTTCGCCATGTCTTTTTCCTTGCTGTGCTGAGACATGAAAGTGCGGAGATAGAAGACCAGATCCCAAGCCTCATCGGGCTTGATGTTGTCGGCATAGGATGGCATCGGAGTGCCATCGAGGCCGGTCATAAAGATGCGATAAATGTCCTTATCAGTGTCGCCGCATTTAGGCCGGGCGCCTTCAGTGAAATTGAAGGGCAGAATCGGCCGGCCGAGATCGTCTGTAAGCGTGGACGCCGAGGGCCCATTGGCCATGCCTTGCACACCGTGACATTTCCAGCATTGCACTCTGGCGAAGACATCCCGGCCCGCTTTAATGCGCTCGGGCGTTACTTCCGGCTCCGCTGGAATGACGATTGGAGTTCCCGGTTTTTCGTTTGTCCAGCGCGGAGAGAAATGTTTCACGTAGGCGACAAGATCGGCTCGCTCCTGTTTCGTAAGCTGGCTCCATTGCGGCATGTTCGAGCGATCCATACCCCGCGCGATGGTGTCGAAGAGATCTTCGTCGGTGGGCAGTGTTCCGGTCGGAGTAGAGCGGCACTTGAATACGCCCATCTGAAAGTCACGGGGTTTGGGATCGACCCAGGGAAAATTCTCGCCGTTTCCATCGCCCAGGGTGCCATGGCAGCCGACACAGAAGCGACGATAGCTGCTCTTGGCATCCTTGACATGGCCGGTGATATTGCCGACGTGGGATTCAATGCCATTGCGAACGTTAATATCCTGGTTGGTAAGTTGCGCCGACGAAGTAAGCGGTAAAGCCACAGCCACGCCTAATAGTAGCGACCACTTCCGCAAATTTGTCCGCATGTCTTTTCCTCGTCAAATCCCTTTTGGAATTCCTTTTTGAATCAACCCTTTTGAATCAACGCTAGAAGTCGAAGTCAAATCCCAGCAGCAATTCGCTGGTGTTCAGGTTGGCGCTCGTCAGCCCAAGCGACGGGCCTATTCCATCCTGGTGCAGCCAGTTGTATTCGTTGTGCCACGCGAAGCCGGCCCGGCTGGTCATAAACGGATTGTAGCGATAGCCGATGGTGTAGGTGGATAGATTGCCTAAATTCGAAGGCGATGGACCAATGATTCCGGTAGGTCCAACCCCCGTATATCCCGCTCCATTGGCCTGCTGCGACATCCGCAAGGTTTCGTAGCGTCCGATGAAAATCAATTGCGGGCTGTAGACGTAGTGAGGCTCGAACAGAACACCGTTCCACGTAGGATTTTGCGCTCCGACGGGGAGCGTAGAGCCAGTCGTGTTGTTGGCGGTAGCGATGCCATCGATGAAGTCGCCATAGCCTTGGCCGAACCAGGCATTGTCCTCGCCGTGTTGGGTGATAACCGTGAGATCGACATGTTGGCCGAAGTAGAACTGTCCAACAAAACCCTCGCGGCTGAATGGTTTATTGCCAATTCCGGAACCGGGAATAATGGTCGATCCGCTCGGTCCAGTCTGCGTGAGCCACGTGGTTGGAGCCTCGCCGACCATGGCATAGAAGCCAATGCGCTGCACGCCAGCTCTGCCGGTATCGAACGCCTGGCTTGCGGTAAAGAAGCCGGTGTACGCGTTGCCGTAGGGCAACTGAGTAGTTCCATCGTTGGAACTAAGGATCGCGGCGGAGTAGCGAGTGCGATCGTTGTAGGAGTGCCCCAACACTTCCACGCCGAGCTGGTTGTCTCCCATCTGGCCGAAGATGTTGCCGTCGCCCGTGGGAATGAAATGGTAAAGCTGATAGATGCCGCCGTTGGCGGTCAGCGTGAGAATGCGTTTTTCGGAAAGCAGGTTGTCGAGTTCGAACTTGCCGAGCTTCACGTTCAGCCATGGGCTGCCGAATAAATTATCCAGGCGGGCCATGACGGTTTCAAAGTGGAAGGCGCCGGTGGGATCCGACGATGGAAGCAGGTAAAACGAAAAATTCTTTTCCAGTGTGCCGCCAGTGTGGAAGTCAAGGCCGCTAAGGTCAAACCCGGAGGTGGTGAGCCGTTGCACCGCCGAGCCTGTCGGGGTCGTGCTGCCGGCAGAGTAGGTATCGACCAGCTCCTTACCCACGCTATAGCGATGCCAGATGGGTGTCATGCGGAAGGTGACCGGCCAGTAGCCGGGATTCTGCCAGATCGGTGCGTCGCGGTCGTTCATCAGCTGATAGCCGTTGTCTTTGAACTTTTGTCCAAAGTAATTCAGCATCGGCCACGACTCGTGACAGGCGGAGCAGCGCAAACCATACTTACGCGCGAAGGCAGGTATGGCGTTGGCCTGCTGGCTGCACGTGAGAACGATGGTTGCAAGAAACAACGCGACAGCAGAAAGTGACGTAGCAAACTGGGAGAGGGTGCGAATCTGCAAACGCCTCGTAACGCGCATGGCCGGGCTCCTCGGCACCAAATCAGAATGATTGAACCACACTCAAAAAACGATAGGCGAAGATATTGCCAAAAACGCTGATATTTCCGCGGCAGAACCGTACGGACGCAAGATCGTTCCACCGTACAGCGGACGGATACTACTATGACCAGCAGTAGAAGTTCAAGGAATAATTTTACAAATTTTTGACAACTTGGGTTCCGGCTTGTGCGAAGGCCTCTTCGAAAGAATCTTTACGTTGTTTTACACTTGCTCTCTCGCTTCGGCCAGTGACACGTTCACATCTATCTTTTTCTTGTTGCGGTAGATTGTCACCTTCACCATATCTCCGGCGCGATGGTTATTCATCATCTCCGCCAGCGTGTCTTCGTCTTCCACTTTTTCGCCGTCGATGGCCACAATCAAATCTCCGCCCAGCATAATAAGGGTGCTGCCGAGATAGGCGCGTTCCGTGCCGCCATGCAGGCCAGCCCGGTCTGCGGAGCCGCCGGGAATAACTTGCACGATCAACAGACCATAATCGACCGGCAATCCCATTTCATCGGCAAGCTCTGAATTGATCGGAATTGTGCGTACGCCCAGCGCTGGACGCCGCACCCGGCCCAGCGTCATCAGATCGTTGAGCACGGCCTTCGCAGTGTTAATTGGAATGGCGAAGCCTACGCCGGAGTTCTGACCGACGCTCGAGAGAATCATGGTGTTGATGCCGATCACTTCGCCGTGCCAGTTCATCAGGGGGCCGCCGGAGTTGCCGGGGTTAATGGCAGCGTCGGTTTGAATGGCTTCGTCGATGGTTGCGCCATTGGGTTCACGTACGGGACGAATGGAGCTGACGATACCGCGCGTCATTGTTCCGGCCAGACCAAAGGGATTGCCGATGGCATACACTTTTTGCCCAACCTGCAAATTACGCGAGTCGCCGAGCACGGCGGGAATCAGCTCGGGTGCCTTAATCTGAATCACAGCCAGGTCGTGCCCTGGGTCGGTACCGATAACCGTTGCCTTATATTTTTTGCGATTGTGCAGGGTGACTTCCACCTGGCGCGCGTCGGCGACGACGTGGTAGTTGGTGAGGATGTGACCATCCTTATCGATAACGAAGCCCGATCCCTGGCCCTCCTGCGGCACCAGCCCGTTGAAAAAATCGAAGGCCATGGCGCGCGAAGTCACGTTTACTACCGAGGGAATATTCTTGCGATAAACAAGAATATTGTTCTGCTCTTCGCTGTCGAGCCCTTCATTGCCGGCGGCCTCCGTAATTTCCACGTTTGCCGGATGACTCAGCCAGTCCCCGGAGTGAAGAATATTCGACGAATTCGAGCGCCAGGTGGTGAAGTAGAAAAAACCGCCGGCGATTACCAGAGCCAGAAGTGCAGGTCGTATGATTCGCATAAAAAATATCCAGGATCAATTCTAGCGAATGTTCAGGGAGCAAGCATCGATTTCGCCCATTCGATCACGCTGGGCAGACGATTTCATGTGTTTCGAGCGAGTTACACTCCGGCGCGAAGAGCTTTCCATATTTGTTCCACCTGCTCTCGTGTGTGATCAAGCGGGCCGGAATTGTCGATCACGTAATCGGCAGCTTTGATTTTTTCCGCATCCGGCAGTTGCGCGGCCATGCGGCGCTTGACTTCTTCACGCGCGGCGGCGAGCGGCAGTTTTTGGCGGGCGGCAAAGCGGGCTACGCGTTGCTCATCACTGCAAGTGACCACAATAAGACGATGGAATTGTTTGGCCGCCCCCGCCTCGAGAATCAGCGCGGCTTCCACCATGACGACAGCATGGGGATCTTGCCGGCCCATTTCCTCCATCCACTCTTCCTGGGCGCGCAACACCGCCGGGTGAACGATGCGGTTCAATTCTCCAATACGCGAAGGGCGTAATGCGGACGAATCAGTTCCGGAAGTTGCGACTGGAGACGGCTTGGCCGATCCAAAGGCAGCTTCGGCAAGTTTGACGCGGTTCACGCTCAAGTCGGGATTGAGGATGCCGCCGCCGAAGTGACGCACCACTTCGTTGTAAACCGGCTGGCCCGGATGCATGAGTTCGTGGGCGATGCGGTCCGCCTGGACCAGGTGAGCACCAAGAGCAACAAACATCTCGCCGACAGCGGATTTGCCCGAGGCGATGCCGCCGGTTAGGCCGACTTTGAGCAATGTGCCCCCGGGCAGAAAAACCTTACCTCGGAGGCATAGAGACACGGAGAAAAGTATGAAATAGGTATTCTCCGTGGCTCCGTGGCTCCGTGGTAAATGGTTTTCATTTCGCAGCTAGTAGTTGGCCACTGCCTCTGCGCATTTTCGCCGCTTTCACCGTGTTGTACATCAGCATTGCGATGGTCAGCGGTCCTACGCCGCCCGGCACCGGCGTTAGCGCTCCCGCCACTTCAGCAACTTCGGGATGGACATCGCCCACCAACGTCGAGCCTTTCGTGCGAAAAGTTTCCTCGCGCTTAGCGTTGCCGGCAAACAGGCGTTGGAATTCTGCGCGATCGGTCACCTTATTCATGCCGACATCGATTACGGTTGCGCCCGGCTTTACAAAGTCGCGAGTGATCATACCGGCTCGTCCGATGGCGGCGACCAGAATATCGGCGCGGCGGCAAACGGAAGGCAGATCGTGCGTCTTCGAATGGCAGACGGTCACCGTGGCATTGGCGTTGAGCAACAGCATTGCTACGGGCTTGCCGACGATGTCGCTGCGGCCAACGACTACCACTTCCTGGCCCACTATCGGAATTTGGCTTCGCGTCAGGATTTCGATCACTCCTGCGGGCGTACAGGGAACCAGGCCGGGACGCTGCGTGGAGAGAAAACCGACGTTGACTGGATGAAACCCATCCACATCCTTCGCGGGATCGACGGCCATCAGCACGCGCTTCGAGTCAACTTGCGAAGGCAGCGGCAATTGCACCAGAATGCCGTCGATTTCGTCGCGCTGGTTGAGGTCTTCGATCAGCGCGAGAAGTCGGGCGGTAGTCGAAGTCTCAGGCGGCGTATGCTGCTCGCTGTAGATGCCGACCTCTTCGCTGGCCTTCACCTTGCCGCGTACATAAATTTCCGACGCGGGATTGTGCCCGACCAGAACAACGGCAAGGCCGGGACGAACTCCCGCGGCAGACATGGTCTCAACCTCCGCCGCGACTTCCGTGCGGATGCTGTTCGCGATCTTTGTGCCGTCAAGAATTCGGGCGCGCATTTCGGTCTCCGGAAAGAAAATCTTACACTGCCCAAGGCGGTGAATGCGCCCACCATGGAAATTTCAACAGGACGCCGTGCATGCCACGACAATCCACAGCCAGATATTTTCTCCGCGCCTCAGCATCTCCGCGCAAGAGATTCTCGCGTACAATGCCCTCATGCTTTCCAAGGAATTACTGGAAATTCTGGTCTGCCCGGCATGCAAGCAAGCGCTCGAATACCGGCAAAATCCCGAGAGCCTGAAGTGCACGCAGTGTCACCGTGTGTACGCGGTGAAAGATGATATTCCCATCATGCTGATCGATGAAGCGACCATAGAAGCCTCCTGACTACCCAGGCCAGGCAAGAACTCCAGCCTGAGCCGGTGCGTTACGAACGATCTTACTTATTTCACCTCACATCCTCGCGACAACCCGGTAACATTTTTCATTACCCCACATGTTTGTCGATTCCCGAACCAGAATGACACTCCGTGTCAGTTTTGAGACCGGAAAAGGTACCAAAGGCATCTGAAGAAAACTTCGGGGCTGCAGCCGGTTCGCTGCAACTTCCGATATTCAGAGGGGTTTATGAATCTAAAGCGGCCGGCTTTCCGTACTAGAAAGTAGCGGCCGGATACGGCAGCAGAATTGCATGCAACTTGTATGACTGCTGGTGAGTCTAATAGGCAATTGTAGGGTCGGAGTCGGAGGTGATGACGGCCATGTTTGAAGAAACCAGGTTCGAAAACGCGGTGACTACCAGAATTAACAACGATAAAGACAGATTTACGGTGACTGAACTGGCTGCGTTGCGCAGCGATCTGCTGCAAGGCGGCATGATCGATTCCTACGAGGCCGCTGAACTTCTGCAGGTATTTCTGATGGGCCGCGGCTACGGCGTCTCACCCAAAGCGGCTTTGGATGCCGCTGGCCGCGTGGAAATGGCCGGGTGCGCCTTGCCCGTCCTGCAATACGAATTGGAAAACCTTGCGATGGTGATGTAAGCGCGCGTCGGATTTGGACATTCTGGATCGGTCTGTCGAAACAAGAATGACCGAGCCAGGTCCACGCAAAGATAAGCCGGGCCAACCAGCCCGGCTTTGTGGCGTTTAGAGACGGTTCGACTCGAATCTCAATCTTGAGACTTCCAGCGCTTTGCCCTGTTTCCTGGTGGATCTGCTAACCCAACCAGTTTTGGGCGTAAAACCCCATCACGGCTGGGTTACTTTTTCTTCATGGCCGCTGCGGCTCTCGCCCTCTCTTGCAGCGCCAGCATTACCACCTGCAGCATATCGTCCTGGGGCGCGGGCTTGCCGGTCCAGATTTCGAATTGGCGCGCGGCCTGATGCACAAACATTTCTATGCCGGGAATGATCTGCGCTCCCCGTTGTTTCGCCAGTTGCAGCAGGCGCGTTTCGAACGGGTCGTAAATCATGTCGAAAACGTAGCGCGCGTTGATTTCTTTTTCCTGCAACGGAGTCTCGCGCGTGTTGCCCATCCCCACCGGCGTGGCATTGATGATTACGTCGAAGGCGTGCTTCTTTAAGTCGGCGCGTTTTATCGAGTGCGCATGAGCGCGCCGGGCAAGCTTCTTTGCCGGTTCGATGCTGCGGTTCAAGATGAACACTTCCGCGCCGCGCTCCGCCAATCCAAAAACGGCAGCGCGCGCCGCTCCTCCCGCGCCCAGGACGAGAATTTTCGCATCTTGCAACGTGCTCAGACGGCGTTCCAGAGGCCGGACCACGCCCGAAGTATCGGTGTTAAAGCCGTAGAGTTTGCCATCCTGCGCGCGCACGACCGTATTGCATGCGCCAATCTTGGTAGTGTGCGTATCTGTGTTGTCGAGGAAGGGAAGGATCGCTTCCTTATACGGCATCGTAATGCTTAGGCCATGGATGGGAATTTCGCGCACGCAGGCCAGCAAATCCTTCAAAGTTTTGGCATGAAGCGCGAGATAGACCGCATTCACATTCTCGCGCCGGAAGGCCGCATTCATGATCGCGGGCGAGAGCGAGTGCGCTACCGGATCTCCAGCCACACCGTAAACACGCGTCGCGGCATCGACCTGCTCGATGCGATAAACGCTGCGTAGATCCTGTGCGCTGACTTGCCCGGGGGCGGTTTCCTCGCCGGGACTGACAGCGGCAAAGGTAAAGACGCTACCCGCGCGAACACCCAGTACGCGGCTGATGATACCCTGCTCACCCATGCACACGCCGACAATCGAATGCTTATCTCCCTCGCGCCCCAGGAATTGGATCATGGAAACGTTGTCGGAGAGCGTCGCGGCCGTGCTCACCACCTTATAAAAATCGGCAGGGTAAGTGCGCATCTTTTCCAGAGTTTCGTCGAGCTTCTTGGTGCCCCGAAAGTCATGGAACGAAAGGATCAGAGCGGCACTCTTGCGCAGCTTTTGCAGCTGATCCGGCTTGCACTTCAGCGCCGTCTGGAATTCCACATCCACCAGCTGGCAGCCAATGGCTGACGCCTTGGCCAGCAGATCGAGCTGCGAAGCGATGGAGCCTCGAAACTTGCCTCCGCTTGCCACTCGGCGGCAGGTAGCGATCACGGTTATACCGGGGTGAGTTTCGAGAAAATGTTTGATCTTGGGCAGGCCCAGAGCGGGCTTCGTTAAATGATCTAACCTGAACTCGATAAAGGAGTTATCCCGAACCAGACCTTCCGCTTTTTCGGCCAGTGCAGCGGGGTCTGAAGCGGCGACCGCGACGCAAACCCGCGGCAACCGCAAGGGCACCAGCCGGGGCGAATAGCTCTTAGGAGCAGAAATCATCTTGAATCAATAGGTTCGAATTAAAACAATGGGTTCGGCGCGAATCTTACAAGGGTCGAATTATAGATGCAACCCCGGATTCACGATTCGGTCGAAAAAAACTGTTTTCACGCTCCGCCTGACACCCTCGTAACCTTGACCCCCTCTTACCCGCTTGTTACTTTCCCTCAGCAGTATTGCGTTTAGGCATTCGACTAGGGGAAGGGTGCGCCTTGCGCCCCACCTCGGAGGTAACATGAAGAAAATAGCATACTTATTGTTGTTGGCCGCGACCGCAACCTGGGCGCAATCGGACGATATAATTGCCGCAGGCAAAGGCGCTACGCCCGAGGGCACGATTGCCACGACGGCGAGTTTCCCGATTCAGCGGGTGCAGATGCCCACCTACGCGGATGTTTACTGCGCTGGTTTCATTAATAAGCAGACATTGCCCGATGCCAACTTCGTGGCCGGCGGCCTCGAGACCCCAACCACCACCAAGTTTGTGCGCGATGACATTATTTATCTCTATGGAACCGGCTACACGACTGGCGCGGAGTATGAAATCATCCGCGCTCTGCGCGACATTAACGAGTACGAGATGTTTCCCGGCCAGCGCAAACTGCTCAAAGAAACGGGACAGCCCTATGAAGAAGTAGGCCGCGTGCGCATCATCGACACTCGCAACAAAACCGCGATCGGGCATATTGAATATGCCTGCGATCCTATTAATCCCGGCGACACGGCGATTCCGTTCGCCGAAAAATCCATGGTCGCGTTCCATCCGCCGCTTCGCTTCGACCGCTTTCTGCCTACGGTCAGCAAAGTGTCGGGCCGCATCGTGATGTCGAGAGACTTCGATTCCGAGTTGGGCACGGGGCAGAAGGTTTACATGAATGTGGGAGCGAACCAGGGAGTAAAGGTCGGCGATTATTTCCGCGCGGTGCGCAGCTACGAAGCCGACTTGGACGATCCGGTGGATTCGCTGTCGTTTAAGGCTGCCATCAGCGAGGACACGCAGTTAAAGCAGCCCTCGTTCGATCCTAATATGTTCACCAAGTCCAATGGTCCGGTGATTCACGTCCGCGATCTGCCACGGCGCGCGGTCGGAGAAATCGTCGTGATCGGAACCACGCCTACTACCGCAACCGGAATGATTGTCTTCGCCATGGAAGACATTCACACCGGGGACCGCATTGAGCTGGATGATCAAAACCAAGCTCAATAACTTTCGCAGACACCACAAAAGCAAGCCAAACACCGGGGACGCGCAAGCGTCCCCGATGTTCTTACAAAGTACTCGTGGTCATGTACCCAGCCCTCATCGCAATCACCCGATTGAGAATTGCCAGCACAGCGACCCGCTTCGCAGGATGTCATCCCGACGAGAGCGGTAGCTCTCGTAGGGACCTTACGATCGATGGGAACAGCAATGCTGCAAACGGGGTTTTACTATTGGCCCGTGGCCCCGGCCATTAATCTCTCTGGCATCACTGAAATGGGATGGACGGGGAGCCCATCCTGGCCGCGTTCTTTGCGTCTAGGGGGAGTTTGACTTCCCGAACCAGGCCTGAAACCAACGCCAACATATTGTCATTTCGACGCGCGAGCGCAGCGACACAGGAGAAACCTGATTCCCACGCTCATGGCCGAATGTCTCATGCCCGCGTCATCCACACCCAGCTTCCTCTACGGCACCGCCTGGAAAGAAGACCGCACCCAATCGCTTGTAGAACTCGCTCTCCGCGCCGGATTCCGCGCCATCGACACCGCCAACCAGCGCCGCCACTACTTTGAAGCCGGAGTCGGCGAAGCTCTGGCCGCTGCTTATCGCGCAGGCATAGTCACCCGCGCCGAACTTTTTCTGCAGACAAAATTCACCTATCGTCCCGGCCAGGACCATCGCCTGCCCTACGACCCCAACGCGAGCTTCTCGCAGCAGGTCGCGCAATCCATGACTAGTTCCCTCGAACATCTCAATACCGGCTACGTCGATAGCTACATTCTCCACGGCCCAGCCTCCAACTACGGCTGGAGCGAAGCCGACGCCGAAGTCTGGGAAGCCATGAAGAAAGAGCGCGACGCCGGCCATACGCGCCTGCTCGGAGTAAGCAACGTCTCTCTGCATCATCTCGAGCGGATGGTCGCCTTCCACCACGAAGCTCCCGCGTTCGTGCAAAACCGCTGCTACGCCCGCTTAGGCTGGGATCGCGACGTGCGCGAATTTTGCCGCGAGCACAACATCATCTATCAGGGATTTTCGCTGCTCACCGCAAACCAGGAAGTCCTGCACCATCCGGCAATCGCGCGTCTCGCGCAGCGCGGAAGCGCCACTCCCGCCCAAATCATCTTCGCCTTTGCGCGATCCGTAGGCATGTTGCCGTTGACTGGCACGTCGAATCCCGAACACATGCAGCAGGACCTCGCCAGCTCATCGTTATCTCTTTCGCCCGACGCGGTGCAAGCAATCGAAGCGCTTGCAGGATAATGGAATTTCTAGTCTGGCTTTTTATACGACTTTGTCATCCTGAGCGGAGCCGTTCTTCAGGCGGAGCGAAGGGCCTGCTCTGAGCCGCACGGCGAAGGGATCTCCCGCTCAACCGGCCTCGCGCGTGAGCCGAACTACACCACCACCGAGACTACCCTATCTCAGCCCCGTCACCACATACGCCTCTGAAATCACGCGCACATAATCGTAGGCGTAGGCGATTCCGTCCCTGGAAAAATGTGGGTCTCGGGTATCAACCACGCCTGCGGATTCTTCCCCAAAGGTCTTCCAAAACGTCATTTTCCCGGTGCCAAGGTCGAGCTGATAAATTTTCGAAGTCCTGTCATCCGCCCGGTCAGAGACTACATAGATCGATTTCCCATCTGGCGCCCACCGCACCACGTTGAAGCTGGAATCATTCCCCGGAATCGTACGCATTCCGCTTCCGTCCAACGGCCAGATTCCCCACTTTCCATCCGCCGCCCGGACGAGCGCACTTTTGCCATCGGGAGAAATCATGGTTCCAGCGATTCCCTCCGGCGTGATCGGTTTGGCGTCGCCGGAATCGAGGTCAATCACGTAATCCCGCACGCCGTGCCCCGCTTCAATTCCAGCGGCCAGCAAATGCTTGCCATCCGGGAGCCACCGCGCAGAGTTATAAGCCACCGCATCGTGCGTAAGCTTTTTCGTTTCGCCCGCGCCAGTCGGCACCAAACTCAACACGCTGCCCTGCGCCGGCCTTGTGACCACCCATTTCCCGTCCGGCGATATGGCCATAGCATCGCCATCGCTGATGCGCGAAGGCGGCGAACCATCCGTGTCGCGGATGAAGACGGTATAGTTCGGTCCTCCGCCATCTCCCGCTTCGGAAAAAACAATCTTGCGCCCATCCTGGCTGATATCGCGCAAAATAGACCAGCCGAACCAGCCCAGTTCACGTTCGGTTTTTGCCCCGGGGGCCAGGCCGCGAATGTCGACCCGTTGCTGATGCGTGATGGCCAGGACGGTCCCATTGTGCATATCTTGCAACCACATTCCACCGGGAACTCGCGTAATCGTTCGCTGTTTACCTGAAAGCGTCACAGCATAAGGATTGTCGCCGCTGCCGCCGTTCGTGGCCGTGAACCACACTTCGCTGCCGTCCGGCGACCAAACCACCCCCTCGATCGACTCCCAGCCGGAAGAAATTTTTTTCTCTCCGCCCTTTCCATCCAAACCGATGACAGCAATCGAACCTTCATCGTCGCCAAGATTATTCTCGTGGTCGGCAAAGGCGACCCATTTCCCGTCGGGAGAAATTTTCGGGTGGCTGATCCACT
The DNA here is from genome assembly GCA_035486715.1 of Candidatus Aquilonibacter sp. GTDB lineage: Bacteria > Acidobacteriota > Terriglobia > Terriglobales > Acidobacteriaceae > Sulfotelmatobacter. The sequence continues at coordinate 38,372 of DATHMV010000005.1, forward strand.
GGATGCTGTCGAGTAAAACTTTGCCAATGGGATATTCGAGACGCCAATGGCCATTTTCCGTAACGTGGCGCACGATCGCCATCGTCTCGCCATCCCCCGACCAATCCGCATCCTGCACATTATCCAGCACCTCGCGTGGAGTTCCCCCGCTTAACGGCACGCGCGCCAGTGTTCCACTCCTGGCATACCCGGCAAGATAAGTGGTCTTGAGGCGCACCGCCATCTCACCGTTTTTTGAAATCGCCAGCAACTCCGAGTTTTTTAGTCCGAGTTCGCGCGACCCCGGATTGTCCATGCGAGCGATATACATTTGATTGTCGCCGCCATCCCAGGCCGCGCTGTAAACCACGCTGCCGTCGGGCGCAAAGCGCGCGTTGCCGATCGATCCTGTGCGGAAAGTGATCTGCTTGTACTCGGCGAGTGGCGCGGCATTACCGTTCCTTCCCAGCCACCATCCCACCCCAAGCATTACCAGAGCAATTCCCACGCATGAAGCGATGAGCGCAAGCAGTCCCACCTTCGGCCGCGCAGCTGGAACCGTACTCACCCGGGCGCTTGGGCCGGAAGTCCCGGAGAGATGCTCCAGATCAAACGCAATATCGCTGGCCGAATGAAACCGTTGCTCGGGATTTTTTTCCAGGCAGTGGTGAACGATGCGCTCCAGCGCCGGAGATACATTGCGATTCGTCTCGCTCAGCTCCCCCGGCTCTTCTTTCAGAATCGCGCTCATCGTATCGGCAGGCGTTTCACCATGAAACGCGCGTTTGCCGGAAATCATTTCGTAAAGAATAGTTCCGAAGCTGAAGATGTCGGAGCGCGCATCCACCGCAACGCCCCTCACCTGCTCCGGCGACATGTAACCTGCAGTTCCCATCACCGTGCCGGCTTCGGTGACGTGCGTCATGGTGGGCAAAGAAGTGTGCGAGGCGGGATCGGCCTGCGTAAGCTTCGCCAAACCAAAATCCAGAATCTTGACCCGTCCATCCTTGGTGAGAAAAAGATTTTCCGGCTTCAGGTCGCGATGAACGATTCCTTTTTCATGAGCCGCAGCCAGTCCATGCGCCATCTGTAGCGCATAATCCAAACTCTTGCGCAGCGGGATGGCTCCGCTGCGCAGCCGCTCCCGTAAGGTTTCGCCCTCCAGCAATTCGGAGACGACATAAGGTGCGCCATCGTGGCTGCCAATATCGAACACAGCAAGAATATTGGGATGATTCAGCGCCGCAGTAGCCAGCGCTTCCTGCTCAAAGCGCCGCAAACGGTCCGGGTCGAGTGAGAGCGCTTTAGGCAACACTTTAATCGCGACTTCGCGTTTCAATCGCGCGTCGCGGGCTCGATATACCTCGCCCATCCCGCCCGCACCGAGCAGGCTGACAATTTCATAAGGGCCGAGCTTTGTGCCAGAGGTTAGGTTCATCCGTGCGCGGATTATAACGCGGAGGGTGCGTGAGCCGCGCCGAGCAAGGCCAGCGCCTGATCGGTGGAAAGAAATCTCGATCCCAGGGTGCACAATTCATCCAGAGTTCGATTGCCGTCTTCCGCTTTCAGGGTCTCGATCGCATCATGCACTACCGACACGCGGCGTCCGCGATCGAGCAATCCCTTGGCGGCGAAGCGAACACAATATTCCGTCACTACCCCAAAAACGACAAATTCGACATCGTCCTCGAATCGCGACAGCAATTCTTCTGCGTGGCGGCTTTCAAAAATATCGAGCGTCTGTTTTTCCAGAAGAATTTGCTGATAAGGCGAAAGATCGCGTGGAATCTCAGCCGCTGGCTCGTTCGCAATCGTGAGAACCTTGTCGGCGAGCGCCTCGGGAACAAATGCAGAACCGGGAGTTCCTTTGACGCAATGGGGCGGAAAAATCTCAAACTCATGATCGTTTGGCGTGTGGTAGCAACCGTGCGAGACGAGAAAAACTCGGCCCTGACGCGCAGCATCCGTGAGTTTGTGGAAGTTGGGAAGCAATCGCTCCGCCCCCGGAACATACAGGTTCCCGCCCGGAAGCATGAAATCGGCTTGTGGATCGACTTCCCAGAAAACTGTTCCGCGCGAAACCACGATTCCTTCTTTCGAATCATCTCTTGCTGAAGATGCTGAAAATCCCAAATCTATTTTCTGCGGACAGATTGTAAACGAGGATCCGCCCCACTCAACGTTAGCTCACAAAGTCCTTCGACAAACTCCGGAGTCAGATTTCCATGCCGAATTAGAAACCGCATATAAATCGGCCCGTAAAGAGAATCGAGGATCAAATCCATATCCACATTTTTTCGCAACTCGCCACGCAGAATGCCGCGCCGAAGGGTAGCGTAAGCCTCCTGGCGCCGCGGCATGAGAAAGCGCTCACGAAAAGCGGCGATCAAACTACTGTCGCTCTGTCCAGCGCCAAGCATGGCGGAGACGATGCGCCCCCGGCGGCTGCTAAAAACCTTAATTAACTGGCGCATCTGCTGGCTCATGTCCGTACGAACGGAGCCTGTGTCGGGAAAATGAAGATTGCGCGTGGCGCTGTTTGCGAATGCATCCGCGATGAGAGCCGCTTTATCCGGCCACCAGCGGTACACCGTGGCTTTGCCCACGCCGGCATGTGCCGCCACGGCCTCAATTGTCAGCTCGGGAAACCCTTTTTGACCAAGAAGTTTTAAGGTGCTGCGGAGAATGGAAAGGCGTGCCGATTCGCTGCGAGGGCGCCCCGGAGCGCGCTTGGCGCTGCTTTTGCCGCTATTCTCATGTGCCGAATGTTTCTGGCGCATGGCCCTACAGTAACATATAATCAACATTAGGCATTTAGAATCCAATACGGGCAGTATCGAATCTAAACCCGAATCGACAGAATCCTTGCAATGGAACGGAATCTGTCTTTGTTGCGTGGAACATCTTCCTTTTTGAAGTCCGAATGGTGCTTACTCGATGTGGATAGTTGCGTTAGCTCTCAGACGTCCTTACACCTTTGTGGTGATGGCGCTCGTCATCATCATCATGTTCTTCGTCACCGTCGCCCGCACGCCCGTCGACATCTTCCCCAACATCGATATCCCAGTGGTATCCGTCGTTTGGTACTACAGTGGCATGTCGCCGCAAGACATGGCCGACCGCATCGTCGCCAACTCCGAACGCGGCATCACCACCACCGTCAATGACATCGAGCACATGGAGTCCCAGTCCGTCTATGGCATGGGCGTCATCAAAGTTTTCTTTCGCCCCGGGACCAACGTGCAAGGCGCCATCGCGCAAATCACCGCCATCGCACAGACCACGGTTCGCAGCCTTCCTCCCGGCACCACTCCGCCGCTAATTATTTCCTACAGCGCGTCCACCACGCCCATCATCCAACTCGGCCTCAGCAGCAAAACTTTGCCCGAGCAGCAGCTTTTCGACCTTGGCCAAAACTTCCTCCGCAACTATCTCGCCACCGTTCCCGGCGCGGCCACGCCATATCCGTACGGCGGAAAAGTTCGCCAGATTCAGGTCGATCTCGATCTCGCCAAGCTGCAGCAATATGGCTTGCAGCCAAATGACATCGTTAACGCGGTCAACGCGCAAAACATCATTCTCCCCTCCGGCACCATCAAGATGGGCCAGCTCGAATACAACGTCGAGATGAACGGCACTCCGCAAACCATCCCGGAGTTGAATGACCTGCCGGTATCTACCGTTAACGGCTCCACGCTCTACATGCGCGATGTCGCTCATATCCGCGATGGCTTTTCGCCGCAAACCAACATTGTGCGCCAGGATGGAAATCGCGGCGCGCTTATGTCGATTTATAAAATCGGCGGCGCATCTACCCTCGATATCGTCAAGGGAATTAAAAACATCGTCGTGCAGGCGCAACAGGCGCTGCCGCCGGAACTCAAAGTCACCGCGCTCTTCGATCAGTCTCTTTTCGTCCGCGCCTCCATCTACGGCGTGATTCGCGAAGGCGCTATCGCCGCCCTCCTCACCGCCATCATGATCCTCATCTTTCTTGGCGACTGGCGGCCAACTATCGTCATCCTGATTTCTATCCCGCTCTCGGTCTTCGTCTCCATCATTGTGCTCGGCGCGATCGGCGAAACCATCAACATCATGACCCTCGGCGGCCTCGCGCTCGCCGTCGGCATCCTGGTCGATGACGCAACCGTTGAAATCGAAAACATCGAGCGCAACCTCGCCCTGGGAAAGGAAATGCGCCAGGCCATTCTCGATGGTGCGCAGCAGATCGCCGTTCCCGCCTTCGTCTCCACGCTCAGCATCTGCATCGTCTTCGTACCCATGTTCTTTCTTTCGGGCGTGGCTAAATTCCTGTTCGTTCCTCTGGCTGAAGCCGTCAGCTTCGCCATGCTCGCCAGCTATTTCCTTTCACGAACGCTCATCCCCACGCTCGTCATGTACATCATGCGTGGCCACGAGCATCGCGCGGAGACAGGGAAGTCATTCCTCGGTCGCTTTCAGCGCGGCTTCGAACGCAAGTTCGAGGATTTCCGCCGCGGCTACGAGGGGGTGCTCGAAACCACGATTGCCAATCGCAACATCTTCGCCATCGGTTTCCTGGTTTTTTGCGTTCTTTCGCTCGGCCTCTTTTTCTTCCTCGGCCAGGATTTCTTTCCGCAAGTGGACGCCGGACTGATCCGCTTGCACGTGCGCGGCCGCGCCGGACTGCGCGTGGAAGAAACCGCGCGCTTATGCGATGAAGTGGAAGATGTCGTGCGCCGCGAAGTTCCGCAAGGCCAGTTGCAGACGGTTCTCGACAATATCGGCCTTCCCAACTCCGGCATCAACCTCTCTTACGCTTCGAATGGCACCATGGGTACCAGCGACTCCGAAATCCTGATCGCCCTCGACCCCGAGCACCATCCGCCCACCGCGGATCTCACTCGCCATCTGCGTGAAGTCCTGCCCCGCGAATTTCCCGGCGTGGAGTTTTTCTTCCAACCCGCTGATATCGTCACGCAAATCCTCAACTTCGGCCTTCCCGCGCCCATCGACGTGCAGATTATTGGCGCGGACATGAATAGCAATTATGACATCGCCCATCAAATTGCGAATAAGATGCGGCACATTCCGGGCACGGCCGACGTCCACGTACAGCAGTTGCTCTCCCTCCCCACCCTGCACATGGATATCGAACGCACCCGCGTCACGCAGGTCGGCCTCACCGCGCGCGACGTTGCCACCAGTGCGCTGGTTTCCCTGAGCGGCAGCTTCCAGACATCGCCCAACTTCTGGCTCAATCCTAAGAACGAAGTCACCTACCAGATGGCCGTGCAGTCGCCGCAATACCGCATGACGAATATGCAGGACCTGCTGAATATTCCCGTGACTTCCCGCCAAGGTCCGCAACTGATGGGCAACCTCGTGCAGTTGACCCCGACCACCCGCGCCGCCTCGGTCAACCACTACAACATTCAATCCGTCATCGATGTTTACGCCAGCACGCAGGATCGGGACCTCGGCGCAGTCGCCGTCGAGACGGATAAAATCGTCAACCAATTTAGAAAAGGCCCCCTCCCACGCGGTACGCAAATCGTCGTTCGCGGCCAAGTCACCACCATGCGCTCATCCTTCATCGGATTAGGCGTTGGCCTTGTCGGTGCGATCGTGCTGGTCTACCTGCTCATCGTGGTGAACTTTCAGTCGTGGCTTGATCCCTTCATCATCATCATGGCCCTGCCCGGCGCGCTCGCCGGCATCTGCTGGTTCCTGCTGCTAACGCACACCACGCTCAGCGTGCCATCGCTTACTGGTGCTGTCATGTGCATGGGCGTCGCCACGGCGAACTCCATCCTGATGGTCAGCTTTGCCCGCGAGCAAATGGATGAAGGTGTGGAAGTAGTGAGAGCTGCTGTCACGGCGGGGTACACGCGTGTGCGCCCCGTTCTGATGACCGCGCTCGCCATGATCATCGGCATGGTTCCCATGGCGCTGGGCTTCGGCGAAGGCGGCGAACAAAATGCCCCGCTCGGCCGCGCCGTGATCGGAGGCTTGCTATTCGCCACCGTGGCGACTTTATTCTTTGTGCCCAGCGTCTTTGCCATCGTGCACGGCCGCCGCGAAAAGAAACGGGCCAATGCATCCGCATAGAAAGCGGTCAGCATTAAAAAATTGATCTAATAGTGGAATTTAATAATCAGGACAGAGTTAGTCGAAATAATAGGAATAGCGGAAGCGAGTGGAGCGAAGCATGACTGAAGAAACGAAATCAAGAACAACGCTTGAGGCGCAGAGATCGAACGACGGCTCAGACGATAACCGTTCGAATCATGTTAGGTCGGATGGCAATCATCAGCAATCGGAGGAGCCTGAGCAGCGCCATGGTCTCAGCGAGCAAGCTAAGCGCGACGAAGAAATCGAGGAGATTCAAAAGCGCTCCAAGCACCAGCCCGTCACGGTGCAGAGCGCGCCCGAGCAACCACCCGCTTCTCCCCGCAAAGCCTTGATGGTCGTCGCCATTCTGCTCGTGATTCTATTGTTGGCCGGTGGCATCACCATGCTGACACGCCTGAATCACGACCGCGTTCTCGCCAAAGAAACCGAGCGCGAAACCGTTCCCACCGTCGCTGTCGTGAAACCGCTCGCGGAAAAACCCGACGAAGATCTCATCCTGCCCGGCTCATTGCTCGCTTACGAAGAGTCACCTATCTATGCCCGCACCAGCGGTTACCTCGTGAAGTGGTACAAGGACATCGGAAGCCGCGTAACGCAAGGTGAGTTGCTGGCGAAGATCGACACGCCGGAAGTGGATCAGGAATTAAATCAAGCGCGAGCCACGCGCCAGCAGGTTGTCGCGCAACTGGATCTGGCCAAAATCAGCGCCGACCGCTGGGAGGCCTTGCGCAAAACGGATTCTGTTTCGGCGCAGGAAGCCGATCAGGAAACCAGCGGATACAAACAAGCGCAGGCAAATCTCGCCGCAGCCGATGCCAACGTACGTCGCCTGGAGCAGCTCGAAGGATTTAAGGAAGTGTATGCGCCATTTAATGGCGTGCTCACTCGCCGAAACGTCGATCCCGGCGCGCTGATCAACGCTGGAGCCGGCGCTGCCGGCCGCGAGCTGTTCGACCTTGCCCGCGTCAATCCTCTGCGCGTTTACACCAGCGTGCCGCAGGCCTACGCACCCTATATCAAAGTGGGCGCAAAGACCACAGTCACGTTACAGGAATTTCCCGGCGAGAAATTCGTCGCCATGGTGGCACGCACCGCGGAATCAATCGATACCAACACGCGCACGTTGCTCACGGAGGTCGACGTTCCCAACAAGAATGGCCGTTTACTGCCCGGCTCGTTCGGGGAAGTGCACTTCGCCGTCGGCAACAATGTGAACAAAGTCACCGTTCCGGTGAACACGATGTTGTTCCGCGCTCAAGGACCGCAGGTTGCTGTAGTGGGCTCTGACAACAAGATTCAACTGCGCGCTATCAACATTGGCCGGGATTACGGCACCACGCTGGAAATTCTTGGAGGCGTCTCTCCCACCGATCAGATTGTCGTCAATCCTCCCGATTCGCTTGAAGACGGCCAGCCGGTGAATGTAGCGCAGGCTCCGCCGAACCAGCCTCAACCAGCCCCCTCGTCGCAGGTCCAGCCACAAGGGCAAAACAATCAGCAGAAAGGCAGCGCACAGTGAAGCGGACTGTCATCCTGCCCGTCCTGGCCCTTCTCGCTTTAGCTTCGGGATGCACCGTCGGTCCGCGCTATAGCCGGCCCGCGGCGCCCGCTCCGGCGCCGGACGCTTGGAAGACGCAGCCTCCGTGGCAGCAAGCCGACCCCCGGGATGCAATTCCAAAAGGCTCATGGTGGCAGGTGTTTCACGATCCCGCTCTGGATGCATACGAACAACAATTACTCCAGGCGAATCAGTCTCTGATCGCGGCGCGAGACCGGCTCGAACAGGCCCGCTCGTTGGCGCGCGTGGCCACGGCCGATTTTTTCCCGCAACTGACTACCGATCCCAGCGCAATACGCGAGCGCGGCGCGGGCAACCGTCCGTTGAACGGCCAACAGCCAACCATCATCAATGGCATTCCGCAACGTGTTCCTCCTTACACGCAAAACGTCTTCACCGTTCCTTTTAACATCAGCTACGAGGTCGATCTTTTCGGCCGGGTGCGCCACAATCTGGAAGCGGCGAATGCGTCTCTGCAATCGAACGCAGCCGATCTGCAAAATGTGCAGTTAGTTCTTACTGCTGAACTTGCGGCAGATTATTTCTCGTTGCGCGAACTCGATGCCGAATTCAACGTGGTGCAGGAATCCGTCGGCTACCAGCGCAAGGGATTGAATCTTGTCGAAGACCGCCACAAAGGCGGCATTGCCAGCGGACTCGAAGTCGCGCAACAGGCTGCGCTGCTCGATGCGACTTTGTCCCAGCTCTCTCTGGTGCAGGAATCGCGCGCGCAATATGAACACGCTATCGCAGTGCTGCTAGGCCAGGCGGCGTCTAACTTCAGCATTCCGGTGACGCCATTGCAAGCCGCGCCGCCGCCGGTCCCACTGGGCGTGCCTTCCGATATATTGGAGCGCCGTCCCGATATCGCGACGGCCGAGCGCACCATGGCTTACGAAAATGCGCAGGTGGGAATCGCGCGCACCGCTTTCTATCCGCATATCTCGATCAGTAACACGGGCGGCGGTTGGCAGAGCACATCCATTTCAAATCTGGTAAACGCGCCCAGCCTGTTTTGGTCGATCGGCGCCGATGCCTTGCAGCCCATCTTCGAAGGTGGACGCAATCGTGCCAATCTCGCCGCCGCGCGCGCCGCCTACGACCAATCGGTAGCGAACTATCGGCAATCAGTGCTCACCGCGTTTCAGCAGGTCGAAGACGGCATCAGCAATCTGAGCACGCTCTCGCAAGCCCTGGCCACGCAAGGCGCGGCCGTCGAAGACGCCCGCCGCGCACTCGATATCGCCAACAACCGTTATGTCGGCGGAATCGCAAATTATCTGGATGTCATTACCGCGCAAACCACTCTGCTCACCAGCCAACGCCTACAGACGCAGTTACTCGGCCAGCAAATGGTCAGCTCCGTGTATCTGGTAAAAGCCCTCGGTGGCGGCTGGGATGCAAGCGAAATCCAGAACGAGCAAGTGCATCCGCAAGCCGGGCAGATTGTTCAGCCGTGAAGAATGCAGCAGCGAGGGCAATCTAAGCTTTTTGATTTGAAGTCATCTAAGATTTTGGCTTGGGGTGGTGCAGCGCTTCAGCGCTGCGATATAGGCATCTGCTGGGATGTGGAGGAGCGGCTTTAGCGCCGCGTAAGACCAAAACGATAATGCGGCTTTAGCCGCTGAGGCCGCGCTACTTCACTCTATGCCCGCCGCTCGCTGTTCGGCTTCGATCCGCTCAAAGCAAAAAACAAAATATAGAGATAGCATAACGCTGCGACAATCAATGCATAATGCAGGCCTTGACCCCAAATTGCTCCACCATATGACTTCGCATTAATCGTGTCGCCAATTTTACCCACGATATATGGGATGGCGGCCCCACCGACAATTGCCATAATCATGACTCCTGAACCGTCGCCGGTAAGAGGCCCCAGTTCAGCGACTCCTAGCGTGAAGATACTCGGGAACATGATTGAGTTAAAGAGGCCTACCAGCAGGATGGACCACATCGCGATAGAACCAAAACTTGCCACCGAAACAACTACAAGCAGAGCAGCTATGACTGCACAAAACGCTAGGAGCGATCTAGTCTTCAGCTTCTGTAGGATTGCCGACCCGATGAATCGGCCTATCATTGCGCCACCCCAATATAGAGAAATATATTTTGCGGCAGCGCGCAGTGATTCCTGATAACGCTGCGCTGTATCGGGCACCGTAGCGGCAGAAACCAGGTGCCCGATATTGTCCAATGCGAGATAGTTGGCAATGGAACTTCCAATTGCAACCTCGGCTCCGACATAAACGAAAATGGCAATCGCTCCGAAAATCAAATTCGGATGTCGCCAAATCGAATCGCTGATTTTTTCTCCGATCTGGTGCTGGGCAGATTGAATCTTTGGCAGTTTAAAACTGCCAATCAGCGCTGCTAGCAAAATAAGAGCAAAACCGAGAAATACGTAAGGTTTGATGACCGAAGCGGCTTGTAGCACGGGATCCTGGGCGGCCTCAGATGCTGCACTGAGAATGAAAAAACCGCCGATCCAGGGAGCAATCGTGGTCCCAAGCGAATTAAATGCTTGAGTCAAGTTCAGTCTGCTTGAAGCAGTCTTTGGCGGGCCTAGCACGGTCACATAAGGATTTGCAGCTACCTGTAGGAGAGTGATACCAGCCGCAAGCACAATTAATGCGGCCAAAAACAGAGCAAAAGACGGCACCTTCGCGGCAGGGACGAACAGAAAAGCCCCGGCCCCCATTGTCACAAGACCGACCACCATAGCCTTTTGATATCCCAACCAGTCGATAATTTTTGCCGAGGGAAGTGAAAATACGAAATAAGAAGAAAAGAATGCGGTTTGAACGAGCATGCTGACTGACAACCCCAAGCTAAAGACATGTTGAAAATGGGGGATCAGTACGTCATTCAGAGAAGTTAATGCGCCCCACATGAAAAACAGCGTGGTCACGACTGCAAGCGGGCCGCCGTAGTTCGATTGATCCTGTGATCCTGTTGTTGGATGAGGGCTGCTCGGGGCTCCGATCGGCATAATAGCTGGCACACTCCGTGCGCAGATTAAGTTCCGCTTGCACCGGAATCATAGCACCCGACGAGAATCGCCGGACACTATCGGTCACTCAGCTTTTGAAACGGGATCGCATTATGTCATCCCGAACGCGCGCAAAACGCGGGTGAGGAATCTGCTGCAAGTTTTCCCGATAAACGGAAGACGCCTATCCCGTGACCTGCAGCTTTACGAGCCAGTTCGCCGGCTCCGGTAGGATTGCGAAGGTGGGCAGCTTTCCCCGCACCATCGCAACTTCATCGCAACGATGATATCGCGGGCAAACATGGCAATCCTTGTGAATCTTGTCAGGCAGATCCTCGCGCTGCGCCATCTGAAATCCCTGCCGCGCGAAAAACTCGGGCGCACGCGTGAACAGGCATATGCAATCCACGCGATGCCGCTTGGCTTCGGCCATCAAAGCCTTCATCAATAAACTGCCGCCGCCCTTCCCCTGCACGCGCGGGCCTACGGTGATCGAGCGAATTTCAGCGAGATGCGTTCCGTACAGATGCAGCGCGCCGCAACCAATGATGCGGCCTTCGTCTTCGAGCACCACAAAGTCGCGGACATTCTCGCAAATCTCGGGCAGCGTACGTGGCAGCAATGTGCCGTCACCGGAGTACGCCGAGATAAGAGCATGAATGTGCTCCGCATCCGGCAAAATAGCTTTACGCGTGCGCATGAACCTTGACCTCCTCGCGCAGGGATTCAATTTTCTTTTTTGCCGCCGCAATTCCCTGCCGCACGCGGCTGGGCGCAGTCCCCCCGACTACATCATGAATCGCCAGCACCGCTGCGGGTTTCAGGCATTCATGAAAGCCTTCATCGAACGCAGGATTCATGGCGCGCAGTTCATCAAGCGAAAGATCATTCAGCTCGCAATTTTTTTCCAGACAAAGTTTCACGGCTTTCCCAACCTGCTCGTGCGCCAGGCGCGAGGGCACGCGGCGATTTACCAGATATGTGGCCGCCGCCCATGCATTTATAAATCCCGATTGCGCAGCAGCGCTCATGCGTTCGTGGTCGAACTCAACCGCCTTCATCCATCCCGCCACCAACGGCAATATCGAGAGCATCGTTTCCGCCGAATCGAACAGCGGCTGCTGCGTCTCCTGCAAATCCTTGTTGTAAGCCAGCGGCAAACCCTTAAGCGTGATCATGAGAGCCGTCGAGTTTCCGATTACGCGGCCCGTTTTACCGCGAACCAGTTCCAGAAGGTCGGGGTTTTTTTTCTGTGGCATGGCGCTGCTGCCGGTCGAATAAGTCTCCGGCAAATGCACGAAGCCGAACTCCTGCGAGGAGAAAATAGTCATCTCCTCGGCCCACCGGCTCAAATGCAGGCTCAGCAGCGAAAGCACGTTAGCGAACTCGATTGCAAAATCGCGGTCGCTGGTGGCGTCGATGCTGTTCGCGGTTGGAGCATCGAACTCAAGTTCATTCGCCATGAATGCTCGATCAAGCGGCAGTGTAGCTCCTGCGACGGCTCCCGATCCGAGCGGGCATACATTTAGACGCTTCCTGCAATCGGCCAATCGATCCGCATCCCGTAAAAACATTTCAACGTATGCCACCAGCCAATGCCCCACCAAAACAGGTTCCGCATGTTGTAAATGTGTGTAAGCCGGCATCGCAGCATTCCCTACCTGTTCGGCACGATCAACGAAAGCCGCGCATACCCCAGCGAGATCGCAACGAAGCTGATCAATGGCCGCGCGCACGTAAAGACGCAAGTCCGTCGCGATCTGTTCGTTGCGGCTGCGCCCGCTATGCAGCTTGTATCCCACCTCACCAATGCGTGCTACCAGCTGCTTTTCGACGAAATGATGCACGTCTTCTGCCTCATCGTCTTCGATTAATTCCGTGGAGGTGGGGTGCCCCACGTCTCGCTTCTTTTGCGAGACGTGGGCCATCTCGCCAATCTTCTGAAGTCCTTCCAGAATGCTGATGAGCTCATCCGCGGAAATCACGCCGGCATTTTTCAGCGCACGCGCATGAGCGCCGCTCGCCGCCAATTCATAGCGCAACAGCCTCCGGTCGAACTCAAACGACCGTTGCCAGCATTCGAATTGCGGATCCAGCGGCTGCCGGAAGCGCCCCGACCACATCTTCATGGCTCAACCTCAATGCGAGTACGGGCACGGGTGCGCGAAGGCAGGCCAAGAATGCGGATGAATCCTGCCGCATCTTTTTGGTCGTACTCCTCGCCCATCGTGAACGAGGAAAGATCGGTGCGATAAAGCGAATAATCCGACTTGCGGCTTACGACCGAAACGTTGCCCTTATACAAGGAGAGCGTCACGCTGCCGGTCATTTCTTTTTGCGTGCTGTCGACAAAAACATCCAGCGCTTCTCGCAACGGAGTAAACCACAGCCCGAAATAAACCAGTTCGGCATACTTCAAGCCCACATGCTGCTTGTAGTGTGCAACCTCGCGCTCCAGGCACAGAGCTTCCAGTTCCCGATGCGCTGCGACCAGCAAAGTTCCGCCCGGCGTCTCATAGCAGCCGCGGGACTTGATTCCCACAAAGCGGTTCTCCACCAGATCGACGCGCCCGATTGCGTTGCGAGCGCCGATTTCATTCAGCAACTCGACCAGCGATACCGGATCAGACTTCATCCCGCCGACAGAAACTGGAGTGCCTTTCTCAAAGCCAATCGTTACCTGCTCTTCCTTATCCGGCGCTTCCTGCGGCGAGCGCGTAATCTGCCATGTCGTTGGAAGCGGAGCATTGGCGGCATCTTCCAGTTCTCCGCCTTCGTGGCTGATGTGCCACAAGTTTCGATCACGGCTGTGAATCTTTTCGCGGCTGGCTGCAACCGCAATGCCGTGCTTCTCGGCGTAATCGATGCAATCTTCGCGCGACTTCAGCGTCCACTCGCGCCATGGCGCAATCACTTTCAACTCCGGCGCCAGCGCCTGATAGGTCAACTCAAAGCGAACCTGATCGTTTCCTTTGCCAGTGCAGCCGTGCGCCACAGCGGTCGCGCCTTCGCGCAACGCAACTTCCACCTGATGCTTCGCAATCACGGGCCGCGCCAGCGATGTGCCGAGCAGATATTTGTGCTCATATACCGCGCCCGCGCGCAGCGCCGGAAAAACATACCCCGTCAGGAATTCTTCGCGCAGGTCTTCGACGACTACCTTGCTCGCGCCCGTGGCATAAGCTTTTTCGACGACAGCATCGATGTCATCGCCCTGGCCCACGTCGCCAACCATTGCAATGACGTTGCAGGAATAATTTTCCTTGAGCCACGGAATAATGATGGAGGTATCGAGGCCTCCCGAATAAGCGAGCACAATTTTTTCAGGCATGAGCACTCCTCGCGGGCAGGCGATCTCCGCCGCCCAGCAATAAATAAAGTATGGCCTTCTGTACATGCAGGCGATTCTCCGCCTGCTCAAAGATCACGGACTGCTCTGAATCCATCACTTCGTCGGTCACTTCCAGGCCGCGATGCGCCGGCAGGCAGTGCATAAACACCGCGTGGGGCGCGGCTTCCGCCATTAGCTTAGCATTCACCTGATAGGGCGGGAAGATCTTTGCGCGCTTCGCTTCTTCACGCTCCTGACCCATACTGGTCCACGCGTCGGTGTAAACCGCATCGGCCTGCGCTACTGCTTCGTGCGGATCGGTGAGCAACTCAATCTGCGCGCCCGTCTCCTCGGCAATCTCCCGCGCATCGGCCACAATCTGCGGATCAGGCTCGTAGCCGCGTGGCGTCGCGATTCGAATCGACGATCCCAGGCACGCCGCCGTCAGAAGCAGCGAGTGCGCGACGTTGTTTCCATCGCCGACGTAAGCCAGGCAGCGGTCTTTCAAATTTCCGAAACGTTCGGTCAAAGTGAGGTAATCGGCCAAGGCCTGGCACGGATGCTCGATATCGCTCAACGCGTTGATTATCGGTACGCGGGCGTGCTGCGCCATTCCTTCAATCGTTAGCTGCGAAAAGGTGCGCAGTACAATCACGTCCACCCAACGCTCCAAATTATGCGCCACATCGCTCAGCTTCTCTCTCGCATCCAGCCGTTCGTGCGTCTGGTCGATGAACATCGCCGTTCCGCCGAGAGCCGCCATGCCGGCCTCGAACGTCAATCGCGTGCGCAATGAAGGCTTCTCGAAAAACATCACCATCTGCTTGCCGCTGAGGGCGCGCCGAAAATCGGCCGCACGCGCCTTCATCACTTCCGCGAGATTCAATACGGCCTGAACACCGCTCGGCCCAAGATCGCGCGTCGAGATCAAATCGGAACATGTAAAACCGGAAACTGTGGGTGCCCCACGTCTCGCATCTTTTGCGAGACGTGGCACCGCTCCAACTACGCTAGCCGAACTCATGAATACGTAACCTCCGTTCCACACGACAGCTTGGTCAAATAAAATTGCGGTAAAATTTCCGCCTCACTTGCCGGAAGAATTCTTACCCGCCCCACGCCCTGCTTCAACGCCAACCCGCAGGCATGCAGCTTGGGCAACATGCCGCCGCTGATAATTGCATTGGCCGCGAGTTCGGCCGCTTGCTTGGTACTTAACCAAGGCATCACGGCGCCGGCGGCGTCTTTCACGCCGGGCACATCGGTAAGAAAAATCAACGCGTCGGCGTGGCAGGCTGCCGCGCACGCCGCCGCCATTTCATCGGCATTCACGTTGTAGTACTCCCCGTCAGCTCCCAGCGCGATGGAAGCTATGACTGGAATCCCTCCACGCTCCCAAAGCGCTTCAATCCAACACGGCTCCGCGAAACAGATTTCGCCCACGAACCCCAAATCGCGTCCGTGGACATATTTCTTCCGCGCGCGGAAGCTCATGCCATCGCCGCCGCCGAAACCAATCGCCGGCATGCCCGCGCCTTGAATCGCGGCGACCAGCTTCTTGTTCACCAGACCGCCCAACACCATCAGCGCGGCGTCGCGCGTTTCGGCGTCGGTCACGCGCAGGCCGTCGACAAACTCACTCTTCTTGCCGAGCTTTTGCAACATGCTCGTCAGCGCGCTACCGCCGCCGTGAACGACCACCACGCGATGCCCATCGCGCGCGAGCTCCGCAACCGACTGCGCACACTTGCGCAACGTCGCCGGATCCTCGATTGCTCTTCCGCCGATCTTCACCACAATGATCACTGCAACCCCTCCCGCTCATCCCATCCGTACATCAGATTCATGTTCTGCACCGCCTGCCCGGCTGCGCCTTTCATCAAGTTGTCGACGCAGGAAACGAGCACCAATCGGCGGCCATCGCCCGCCAGACAAAATCCCAGATCGCAATAATTCATGTGCAAAGAAAACTGCAACTCCGGCAGTTTTGGCGTGGCAAATATCCGCACCCAATGTTTGCCCGCATAAAAATCGCGCAAACAACTTTCCACTTCTGCCGTTGTCATTGCCCGATTCAACTGCACATAGATGGTGGACAAAATCCCGCGCGGAATGGGCAGCAGATGCGGCGTGAAGGTCAACTCCGAGTCATTGAGACTTAATTGCTCCACCATCTCTCCCAGGTGCCGATGATTGAACACCGAATACGCTGAGAGATTGTCCGCCACGGAAACAAAATGAGTCCGCGCCGTCGGCGACTTGCCTGCTCCTGAAACTCCCGACTTCGAATCGGAAATAATTCCGCGTTCGCGATCGATCAGACCGGCAGTCAACAACGGAGCCAGCGCCAGAATCACGGAGGTCGCATAGCAGCCGGGATTGGCCACCAACTGCGCAGGCTTGATCCGATCGCTATTCAGTTCGGGCAACCCGTACACTGCTTTCTCAGTCAACTCCGCAGCGGTCACTGCGTCCGAATCCTGAAACGAATAAATCGCCCGATGCTGCGCCTGCTTCAAGCGCCACGCGCCGCTGAGATCGATCACGCGCAAGCCTTGCGCAATGGCTTCCGGAACCAGAGAACGCGAAGCTTCATGCGGCGTCGCCAGAAACAACAACTCCACGCCTTGCCGCTTCAACTCCGGCCAGGAGAGTGTTCGCAGCGGATAACCACCATTGCCCGAAAGCTCGGGAAAAACTTCGGCTAAATCGGCCGCCCCGTCCGCTCCCTCGCGGCGCAACAACAGAGGCTTCTCAAGCTGTGGATGGCGCGCGAGAAGCCGCGTCAATTCCAATCCGGAATATCCGCTTGCTCCCAGCACCGCAGTTTTCAGCTTCGCCGCCACTAGCCCAGCATCTCCTCAATTCGCTTCGCGACCGTCTTCGCCTTCTCGCGGTCGGGGCAAACGATCAAAATTGTGTCGTCGCCCGCGATCGTACCCACGGTTTCTTCCCACCCCTGCTCGTCCAGCGCCGCCGCTACCGGCTGCGCACTGCCTACGATCGTTTTCAGCACCAGCAGGTTCTGCGCCGGCCGCACGTCGAGCACAAACTCCCGAACCAGCCGCTGTACCGGCGGCAAAGCCAGTCCGGCGGCGCCTTCGCCCTGCGGCAGCGCATATCCGCTGGCCGTCTTGCTCAGGTTCAGGTCGTGAATGTCGCGCGACAGCGTTGCCTGACCTACCTTGAATCCCCGCTTGCGCAAGGCCCGCTGCAAATCGTCCTGATTGCTTATTGGCCCCTGCCGTAACACATCCAGCACCGCTCGTTGCCGCAGGGCTTTATTCATGATGAATAATTATTCATAGATATGAATAATTATTCTCTTATCATACAGACTGCTTCCCTCCTGTCAATCCTTAATTGCCCGCTGCTGACAATTTTTGTTACCGTTGGGGCGCAGTTTTCCGGTGCGAAAATTCACGAAATAAAACAGCTCTCCAAATCTTGCTAGACTACTTGCGGTCCAACGCGCCCGAGTACTGAAGGAGAACGCCGTATGAGCCGGAAGCCCACGCTGCTCGCCGAATTGATCGCCGAGTTTCTTGGAACATTCGTACTAATTCTCTTCGGCGCTGGCGTGGTAGCCATGGTCGTTTTATTTCCTGCCAGCGATTCGGCTGCCACCGTTCACGGCGGCTATACAAACATCACTCTGGGATGGGGGCTCGCGGTAACCATGGGCATCTACATCGCGGGCAAAATTTCAGGAGGCCATCTCAACCCTGCGGTCACGCTCGCTCTTGCAGTGTTTCGCGGCTTTTCGTGGAAGAAGGTCGTGCCCTACTCGATCGCGCAAACCATGGGCGCGTTTCTAGCCGCGGCACTGATATACAAAAATTATCTTCCGGCATTTCACCAGTTCGACCCTCAGTTGGAAAAAACCGCCGGCATCTTCACGACTTTCCCTGCATTTCCCGCACAACCGCAAGCCGGATTCCTCGACCAGGTCATCGGCACGGCTTTGCTGCTGCTCATGGTGCTGGCGATCACCGATGAGCTGAATGTGCCGCCAGGAGCGAACCTCGCGCCGCTGATGATTGGCCTGGTGGTAGTAGCGATCGGCATGAGCTTCGGCGGCATGCACGGATATGCCATCAATCCCGCGCGCGATTTTGGTCCCAGACTTTTCACTGCCGTCGCCCGATTTCGAAACAACGGACTTACGGATGGTCCGCGCGTGTGGTGGGTGCCGGTGTTCGCTCCTTTAATAGGAGGACTCGCCGGCGCAGCAATTTACGATTTTGGCATTCGCCGATTCCTGCGCAGGATGTAGTCTGCCGCAACAAAAGTTAGTGAAAAATTTAAGGAGGCGTGTTGCGCTATATCCTCTCTCTCGATCAGGGCACAACCAGTTCACGCGCTCTCTTATTCGATCGCGCAGGCGCAGTCCGCTCCGTAGCTCAGCGCGAGTTCGGTCAAATTTTCTCCCAGCCGGGTTGGGTTGAACATGATCCCGAAGAGATTGCGTCTTCACAAATTGCAGTCGCGCTCGAAGCGCTGACCAAAGCACATGCGCAATCCGCCGATATCGCCGCCATCGGCATCACCAACCAGCGCGAAACGGCCGTCGTCTGGGACCGCTCCACCGGCAGACCCGTCTACAACGCCATCGTCTGGCAGGATCGCCGCACCGCCGCTTTCTGCGAGCAGCTAAAAGTCGAAGGCAAAGTGGGTCTGATTCAGCAACGCACCGGCCTGCTGATCGACGCTTACTTCTCGGCCAGCAAAATTCGCTGGATTCTGGACAACGTGGTAAATGCCCGCCAGTTGGCTGAAGCCGGCCGTCTGGCCTTCGGCACCGTCGACACGTGGCTGATATGGAAGCTTACCGGCGGGCGCCTGCATATCACCGATGCCAGCAACGCTTCCCGCACCATGCTGTTCAATATTCATACCAAACGATGGGACGAGGATCTGCTCGATTTATTCGGCGTTCCGGCCTCAATGTTGCCCACGGTTCGCGCCTCGAGTGAAGTCTATGCTCAAGTAAGTTCCGTGCCAGAACTCCAAGGCATCCCCATAGCCGGTATAGCAGGCGATCAGCAAGCGGCGCTATTCGGCCAACGATGCACAGCTCCCGGTCTCACTAAAAACACTTATGGCACCGGCTGCTTCATGTTGCAAAGCACGGGCACCCGCGCCGTCGCCTCCAGTCATCGCCTGCTCACCACTATCGCATGGACAATCGGCGACACAACCAACTACGCGCTCGAAGGTGGTGTATTCGTTGGCGGAGCTGTAGTGCAGTGGCTGCGCGACGCATTAGGCATTATTAGAACTTCTTCCGAAGTGGAGGCCCTGGCAAAGTCTGTCTCCGATAATGGCGGAGTCTACTTTGTGCCCGCCTTCGTCGGATTAGGCGCTCCGCATTGGGATTCCTACGCCCGCGGGTCCATCTTCGGTCTTACGCGCGGCAGTAGCGCAGCACACATCGCGCGAGCCGCGGTAGAGAGCATCGCGTACCAAGTCGCCGATTTAATGGATGCAGTACAAACCGACACCGCGACTCCTCTGCCGGAGTTGCGCGTGGATGGCGGTGCATCGGCCAACGATGCTCTCATGCAATTTCAAGCGGACATGCTGGGAGTGCCCGTGGTTCGTCCGGCGATGACGGAGACGACCGCGCTGGGCGCGGCTTTGCTGGCAGGCCTGGCTGTGGGCTTCTGGAAGCCGCAAGGAGAAATCCTAGAATTGGCCCTGCATGAGAGCCGATTCGAGCCACAAATGCCGCGCTCGAAAGCGAATGCTCTGCGCGAACGCTGGAAAGAAGCGGTGGAGCGTACTAAAAACTGGCAACGCACGGAATAAATTCGGACGGCTAAAACGAGCCGAGCATCAAATAGAATTAACGAACCACCGCCGCTTCCGCCACTCCCACGTTCGCATCCGCGCCGCCGTAGTAAAACAAGTAGCGCTCGCGTTGCTGCACCATCCCCTCCACAAACACCACATTCGGAACCTGCCCAACTTTCTCCCATGGCTTCTCCGGCGCAAAAATGGGGACATCGGTTCGCGAAATCAGTTTTCGCGGATCGTTCCGGTCGAACATAGCTACTCCCGTCCTATAAACAAGTTTGTCGTCGGCGCCGTTGTAGATCAAAACAATTCCCTTCGAGGTGAGAATTGGCGCAGGTCCGGGCTCGGCCACGCGGGAATCGAACATCCCAGCCCGCACGGGTAACACGGGCTCATTCGTCTCTTCGGTCCAATGCAACAAATCCGTTGATGAGGCTATTCCAACCTGATCGTTGTTGTCCTTGGCCGTGCCCAGAAAATACATCCAATATTTCCCGCCGATCTTCTCCGGCACAATCGCTCCCGACTTCGTCCAGCGAACGTTCCACTTTCCTTGGTAAGCGGGAAGAATCACGCCTTTTCGGTTCCAGTGAATCAAATCTTTCGAAGTCGCTAAACACAGCTGGGCATCTTTTTTGTTGTAGCCGGTATAGGTTAGATAGTACGTATCGCCAAACTGCACTAAGCGCGGGTCTTCCACTCCGCCATCTTTTTCGTAACCCGTTTCCGGCGCAAATACCGGTTCGCTTCGCCGCGTGAAATGAATTCCATCCACACTCTCGGCGTAACCCAGCCGCGAAGTTCCACCCTTGTCTTGCGCACGATACAGCATCACGATTTTGCCGTCGTGTGCAACGACAGAGGGATTAAACGTTCCTGCCGCCTCCCAGCCGTCTCCCCGAGGCGCGATCACTGGAGTTTCGGAAACTCGCCGCCATGCCGCAAACGGCGAACTTGCGCTATCCTGTGAAACCAGCGATGCCGTTAGGGCCAGCAGGATTAGCCAGCGTCTGTTTCGAATCGCATGAACCATTATCTATACCCTCGGCATTGCATGATCTCTTGCTGACACTGATCTTAATCCGATGTCCAGCTATGTGCCTTGATCCTCGGCAATTTCGTTGGCCGGTGCGGCGCTTTGTTCTTTCTGGAAGGCATTCATGCTAAGCACCAAACGCACCGTCGTCGGCCTAGGCGAGTTACTCTGGGATTTATTCCCTGCCGGCAAGCAGCTTGGTGGAGCGCCGGCCAATTTCGCCTACATTTCATCTCTGCTCGGCAATAAAGGTATTCCCGCCAGCCGCCTGGGAAATGATGCGCTTGGCAATGAAGCCTTGCAGCGCCTGGGCAAACTGGGCCTCTCCACGGAATTCATTCAGCAGGATGCCGATCACCCCACGGGAACAGTAAAAGTGGAGATAGACGGCGCGGGGCAGCCGCGGTTTGAAATTTCAGAATTTGTCGCCTGGGATTTTCTTGCGTGGACGCACCGCTGGCAGGAGTTGGCCGACCGGACCGACGCCGTATGCTTCAGCACGCTGGCGCAACGCTCGGAACACAGCCGCAGCACTATGCGCAGCTTCCTGCTCGCCACACGTCCCGATACCGTGCGCGTTTGCGATATCAATCTGCGCCAGCATTTCTTTACGGGGCCGGTGGTCGCGGAATCGATGAAGCTGGCCGACGTGGTAAAACTCAATCACGAAGAGTTACCCAGAGTGATGCGCCTGTTCGATAAGGAACATCGCGGTGAGCAGGACTCCGCAAGGCAGTTGCTGCTTACATACGATTTGAAACTGATTTGCGTCACGCGAGGCGACAACGGCAGCCTGTTGATGTCCTGCGATCAAGTTACCGAGCATCCCGGCTTCAAGGTGAAAGTCGCCGATACGGTCGGGGCCGGAGACGCTTTCACTGCCGCTCTCGTTCACGGCTATCTCGAGGGCCGCGAGCTCGCCGAAATCAATGAAACCGCCAATCGCGTCGGGGCGTGGGTTTCAAGCCAGCGCGGCGGAACGCCCGCTCCGGCAGGCAGCATGGAAGAAGTGTTGGCGGCGATCGCGTGACCCACATTTCTCGGTGAGCTTCTGCGAGTGGTGCAGTTTGGTTTTTTATACGACTCTGTCATCCTGAGCGCAGCCGTTTTTCAGGCGTGGCGCAGGATCTCCCGCACCACAACCGCCAGCCGGAACGAATCAAGCGTCGATCTCTTTTTAGTTTATCCTGTGAAGTTTGGTATCGAGCTTTCAGGGGGCCATGTGACTGCATCCCGCATCTTTCGTTTATTTGCCTTGTTCGCAATCTTTTTCTCCATCCAATCCCTCACCGCGCAGCAAGTTCCCGAGAACACCTATCAGGATCTCCACTGGCGCATGATCGGCCCCTTTCGCGGAGGCCGCACCCGCGCCGCCACCGGTGTGCCCAGCCAACCCAATGTTTTCTATATCGGCCAAGTCAATGGCGGAGTCTGGAAGTCCGACGATTACGGCCGCACCTGGAATCCGATTTTCGATCACGAACCCACGCAATCCATCGGCGCCATCGCGGTAGCCGCTTCCAATCCCAACATTATCTATGTAGCCAGCGGCGAAGGTCTGCACCGTCCGGATCTCTCGGTAGGAAACGGAATCTACAAATCCACCGACGCCGGAAAAACCTGGACCCACCTGGGCCTGCGCGACGGCTTTCAAATTCCAGCCCTAGCCATCGACCCCCGCGATTCCAATCGTGTTTACGCCGCTGTGCTCGGCCATCCTTACGGACCGAACGAAGAGCGCGGGCTGTATCGGTCAACCGATGGCGGGCAGACGTGGCAAAAAATAATCTACAAAGATGAAAATACCGGCGCATCCGATGTCGAAATCGACCCTTCGAATCCCGATGTGATTTACGCCTCGATGTGGGAAGTGCGCGAAGGACCATGGGAAGACGGCAACGAGGTCAACGGCACCGGCGGCGGATTATTCAAATCGACCGATGGCGGGAATTCCTGGCATCCCCTGACAAATGGGCTTCCGAAAGATCTCTCGCAAATCTACGCGGCCATGGCGCCAACGAACTCAAGCCGCCTCTACGCCACTGTGGGCAGCGCTTCGGGCGCTCTCGGCGTCTATCGCTCCGATGATGCCGGTGAAAACTGGTCAAAGATTACCGATGATCCCCGCCCCTCAGGACGCATCGGCGGCGGCGATCTTTCCATTCCCCGCGTCGACTCGAAAAACGCTGACATTGTTTACTGCGTGAGCACCGTTACCATGCGCTCGACGGACGGCGGCAAAACCTGGGCCGGGTTTCGCGGAGCGCCCGGCGGCGACGACTACCAAAATTTGTGGATCAACCCCAACGATCCCAGCATTCTTCTTCTGGTCAGCGATCAGGGCGCACTGGTCACGGTGAATGGCGGAGCCAGTTGGAGTTCCTGGTATAACCAGCCCACTGCGCAGATTTATCACGTTTCCGTTATGCCAACCTTTCCCTACAAAGTTTGCGGAGGTCAGCAGGAAAGCGGCTCGGTTTGCATCTCCACTCGCGGCAATGACGGTGCGATTACCTTCCGCGAGTGGCATCCCGTCGGCGTAATCGAATACGGTTACGTCGCGCCCGATCCGCTTGATCCCGACATTATTTATGGCGGTGGGCGAAGCGAAGTCTCAAAGTTTCACTGGTCCACCGGCCAGGTGCAGAATGTAACGCCGATTCCGGTTCGCAATGCCAAATACCGTACCAACCGCACCGAGCCTACGATGTTTTCGCCGGTCGATCCGCATACCCTCTACTATGCCAGCAATGTTCTCTTCAAAACCACGGACGGCGGAAATTCCTGGCAGATTATCAGCGACGATCTCACGCGCAAAAATCCCGGAATCCCCGAGAGCACCGGTAAACTCGTTCCCAAAGGTGCGGATAAAAAACGTGGCGTAATCTACGCGCTCGCGCCTTCATTTAAAACCATCAACACCCTCTGGGCTGGAACTGATGACGGCCTCATCTGGCTGACTCTCGACGGCGGCAAAAAGTGGAGCGACATCACTCCCAAAGAACTCACGCCGTGGAGCAAGGTCACCCAAATCAGCGCTTCGCATTTCGATGAGGAAACGGCTTACGCATCGGTCAGCCGCTTTCGCCTTAATGATGAGCATCCTTATATCTTCCGCACGCACGACGGCGGAAAAACCTGGAAGCCGATTATCGCCGGCCTTCCCGACATCGGACCCGTGGACGCGATCCGCGAAGACCCTCAGCGCAAAGGCCTGCTCTATGCCGGCACGGAAAATTCAGTCTGGGTTTCATTCGACGATGGCGATCACTGGCAATCGCTGCAATTGAATCTGCCTCACACCTCGATGCGGGACCTCTGGATTCAAGAAAATGATCTGATCGTCGCTACCCACGGCCGCGGCTTCTGGATTCTCGACGACATCGCTCCGTTGCGCGAAGTATCGGCAACCTCCGGAAGCGTAGCTCATCTATTCACGCCCGCGCCCGCCTATCGCATACAACGCGACACCTACACCGACACTCCGCTTCCTCCCGACGAACCCGCGGCCGCCAATCCGCCGGATGGCGCGGTGATCGACTACTATCTCCCGCAAGCCGCTTCTACTCCAGTAACGCTTCAAATTCTCGATTCGCATGGGCAGCTGGTTCACAAATTTTCCAGCACCGATAAACCCGATGCGAGTGAGGAAGAGTTGAAAAAGCAACTCATTCCTCTTTATTGGTTGCGCCCATTCAGCGCTTTGTCCACAGATACCGGCATGCATCGCTGGGTTTGGCATCTGCACTATCCCGCGCCCGAAGCCACGCGCCACGAATATCCCATCGCCGCCATTGCGGGAGACACTCCGCGCTACCCGCTCGGCCCCACCGCGTTGCCCGGCCACTACACCATCCGTCTCACCGTGGATGGCAAGAGTTATACGGCCGCATTCACTCTAAAAATGGACCCGCGCGTGAAAACCTCCATGGCCGGACTGGAAAAGAAATTCCAGTCAGAAATGAAGTTGGCGATGCAGTTGGATCAAACCTCAAAGGCCGTGTTGCAAGCGCAAGCTCTGGACGGTTCAATTAAAAAACTTGGCCCGCAAACCAGCAGCGCAGTTCACGATGCGGTTCAGGCATTCCAACATAAACTTGATGAGCTCTTGGAGTCGCGGCCCGATGCAGCATCAGGAGCCGAAGTGACTCTAACCAGCGCAAACGGTTCGGTAGAAACCCTCTACGTCCAGGTGTCGCAGGTGGATGCCGAACCAACGGCCGCGCAATTGGAAGCCACGACCGCTGCCGAACGAGATGTAACGGATGTAATGAAACGCTGGCAGTCGCTGGAGGCGAATGATCTGCCTGCACTGAATCGTGCCCTCACTGGAGCAAACCTGCCGGAACTCAAAATCGAAGTCAAGCCGCACGCGGAAGAATCGGGCATGAACATTGACGAAGAATAGCGCCGTTAATGCAGCTCTGCAGATGGCCGACGCTCACAGAGCTTCTACGGAGCTCTGCAACTCGCGCGCAATCTTCTCGGGATCGCTGCCATCAGCAAACGTCATGGGCGCCCCGATTCGCACGACGATTTTTCCCGGCGGGGCGAACTTCTTTCCTGCGTTCTTGATTTCGAACAATCCCGCAATCTTCATCGGCAGAACTGGAATGCCCAGATTGCTGGCCAGCAGTCCGATCCCGGCACGAAATGGATTCATCTTTCCATCTTTAGTGTGCCGGCCTTCAGGAAATACCAGCACGCTGTACCCGCCATCGACCGCGCGGCCTGCGTAAGCAAAGCTCTGCCGGAAGCCGGCTTCGCGCGGCAAGGGAAACAGGTTCAACAGGGAAACTCCGAGCGCCCATTGCACGCGATCGTAGAATTTTCCAATGAACCTTCTATGTGGTGCGGGTGAACGCAGTTTTTCCAATGCTTCTCCGCCAGTAGCCGTTGCCAGTCGAAAGCGCAATCGCGCAGGCAGCGCTGTCTGCACAAATCCAACATCCACATCGCCGATGTGATTGCAAACTACGAGCAGCGGCCCGCTCACGGCTCGCAGGTTCTCGCGGCCTTCGATTCGCGGCCAGCCCAACAGCAACATTGCCGGCCTCATCATCAGGTAATGTGCCAGCCAGCGGAGCCACGTTACCGGCCATCGCAAAACCCACTCCGGATAGTGATACTCCACTCGCTCCCGCGCCTCGCCGCGCAGCATTTGTTCTATGTCGCCCACCGTGCGCGCCGAGCTGAAGCGGGTTTCGCTCAAATCCACCTGATATCGATCTTCCAGCGCGCTGATCAATTCCACGCGATCCAGTGAACTCAACCCAAGATCGGAATCCAGCTTCGCCCCGGCATCCGCCACAACTTTTTTGCCGGTGATGCGGCTTATTAACTCCGCAACCGGACTCTCATTCACAACCCGCTTATCGCTCGCGGACAAAATCTCCCGCGCTGCAAATTGCGCAATCGCATTTCTCCTTGGCTTCTGCGTGCTCGTTCGCGGATAATCTTCATCCGGCCACGTAACCCACATCCGCATGCGCTGAAATTCCGCCAGCAAACTGTTCGCCCGTTCCACCACTTCCTGTGCGTTCGCCTTGCCTCGCAAAATCAGCACAGCGCACGGCTCGGCATTGCCTCCCCGCTCAATGCCCACAACCACGCAATCTTTCACCTCTGGCTGGCGCCGCAACGCCTCCTCCAAATCCTCGGGATAAATATTCAGTCCCGCCGGCGTCACAATCACTTCTTTTTTGCGTCCCTTGAAATAAAGATTGCCCGTGTCATCAAGAGCGCCTACATCCCCCGTGCGATACCATCCTTGTTCGTCGACCACTTTCTGCGTTCCGCCCCAATAGCCTGCGGCAACTCCGCCGCCGCGAATCAAAATCTCGCCATCTTCCGCCAGTTTCACCTCGCGTCCCGGCAGCACTTTCCCAATCGACTTCTTCCCCAACTTAAACGGATGATTCACGCTGATCAGCGAAGTAGTCTCCGTGAGCCCATATCCCTGAATCACCGCATAGCCGAGCCGTCCCCAGAATTCTTCTGTCTCCGCATCAAGCGCCGCACCGCCTGAAATGAACGCCCAGAATTTCCAACCGAACTGGCGATGGATGTCACGGAAAATCCACCACCGGCGCGAGAAATGCTTTCCTTCCGAACCCCGCAGGCGCCGCTGAAACTCATCTGACTTCCCGCCATCCTCGAAATCACGCTCAATTTTTTGCTTTAACGATTGCAACACTCGCGGCACACTCACCAGCACCGACACACGCTCCCGCCGAATCGTGTTCACAATTTCCGACGGCTTCAACTCCTCCTGAAAAATCACCGTCCCGCCCAGCAGCGGAGGCAAGAACATTCCTAAAAACTGCCCGAACACATGGCTCAGCGGCAGCAGATTCAAAAACCGCACCGGATGCACCCAGCGCTCATATTTCAAATACCGCTGCATCTCCCGCTCCAGTGGAGCGATGTTGGCCAGCACATTGCCGTGGTTGATAACGACGCCTTTGGGTTCTGCCGTAGTGCCTGAAGTAAACACAATTTGCAGAATGTCATCACGATCGATAACTACATCCGGAATAGTGGTGAGGGTGCCCCATCCAAGCTCGGCTTGGGCGGGGGTTTTGATCTCCTCAAGCATCATTGAGGGAACTGCCCGGGCAATACTCTTCTCCGCGTGCCGCCGCGAACAAACCCAAAGCTTAGCCTCGACCTGTCTCGCGACCCGCGCCGCAAAATCCTCGGATGCCGCATCATCCATAGGCACGACAACCACGCCGCGCAACGCACAGCCAAAAAATACCGCAACCCACTCGGCACAGTTCTCGCCCCATAGCATCACCCGTTCGCCCTTGTCGATCCCGCGCCGTTCCAACTCATGCGCAAACTGAAGCGCCATCCCCAGCACTTGGCCGTAGGTGAACCACTCCATGCGGTAGCCTCGCCGCTGGCCGTAGGCAGGCCCGTCGCGATGCGCTTGAAAGTTCGTCAGGAAAAACTGTGCTAAAGATTCAGCCATGTGTGGGGTTGACCCAATATCATAGTGCTCCAGTTCGTCTCTATGTCGCGAAGCAACATCCTCTCTCTACTTAAAGGTGGCGACCGTCGCACAATTGGCCGCGCGAATAAAGTGGCCGCCCTGTGTCCCAAAGTAGTAGATATTCTTCGCACAGCGGCGCGCATGGGAACGCCTGCGATGAAAGCCCGCGGCCGTAAATTGTTGGCTCGGTTGGAGCGGTTAATGTGACAATGCCTCAGGGGCTAACCTCCATTTATTTTCTGGGTCTTTACGCACGGCTGAAGCGGTACCCCCACCCAAATGCCGCGACTTTGGCTCAAACTTACCTGCCCATTTCCTCTGATTCCCTTGGTAACACCGTCGTACACTCCCTTTTGGTAACCCTTGGTAACCATGCGATTCCTCTCGTCCAGCCGTACAATTGCCCTTGTCCAATCGGCCATTCTCTAAAAAGGAGATTGGCCATGCAACGTTCCCCGGGCCAGCGTTTTTAGGGGATGTCAGAAGTTTATAAGTACAAAAAGTTTTCGGCTGTACGTTTCGTTTAGTCATAACAGGCTCTGGAGTTTGGTACTCATATGGCGTTCGGTTTCGGCTTCAACAAACAGAAGACTCTCAGCGCTGCGGAGAAGTATGTCCAGCAGGGCAAGATACAGAACGCTATCTCAGAGTACGAAAAGGTCACCAAAGCCGATCCCAAAGATCTTACCGTCACCAATACCATCGGCGACCTTTACTCGCGCCTCGGCGAAGCCGACAAAGCCACCGAATGTTTCAAGACTGTAGGCGATGCCTATGCCACGCAAGGTTTCACGGTCAAGGCCATCGCCATGTACAAAAAAATCAGCAAGCTCAAGCCTTCGCTCGAGTGTGTGCTGAAGTTGGCCGAACTCTACACCCAGCAGGGACTCTTCAATGACGCCCGCGCGCAATATCTGCAAGTCGCCGAAGAATTCTTGAAGGCCAACGAACTCGACAACGCCGTCCGCATCTTCCAGAAAATTCTGGAAATGGATCCGGAAAACACGAACATGCGCGTGAAGCTGGCGGAAGTTTACGTCCGCCTCGGCAAAAAGACCGAAGCATGGCAAATTTTTTCGGCGGTTGCCGAAACTTTGCGTTCGAAAGGATCGCTCAGCGGCGCGGAAGAAGTATTGCAGCGCATGCTCACACTCGATCCCGGCAGCAGCTACGCGCTGCTGATGCAAGGCCGCAATCTGCTCGAAGCGGGCGATGCCGATGCTGCCATCGAATGCCTGCAAAAGGTTCACGATCTCGATTCGAACCCCGACGGCCTGCGCGATCTTCTCAAAGCTTATTTAAAAAGTGGCCGTCTCTCCGATGCTGGAACGCTCGCCAGCAAGTTGCTCACGGTTCACAACGACCTGGCTTCCATCTCTACGTTCGCCGACGCTCTCATGCAAGCCGGCCAGTACGAGAACGCGTTACAGGTCTATGATCAACACGCCGACCGCCTGCTCGCCGAAGATTCAGACAAGGTCTTAAAGAATCTTCATACCATCATCGGCCACGTTCGCGACAATCCCGCTTCTCTGCAAAAGCTTCTCGATCTTTTCCAGAAAGCTGGAGAATCCACGCACCTCACCGAAGTCATCGAGCTGTTGGCGCATGCGTCGGTGCAAACCGGCGATTTACCCCGCGCCCGCGACCTTTATCAGAAGCTTGCTTCCATGGAGCCTAGCAACACCCTGCACATGAACAATTATCAGCAGGTGGTCAGCCAGCTCGGAGGACCCTCCGCGGAACGATTGATTTCGGCGGAAGAGGCTGCCGTCATCGTCGACGAACTGGAAGCGACTTCTCCTTCGATTCATCAACATTATTCCGACGCAATCGCGCTCGCCGTTCGCAGCGCACTTACCGACGCCGAACTTTTCATCTCCTACAACATGCCCGCTAAGGCGCTGGGGCCGCTCACGGCAGCTCTGCCGCAGGCGCCCAACGATCTTCGTCTGAACCAGCGGCTGGCCGCGCTGCATACGCGCGCCGCACGCTTCGCCGAAGCCGGTATTTGCTGCCGCACTTTGCAGAACGTTTACTCGGAAGCCGGATATCCCGAAGAAGCTACCCGCTACGGCGAACTCGCCGATCGCTATGAACAGCGCGCATCCGTTGCGGCGGTAGAAACTGTCGATCACTCTGCCGCAGTCGAAGGGACCGCGGAAGAAACATCAGCAGCGGTGGCAGCGCCATGGCCTGCTGCACCGAGCGTAGCCGTACCAGACGAAACTGAATTTTCGGTGGTCGCAGAGACGCCGAGCGCAGATCAGGAGTTCAGCGTTCAGGCTGATGAGCCAGCCAGTGTAGCCGCACCAGAGCCCGAAGCATCTCCAGGGGAGATCGATCTTTCTTCTGAGTGGGATGATGCCATCACCATCGAGGCCCCGGCCGCGGACGCCGAAGAAATCCCGGTTGGTGCGCATGAACTTCCCAGCGCCAAGCCTGCCTCACCGAGCCATACGCAAGAAGCCGATCCGGAAAAAACGGCCGAAGCTGTCGAAGAAATACGCTTTTATCTCGAGCACGGCATGCCCGAGCAGGCCTCCGCCGCATTTGACAAGCTTCAGTCTCTAACCAGCGATGAAGCCACCTTGAATGCACTCCGCGCCGAAATCGAGGCGGGATCACAGCCTGCACCCGCCATAGAAGAAGAAATTACTCCGGTCGAGGACATCACTGCATTCGCCATTGAGGAACCCTCTGCTGAATTGACGATTGAGGAAGCTCCCGCAGCACACATCGAAGCTCCTGCGGTCGTCGAAGAAGCCGCTCCCGAGCCAGACATCGCCACAGCCGAAATCGAAGCAACTCCGGAAGTTTACGCCGAAGCCCCCGTAGCTGAAGTCCCGGTGATTGCGCCCGCGATTGAGCTAACCCCAGAACCAGAGATTACGGCGACCATCGAACCAGTGGCCGAACCAGAGCCAGCGCCTGAGCCTGCTCCAGCACCCGGCGTACTACAGGAATTCGTAACCGACCTCGAATCCTCACTGGGCACGGATTTTCTGCCCGGAACCGTTTCGCACGAAGTCGAACACGCTTCCGCGGAGGCGCACGCGCATGAATCTGTCGCTCAGCCTGAATTGGAGCCGATCGGCGAAAGCGCTCCTACAAGTTTCGGGGTAAAAGAGCCAGAAGTCATGGGCGAATTCGTGGCCGATCTCGAAGAGTCCCTCGGCCCCGACTTCCTCAAAGGCGCTCCCGTTGCTGAGCCTGCGCCTGCGCCACAGCCTGTCGAGCAAGTTCAACCGCCGGCAATTGCGGCAGTCTCCAAGCCTGCGCCTGCGCCGGTTCAGGCGAAAGCCGCGCCTGCCGCAGCCAGCGCAGCCGCAGCATCCGCGGGCGCTTCCGCGATTTCATCTCAAATCTCTACACCAGCGCCACAACAATCGGCCGCGCCGGTTACGCCGAAGCCGCCAGCTCCGCCGATCGCTCCAAGCCCGCTCATTCCCGGCGCGCCGGCGGCAGCCAAGTCGTCTCCATTCACGCAGGACGCCGGCATCGATTTGGCCGAAATGTTTGGCGAGCTCAAACAAGATCTCGAATCCGGCGCCGCCACTACTGAAGAAGATCCCGAAACGCACTACAACCTCGGCATCGCCTTCCGCGAAATGGGCCTGCTCGATGAAGCCATCGGCGAGTTGCAAAAAACCTGCCAGGCCGTCGACCGCGGACATCCGTTCCCGCAGGTCATGCAAACCTATACCTGGCTGGCGCAATGCTTTCTCGACAAGGGCGTTCCCGAGGCCGCGATTCGCTGGTATCAAAAGGCTCTCGTAGCTCCGGCTATCGACGAAGAAACCCGTACCGCGCTCCACTACGAACTCGCCTCGGCTTACGAAATGGCTGGCGACAAACCCTCCGCCTTAAAGCACTTCATGGAAGTTTATGGGCGCAATATCGACTATCGCGACGTCGCCGAGCGCATTAAGGCCCTAAAGTCGTAAAATAACCCGATGGGTTTTGTGTCTTATTCCTTCTGTGCGGCAAAGGATAAATTCTTCCGCGCAAAATCGTCTTTGGGCCGGCGGAGCGTCCGTTGACCACCGATCCCAAATTGCCGGTCGTAACCAAAGCACCCTCTCTTTCAGCTCAGCCCGCGCCAACGGACGCGCGCACCGCATTTCTCGAATCGCCCTCTGTTAACCCGGAATCCCCCCATCAAGGCCTGCAACTCTGGCTGCACCGCACTTCCGTTTTCCTCTTCGTTCTGATCAGCGCGATTGCCGGGGTTCTGCTCGTTATCCTTCCTTGGACGCCCGAGTGGACCGACAACTACATCCTGCTCCAGTTCCCCTGGCTGCGCGATCCCATGTCCAGCGGCTTTTTCCGCGGATTTTGCAGCGGCCTCGGCTTGCTCGATATCTGGATCGGTTTTTGGGAAGCGCTTCACTATCACGACCGGCAATAACCTTAAGGACCTGAAATTGGTAGTCGCTATGGAAGAAGTTCATATCAGGGCATCGCTTAACAGGTTGCGGAAAAACCACACTTGCGCGAGATCGGGAAGGGCACGAGTTCCACTCGTGCCGTTAAGTCGTCCAAATTCAATGCGGCTTCAGCCGCCGTCTGCATGTCAAAAGGGCCGTTGCCATCCTTCAGTTGAGGCTTCCGCTGGCCGCGTGGTAGCATCCTAAGGTTTTGGCGGGTAATGTTGGGCTGGCCTGTCTTTTGCACTCATTTTCTTCCGGGCCTTCTCGTTTCCACGCCTGCGAAGGAGCCTATTCGTGAAAATCTATTCTGGAGAGAACATTCGTAATGTTGCGATTGTAGGGCACGGGCATGCCGGCAAGACCACGCTCGTCTCGGCGATGCTCTACACCTCGGGGGCAACGCCCCGGCTGGGCCGCGTGGACGACGGTTCCACGACTACCGACTATGACGAAGAAGAAATCGCCCGCAAGATGTCAATTGCGGCGACGGCGGCATATGTGGAGTGGGGCAAGACAAAGATCAACATTATCGACACGCCTGGGTTCAACATGTTCGTGCACGAGGCCAAGATGGTGTTGCCCGTGGTGGACGCAGCGATTGTGGTCGTGGATGGCGTTGCCGGCGTGGAAGTAGTCACGCAGCGGGTGTGGAACGATTGCGAAGAATACAAGACGCCGCGGCTGATCGTGGTGAACCGCATGGATCGCGACCGGGCGAATGCGGAGCGTGTGCTCGAATCTCTGACCTCGGCGTTTGGCCGCGATGTAATTCCCATCGAATTGCCGATTGGCAGTGAGAAGAATTTATCCGGCGTAGTCGACCTGGTTCGTATGAAAGCCTATACCTACGAACTGGGTGGAAACGGTAAGGGGAAAGAAACCGAGATTCCCGCTCATATGCGCGCTCAGGTGCAGGAAGCACACGAGCAGCTCGTCGAGCTGGTAGCTGAGGGCGACGACAAGCTGATGGAGGAATTCTTCGAGAAAGGAACCATCCCCGAAGAAGACTTGATCCCCGCGCTGCACAATGCGATTCGCGCAGACAAGCTTTTCCCGGTCATCTTCAGCTCCGGTCTGGGCAATGTGGGCGCGGACCGCGTGATGGACTTCATCGTCGATTACACTCCCGCACCCTCGGAGCACGAGTGGGTGCAAGGTGAAGCGAGTGCATCGGGCAATGGAGACGCGCCCAAGCGGCATGAAACCGATGCGGAGCCGGTTTCTCTTTACGTTTTCAAAACGGTTTCTGATGCCTTTGCCGGGCGCATTTCGTACTTCAAAGTTTTTTCTGGCGTGCTAAAGAACGAAGCGACGATGCAGAATTTTTCGCGCGGCTCGGCGGAAAAGCTATCGCATATTTCGATCATGCAGGGAAAGACGGCAGTCCCCGTCACGGAGTTACATGCCGGCGATATCGGTGCGGTTGCAAAATTGAAAGACACGTTGACTGGCGACACGCTCGGAGACAAATCCGCGCCAATTCAATATCCGCGCGTGAAGCTGCCAGAACCTGCGATCACCTTCGCCATCGAACCCAAGAGCCGCGCCGATGAAGACAAGCTGGGCCCCGGCATCCACAAGCTGATGGAAGAAGACGCCATGCTGCGTTTCTTCCGCGATCCGCAGACGCAGGAATTCTTGATCGCGGGGACTGGACAGCAGCACATTGAAGTTATTGTGGCGAAACTGAAGAAGCGCTATCACACGGAAGTAGTTTTGAAAGCGCCGAAGGTTCCCTATCGCGAAACGATCCGCGGCAAAGCCGATGTCCAGGGCCGCCACAAAAAACAAACCGGCGGCCACGGCCAATACGGCGATTGCAAAATCAAAATGGAGCCGATGCCGCGCGGCGGACAATTTGAATTCGTCAACGATATTTTCGGCGGCGCGATTCCCAAGAACTATATTCCGGCCATCGAAAAAGGAATTAAAGATGCTGCCGCGCGCGGGTATCTGGCGGGATTCCCGGTCGTCGACTTTCGCGTGATTCTCTATGACGGGTCCTACCACGATGTGGATTCCAACGACATGTCGTTTCAGATGGCGGGCCGCATCGCCTTCAGAAAAGCAATGGAGCAGGCGAAGCCCACGATCCTGGAGCCGGTGATGCATGTGGAAATCACCGTGCCGGACGATTTTGCCGGATCGATCATGGGCGACCTGAACAGTCGGCGCGGCCGCATCCAGGGCATGGACAACAAGGGCGGCAACACCATCGTGAAAGCTGAAGTGCCCATGGCTGAAATGCTGACGTATGGCGTGGATTTAACCTCAATGACCCAGGGACGCGGCAGCTTCAACATGGAGATGCACCACTACGACACTGTGCCCGGAGCGTTGCAGGAAAAGATTGTTGAAAAAGCCAAGGCGGCACGCGGAGATGTGAAGGACGAAGAAGAGTAGCCTTCGTGATTTGCCACATCTCTCGGGCGTGCTCGAACCGCTTTACTTTTATCAAGCGTGAGCGTGGGTTAGTCCGTGAGCGAAATCATGGGCGGTGGAAATTTCTGGAACGCTCCACGGTGGAAGTGGGTCGTGTTCTTGGCGCTCGTTGGGCTCTCAGCCTTCTTGTTTTGGCGAAGGCCAGAACCGCAGCCCATCAAAGTCGAGCTCCTGCCTTTCACGGATTCGCCCCCGGCGTGGGACGGTTCTTATCCCTATCTGGTAATTTCTCAGGTCGACGGGTCAAATCCTGCCAGGTTCAATACAACCATCTCCCTGATTAAGCCAATCGTTCGTCACCAATCGCCTGTAAACGAATTCGCTGTCGACCTGCATACGGGAAGATTCATCTTGCGTCAGACCGATTTGTTCGTTCCCGATGTCATGCCTTTGTCTCTCACGCGAACATACATCGCGTGGGATTCTCACAGCCGCGCTTTTGGAATCGGGGCAAATCATCCTTACGATATCTGCCCAACCGGCACGAGGCTCCCGTACACCTACATGGATTTGAACCTTGAAGATTTCTATCAAGTGCACATGCCTCGCATATCGAAAGGCACCGGCTATGCCGATGCCGTTTTCCGCCACGGCGAAACGGCGTCTGAGTTTTACGGTGCCCAGGTTGCGTGGAACGGAGACGGATGGACGCTTAGTTTTCTTGACGGTCGCAAGTTCTATTTTCCAGAGGCTTACAACGCGCAGAGCTACGCTCAGGGAGCGGCAACCGCGATGGTGGATGCACAGGGCAACCACATTCAACTTAAGCGAAGCAAGGTGCGCAATCTTGAGGAGTTGATTTCTTCCTCAGGGCGGAAAATCGCATTTTCCTACGACGGCCTGAATCGGATTACGCAGGCGCATGATGATGCCGGAAACATCCGGAAATATTTTTATGACTCCAGCGGACACCTTGAAGCCGTCGCGGATGCCAATGTCATTCTGTACCGCTTCGAATATGAACCCTAATGAGCGATGCAGGTTTTGATCGGTGGCTTCTGACCGCAGTGCTCGACGGTGAGGGTAACCCAATCGTGCGAAATAAGTATCTGTGGGGAAGAGTTTCTGAGCAGCACCTAGGAGACGGCACGGTCCTCCGTTACGAATACAAACTCGCAGGACGCGATGTAATACAGTGCCTTGTCACGCTGCCCACCGGTAAGCAAAAGCGATTCACGTTCCGCAACGGGATGCTGATGGAAGAGAAGTCAGAGCAAGTGGCTCCATAGGCATAATCCAGCCGTGCGGTGCGCGGCGGACTGCCGACGGCGGTTGTCCCCAATTTTGCTGGGCATACCTCTCATTCTTTTTTTCAGCTTACGGATTTGCTTTCAAATCTGCGCAGGCCGATGAAGAGCAATAGCAGGTCGAAGAATGCCAGAGCGGTTATTACAACAGTGCTCGCAAGATGCGGAAACCTCGGGACCAATACTCCGCGCAGGCCTTCGCTGGCATAGACAAGCGGATTGATCAGCACAATTTTCTGCAGGATGGGAAAGCTGTTCAACGCACTCCACGGATAATAGGTGCATCCGAAGAAGATCATCGGAGTCAGCACCATGCTGAACATCAGTCCGATGTGTTGCTGGTTCACGCTGCAACCCAGCGCCAAGCCTCCACTCGCGGAAAATAACGCAACCAGAAGCGTAATCACAGCAAAGCCCAACGGATCGATGTTGAGTTCCACGGGCCGGAGCAACAGCCATGCCAGCGGAATCACCACCAGCCCTGCGATCAGTGCCTGCACCATGCCGGCGAATACTTTTTCCACGGCGAGCCAGTAGTTCTCAATCGGAGCGAGCAGGCGGTCTTCGATTTCGCGGGTGAATTGAAATTCGGCGATTACCGGCATGGCTACGGCCCACACTCCGGTAAAGACCATGCTGATCGCCATGATTCCGGGCAGCAGCAGGCTCTTGTATTGCTGCGGCATGTAGCCGCTCTGCACCATGACCCGGCCGAAGATAAATACGAACATCAATGGCTGCAGGAAAGTTTGCAACAGCAATTGCATTGCGTTGCGCCGGGCCACGTGGGCATCGCGGGCCAGCAGAGCGCCAAAAGTTTTCCAGTTCAATCGCGCAGGCTCCTTCCGGTGTGGTGCAGGAACAGGTTTTCGAGGCTGGGCTCGGAGATATGCACATCGCAGAGTTCAGCGCCCGAAAAGGCCGCCAGGCTGGCGATCTCGGGGATCAGTGAGCCACCGCGATCGGCATAAACGTCGGTTCCGGTCTCATCGGCAGAACGCACTTCGCGCACGCCGCCGAGAGATTGCAGGCGTGCCAGCAGATCGGAAGTTTGCTTTCCAAAGCGAAGCCGCAGCAAGTAGCCGCCGGGAATCGACGCCTTCAACTCCTGCGGCGTGCCCGACGCGATGACTCGGCCATGATCGACAATAGCCAGCCGCTGGCACAGCGCGTCGGCTTCCTCCATGTTGTGCGTGGTCAGCAGAATCGTTTTTCCGGCTTGGTTGTATTCGCGAATGATTTCCCAGAGAAGGATTCTCGTCTGCGGATCAAGTCCGGCGCTGGGTTCGTCAAGAAACAGTACCTGCGGATCATGCATCATGGCGCGCGCGATCGAGAGCCGCTGCATCATGCCGCCCGAGAATCCCCGCACCATTTGATTGGCACGGTCGGTGAGCTTGAATTTCTCAAGCATCGCGGTGGCGCGCTCATTTCTTTCTTTTGAGCTGAGTCCAAAGTAAGCGCCGTGAAAAGCCAGAATTTCGTGCGCGGTCAACGCGAAATCCAGATTGGGGCGCTGTGGTACCACTCCAATCAGCCGCTTCACCGCGACCTGCTGCTTCCATACGTCAAAGTCGCCGATCCACGCTTGCCCGCTGGTAGGCCGTACCCGTGTCGTGAGAACGCCTACAGTCGTCGATTTGCCGGCGCCGTTTGGACCGAGCAGGCAGAAGATTTCTCCCGGCGCAACTTCCAGGGCCAGTCCGTCGAGGGCAGCCACTTGAGTTTTGGGCTGCTTCGCTCCTTTGGCGCTCCCGCGCGGACCGAATCCCGTGGCCGCCATCGGCGGCGGCGAGTTATAAACCTTGCGGAGTTCAAGAGTACGAATACCTACAGCCATAAATTGTCACGTTCAACGAACCGCGCTCTTACCGCGATCAGGTGGAAAAGTATAACCTACAGGCTTGAGTCAGCGGATCAGCTTTCGGTTACAAAACGAACGAATACATTCCCCTGTATAGATATCCGTTGAGCAAGCGAATAAGTTACGCATAAAATTTCGGTTGACTTCAAAGCAAGCCGCATAGTTTATTCTTGGCAATACACGAACTACCCAGAGGTTACGAATGAAGCTAAAACCCGTTCTATTTTCTTTTCTGATTGCGACGCTGCTCACGGCCTTTGCCGCTGCCCAAACTCAGACCTTCCCGACCTCGGCAGGCCCGGTCAAAATCACCCCGATTTATCACGCCAGCACGCTGATTGAAGCGGGCGGCAAGACCATCTATCTCGATCCCGCCAAGCCCGCGAAGCTTTCCGGTCTGCCCAAGGCCGACCTCATCCTGGTCACCGACATTCACGGCGATCACATGGATCCCGATTCAATCAAAGAAATCATCAAACCGGAAACGGAAATTCTGGCTCCGCCAGCCGTGGTCGCGACGGTTACCGCCGCTAAGCCGCTTGCCAATGGAGAAACGAAAAGCTGGCAGGGATGGACGATTGAGGCGATCCCGGCGTACAACCTGAAGCGCGGCCCTGCTCCCGGCAAGTTTTTTCACGACAAGGGACGCGGCAACGGCTACGTCATCACTTACGGCGGCAAGCGTTTTTATTTCTCCGGCGATACCGAAGGCATTCCGGAGATGCGCGCGCTTAAAAATATCGATGTGGCGTTCGTATGCATGAACCTGCCCTACACCATGCCGCCGGAAGAGGCTGCCGACGCCGTGAAGGCGTTTCATCCCAAAATCGTCATTCCCTATCACTATCGCGGATCGGATCTCACCGTGTTTCAAAAAGCATTGGAGGGAACCGGGATTGAAGTGCGCGTGCTGGAGTGGTATCCGAAGTAGTCAGGCGATTTCCGATGAGGGCGTGAACGGCACGCCTTTTCGCTCTCTCCCGACGCGCAGCAGATCGCTACCAGCCGGGCGAGCTGCCCGCCCGCGTCTACCGCCCCGATTTGAAAACTGGGCAACGCGTGTTATGGAAAGAGCTCATGCCCTCCGACCCCCGCCGGAGCGGAAAATATCGGCCCCATCTACATGACGCCCGATGCGTAAACCTGCGTGTTTGGCTACCACCGCATGTTGGCGGATTTATATTTGGTGGAAGGGCTGAGGTAAGAACGTTTTATCTCCTACCCATTGTCATTCCGAACATGCGCGAAGCGCGGGGGAGAAACCTGATGCAACCCGCCCCAAATAAGGCCGCGAACCCTGTCATGCAGAGCGAGGATTGAGCGAAGCGAAACCGCAGTCGAAGCATCCCTACCGCTCCATCTACCGAGTTAAGGCAACTTTGTACAGAACGCTGCCATGGGCCGCGACGCGTACATGAATTCCATCTTGGGCGCCAAGAGACTTCCGCAACCACAAATCCCGCACCTCTGCGGTCCCTGCCGAAAGTCCCAGCGTGCTCCACGGCAATTCGCCGTTTTCCGCCGTGTCTCCCAGATTGAATACAGCTAAATACTTTTCGCCAGACTTCGCGCCATCCGCCACCCACACCCTTATGTTGTTGCTGCCTTCCAACACCTCGTGACCGCTGCTGCTGTGCTGATTCACTTCCAGAACTTCTTCGTTCGTGATAAGCGCAGTTGTGGCCGCGTCATTACTTGGCAAGTCTCCGCCAAAGATCAGCGGCGAGCGAAAAATACACCACAGCGTCATCATCGTCTGCTGCTCATCCGGCGTGAACCGGGTCGTGGTTCCTCCGCCTTCTTTATCGGTTACTCGCAGTTTCCCCAGCGGGAGCATGTCTGCATCCGGCCACGTCCCGTTCTTTCCCGCATACTCAGCCCAGTCGCGCGCAAGGTCGAATTGCTGCCGCAGAAGTTTCCAGTCGTCCCAGAAGTCGTCGGAGATGCGCCACATCTGCGCGTACTTCTCGAAGAACTTCGCTTCCGAAATCGGCGCCGGGCCCGGCGAAATACTCAACACCATCGGCCGTCCCGTCTTCCGCATCGCCAGGCTCAGTGCTTTGATCTCCGCCGGCTGATATAAATGGCTACCCATGTCGTCGGCCTTAATAAAGTCGACTCCCCATGCCGCGTACAATTCCGCAATCGAATCGTAATAAGCCTGCGCTCCCGGCCTCGTCGTATCCACTCCCCACATGTCGGGATTCCACCGGCACGCGTTCTCCTTGTCGGCTATATCGGCGGCGTGATATGCGGCCCCTTTGATTGGAAGATTTTTCTCCACCGCCTGCCGTGGAATCCCACGCATGATGTGAATCCCAAACTTCAACCCTTTGCTATGAACATAATCGGCGAGCGGCTTGAACCCGGCGGCGTTGGCTGCCGAAGGAAACCGATTGACCGCGGGCATCAGCCGTCCATATTCATCCATTGTCAGCGGAGCGCCCGGCTTGTAGTCGTGTCCCTGCGCCTTGGGCTCGTACCACTGGATGTCCACAACAATGTACTTCCAGCCAAACTTCGCCAAATGCTCGGCCATCCAATCCGCATTCGCCTTGACCTGTTCCTCGCGGACAGTCGTTCCATACGAATCCCAACTGTTCCATCCCATGGGCGGAGTCGGGGCGGAGGAAGAATCGGCAGCCGGCACCGTGTCGCAGTGAGCTACAGCCAGAACTGCGAGGAGGATGGCTCGCGCTAGAGATTGCGATCGAAGCATGATGCGCACATTGTAAGCTGGCGGCTAGCAGGAGTCGGTTGCACAAGAAAACGGACGGCCCAAAAGGCCGTCCGGGCATTCCGTAGTTGTATTATCCGAGCAATCCGGGGCGAAGAATTTCAGATATCCAGATTCTTCACATCCAACGCATTCTCTTCAATAAACTTCCGCCGCGCTTCCACGTCTTCGCCCATCAGCGTGGTGAAGATGGTCTCGCATTCGGCGATGTCTTCCAGCTTTACCGAGAGCAGAGTGCGGCGCTCCGGGTCCATGGTTGTCTCCCACAATTGCGGAGCGGTCATTTCGCCCAGGCCTTTGTAACGCTGCACGTCGTAGCCGCGGCTGCCTTCTTTTTTCACGTACTCGAAGAGCTCGCGCGCGGTCGCCTTCTCCACCGGCTCAATTACGGCACGAGCCTTGGGCGCAGCCTTCGCCGTTTTCTTGCCTGATTTATCGCCGTCGCTCGCAGCTTCGTCGTCCGCAACATCTTCGTCACCATTGCTCGCCGCGCCCGCTTTCGTCACGGCTTCCACCACGAATGGCGGCTCGAGATATGGCTCGATCTGCTTGAACTTCGTAAGCAATTGACGGAACTCCGCGCTGGAAGCCAGTTCCCAGTTGATGACGTGCTCCGACCCCTGCGAGTTCACATATTTCACTTCCCACAGGTTGTGCTCTTCGTCGAAAACGGCTTCTACGCTCTTGAATTTGCGGTCCTTCTGCAAGCGCTTCAGTTCTTTTTCCAGCTTCTCGATTTTCTTCGGCGGAGCTTTCTTGTCGCCCTCAAAGTCCGCGTGCTTCGAGAGATCGAGTCTGGGCAGAAGCTCAGCAACGCTTTCGTCCCGCAGCCGCTTGTTCACTTTGTCGAAGAAGTTGAGATACTCCTTGAGCACGCTCATGAAGCGAGTGAGGTTGGCGCCTTCGAGCTTGGCTGCACCCTCGCCATAGCGCACGATCAGTCCATCGGCGGCACGTTTCAGCATCACTTTGTCGAAAGCGTCGTCGTCTTTGATGTACTGCATCGACTTGCCTTTTTTGATGGAGTACAGCGGCGGTTGCGCGATGTAAACATTGTTCCGCTTGATCAGCTCTTGCATGTGTCGAAAGAAGAACGTGAGCAGCAGCGTTCGAATGTGCGAGCCGTCCACGTCAGCGTCGGTCATCAGAATGATTTTGCCGTAGCGGACTTTCGTGGGATCGAAATCGTCTTTGGCAATGCCGGTACCGAGCGCGGTGATCATGGCGCGAATTTCTTCGTGCGCCAGCATCTTGTCGTAGCGCGCTTTCTCCACGTTGAGGATTTTTCCCTTAAGCGGCAGGATCGCCTGGAAGCGGCGGTCACGGCCCTGTTTGGCGGTTCCACCTGCGGACTCGCCCTCGACCAAAAACAATTCGCAACGATTCGGATCTCGCTCGGAGCAATCCGCAAGTTTTCCCGGCAGTCCGCCGGAATCGAGCGCACCTTTGCGGCGCGTGAGATCGCGGGCCTTGCGCGCAGCCTCGCGGGCGCGGGCGGCATCGATGGCCTTGTTGATGATTTTGCGGGCAACTGTTCCGTTCTGTTCGAAGAATGCTCCCAAGCGTTCGTTGACGAAAGCCTGCACCACTCCGGCGATATCAGAATTCAGTTTGCCTTTGGTCTGACCTTCAAACTGCGGCTGCGATAGCTTCACGCTAATTACTGCAACAAGGCCTTCGCGCACGTCATCGCCGGTGAGATTTTCTTTTACGTCTTTGAACAACCCCATCTGCTGCCCGGCATAGTTGATGGTGCGGGTGAGCGCCATGCGGAAGCCGGAGAGATGCGAGCCTCCATCGACGGTGTTGATGTTGTTGGCGAAGCTGAAGACGGTCTCGGAATAGGCATCGTTGTATTGCATGCCGATTTCCATGACCACGCCGCTGCGCTCTGCTTCCATGTAGATGGGCTTGTCGTGCAGTACCTGCTTGCCGCGATTCAGGTGCTTGATGAATTCCGCGATGCCGCCGTTGTATTTGAACTCGGCGTGCTTGGCCTCGCCCGATTTCGGATCGGTGGAGCGCTCATCCGTGAGCGTGATGACGAGGCCCTTATTCAAAAATGCCAGTTCGCGCAGTCGCTGCGCCAGCGTGTCGTAGTTGTATTCGGTCGCGGTGAAAATGCTCTTATCGGGCAGGAAGTGAACTTTCGTTCCGCGTTTCTTGGCCGCGCCAGCCTTCTTCATCTTGCTGGTGGGCTCACCTTTGGAGTAAGTCTGCTCCCAGGTGGCTCCATCACGCCAGATTTCGAGATCCAACTCCTCGCTCAACGCGTTTACGCAGGAAACACCGACGCCGTGCAATCCGCCGGAAACTTTGTAGGTGGAGGAATCGAATTTTCCGCCGGCGTGCAGCGTGGTCATCACAACTTGTGCGGCCGAAACTTTTTCTCCGTCGATCACCATGTCGTCCACGGGAATGCCGCGCCCATCGTCGACCACAGTAATGCTG
The DNA here is from genome assembly GCA_035486715.1 of Candidatus Aquilonibacter sp. Classification (GTDB taxonomy): domain Bacteria; phylum Acidobacteriota; class Terriglobia; order Terriglobales; family Acidobacteriaceae; genus Sulfotelmatobacter. The sequence continues at coordinate 81,349 of DATHMV010000005.1, forward strand.
TTGTCGAGGTGAATCGCGACCTCGATCTTGGTAGCGAAACCAGCGAGCGCTTCGTCGACGGAGTTGTCCACTACTTCATACACGAGGTGGTGCAGACCCAGCTCGCCAGTCGAGCCGATGTACATGGCTGGACGCTTGCGCACGGCCTCCATGCCGCCAAGCACTTTAATGGAATCGGCGGTATAGTCATTATTGCCTCCGCCATTATTCCCGGCGATCGCGCTTCCGGTGATCGGGGTCACGCTTCCGTTTTTGGTCTTGGTTTCCGCGATGGGGGTATTGATCTCTTTTGTGGCCATTCATCTCCGTGGAGAATGTCCGAATTTTTTGTTACACATTCGATCCGTTCACGCCTCGAAAAGGCAGCGCAAGAGCCATGTCTTGCCGGCTGCGAGGAAGCATCTTCAATGAGACCTCAAGTTATTGAAATACCTAAACTTAGGACCGATTCCTGACTACAAGGATTATATCACGAACAGATGCGTTTTACCGAGGAGTTGGACGGCCAGAATCGTCGCAGTTAGCATCATTTTGGGATGGGAACATTTTGCAAATTGAGCTATTGCCCCTTCGCCCATTTGCTGATTTTGCACGTGCTACAGACTTCGATTTTTTGCAACAGTTGGATCCGGCGGAGCGAGTTCTGTTCTATCGCGTCTGAGGTTCGAACCGGCGCCTGCAACTAAACCTTGTCATTCCGGCGCGCGAGCGGAAGCGAGACAGGAGGAATCTGCTGTCTGCAGGGAACCACCACAAAATCGTGCGCACGCTACGCTACGTTTCGCCGGGCTGATAAAATAAAGCGATGCCAGTACCCATCTCCCAAATGTGGACCGTTTCCACCTACGTGCTTCAACAGAAGCTCGCGGGGCGCAAGCAGTATCCCCTGGTGCTGATGCTCGAGCCGCTGTTCCGCTGCAATCTGGCTTGCGCGGGATGTGGCAAGATTCAGTATCCGGCCCACATCCTGAAAAAAGACCTCTCGCCGGAAGAATGTTTCCGCGCCGTCGACGAATGCGGCGCGCCCATGGTTTCCATCCCCGGCGGCGAGCCGCTGATGCACCCGCAGATCGGCGAGATTATCGAAGGCCTGGTCGCACGTAAAAAATATATCTATCTCTGCACCAACGCTTTGCTGCTGAAAGAGAAAATTCATCTCTTCAAGCCGAGCAAATATCTCACGTTCAGCGTTCACCTCGACGGCCAGCGCGACGAGCACGACCTAGCCGTTTGCCGCGAAGGCGGTTACGACATTGCAGTGGACGCGATCAAAGAGGCTCTCGCCCGCGGTTTCCGCGTGACGACCAACACAACGCTCTTCGATGGTGCAGATCCAAAATCTGTTCGCGCCTTCTTCGACGACATGATGGAGCTGGGCCTCGAAGGCATGATGCTTTCGCCCGGATATTCGTACGACAAAGCTCCCGACCAGAAACATTTCCTCGGCCGCGCCCGCACGCGCCGCATGTTCCGCGCGATCCTGTCGAACCGCAAGAAGAACTGGCGCTTCAATCTGTCGCCGCTCTTTCTGGAGTTCCTGATGGGCAAGCGCACGTACCCATGTACGCCGTGGGGCATGCCGACCTACAACATTTTCGGATGGCAAAAGCCGTGTTACCTGCTGCAAGACGGCTACGCTGAAACCTTCACCGAGCTTCTGGAGACCACAAACTGGAGCAACTACGGAACCGAGTCCGGCAATCCAGCCTGCGCGAATTGCATGGTGCACAGCGGCTACGAAGCCTCGGCGGTGAATGCGACCTTCAGTTCACTCGACGGATTTCTGGCAACGGTAAAAGCGACGCTATTCACGAGCTATCGCGATAAAGAAGCTTTGCGTTTGCTGGATGAACCTCATGCGCCGCTGCACCCGCTGGTGCAGATCGCCCCGCCCAGCGAATCCATGCAGGGAACCCGCGCTTAGGTAAACGCAACCCCGGGCCGATGTCATCCCGAAGCTGGCGGAGCCAGCGAGGGACCTTACGTCGGAGTCAAGTATTGGTGCTGCGGGCGGGGATATTTACACTGCGCGCGGCATATCAAGTTTTGGATATATTTCAAAATCGTATGACAGGCAAAGAATCCGGACACATCGATCACGAAGCCGCACAGGCCGTGCCGCACATCAACCCCGACGCCCTCGAAGTAGCTCCCGGCACAGCCCACGAGCAACTCGAAGGCTGGATTCCACAACTCGCCAGCGAAGAAGAAATTCGTATCGCGCTTGAGAAAGCTTTCGACTACCGCGGCGACATCACCATCACCCGCAAAGACGGATCGAAAATAGAAGGCTATCTCTTCGACCGCCGCAGCAGCGCCACGCTGAAAGAATCTCTCGTTCGTATCTATCCCAGGAACTCGAACGAAAAAATCTCCGTCTCCTATGCTGACATCGCAGCCCTCGCCTTTACCGGACGTGATACTGCCGCCGGCAAAAGCTGGGAAGCCTGGATGAAAAAATACGCCGTGAAGAAAGCGGCAGGCGAAAAAAACATCGCGTTAGAACCAGAGCCGCTGGAATAACGTGGAGCGGCGGACGTATTCGTTCGCCGAGGCAGCGCAATAACTCCAGGAAGAAAAATTTGTGCCCTATACCCCAGGACGAATGCGCCCGGGACTCCATAATCATCGCTCCCACGGCAACGGAACTTTCACCGAAGCCATGCCAGCCGCGGTAGCCGCCTGAATCCCCATCTCTGTGTCTTCAAAAACCAAGCAAGCCTCCGGCGCGACTCCCAGCTTTCGCGCCGCCAGCAAAAACGCCTCCGGATCGGGCTTGCTCTTCTCGTAATCCCCCGCGCAAACCATGGCATCGAAGCGATTGAGCAGCTTTAAAGACTCAAGCGACGCCGTCACGGACTCTCGCGAGCTCCCCGAAACCACGGCGAACGGAATCCGCCCATATGATTCTTCCACGTGCTCAAGTACCTCGGGAACCGCTTTCAGTTCCGGCAGAAGTTCATAGTAGAGACTTTCCTTTCGCCGCGACACAGCCTCCACCGGCATGTTCAACCCATGCTGCCGATTGAGCGTAGCGATGATCTCGGCCACCGGCATGCCGCCCCAGGAGTAAAAGAGCTTTTCGTCAAACTCGCAATTCCATTCGCCCAGCGCTTTTTTCCAGGCGCGGTAGTGCAGCGGCATCGAGTCGGCGAGTGTGCCGTCACAGTCGAACAAATATGCTTTAAAAGATCCCAGCGGCAATTCGAGCTTCATGCGTAGTAAAAAATTCTCCCCGTAAATAACTAATTAACCTTGTCGTCCTGAGCGAAGCGAAGTACCTGCACTTAGCCAGCACCGTGAAACTACGTGTCTAGCGCGGCTTCCCACCCACAAAACTCAACCCTGCAATCAACTCCTCAACCTCATCCTGCGTCCCACCAATAAACGTAAACGATACCGCATACCCATGCGCCAAGATCACCAACGTCGACTGCCGCATCGCGCGCGAACCAACATTCTTTTCAAAATCGCCACGCACCAAAGTCTTCGCTCCCACAGCAAAATCGTAAGGCTCTTCATCCACCGTGAATCCCTGAGCCTTCGCCACTTCCGTCACCGGACCAAAATATTGCGCCGCCTCTTTCAGCCCCGGATAAGACGAAGCGCTCTCCGCGGCAATCAGGATCGACGAATTAACGTCTTCGCCCCGAGCCTGCGGCGGCCGGGCAAATGCCGCAAGCAGCACGCTTCCCGCGCTGCCCGAATCTTTCACAGACTTGCCTGCGTCGCTTTCCGATTCATCTTCGTCGCGCGCGTTCAACTCGTCAGTTCGCAAAACCCATCCCGCAGGAATTTTGCAGCTAAAACCAAAGCTTGGATTGCGGTACAGGCCTTTGCTTACCGAACCCGCATCCAGCCGTGAGTCCGCGCTGACCACTGGTTTGTGGGCATGTTGAACAGAAGAGGAGCTACCGGAAGAGCTTGATGGTTGCTGGGTTTGACCCGTGGAAAACAAAAGCGACGAAGCAAGGGCGGCGAGAATGAATCCATGAAAATCCATCCTCTTCATGTTACAAGAGCGCAGGCTGGTTCATGGGCAAGTCAATTGCGCCGTTCCCAGCACGGAGTTGCAGGGATTGTCCCAGGGGCCGATCACATCGCAGACTGCACCCTTGGTGGGTATGACATTCCAGGCGCCGATGGAGTAAACACCTGTAGCTCCAGCAGCGCATTGCGCTACGCCGCCGCTGGTAATCGTAACCCCGGTGGTAGGAGCGTTATTCTGCACAGCCCCCCAGCTTGCTTGCAGCGGAGTTACAGTCATCGGCGCTGTATTGTAGGTGCCGGTTGCGGTAAATTGCACTTGGCCATTGGGATAATTTTGCGCATCGGCCGTAGAAGGGCTGACGCTTATGTTCTGGAGTGTGCGTTGCGTCGAATCGCCGCAGGCAAGAATAACGAGGGAGAGAGTTCCAAGGAAGAAGACGGTGACAACATGGACGAAGCGCATGGGAACCTCCTGCTTCAAAGCAACCCAGGCATACGAAATAAGTTTCGCGCTACGCGTAGTTTTAGGGTAACGTGCGCCGTGCCGGTTTTGCCGCAGGCTTGTAATCTGCGGGATAAAGCACCACGCAGCGGTCGCGGCCTTCGCCATCGCTCTCGGTGCGCAAGTCAGCTTCATCGCGCAAAGCCAGGTGAACCATGCGCCGCTCGCGCGATGACATAGGCGCAAAGTGGAACGGCGTACCAGTTTGCCGGACTTTTTGCGCGGCCACGCCCGCAGACATGCGCAATTCCTGCAAGCGCATCGTGCGCTGGTTCTTGCAGTCGAAGGAAACCTTTTCGTGCTCGCCCGAAGGCAATCGCAGAATTTCAAAAGCCAGCAGTTCCAGGGCACGCAAAAGTTCGCCGCCACGGTCCAGCAATAACGCAGAATCCGGCCCGGAAAAATCAACGAAGACCTCCGGCTTTTCCCACTCGCTGAGCGCTGGCGGGTCGACGACAATGCGGTACTTAAGGTGAAGGCCGCCGTGCGTGACGACGGCTTGCAGGAATTCGTTGATCTTGTTTGCGGCGGCCACTTTATCCATAAGTCAGCTCTTGGCTTTCAGCCCTCAGCTTTCAGCCTGCCCCTTTCGGAGAGCTGAGAGCCGACAGCTGAGAGCTATTTGTCTTTCTTCCTCGCGCGTTTCTCCATAATCTCGCGCATCTCCTGCCCCAGCTTGGTGCGGTTCATGATGGCCTGCTGCGCCATCGAAATCAAATTCGTCTCCGCATAGTACAGATTCAAACCGGCGGCGAAGTTGAAAAAGAGGAAGCCCATCATGAGCGGCATCATCCAGTTCATCATCTTCTGCTGCGCCGGATCCATGCCGGCCTGCGGCGTCATGCGCTGCATGGCAAACATGCTGATGACCATCAGGACGGGCAGCACAAAATAGGGATCGCGTGCCGAGAGATCGCTGATCCAAAGCCAGTGCGCATGGCGGAGATCCAAAGCGATGCCCAACATGCGGTAATAGGCAATCAAAAACGGAAACTGAATCAACAGCGGCAGGCAGCCACCGGCCGGATTCACGCCTTCCTTCTTATAGAGTGCGGCGACCTCTTCGTTCATCGCCGCCTTGCGCGGATCACGCATGCTGTACTTCTTATATTTCTCCTGGATCGACTTAATCTGCGGCGCGATGCGCTGCATCTTCAGCATCGACTTCATCTGCGTGATGCGCAGCGGCAGCAGCGCAATCGTGATGATCAAGGTCTGAATCACAATCGCCCATCCCCAGTTGGGATAGACGTGTTTATACGTCCACTTCAACCACAGGAAGAGCGGACGCGAGATCAGACCCCACCATCCGAAATCCACTGTGCCGCGCAGGTCGGGATCGCCATTTGTGATCGCCGGCACCTTCACCGCTTCCAGCGCAGCCAGTTCTTTTGGACCAACATACACTCGTTCGGCCGTCGCTCCACGGAAATCGCCTACGGCTGCGCCAATCACATCCACGTTTACTTTTTCCGGATCGTTCAGTTTTTGCGGATCACGCGCTACCTGCACCTGATTGCGCAGCGTAATCAGGGCTGCGGAGTTTGGATCGTCAGGGATAAAGAGCGCGGTGAAATATTGATCGCCCGGGCCGGCCCACTCAAAGGGCCCGCGAATCGTTTTGCCGCCGCTGATGCCTTTTACGGCGACCCGCGAAATGAAGCTGGGAAAGACAAGAGCCGTGCGGTCAGTCGAGGCATCATTATGGTAATCGATGCGCGCGCCCGCGTAGGACGCCGCCGTAAGCTGGTCGCCAAATCCCGCGGGCCACGCCGGCGCAGCAAAAATTTCCGCGCCCTTATAGACCACCGAACTTTCCACGCCCAGAACATAAGTCCGATCGAAATGGAATGTTTTGTGGACGACAACTTCCTGATCGGCATATTCAAACGTGATGGAGGAAGGCGCAGTCACTTGCCCTTCATTCGATGCCACGTACAACGCGGAACTCAGTTTGCCATTCAGCGCCTGATCGTAGCTGAGTAGTGAAAGCGGGAAACCATACTTTTGCGCAGCAGCGGCATTGACGAGATCAAGCGGGCCATTCTGCGCATCATTGTCGAACTTTTTCAGAATCCACGATTTCACCTGCGCGCCGCGATTGGTGAACGTGATCTTGTAGAGATCGTTCTCGACCACCGTCTCGGCTTCAGCTGAGGCCTGCTTGCTCGCCGGTACGTCGGCAGGATTTGCGGAGTGCACGGGCGCGGCAACAGAGGTGGCCGTTGAAACTTGCTCCGGCGCGGTTTGCTTCGGCGGCGGCGGCGCCGGCGCTTGCGGCAGGTACTTCTTCAACAGCGGCTGGAAAATAATAAGAACAACGAAGGTGAGAAGAAAGACGAGAAGCAATCGCCGCTCGGCGCCGGGTTCTTGCTGAGGATTTTGAAAATCGGGCAAAGTTTGTTTACCGTCTCAAATTCTGGGCGCGCACTCGGCGCGCGAATGCAAAACCTCTTCTGCCGCTGATCGCATCACCGGGTCATATCCTGAACCCGCAAACGGATGGCAGCGCAACACGCGGCCTAAAGCCATCCATCCGCCCCGCAGTGCGCCGTAGCGCTCCACTGCTTCCATGGCATACTCCGAGCACGTCGGCACGTAGCGGCAAGCCGTCGGCAGCATGGGAGAGATGGCCCACTTGTATCCTCGCAGCAGTTGCAGCACAACGAATTTTGCGAATTGCTTCACGGTCAGCCTCCCGCTTCCGGCTTCCGGTGTTCATCTAAAACAGCGCCGGCATTCGCAGGTGATTTTTGCGATAGCTTCTGCTCGATCACACTAAAGGCGCGGCTCACTTCGTTCACCACGTCGGCGAAGTCGGCGGCCAGCAATGACTTCTTCGGGTTGATGACAATATCCGCCGCCACTCCGTTTACCGGTCGCGTCATGCGGACCGCTTCGCGCAGACGTCTCTTCATGCGATTGCGCTGCACCGCTCCGCCCAGTGCGCGGCCAACGGTAAACCCTACCCGCAGGCCCTGCGGCGCGGGCGCACCCGCGCGCGTTACAGTGCCCGGCTGCGCGTTGCCTTCCGTGCGCGGCCAATAAAAAACCGTCATACTCGCGGAAAAATGCCGCCGTCCCTGTTTGTACACGCGCTCGAAATCCGCGTGGCGTAACAGCCGCGCCGTGCGCGGAAAGCGTGCTGCCTGGTTTCCTGGCATCAAACGCGGCCGGCCTCCCAGCGCGGAATTCGCCATCATGCCCTCGTGTTGCAGCATGAAACTGGGTGTCTCGACTCTGAAAGTGAGCGGCACCGGAAAAAACTACTCGCGGAAGCCGGGCTTTACGGATACCCGCTTCCGTCCCTTGGCGCGGCGGCGGGAAAGTACCTTCTGGCCGCCCTGGGTCTTCATGCGCGTGCGAAAGCCATGCTTTTTGACTCGCTTGCGCCGGTTAGGTTGGAATGTACGCTTGGGCATGAAAGATAACTGCTCCTAGTTCCGTCAACGATGAAAAGGCAAACGATGAGTATAAATGAGCAAGTGCCATAAGGGCAAAGGGACCATCGGGAGCGGTACAGTTTGAGCGAAGAACTCGTATCAGGGCATGCCTTCAGGCATACCGCTGCAATGTGAAACTCGGAACCGGCTTCAGCCGCCAAACTCATAAAGGCCTCGCCTCGGCGGCTAACTTGCTTGGCCACTGGCGGCATCGCTGAACAGGTTGAAGGAAAACCCACATTTGAGCGAGATCGGGAAGGGCACGAGTTCCACTCGCGCCGTTAAGTCGTCCAAATTCAATGCCGCTCCAGCCACTGAGGTTGGCCTTCTCTAGCCCGAACGAGTTCTTCCGCAGCCCGTGACGCGATGCCCCTGATACCAATTCTTTGTTTGTTCAAACTGCACCACTACCAGGCACCCCGATCTTTTAACCGCCCCAGATTGAATTCTTTCCGGTTTATGTAAAAAAACAAGCGCTCTCGCCGCGATTTCCCAAAATCGACATACACTCGTTCACCTCGCTTGCTCAGGCAAGCTGCTCACCCCTCCCAAGAGGTTGAGGTCCGCAAAACTCAATTCAGGAGAACTCTCCCATGAAACTCCCCCGAATACGCGCAATCGCGCCGGCGTTGTTGATGCTTCTCATTTTCTCCGCATTCGCCCCTGCACAAACTTGGACGGCGCTGACAAATACACCACCCGCCCCGCTCGGAACCGCTTTGCTGCTCACGGATGGCACAGTCATGGCGCAAGGAGTCGAAACCTCCGGCTACGCTACGGGAAACTGGTATCGACTCACTCCCAGCGCCACCGGCAGCTATGCCGCCGGAACCTGGACAACCCTTGCCTCCATGCCATCTGGCTATTCGCCTCTCTACTACGCTTCCGCAGTGCTCCCTGATGGCCGTGTAGTGGTTATCGGTGGAGAGTATAACGCCGGCGAAGACGAAGAAACCAACCTCGGCGCGATTTATAACCCTGCCACTAATTCGTGGACTTCAGTGAGCCCACCCTCAGGATGGACGCACATTGGAGATGCCGTGAGTGTAGTGCTGGCCAACGGAACCTTCATGATTGGCAACTGTGGTGTCGCAGGCACCGAGTGCACCAATCAGACCTATCAGGCGCAGCTCAACGCCACGACTCTAACCTGGACGATCATTGGCTCCGGCAATGGCAAGGCCGATCAGAATTCGGAAGAAGGATGGGAATTATTGCCCAACGGCGACGTCCTGGTCGCAGATGTTTGGGACGGCACGAACTCCGAAGTCTTCAATCCCAGCACGAGCAAATGGACAACCGCCGGAAGCACGGTCGTATCGCTGGTGAACACTTCGTGTGAGGAGATTGGTCCCGCAGTGCTGCGGCCGGAAGGCTCAGTGTTCGCAGTGGGAGGAACGAGTAACACGGCGGTCTATACCCTCTCTACGGGCAAATGGGCAGCCGGACCAACGATCCCAAGTTCTGACGGCGTGGAGGACGGTCCTGCGGCGATCTTGCCCGACGGCAATGTATTGATCGACGTTGGCGCGCAATCTCCTTGCTACGTTGCTCCCAGCAAGTTTTATGAATTCAACGGCACCAGTTTAATTTCAGTCTCCGCACCCTCCCGCGCTTCCGAAGATCCCACCTATGTCGGACGCATGTTGGTGCTCCCTACCGGGCAGGTCTTGTTTACCGACGGGTCGTCGACGGCGGAAGTTTATACCGCCAGCGGCACCTACGAGAGCGCGTGGCAACCCACGATCACTTCAGTAGCCAGTACTCTCACTGCGGGAAGCACTAGCAACGTCATCGAGGGAACACAGTTCAATGGACTCTCACAAGGAGCAATGTACGGTGACGACGCACAGATGGCAACGAACTATCCGCTGGTGCGCATTACGAATACTGCCAGCGGCGATGTAGTCTATTGCAAGACGCACAACCACAGCACCATGGGAGTTGCGACTGGAACTGCTACGGTTTCGACGGAGTTCGATGTTCCCTCGATCATCCAAACCGGCGCCAGCGAGTTAGTCGTAGTCGCCAATGGCATTCCCTCCGCACCAATCGCTGTGACCCTGGAGCCGCCTGCGCTCTCCTGCACGCCGACGCTTAGCTGCCAGGTGAGCGGTGAGTCGCCGGGCCAGGTGGTCAATGGCAGTGTCTCGTTACAGTGCAACCAGGCCACGATACTTTCGGCTTCGGCCATGATCTGCGGGAATTCGTGCGTGACCGATACGGTGGCGCCACCAGAACCAGTGACCAGCGTGGGTGCGGGCGATGCCACTCCCGGTAGTGGTGGCTCGTGTTCATTCACCTGGACGTGGGGTGGAAACGAATATAGCCAGACTCTCGACGTAAATTGAAGACGCAAATTAAATTTGCGAATGGGGTATGAACTTTAGATCTCAAATCTTTACTCGTAATGCATTGCAGGATTGCTAAACAATTTTGGGCGCGCGGAAACCCGCACCGAACAATCGCGCGCCCTATTTTCTGGTTTCCCATTCATCGACAAGAGTGCATCATTCATGTTGCAGTTACAACCTCGACGCTTGACGCGCACCGTGCTTCGAGTTCCGAATAAGTAGTCGCATAAATTTTTTGATTGCAGATTTTCGTGCGGCCAAAAAAATTTGTGCTACTATTCGGCACTGTTCGGGTTTTAATTTCTCGTTCACCATGACAATCGCGCGCCGTACAAATCGCGCATTCTGCAGTAAACTATCGGTTCCATCAGAACGTAAGTAAAACGGAATTATTAACAGGCGCCCTCAGCCAGCCGCCGGGACGCCGCGGCGGGTATTTCATAAATATGTCAGCTACAGGCACAACGCTCTCCCCCAATCCGTGGATGCGCATTTTGGATGCGCTGGAAAAAAAGATCAACCGGCACTCATACGACACCTGGTTGAAGCCCACACGCTACAGCCATGCCAGCGGCGGAATTCTTTTCGTCCGCGTTCCTACAGTCGAGTTTCGCCACGCCGGCGACAAGTATGCCGACCTGATTCAGGAAGCCATCGATAACCTCGGCCTTGAGTTCAACGACGTGAAGTTCGTCACGCCCGAGGACGATCCCGCTGCGACCACCGTGCGGCACAACGGCGGCCTTTCCGCACCGCCAACGGCAAACGCTCCGGCACAAGCCCGCTTCGATTGGGATGGCGCGGCGCAATTGAATCCGCGCTATACCTTCGACGCCTTCGTGATCGGCTCCGGCAATCAGTTTGCCCATGCCGCATGCCAGGCCGTCGCTGAACGTCCATCCAAAGCCTACAACCCGCTCTTCCTCTATGGCGGCGTCGGCATGGGCAAGACGCACCTGATGCAGGCTATCGGCCACGAGGTGAAACGCCGCCAGCCGCAGGCGGCCATCTGCTATGTATCCAGCGAGAAGTTCACCAATGACATGATCAACTCGCTGCGCTACGACAAGATGACCAGCTTCCGCGACAAGTTCCGCGGCGTCGACGTTCTCCTCATCGACGACATTCAATTTCTCGCCGGCAAGGAGCGCACGCAGGAAGAGTTCTTCCACACCTTCAACGCCCTGCACGACACGATGAAGCAGATCGTGATCGCCAGCGACCGTTCACCCAAGGAACTCGCCGAGATCGAAGACCGCCTGCGCAGCCGCTTCGAGTGGGGGTTGATCGCCGACATTCAACCGCCCGATCTCGAAACCAAAGTCGCCATCCTGCAAAAGAAAGCTGAGCAGGAGAAAGTGACTTTACCCAGCGACGTGGCGATGTACGTAGCGCAGAACATCCGCTCGAATGTGCGCGAACTGGAGGGTGCTTTGATCCGGCTGGTAGCGCATTCGTCGCTGATCGGCGCGGAGATCACGCTGCCCTACGCGCAACAGGTGCTGAAGAACTTCATCGATTCGCAAGCGCGCAAGATCACCATCGAGTCAATCCAGAAAATGGTGGCCGAGCAATTCGGCCTGCGCCTGGTGGAGATCAAGGCCAAAGATAATTCGCGCGCCATCGTCTATCCGCGGCAGATCGCGATGTATCTGGCCAAGCACATGACGGAAGCGTCATTGCCGGAAATCGGACGGCAGTTCGGCGGAAAGCATCACACCACTGTTCTGCACTCGGTCGAGAAAATTGAAGAGGTCCGCAAGAACGACAAAGATTTAAACAGGCTGCTCAATAAATTGACCGAGCAATTGGGCGGATAAACAGGGTATATTTCGAGTTTTGCACGGATCGGCACGGTCTTCCTTTTTTAATTGTGTGAATGAGATGTGGAAGCTGTGCAAGGTGCAGGCGAAAAGAGATTGGCCGGAATTTCTTAGTAGCGTCTCCGCCGAGTTCGGGAGCGATTTCTCACACGAAGGGATATGCTCCAAAGTGGTGAGCAGTAGCCGGTTGGCAGAGTTTTCCACTTCTCCGATGTGCCTACTGTTACTGCTGGTTTTATAGGTTTTGTATTTGATATAAGGGAAGTACTAAAAGTAGCACGCGGCAGGGGGAGATTACGTCTATGCCGGTGGAAGCGGCAGTTGCGGTAGGAACCATGGAGATCACGGTCAGCAAAACCGAATTGCTGCGTGAGTTAACCGCCACGCAAGGTGTGGTCGAGCGCAAGACCACGATCCCCATTCTCTCGAATTATTTATTCGAGGCGGCGGAAGGCAAGCTGTCGATCACGGCAACCGATCTTGACCTCAGCCTGCGCACTTCATGCAACGCCAAAGTGAAAAAAGAAGGCTCGTGCACCATCCCCGCGCGCAAGCTGCACGACTACGTGAAGCTTCTCCCCGACGCCGACATCACCATTAAGCTGCTCGATAACCATTGGGTCAGCATCCGCTGCGGCCGCTCCAATACAAAAATGGTGGGCATGGCGAAATCGAATTTTCCCAGCCTGCCTGTGTTCCCCACCGCCGGCGTAGTGAAGATTCCCGGTCAAATTTTGCGTGGCCTGATTGCGCGGACAGGATTTGCGATTTCAAGCGAAGAGTCGCGCTACACGCTGAATGGCGCGCTAATGCTGCTGAAGCCGGAATCGATCACCATGGTCGCCACCGATGGCCATCGCCTGGCGCATTGCGAGCGCAGCGGGGAAAAATTCGAAGGCATCTCCGGCGAGATGAAAACTCTGGTTCCGAAAAAGGCCATGGACGAACTGAAGTCGCTGCTCGATTCCACCGACGCCGACGTGGTGGAATTCGCCAAAGACGATTCCACGCTTTTCTTCCGCATCGGCTCGCGCCTGCTGACCTCGCGCCAGCTCACGGGACAGTTCCCCAACTTCGAAGCCGTTCTGCCCAAAGACAACAGCAAGAGCATCGTGTTGAACAGCGCTGACCTGAATGCGGCCATCCTGCGCGTGGCGCAGTTTGCCGACGAACGCTCGCGCGCCGTGCGCCTGAAACTGGAAAAAGGCGAAGTAAAGTTGTCTGCGTCATCGACAGAAGCGGGCGAGTCCGAGGATTCGATCGAAGCTCCTTATGAGGGCGAAACTCTCACCATCGGCTTCAACGCCGCCTATCTGGTCGAGTTCCTAAAAGCCGCCGGGACAGATGAAGTGCGCCTGGAGCTGAAGGATTCGCAATCTGCCGGTCAGCTCCGGCCTGCCGAAGGCGACGACTACAAGTACAGATATATCGTGATGCCGATGCGCATCTGAACCCAGTCCCTTGTTTCGGTGGTGAGTCTTTCTCCCAGCTTTCGGGCAACGAGGTATACCCAACATGCCTAGACTGTCCGTCGAGGACCGTATTCGCGAAGCCTACGTCGAAATGGCAAGGCAAGCCAACTATCGCCCCGAGGCGGCAGAAGGGTCCGGTGCGGGGAGCGACGTGCGAGAGGAAGCCGCTTGTTACGCAAGACGGTTTGTCGCTGAGGAACAGACCACCGACTTCCATATAGGAGTGAGCGACTACACAACGAACCGTGCGCTTGTATATACGATTGAGGCGGCCAGACTCCTGTGTTGTGGACTTCTTGGAGTCGATCACGCGCTCAAGCTACTCGAGATGGCAGTCACAGAAGTGCGGACGCAGCGCGTCAATTATCCCGCTCTACCAGGGCAACCGCAGCCCTAGGCTAAGTTAAATCTGCAAATCTTGGCAGCCCCTCGGAATCTCCCTACTTTTCCCTCCGTACCCACAGCTTTTCTCTCTTTTACACAGCATTTCGAAAACACTCTCTACAGATTGACGTTCATTAAAATTACCAATGTCCTATCATCAACTCACCTTGTATTCGAACTAGCCGCTACGCGAATGAGCACAACAGAACTGAACTGGTTGCCAATCCCGCTGGATTTTTGGGTTCCCGCGGGACTAAAGGACTTTCAGCAGGGCTGGTTTATCAATCTTTTGCGGGCTTCTCTACAATCGGAACATATTGGCTACCTCATCCTCTGCGAAGAGGGGTGCAGTGGTTGTCCGGCCTGTTTGTGGCGGGTTGCTAATGCGCATCACCCCGAACACTTCAAGAAACATGGTTCGTTGGTGCTGGCATGTTTCAACCGTGCACAGATCGCTGGCCGCCGGGTACTCTATTTCCAAAAGTTAGTAGAGAAGGTCAATAAGCAGCTTCCAAAAATTAGAAAATACCGCTCTCGAAAAGATATGTTATCCGAAACTTCCACAAGGGTTCACAATGGGGACAGATTTTATTCTCCCTCTGATTCTCTTTCTTTTGACTTTGATTTAGATTCTAAAAACAAAGAAATAAAACAAAACGTTCTTTTTGAGGTACCGACAATTGCGATGAGAGAAGAACATCATTTTTCTAGCTCGGACATAGAAGAGGGCGCTCGACGCGTTCTGGCAATACTGGGACTGCCTGCATCTTCGTTGCGCGCCGGAGTTGCTGCGGTCGAAACAGAAGTTAAGCGGACCAGATTGTCCATGGACGGAATTGTGCAGCACCTGACCACCGAAGCCAACCGTTGGGAGCGCTTCGAAAAAACGCCACCAGAAGAATTCCTCGATAATTTCTTAGCGCAAAACTCTGCGCGACTAGTTTTGGAAATAGTCAATCTTCCAATCAATAAAAGCTACGCATCACGGATCGCCGCCGTGCTGAAGGCGGAATCAAAAGACACCGGCCTCGATCTCCAAGAGACAGCGAACCGCATTACACGATTCGCAACCGAGGGCCGGCAGAAAGGCGAAAAGATCGACATTTTCTATTTCGAAGACATGAGATGGAGGTCAAATGTCAAGCTCAACAGGGCTGAACAACGTAAACTCGATAACCTTGAAGTCAATGCAAGGGTCAAACAAAAGATCCGCGAACGGCTTGGAGCATCTTGATTGGATCAACGACCAACTGACTATCATGGCCGAGGCTTTCGGTGAGAAGTTGACCGAGGAACGTCAAGAAATCTACTGTGCTGGCCTCGCGGAGCTTCCGCAAAATCGACTAGATGTGGCATTTCGCCGTGCCCGTTATGAATTGAAGTGGTTTCCAAAACTAGCGGAGTTGCGCGAACTCGCTGGCATCGTGTCGGATCCATCGAATGACGGTCGTCCCGGTCCCGAAGAAGCGTGGGCCAGGATGCCGAAAGGGGAACGTCTGGAGGAAGACAGCATAGTGTGGTGCGAGGAAGAACGCATCGCCTATGGAGCCTGCCGAGGCTTACTGCTGAATAGAGATCAGATAGCGGCACGAATGGCCTTCAAGGAATGCTACGAAAGGGAACTAGCATCAGCGCGTTCGCAGGGAACACCAGTTCAGTGGACCATTAGCGCGGGATATGATGTGGGACATAGGCTGGGTGTGCTTGCGAAGGCGGTAGAAGAAAAAAAGTTGAGTTTAGAAGGAGCTTTGAATTTTGTACCTGATAAACAGCGCGGCGAATTCGCACAGATGCTGCCGGTAGCGCAAACAAAAGGGCTTTTGAGCGGCAAGGCTGAATCCTTGCCTGCCATCCCCGGACTGCTTGGACTACTTGCAAAATTGCGCATGGAAGATATCCTTCCAGAAGAATTGAAACCAGCTTCACAACCTCAGGGTGTTGAGAAGCTTCCGCTCAGTGGTGAGGATACCCTCAAGCGCCGCGAAGAACTGAGAGCACAAGCCGAATTCGTTAAGCGTTCCCGAAACGGACCAAAATCTTGAGACGGTTGCCGGTTAGGCGTTGACTTTGACCGGCAAATATCAGATTTATGGATATTCATGGGAACCCGCTGGATGAATCGTATTCCCTAGTGGAGAGGCAGAGAATGGAAAAAGAAACGAAACGTGCGCTCCAGAACCTGTTAGAAATTGTCCGGGAACAACAAAACGCAATTCGCATTTTGCAGAATAATGCTACTCAGTCAAGTCGAAAATACGGCGACGATTTGGTCGAAAGAATCGAGCGAATTGCCAAAGAAGTCGGGGAGCGTGACTCCTTTGAAATAGATTGGCGGCGACTGTGCGACCGGCACTACGCTGTGAAGAGCTGAGGTCCAAGGGTATTAGCGCAAAAGATTTCAACGACTTGACCTCAGTCCTATCCTGCCTTACATTGACCCCCAGCCTATTTTGAAGGAGTTTCCTTATGCTAGACGGCTTTAAAAAATTCATCCTGCGCGGCAATGTTGTGGATATGGCCGTCGGCGTCGTCATCGGCGCGGCGTTTGCCGGCGTGGTCGGCGGCCTGACCTCAGCCTTTCTGAATCCGCTGATCAAGCTGGCTACGGGTGGCGGAGAAAAGTTCTCCACTCTGCAGTTCACCGTGCACGGCGTCCCGTTCCCGCTCGACAATTTCATCAACGCAGTCATTTCGTTCATTCTGATCGCCGCTGCCGTTTACTTTTTCGTGGTCCTGCCGGTCAATGCCCTGATCGCGCGCATGCACCGCGGCGAAAAACCGCCCGATCCCACAACAAAGAAGTGCCCCGAGTGCCTGAGCGAGATACCCATCGATGCTCGCCGCTGCTCCCACTGCACCCAGCCGGTGTTGGGGCGAGCCGCCTAGCAATCTTGGGGTTTTCGCGGCGAAGGGGTCAGAGGAAGCCATATCGTCCCACTTTGGCCTTGCTAGCAGGCTCGGTTGGTCTTGTGCCTCCACAGTATATCCACAGATTAGATTTGAAGTTCCACTTTTACCAAACCGCTTCGCTATCAGATTTGAGATGCATTCGTGCGCGGAAATGCCACTTTGACCCAATCTATACCCTCATTCAAACCTCGTCGGATCAACAACCGTAGCTGTGTCCCACCCATTAACCCTTCAGATTCTTACCAAGCAAGATGCGCCATTGGCTCCCTGTGGAGAAAAATGCGGCAGAAAAACGATGGAAAAAATGAATAAGCGGCCGTTTGCAGGCCGCTCATTCGAACCAAACCTAAAAATTTAAGAAGTAGTCTATCGTCCCGCTCCAGCCGCAGCTGCCGCACTCGTGATTCCAGCAATCTGCATGCTCTCGATTCGCGCCAGCACATTTTCCAGGCTCGCGCCGGTATCGGTGCAAGCATCCACGTAAGGATGCCGGCTGCCATCGGCATGCATAACCAAAACGGGCGTTTGCGCCTGCGCCTTCTTTACCATGTAAGGCAAATGATGCCGGTCATTCCGGGTTAAAGTCGGCCCCAGCACTACCAGTTCAAAGGGACCCTTTTTGAGCGCCTCGGTCACGCCTTTTCGCCCCACAGCTTTCTCCACCGTGTGCCCAGCCTTTTCGAAAGCCGCCGCCGATGTTGCCTGCGCTTCCGCATCGCCTTCGCCATAGAGAATTCTAAGCTTCCCTGCTTTTGCCATTGTCCCGTCCTTGCTCAGTACTTAGGTGCTTGATACTGGCAATGCCACGGTAGCAACGGCCTGGGGGTCAGAGAACGTCACCGAAGACCAGCGACGAACGGCTCTCGCAGTAAACATTGGGGTTACAATCCTTTACGTTTACCCCGGTTGGGAAAGATCAAAAAACAAACTCGAAACTACTTCCCATCCACGCCATTCGGCGCTAAACTTTTGCCCCGGAGGGGTCTGCCCATGTTCCGCGCGCATTTCGTCATAGCTATTCTTTTTCCGCTCTCTGTCCTCGGCTTGGCACAGTCCGAGCCTTCATCTACCGCAAGCTGTTATCTCGACGACGGCCGCCAGGTCTACATCCGCTACAACGCAGTTACCAACAAAGACAAAATTTCCAACGGCAAACCGTGGACGCCCGGCGGCGCTCCCATGACCCTGTTCACCGAAGCACCACTGATTTTTGGCGGATCATCGATTCCGATCGGCGCCTACACGGTGTATCCCATCCCGGCCCGGGACAAGTGGAGCCTTGCCGTCAATAAAAACGTGGCTCCCGGCGCTGCCTACGATGAAAAGCAGGACGTGGCACATGCGACCATGGAGACCGACCAGGTGAGCCAGGCGGCCGACACGCTCGAAGTGGCCTTCGCGCACGTAGGCGATAAATGCACGCTACGCATTTATTTTGGGAAGAGTGCGTCGTTCGCGCCATTTACGGCGAAGTAGCTGCCGTTCGCAAATCTGCATAAAAATCTGTTCTCTATAGGTTAAGAAAGCATTGTCATCCTGAGCGAAGCGAAGGACCTATGCAACTTGCCGGGCTAAAAATAGCCGGTGATAAACTTCCGCGAAATTAGTAACACCTATGCGTAGCCTTTTTTTCTTTTTTCTCGCAGTCAGCACGGCTGGAGCTCAGCTCGCCCGGCAGACGCAAACTTCCAACACCACCGAAAATCTTCGCGGTGTAAGCGCCGTCTCCACGCAGATTGTCTGGGCTTCCGGCGCGCACGGCACCTACGTACGCACCGTCGACGGCGGCCGCACCTGGATTCGCGCGCAAGTCCCCGATGCCGCCACGCTCGATTTTCGCGGCGTGGTCGCATTCTCTGCCGACGAAGCCTTCCTCATGTCCGCCGGACCCGGCGACCAATCCCGCATTTACCACACTTCCGACGCCGGCCAGCACTGGCAGTTGCAATTCTCCAACACCAATCCCAAAGGCTTTTTCGATTCGATCGCCTTTTGGGATTCCACCCACGGCATTGTCCTCGGCGATCCCATCCCCGACGAATCGGGCCAACTGAAATTTGAGCTTCTTATAACCGAAGACGGAAAATCGTGGACGCCCATCCCTGCCGCCCAACTGCCACCGGCACTGCAAGGCGAAGGCGCTTTCGCCGCCAGCAACACCTGCCTCGCGATTCTTCCCTCACCCGACCACAACATCTGGTTCGCCACCGGAGGCAGCGCCGCGCGCGTCTTCCACTTTTCCGATAGCGGCAAAACCTGGCAGGTCTTCGATACTCCCATAGCTCGCGGTCCCGACTCGGCTGGAATCTTCTCCATCGCTTTTCGCGATCCGCTGCATGGCGTGATTGCTGGCGGTGACTACAAGCGGCCCGATGACGACGGGCCCAATCTCGCCTTCACCAAAGACGGCGGCAAAACCTGGTCGCTCTCAAAAATCTTTCCGCAATCCTATTACTCGGCCGTGGCCTACGATCGAAAATACAAAAGCCCCAAGGCGGCCAGTCTGGACGAAGATCGAGCGCACACGCGCCTGTTTATCGCCGCGCCAAAATTCTTCTTTGACTTTCGCCCGCCAAGAAATCCCACTCGCATCAGCCCGCCGAAAAAGGCCGGAATTCAATTCAACGCGGTCAGCGCTTATCCTACTGGCGGAGCCGTCTTCGTTGGCCCCAAAGGCTCTATCGCCACCATTCCCTAATCTCCAAATCAACCCAAAGCCCCTGCTCCAAAGTTCCCCAATCTGACCTCACATTTCCCACGGATTTGGAGTACACTCCTAAGAACGTTTTACTCTGTATGTTCGTCTCGCACCCAAACCTGGCCGATGACGTAAATCGCGCCATCATTCGGTCCGAAATCGAAGGCGGAGTCTTTCTTCACGATCTCCCACCCTCTACCGTGCTGGAAATCGAAACCATGCACCACGTCTACACTGCTGTTCTCCTCGGCGGCAGCGACGCTCTCATCTCAGGCCACCCCGAATTCTGCCCGCAGCCGGTGCAAGTCGCCATCGCCGGCTCTACCTGGGGCGGCTCCATGCTCAAGCTGCAATACGTTGGCCGCGGCATGCACCTCGAGTTCCGCCACCCCGAATACGACACCCCCATCATCACCTCGCCCATTCAAGAAATCCGCGACAATACAACGGCATAATCGCCGCACCTCAAGAGAATTTCATTTGCGCTGACTCATTCCAGTAGTGATGGGTGCAGTGAGGAAGATTCGTATCAGGGTGCGCCTTTAGGCGCGCCGGAAAAGCCGTGAAAAAGTATCGTGGCTTTAGCCGCTGGCCTTCGTCACCCGCCGCATACAGCATCGCGAAAACGATGCCCTTCAACCATATACACTACCAAGTTCATTCCCATTGACTTAACAAGTGCACCCTTCTACCATTCGCCAAGTCGGGAAGCCATCTCATGACAATCACCATCCGCGAAGTGAATCACGTCACCATCGTCGATATTCACGGCCGCATCACTCTGGGCGAGGAGACGGGAAAACTTCGCGACACCGTGCGTCAGCTTATTTCGGAGGGCAAGAAGAAAATCGTTCTCAATCTGGGGCAGGTCGATTACATCGATTCATCCGGAGTCGGCGAGCTGGTGAGTAGTTTTACGGCAGTCCGCAACGCAGAGGGTGAGCTTAAACTTTACGGTCTTACCAAAAAGGTCCAGGACGTACTGAATGTGACCAAGCTCTACACCGTCTTCGATATCAAAGACGACGAATTCACGGCAGTAAAATCCTTCGATTACTTCTTTGCCAAGTAAAACGTTCAAGCCGGACAAAAAGCGAAACGGTTCCCACTTTCCCAGTTGAAATCAGTTTTTTATTTGCATCCGTAACCTTTAGAACGTAGGCTATGCCCACCGATTACTCTCTTGATTCCTGGTTATTTCTTCCCTTCAGCATTTCCACCACGCGTTCATAATCATCTACGCTGGCGTATTCGATCACAATCCGCCCTTTTCCATTTCGATCTTTAATTCTCACCCGCATTCCCAGCGTCCGTTCCATGTCGGTCTGGGCCGCGCGCACATTCGGATCCATCCATCGAGCGCCGCGCGCCTTTTTCTCTTCGCCTCCCGGTATTCCAAGCCCGTTCAGCTCGCGCACCCGCTCTTCCACCTCGTGCCACTTCAAATGCTTCTTGACGATCTCGTCCGCCACCAGCCGGATGTGCTCTTCTTTCTCCAGCGACAAAATCTCTCTCGCGTCGCTAAAGCTCAGGAGGCCGTCGAGCATGTACTTCATCACGTCCTGGGGCAGACGCAGCAGGCGCATGTAGTTGGCAACCGTCTCGCGTGAAACCCCAATGCGCTCGGCAATCTGCGCCTGCGTCAACTGAAATTCCTTGCTCAGAACGCGAAACGCCTCGGCCTGCTCCAGCGGATTCAAATCCTCCCGCTGCACGTTCTCGAGCACGGTCATCTCGGCCGCCTGCTGCGGCGAAAGCCGCCGAACGATCGCCGGGATCGCGTCCTTCCCTGCCATCTTCGAGGCGCGCAATCGCCGCTCGCCGAGGACCAACAAGTAGCGGCCATCCTGCTCCCCCGGACGCACCACAATCGGCTGCACCACGCCGTTTTCCCTGATCGAATCCGCCAGTTCACGCAGCATCTCTTCGTCAAAGACAGCCCGCGTCTGGTACGGATTCTTGTCAATCGACTCGATAGAAAGATTCGTTACCACATGTTGCGCACTGGCCTGTCCTTGAATTGGAACGTCGGATGTTTCGTGTGGCGCGGGCGCCCCCGCCCGCGTTGCCGTCATCCCCGGTGCAATGGCAGGCGCTGCCGGCGTGGCCGAAACGCCGCTTGCTTCCCCGCTTGGAACCACTCGAGGTCCCGGCAACAACGATGCCAGTCCACGCCCCAACGCCTTCCGCTTCTCGTCCTTCTTCTCCACCACCACAGCTGAATTAGCCATACGCTCTTTCCTTAGTCCTTAGTGCGCCTAAGTGTTCTTAGTGGTTATAACCCGCATCGTTTGACGTATATCGACATACGTCAATCTAACATATTGATATCCATCAATATATATGCTAAGCGCTCTTAGCCTCGGCCGGATTGGCTGCCGCCATGTGCCTGCCCAACAATTCCTTGGCCAGGCGAATATAACTCTCCGCCCCTTTTGAACGCGGATCATACATCAGCGCCGGCTTGCCATGGCTGGGAGCCTCAGCCAGCCGAATGTTCCGCGGGATGGTTGCGGCGCACACCTTGTCGCCAAAGAAATTCCTCAACTCAGCCATCACCTGTTGCGCCAGATTGGTGCGCTCGTCCAGCATGGTAAGCACTACGCCTTCTATCTCCAAACCCGGATTCAAAGCAGCGCGAATGCGTTCCACCGTATCTAGCAGTTCGCTGATGCCCTCAAGGGCGAAATACTCCGCCTGCATGGGAATCAGGACCGAATCGGCCGCAACCAGCGCGTTCAGGGTCAGCAAGTCGAGCGCCGGAGGGCAATCGAGAACGATGTAGTGAAAGCGGTCGCGCAATGGCGCGATGGAATCTTTCAACCGAAACTCACGCCGATCCGCCTCTACCAGCTCAAGGTTCGCGCCAATCAGGTTCTTGTGCGAAGGAATGATCCAGAGTTGATCGAGCTGCGTGACCGCCAAACCCTCCTCGCCTGAGGCCGCGCCCATCAGTAAATGGTAGGTCGATACGCGCTCCGGATCTTTTACCAGCCCAAGTCCGCTGGAGGCATTCGACTGAGGATCGCAGTCGATGAGTAGGGTATTTACTTCCGCGGCTGCGAAAGATGCCGCAAGGTTTATGGCGGTCGTAGTCTTACCCACGCCGCCCTTCTGATTGGCAACAGCGATAACGCGTCCCATAGATTGTCGAGGAGCCAGAGCCAAAGGCAGCATAATGCGGCACGCGCGATCAATGCAAGATTCGAATCTGTGGGTAATGCCGGATGCTTGTGCAAAACCCAGCGAATGTTCCGGTGGGAACATCGGAAGACATTAGCATCGAGTCAGGGATAGATAGTGGGGTCGCTAAATGTTCCAGTCGGAACATTTATTTTTTGGGGATAGCTACATCGTGATTACAGAACGGGCTAAGATCAACCACCGGGAATTATTAGTAGCCTTTTGCAGTTTTGAAATTTGATAATCTCATCCTTTTGCCGTCATCCCGAAGTTTCCGCGTTTTCACCAGCCGGGGGCGAGGGATCTCCATATAGACGTTTGAAATCAAGCTGCATCTTTTCAGATTTCGTAAGAACTGCTTCCCAATGTTCCGGTAGGAACATTGATGGTTTCACCTTCTTGGGGCGATGATCCGAAATCAACTAATCACAAGAATGCCTTAAAAGCTATAACATTTTACCACTTTCAAATAAAAATTACGGGTGTACGATAGAATACTATGCCTTAACAGAAAGATAATCCCACTTATTGGTAAATCAGATACACTTAGCCACAAGCAGCACTCGGATCTCAGATTCCGGCACAGGGATCGGCTCCTCCCAACTAAGCTCCGCCAAGACCGTATAAGCCTGCTCGACCTGAGCACGAGAGATCAACAAAACCAGACGACCCGAAGACGCCACTAGTCTGGCAGCAACCGGCAGGATATCCGCGAAGCGCTCGACAGCGCGAAATGTGACTACATCGAAAGTCCGGTCAAGATTTTCTGCGCGCACGTTTTGTATATCGATATTCGTCAATGTAAGTGCGCGGCCAACCTCCCGCAAAAATGCAGCTTTCTTGTGATTCGACTCGATCAGCGTAAGCGCGATGCCGGGAGCCCAAAGTTTGATGGGAATCCCAGGAAAACCTGCGCCCGAGCCAACATCGGCCACGGAAGTTCGCGCGTCTCTACGACTGGCATCAGGAAATAACTGACGCGCAGCGAATAGCGACTCGCCGAAGTGCCGCGTTACGATTTCTTCTTCGTTGCGAATCGCGGTCAGGTTGATGCGCGCATTCCAGCGCAACAGTAGATCGATATACGTCGATATAAGATTAAGATCACACGCAGTGAGCGCTGTGCTCGCAGCCTCCGAAGCATCCTCGGCAGGCGCGAGAAACGGAGCAAGAAGTTCAGCGATGCGAGCAAGCTGCACGATAGCTTACGGAAACTCCAGCATTACGAATTTCGCAGACGTCGATCTTGCATTCGTCAACGTATGTTTTCCGGAGAACCATATCGAGTCGCCCGATCTCAAGTGCTCGGCTTTCGCATCATCTCTGCGAAGATCAAAATCATTCACGGCAACCAGCAAACCAGCTCGCGACTCGGGAAAAACCCCGCCAGGTTGGAGTTCGACCTCGGAGACGCGAATAGCGTCTTTCACGAAAAGAATCTGTTGCGTGCCGCCTTGCAGAATATTGAGTCCGCGGTCTCCATTTTGTTTTGCGTCCCACGGCGATGCAGCAGCGCGAAGGGAATCGTCCTCAAGAATCTCGATGGTGACATTGCGGAAAGGCTGATTCATGGGATTACGCACGATGTGAGCGAACGTAGCCGGCGAAAAACGAGTTTCGCCGTCCTGTAGTTTCACTGTCACGGGAGCCTTGTCCTTCACGATGTTGACGATTTCCGTATCGCCCAGCGTTACGTAAACGTAATCATGCCGGTGCCAGTGCATCTGCGTTTCGGCGGCGGGATCGACTTCGACGTTAAAAACGCGCACCGACTTATTTTCCAGTACGAGATGATGATGCGGCTCCGCCGTGATTTCAACCTCCGGAGCGCCAACTTGCGCCGCCAGCAGCGCCGCAGCCAGCAGAAGAGCAAAGCGTTTCATGCGGCAAATTGTAGCACTGGCAGGAAACTATCTACGGAAACGGCTAAGCACATACATCACGAGAGACAGCACGACACTCAGAATCAGCGAAGTGGCCAGGGGGAAATATACGGTCGTGTTTTTGCCGCGATAGAGAAAATCTCCGGGCAGCCGGCCAATAGGCAAGTGCGCGCGCCCCAGCAGAATCAGAATTATTCCCGCCGCGACCAGCACAACTCCAAAAACCACCAGTAATTTTCCGAATTCGGCCATTGTTCTTTCGCGCGTCGACTTGCAGCATTCCGCATACATTCCGCGTGCCTTTATAAGCAGCGCGGCACGTCCTTAAGTGCTTACCCTCATGCACTAACGATTACTGGAAAAGAAGGCGATCTCTGCCATAATCGCGTCAATCGGGATCAGCCATGCCAGCTTGGGAAAAATTTTACATCTTCTTACTCCGCTCGCACCCAATTCCGCAACTAACCCCACAAGCTTCACCAGCATTCGCGCCGCTCCTGTCGACATAAAGCCCCAGCATTTCAAGGAGGTTCGTTGTGACATCCCCCAAAGTTTCGGTCCTTCGCCTCATCTCCGCCGCGGTTTTTGCGGTCAGCCTTCTCGCTGCCGGATCGTATTGCGCCTTCGCGCAGAACGTCCTCACCTACCACAACAACAACGCGCGCACCGGGCTGAATGCGGCGGAGACCACGCTAAACCTCAGCAACGTCAACGTCAGTACATTCGGAAAGCTGTTCACGCTTACCGTAGACGGCCTAGTCGATGCCGAACCTCTTTATCTCTCCGCCGAGCCGATTCAGGGTAGCGGCACGCACAATCTTTTAATCGTCGCCACCGAAAACGATTCGGTCTACGCCTTCGACGCCGATACCGGTTCGCCGATCTGGCAGATCACGACGCTGAAGTCCGGCGAGACCCCCTCCGACGACCGCGGTTGCAGCCAAGTCACGCCTGAAATCGGAATTACCTCCACGCCGGTGATCAGCCGCCCTGCTGGCTCGAATGGAGTTATCTATGTAGTCGCCATGTCGAAGGATTCTTCCGGCAACTACCATCAGCGCCTGCATGCGCTCAGTGCGACCACAGGGGCTGAAATGTATAGCGGCCCGGTCGATATCGCGGCGCAATATCCTGGCACTGGCGACAATAGCTCCGGCGGCTTCGTGATCTTCGATCCAGCCCAGTATAAGGAGCGCTCCGGTCTGCTCCTCGTTGGCAACATGATCTACCTCACGTGGGCTTCGCACTGCGATATCCGCCCCTACACCGGCTGGGTGATGGGCTACAACGCAACTACCCTGGCCCAGAAAACCGTTATCAACGTAACGCCAAACGGCAACGAAGGCGCGATTTGGGGCGCAGGCGCTGGCTTGACCTCCGACAACGAAGGCAACATTCTGTTCCTCGACGCCAACGGCATCTTCGACACAACCTTGACCTCCGGAGGTTTTCCCAGCAGCGGAGACTACGGTAATGCCTTCCTCCGCCTAACCGCCAAGGGTGGCCTCGCAGTGGCGGATTATTTTGAAATGGATAACGGACCGCAGGAAAGTGACGGTGATGTCGATCTCGGCTCCGGCGGAGCCATCTTGCTGCCCGCCATGAAAGATGATTCCGGCAACACGTGGAATCTTGCCGCCGGCGCGGGGAAAGACACGAATCTCTACATCGTAAACCGCGGCAACATGGGAAAGTTCAATCCCAATAGCAATAGCGCCATTTATCAGGAGCTGTCCGGAGCGCTGCCGGGAGGAATCTGGTCGATGCCCGCGTTCTCAAACGGGCGGCTTTATTTTGGGCCCGTCGGGCAGCCAATTCTCGAATTTGAATTCAAGGCTGCAAGGTTGCAAGCCAATCCGGTCGCGAAAACCGCAACCACCTTCGGATATCCCGGCGCCACTCCCAGCATTTCCTCGAACAAAGGCGGAAACGCCATCGTGTGGGCTACGGAAAATACGAACCCGGCCGTTTTGCACGCCTACAACGCCACCACCCTGGTGGAGTTGTACAACACCAGCCAAGCCTCCGGTGGCCGCGACCAGTTCGGAGCCGGGAACAAATTCATTACTCCCATGATCGTGAACGGCAAAGTGTATGTAGGGACAACGACAGGGGTGGGTGTGTTTGGCCTGTTGTCAGACAAAGGAGAAACGAAAAAGTGAAGTGAAATAACTGAGGATGCCCCACCCGCCGCGCTTTTCGGCGGGTGGGCTATGGTGCAGTCTGCGTTACCACCTGCGTTCACGAAAATGTTCACTCGTCACAGCCCCCCGCCTTTCCCCCGCGGACTGCTAGACTCCTCTTATCCATGTCTTTCGCCGACCAACTCGGCCTCCGCTTCCAACCCCCCGAGCGCCGTGTCTGGACCGTCCGCGCCCTGGTTGCCGCCGTGCGCACGCACGTGGAGCGCGAATACACCGACGCCTGGGTAGAAGGCGAAATCTCGAACTATCGCGCGCCCGATTCCGGCCATCTCTACTTCACGCTCAAAGACGGCAATGCTCAAATTCGAATCGTAATGTTCAGCTCCAAAGCCCGCCTGCTCCGCTTTCGCCCGTCAGACGGAATGCAGGTCATAGTCCGCGGCCGCGTCACCATCTACGAAGACCGAGGCGAACTGCAAATCGCCGCCGAACACCTCGAACCAAAGGGCGCCGGCGGACTGCTCATAGCCTTTGAGCAACTGAAGGCGAAACTTGAAGCGGAAGGCTTGTTCGCGGCAGAGCGCAAGAAACCAATCCCAGCCCTGCCTGCGCGCATCGGCATCGTAACCTCTCCCCAAGCCGCCGCTCTACGCGACATTCTCAATGTTTTGCAGCGGCGGCATCACTCGGTAAACGTGGTGATCTATCCCGCGCAGGTGCAAGGCGATGCCGCTGCCTCGGAAGTGGCTGGCGGAGTCCGTTACTTCAACCAAAAATGCTGCGTGGAAGTCATCATAGTAGGCCGCGGCGGAGGGTCTGCGGAAGACCTGGCCGCATTCAACGATGAAGGCCTGGCGCGGACTGTCGCAGCGTCGGAGATTCCCGTAATATCCGCAGTGGGTCACGAAACCGATTTCACGATTCTGGATTTCGTTGCCGATCTCCGTGCCCCCACACCCTCGGCTGCCGCAGAGTTGGTGATCCGATCGCGGCTGGAAATTGAAAATCAATCCGAAGCTATACGCGAACGCCTGGTACGGGCGATGGAGCGGCGTTTACTGGAGGCTCGTCATGCGCTGGTAGAGCGGGCGCAACACGGCGCGTTCGCCCGCATGATGGATTTGATCCGCCAGCGCCAGCAAAAGCTCGACGACTTGACCTACCGTCTGGAGCGAAACGAGCGCCAGCGATTGGAACAGATGCGTCGCCGTTGGGAGTTGTTAGCGGCAGCGGTCCGCCATTACGATGTTCGCCGGGTGCTCGCCGGAATGCGTGGAGAGATGGAGAATGCGGTCGCTGCCATGAGTGCCGCAATGCGCAACCAGTTGCTGCTGAAAAAACTGCGGCTTGAGCGCATGGGACGCGCGCTGGAAACCCTCTCGCCCTTGGCGATTCTGGATCGCGGTTATGCTCTGGTGTTCAACAGCACCGGGCAATTGGTGAAAGATGCTGCTCAAGTGAACCTTGGCGAAGAAATTTCCGCGCGCCTGGCTCGCGGAGAAATTCGCGCCACAGTGCAAAACCGGGTTAGCGCAACGAATCTGATAAATCCTAGAACCCACAGAAGTAGATAGTGTCCGAATTTCGATTGCGCTTTTCTCCGCGACCTCTGCGAGTTCTTCGCGTCCTTTGCGGTCGAGTGTAGCCGTTTTTCAGGCGTAGCGCAGGATCGCCCGCTTAACCGGCCTATTGCGTAAGCCGAACTGCACCACTACCGGGACACAGCCTATAAGTCCTAGCGCGCGCCGCTGCATTAGAATGTAATGTTCTAGCCTTGGGAATTCAGCGATTAAGGAAAATGCAGTGACGCAACTTACGGCGCCATGGTCGAGAGTGTCGTTTACGGTGCTCGACATTCTGCTTGTGGCCATCATCATTTATCAGGTGCTGGTGATGATCCGCGGTACCCGCGCGGCTCCCATGCTCGCGGGACTGGCGGCGGTAGCGGTTGCGTTCTATCTGGCGCGCATCGGCGAATTGGTCACGTTGAACTGGCTGGTGAGCCATCTGCTCCCTTACGTGGTTTTCGCGCTGATCGTAGTTTTTCAATCGGAGATTCGGCACGTGCTCTCCGATCTTGGCCGTCGGGTAAGCTTTCTGCGCGGCACCGCCGCGGAAGGCGATTCATATGACGACATCGTGCTCGCGGCGAATCTATTTTCCCAGCATCAAACTGGCGCGTTGATGGTGATTGAGCGCGAAATCGGATTGCGCACCTACATCGAGAGCGGTGTCGCCATGGACGCGAAACTCTCTTACGATCTGCTGGCTACGATTTTCCGTCCCAGCGCGCCTCTGCATGACGGCGCGGTGATCATTCAGAAAGACCGCCTCGCAGCCGCTGCGTGCTTTTTGCCGCTCTCCATGAATCCGATCCTTTCCACGCAAATGGGTACGCGCCATCGCGCAGCGATTGGGATTACGGAAGAGACTGATGCAATTGCCGTGATTGTGTCAGAAGAATCCGGCGCGATCAGCATGGCCGTGGGCGGCAAGATTGAACGCGATCTCACGGTGGAACAGTTACGCGAGCGCTTAAGCAGTGAATTGCGGCGGTATGTCTCTCCCGTGGCCTTGCCGACGGTGGTAGCGCAGAACGAAGAATCGGATGCAGCGCAGGAATCGCCGCTGCGCGCCGGGGCGCAGATGGGCGCCGCTGACGGAGATACAGATTCGGAATTGGAGCGTCCACTGTGACGAAATTCCTGCGACGCTGGGTGCTGCATAATTTCTGGCTGAAGTTGTTATCGCTTCTGATCGCCACCGGCCTGTGGCTGGCGATCTCGCCGGACCAGGAACCGGCAGAAGTTGCGGTACGAGTTCCGATTGAGTTTCAGCACGTGCCTCCACATCTGGAAATTAGTTCGGTGACCATTCCCGAAGCGCAGATTCGGGTGCGCGGGCCGGAGCGGTTAATTCGCGATTTACGTTCCACGGACATTCACGCCGACCTCGACCTGGCCGACGCCACGCCGGGCGAACGAACTTTCGATTTAACCGCTCAGCAGATTCGCCATCAGCGCGATTTGCACGTAGTGCAGGTCGTTCCCGGACAAGTGCATCTCAGCTTCGATACCAGGCTTACGCGCGACGTGGAAATTCGTCCGCGCGTTACCGGCAACTTTGTGGAAGGCGAGCAGATCGCCAAGGTTCTTGTCGACCCTGAGCGGATCACCATCACCGGGCCCAAGCATCACGTGGAAATGCTCGATGCGGCGACGACCGATCCCGTGGACGCTTCAGGAACTACAACGCAGGCGTCGTTTGTAACCAATGTTTATGTCGCCGATGCGCTGGTACAGGTCGTGCAGCCCACGCCGGTGCGAGTGACAGTAATCATGGAAAAAAGTCCGCCGGCAGGGAACAGTCATTGAGCCGCTCACGGCAGTTGGCAGTTTCTATCAACTCCTAATCTTTATGTATGAACTCGCACGTATGAACCAGCCAAAACCTATGAGCGCGCAAGGCAGACAATTATTCGGCACTGACGGCATACGCGGCGTGGCGGGCGAATTTCCGCTGACGGCGGAGAGCACTTATCTGATTGGGCGCGCCCTGGGTCACGATCTGATACGAAGCGCACCCAAGCCAAAGGCTGTAATGGGCCAGGATACCCGCGAATCGAGCGCCTGGATTGCCGACCGCGTCGCTGCGGGAATGGCGGCCGTCGGAGTCGAGGTGCACAGCGCCGGCGTAATTACGACCCCCGGAGTGGCGTATCTGGCGCGGGCGCGAGGATTCGCAGCCGGAGTAGTGATTTCGGCTTCGCACAATCCCTGGACGGACAACGGAATAAAAGTTTTCTCCGGCGACGGATTCAAGCTGACCGATACGCGCGAGCTGGCCATCGAGAAAGAAATTTTCGCGTTGTTGGAAAAGCCGGGCGCGGTCGATGACACCGCCCTGAAAATCGCCGGCCCCTCGCTACCCGGAGAAGCCGCGCTGCGCAAGGCCTACATCGAATCCTTGGCGGAGAGTGTTTCGTCCGATCTCAGCAAGTTGCGCGTGCTGGTGGATTGCGCTAACGGTGCGGCCGCGGCGGAAGCGCCGGAGTTGTTTGCCAGTTTGCGCAGCCCGGCAACATTCACGCACGTCACGCCAGATGGAAGAAATATTAATGAAGGTTGTGGGGCCCTGCATCCGGAGACGCTGGGTAAAGCCGTAGCAGATTCGGGCGGCAAGTTTGACTTGGGCGTAACGTTCGACGGCGATGCCGACCGCGCATTGTTTTGTGACGGTGCGGGACACGTAGTCAATGGCGACGGCGTCTTGCTATTAGCCGCTCGCGACCTGAAAGCATATGGCAAACTGGCCGGCGACACGGTAGTAGCCACGACCATGTCGAACATGGGAGTAGAAATCGCACTGAAGAAGTCAGGTATTCGCATGTTGCGCGCAAACGTAGGCGACAAATACGTGCTCGAAGAGATGTTAAAGACAGGCGCAACCCTGGGCGGGGAGCAGTCGGGACATATTATTTTTCGCGATGGCGGCGCAACCACCGGCGACGGCCTTCTGACCGCGCTGCGGGTAATGGACGTGATCGTGCGCAGCGGGAAGTCGCTGGCAGAGTTGGTCAGCGATCTTAAAGTGTTTCCACAGAAAATTCAGAACGTCCGCGTGCGCGAGAAGATTCCCTTCGCGCAGGTCCCTGAAGTGCAGAAAGCAATTGACTCTGCCGAGCGCGAATTAGACGGCAACGGCCGAGTGGTCGTGCGCTACTCCGGTACTGAGGCATTGGCGCGCGTGATGGTGGAAGCAGAGTCGGAAGAGAAGATGAAGGCGATCACGGCGGGAATCGCAGGCGAAATACAGAAGGCGCTGGGTGTGTGAAAGCGCTGGACGCTCTCCTTCTCGCGCAGACATAAGACACTTGACTGATTCACCTGTAAAAGATCGGGTTTCGCTATCTGAGTTGGCGCGCGTTTTTTTGAAGCTGGGCACGATCGCGTTCGGTGGACCCCCCGCGCACATCGCTATGATGGAGGATGAATTCGTCCGCAAGCGCGGCTGGATTATCGAAGAAGACTTTCTCGATCGCCTGGCTGCGGCCAACCTAATTCCTGGGCCAAGCTCAACCGAACTGGCCATTTTTATCGGCCGCTCGCTGCGTGGATGGGCTGGCTTGATTGTTGCAGGCGCTTGTTTCATTATTCCCGCTGCAATTTTGGTGACGTTGCTCGCTGCCGCCTACGTTCGCTTTGGGTCAATGCCGCAGGCAGAAGGAATATTGCACGCGATCAAACCCGTAGTTATTGCAATCATTATTCAAGCGCTATGGAAGCTGGCGAACACGGCGGCGAAAACACGGGAGTTGGGCCTGATTGGCGCGGTGTCCGCTGTTTTGAGTTTTGTCGGCGTGGGCCCGTTGTTTGTGTTGGTGTTCGCCGGCGCCAGTTCCGGTGCAGTATGGTGGCTGCGGAAAGGCAGGCGCAATCCGGTCGCGCTCTGCGGCATTGCCTTAACGAAGATGTCATCACGTGCTGTTCTGGTAACGGTGGCACTTTCTATGGCGGCGCCAATCAGCCTTGGACGTTTGTTTCTCTCGTTCGTGAAGATCGGCTCCGTTGTTTTCGGAAGTGGTTATGTGCTGCTGGCATTTCTACGAACTGAATTTGTTGATCATCTGCACTGGTTGACGGAAAAGCAACTCATCGACTCGGTGGCTGTTGGTCAATTCACGCCCGGACCCGTGTTCACGACGGCAACATTTATCGGCTACCTGGTAGGCGGCTTGTCGGGAGCCATTGTCGCGACCCTGGGAATTTTCGTGCCCGGCTTCGTGTTCGTAGCCATAAGCGAACCTCTGATCCCGAAGATCCGCCGATCGCCTGTGGCAGGTGCCGTGTTGGACGGTGTAGTAGTGGGATCACTGGCATTGATCGCGGTGGTTGGCTGGCAACTGGGAAAAGCTTCGATAGTGGATTGGTCTACTATTTTAATTCTGGCCGTTAGCGTGATTGCAATATTCCTCTTTAAGATAAATTCTGCATGGTTGATTGTGGGAGCGGGGATTATCGGCTGGATTATGAGAGGCTAAGTTCAGCAAGGTTGTAGCACTGGCGTGGGTTCTAGGGGGACGCGAATCGGAAGAAAAGATCCAGGCGCTGATTGCGGGGGAGATTCAGAAGGCGTTGGGAGTGTAAGGGGTGAGCGGCGCTTTTGCTTCATCCCGAAGTTCCCGCGTTTTCATCAGCGGGACGAGGGATCTCCTCCAGCAATCAGCCGCCGGAGCTGTTCACTCAAATATCACTGCAACCCGAGCCAGCACCTCACCCATAATCGCATCCGGAACACTCTCCAGCTTCTTGCCACCGCGCGCGGCAAGGTCAAGAGCGCGAGGCTGATCGCATCGAACGATTCCAGTTGTTTTTGTTCCCGCTCCAGCCAAAGGCACTGCAAAGCCAGCCATACGCGCAAAATTTCCGCCGCTCGTAATCGGCAGAACAACGGGGACTTTGGTGATCCAGTTAAAAGCTTCGGGCGATACGATCAGTACTGGTCGCCGCCCCTTTTGCTCGTGTCCCGATGTAGGATCAAGACCAACAAGCCAAATTTCGCCGCGCTTCATCAAATTAGCTCACGACCGGCGGGCCTGCTATCGAGCCATTCTCGTTCTTGCTTCGAGCGCCCCTTCGAGATGTGTTTCGAGCTTCGTATAGAACGACGCGCTTTTGGACTACATTGGGCCAGCAATTCGTCGAGCGTATACCGTCGCCGCGGCCGCGGCTCCACGACCAGACGTCCACTTTCGATCGCGATGCCGACCTTGGCGTCAGGCTGCAATTGGAGGATTTCGAGCAGCGCAGGTGGTACGGCCAACATGACCGACCCTCCTACCTTGCGCAGGTTGGTTGTGTGCATAGCGGTCCCTAGTTATATTTAAGTATAACATGGAACGGCAGTGATAAAGAGAAAATGATACGGCCCCGACTGGGCGGACCAGGACGGCAGGGGAGTATCATTCCCTAATGATCACTCTCGGCGTTGATCTCGGTGCTCAACCGAAGCTTACTGGTACCTAAGAGCGGAAGCCTCAACAGCTTCTCAACCCCGAATCTGCTTAATCCAAATCCCTCCAGTTTGCTCCCACGCCAATTTCCACTAGCAGCGGCACCGCCAGCGCGTGTGCTTTTTCCATCTGCTCGCGCACCAGCGATTGCATCGTTTCCACTTCTTCCTCCGGCACCTCAAACACCAATTCATCATGAACCTGCAACGTCATTCGCGACTTCATCTCCCGCTCGCGCAGCGCGGCATCGATCCGAATCATGGCAATCTTGATCAAGTCCGCCGCCGTACCCTGCAGCGGCGTGTTCACAGCCGTGCGCTCGGCGAAGCCGCGTTGCGTGAAGTTCTTGCTATTAATGTCAGGAATCGGACGCACCCGCCCATGCAGCGTCTTTACGTTCAAATCGCGCCGCGCTTCTTCCAAAGTTTTATCGATAAACGTGCGCACGCCCGCATACTTCTCAAAATAATTCGTGATGAACTGTTTGGCTTCCGATGGCTCGATGCCAAGATTCTGCGATAACCCAAACGCCGAAAGCCCATACACGATGCCGAAGTTCACCACCTTCGCCTGCCGCCGGTGATCCGCCGTCACCATTAACGGAGGCACGCCGAAAACCTGCGAAGCCGTCAGCGTATGAATGTCGTCCCCGCGCCGGAAAGCTTCCACCAGCAGAGGATCGTGCGAGAAGTGCGCCAGCAGCCGCAACTCGATCTGCGAATAATCAGCGGTGAGCAGCACATGGCCTGGTTCAGCGATAAAAGCAGCGCGAATCCCCCGCCCAAGCTCGGTGCGAATCGGAATATTTTGCAGATTCGGATTCGCCGACGAAAGCCGCCCCGTAGCAGTCCCGGTCTGTCCAAACGTAGTGTGCACGCGTCCGGTCGACGAATTGATAAGCGCGGGCAGCGTATCGACGTAAGTCGATTTCAACTTGGTAAGCTGCCGGTAATCGAGCACCATGCGCGCGATGGGATGATCTTCGGCCAGCGTTTCCAGCACATCGACAGCAGTCGATATAGTGCGCCCCTTGCCGTATTTCACCGGCTTCGGCAGATTCATCCGGTTGAACAAAATGTCGCCAAGCTGGCGAGGAGAGCCGACGTTGAATTCAGTTCCGGCGATCTGATAAATCTCCTTCGCCTTCACGTCAATTTCGCGCTCAAGTTCCGTGGACATCTTCGCAAGCGCGGCAGTATCGATCTTTACTCCAGCCTGCTCCATACGCGCGAGCACGGGCACGAGCGGCAGATCGATTTCTTGGTAAAGCTTCGTAAGTCCCGCACGTTCGACATCGTCGCGCAAAGCTGCGGTCAGTCGGCCGGTGATGTCCGCAGCCTCGGCAAGATCGCCGCTGAGCTTGAGATTGAAGCGGCGCAGAGCAACATCTGCGAAACGATGCGACGAATAGGTTGGATCAAGCAGATACGAATACAGCATGGGATCGTGCGCGATGCCTTCCAGGCCAATCTCCATCTTGCCCAGCGCGTGAATCGCCGCCTTGTAATCGTGAACTGATTTGGGAGTGGAAGCAGCGGCGAGAATCGTACGCAGCTGTGCGCTGGCGCTCGCAGAATCCAGTTTGACGATGGCGGCTGATCCCGCGCTGCTGGAAATGGCAATGCGGCAGGCGGCAGGTTCGGGCACTGCCGGCGATCCATCCGTCAATGGAAGCATCATCGCCTGCTGTGGTTCTTCTTCAACAATTTCTTCCTCGCCGTCAGTGGTTGAATCAGATAGCCCCGACTCGACGGCGATGGCCAGCGCCGCTCCCGGCGCGAGAAAATGCAAAACTTTTTCTATATCCTCCTCGGACTCGGCCTCGCTGTAATGCGTTTCCGAAACCTGCACATCAGGGAGAAGTTCTTTCAATAGCGAAGTAAACTCAAGCTCGGTAAACAACGAACGCAACAACTCGACATCCGGTTCACCCGCCTGCATGGCTTCCACATTAAGTTCCACTGGCACGTTGACGTCGATCGTAGCCATGCTCTTGCTGAACATAATGATGTCGCGATTATTCAGCAAGGACTCACGATAAGTTTTTTTCTCAACTTCGGCAGCGCGATCGAGAGCCTGTTCGACGCTGCCAAAACGCCTGATGATTTCCACCGAGCCTTTGTCTCCAATGCCCGGTGCCCCAGGAATATTGTCGATGCTATCGCCGCGCAGCGCCATGATATCGACGACGCGCTCCGGCGGAACGCCGAGAATCTCTTCCACCTTGGCCGCATTACAAATCAAATTGTCCTTCGGCGGATTGAGAATGCAAACCATATCGTTGACCAACTGCATCATGTCCTTGTCGCTGGAAACAACGTAGACAGGATGCGATGCAGCCGCGGCTTTGCGGGCGAGGGTGCCGATCACATCGTCTGCCTCGAAACCGGCGAGCTCGAGAATGGGGATGCGATACGCCTCAAGTGCGCGGCGGATATAGGGAATCTGCTGCGCGAGATCCTCGGGCATGGCGGAACGGTTGGCTTTGTAACCTTTGTATTCGACTTCGGTAAAAGTCTGCGTTTTGATGTCGAACTTGCGGACCTTCGTAATGGCTTCCGCCTGCGTGTCACGAAAAGTCTTCGCAGCCACGTCGAAGACCGCAGCTAAATAAACCGGCGAAAAATCGTCGCGCAGTTTGCGCAGCATATTAACGAAGACATAGATTGCCGCTGTGGGAAGACCAGTCTTAGTAGACATCGAGCGCTGCCGCGCCATGGCGTGGTAGGCGCGGAAAATGAAACTCATCGTATCGATAAGGAAGATTCGATTTTCGTCGCGAAGCGGCGGTTGCGCGGCCTTGGGCGCCTGGGTTTCCACTGCGGCCGTGGCTGATGGAGCTGTCGCAGATCTTTTGCGAGGAGGCAAGTCTCTAGTTTATCAGCAGAGTCGGCGGGAAATTTGAGGCTTAATCGGGCTGTACTCGATGCCCTTAACGCCAATTTTTACGGATGAACTATTTCGCTTTTCCGTATTCCGTGGTGTAATGCAGCTCAATTTCGCCGCATGTGCCTTTTTCGGCAGAATACACAACGCAGGTGTCGAAGGGACGAGAATATACATGCACACTGACAGCGCGCTCATTGAACTCCCGCGGATTGAACACTCGATGCACCGGCTCAA
The DNA here is from genome assembly GCA_035486715.1 of Candidatus Aquilonibacter sp. Lineage (GTDB taxonomy): Bacteria > Acidobacteriota > Terriglobia > Terriglobales > Acidobacteriaceae > Sulfotelmatobacter. The sequence continues at coordinate 118,270 of DATHMV010000005.1, forward strand.
GCGGATCGACGGCGCAAGGCTGCGAGATGTTCATCTCAACCGTATCGGTAGGCTTAATGCTGCACTTTCCGCCTGCAATATCCTCCTGCTCAACCCGAAAATTCTCCACCAGCAAACGGCCAAGAGGAACAGCCATCCAGCAATTCTGGTCGCGATGGTTGTGAATCGAACTGGCCTGGCCCACCTCCCAGCAGATGGCGATTAATTCGTAAAGAGGAGTTTTATCGATCAGGTTGCGCGTGTAGTGCTGGCGGTCCCAGGTGAGATAAGGCGCGAGAGAATCGGCGTTGAGCGGTGTCGCCTGCAAAAACTTGCGCAGCAGTTCGGTTCCATCGAATGCAGGTTCGGGGAATTTGCGGAGTTCGGTGACGAAATCGTGAATCGGAATATTTTTTATTGCCATAGGCATGGACTGCTCCCGCAAGAGTATAACGCAATCCGCGACCGGGTTCGAAGGACTGGAAATATCCAAACCAGGCGATTCAAGCTCATTCGATAAACATGCAGTCGCCATAGGAATAGAAGCGGTAGCGCTCTTTCACCGCGTGCTCATACGCGCGCAATATATTTTCCCTTCCAGCAAACGCGCTTACCAGCATAAGCAAAGAAGACTGCGGAAGATGGAAATTCGTGAGCATGGCTCTGACCACTCGAAATTCGAACCCTGGATAAATGAAGATGTCGGCTGAGGATGGGCCTTCGGCAATGGTTCCTCTGCCAAGGCGAATCGCATGTTCTAGTGTGCGAACCGTGGTCGTCCCAACCGCGATAATGCGGCGCGATGCACCCAGCGCGCGATTGATCGCCGCCGCAGCTTCCGTAGAGACGAAGTAAGCCTCGGAATGGATTTTGTGATCCTCCACGCGTTCCACCCGGACCGGCTGAAATGTTCCCAAGCCAACATGCAAAGTGATTTCGGCAGTTTCTATACCGCGCTGCCGGATGTGTCCGAGAATTTCCGGAGTGAAATGAAGGCCGGCAGTAGGCGCAGCGACCGAGCCCTGTTGTTTTGCATAGACCGTTTGATAGCGCTCCCGGTCGCTCAAAGAATCGGCGCGGCCAATATACGGCGGCAGCGGAATATGACCGATGCGCTCCAGCGCCGCGAAAAAATCACCCCGCAATCCATTCCCCGGCAGAAAGCGGATTCGCCGCTCGCCAAATTCCGCCCGCGCTATTACCTCAGCAACCAACTCGTCCTGCTCGCCGAAAAAAAGCCGCTCGCCAATGCCGATCTTGCGTCCGGGACGAACCAGGCACTCCCAATCATTCGGTTCGCTGGAAATTTGGCGAGTGAGCAAGACTTCAATGCGGCCACGAAGAAAATCGCGCGCTGCGGGATTGAAAGAGCTGACGGGTTGAGCCCGAGCGCCTTCGCGGCGGCCATAAAGCCGGGCGGGGAAAACGCGGGTATTGTTAAAAACTAGCAAATCGCCGGGCTGCAATAACTCTGGGAATTCACGAAAGCGGCAATCAGACCATTGGCCGCCGTGGCGCTCTATGCGCAACATGCGGGAGGCGTCGCGGCCGGCAAGAGGCTCCTGCGCGATAAGCTCTTCGGGAAGATAAAAATTGAAGTCGGAAACCAGCACGCACTACGATTATAAGAAGAATCCACAAAAGTGCTTCGAACGGGGCCCGAGAGGTAATGGACCGGTTTGATCTCCACCACTAGTGCGGGCGAGCTATGTAGGTAAATCCCACGGCGAGTATCCACAGTCCGGCAATCATGAGTAACACCCAAAATGCGATCAGATTGAAAGGGAAACCCCGCACTATACCGTGACGGTTGATGGCAAGCGCAATTGTGGAGTGGAAGCACAATCTGAATAGCAGGGCCGTTCCAAGCAGAAGCCCTATTCCGACAATGTCCTGCATTTCAATTCTCCTATCTGGCCTGTTCTACAAGCGCCAAAGGATAGGCCTCTTGTCAATTCGCGTGCCGGCAGAGGATTGCGCTGGAACCGTGGCGCACAAACTGACCCCACTACCTCGCGGCCCAGATATTTTATGTTCCTTACTGTAAATTTGTTGGCTGTTTCCACAAAGGTGAGGTAACATTCGAGGTCTGTAGCAGGAAGCCGCTTCGTCACTCCCCCTAAGAGAGTATTTTCATGTCCGGTGAACGCAAAAATAGGGAAGAAATCGTCCGCTACGGGCGAATGCTGCACCAAAGGGGATTCGTGGCGGCCATGGATGGAAATCTGTCTGTGCGCCTGGACGGTGATCGCATATTGGTTACCCCAACCTGCCTGAGCAAAGGAGCCATGCGCTCCGGCGACATGGTGATCGTAGATCTCAACGGCAAGCGCCTTGCTGGGCGGCGAAACGTGACCAGCGAACTGGGGATGCACCTGCTGATCTACCGCATGCGCCCAGATATTCAGGCAATCGTGCACGCCCATCCGCCCACTGCCACGGGATTCGCAGCGGCAGGCATGGCGCTGACCGAGCCTTTGGTTTGCGAAGTCGTGATGGGTCTGGGATGCATTCCGCTGGCGCGCTACGGCACGCCCGGCACGTCGGAACTGGCAAAAACACTTGAACCCTACGTGCCGCACTACGACGCCATTCTAATGTCGAATCATGGGGTCGTAACCTACGGAGACACCATCGAGCACGCCTACATGAAGATGGAAACCGTGGAGCATTTTGCCCAGATTGCGCTGGTTACGCACCTCTTGGGCCGTCAACAGCCGCTAACGGGGGTCGATATTGAAAAGCTATTGCTTGCGCGCACCAAATATTTTGGCGGAAAGGTGGCCGCATCGATGATGCCCATGGCGATGATGAGGCCTCCCGAAAAGGCGAGTTAATAAAGTTTTCAGCGCGAATACATAGGGACACGACTTAATTCGTGCCCCATTTTTATTCGGCGCTCCAGAGTGCGGAAATAGCGGAAATAAATGAGGCTGCACGCTAGCGGCGTACAGCCTCATCCAACGAAGCGGCCAAAGCGGACTAAGGCTTCGGCAGCACAATAAGATTCATCGCGCCGGTGATCGCATAGGGTGATCCCGGGGCTTGGCCATGATTGGTGGGAGTAACCGTAAAGACAAAAAGTTCACCCGACGTTTGACTGATTGCATAAAGGTGATTGTCGTTGTCCCAGAAAATCTGGCTTATCACGTCGTTCGTCAAAAGCCCGGTGTAACGGGTAATGGGGTCCGCACCATTAAAGTGGAAGACCTGCAATCCGTACTGCCCTACGACGGCGAGTAGCTTACCTGACGGCGAAACCGACATGGCATAGACGCTGCCCACGGCGACTTTGGGCATATTCTCGTACGTGCTGCTGGTTGTGAGATTGCCGGAACTGTCCGCGCTATAGACCCCTAGTTGGGTCGGACCGATAACCGTTAAATCATTCGTCGGCGTGAGAGAAATCGCCACATTATTGCCTGCATCGGCAGTGGCCCAGTACGGGCAATAAGCCCCGCTCTTCGCGGCTGGAATCGGCGGATTGAAATTCATTTCGGTCAACACGCCGGTACCACTTCGCGCGAATCCGTAAATGTCCTGGAACCCGTGATAGCAAGCGGCTCCAAAAGCATATTGATTATTTCCGACGAAGCTGAGCGGCGTCTCGAAGTTCGGAGTCGCCGTGCTGGTGGCACCCAGATAAGTCAGCGCCCCGCTTTCCCGATTCACGTCGAAAAATTGATAGGTATTGTTCGCGCCTTCATTGCCGTAAACATCTTCGTCATACAAGCTTGTGCCGGTGTGGTCGAGAAACAAATTGACCGGGCCTCCATCGGTGTAACCGTTGTACCCCTGCGCATTGATGGAAGATACCTGCGTGAGCGCGCCATTGGACGCAATCGAAAACGAATAGATATTGATGGTATCCGTGGAAAAAAGCCACTTTCCGCCCACGGCCATGTAAGCGCCATTTTCCGCAAACGGAGATCCCGCAACTGGGGTCAATTTACCGTCGGCAGCGGCAAGGTAAGCGTTGATCTGGACGTGATCCGTGCTGGAGGAAACATATACATAAGCGGCAGGCGTGGTAATTGGAGAAATTGTGTTTGATGGTGTGGGTTCCTGCGCGAAAGCCGCGATGCCTATCGTGGCCATGACAAGGGAGGCAAATTTTACGGAAGTCTTCATTTTTCACTCCAGCGTGTTGCCGTCGAACGTGCGTTATGTGGATGGGGACTTTGGCGATGCGACATGGATCGACAGCCTTACTGCGATGGGACTCGGGAAGCGAATGGCAAATGCTGAGTAACCGGATCGCGACAATCAGATGCCGCGTGGTGGAATGCAGGTTGGTTTGCGGTGGACTTAAAATACGGAGTATCTCTACAGTTCTTACCTGATGGCAAAATCGCAGGTGGACACACTATGAGCGAAACTCTAAGCCACAGGGAACTCTTCGGTGCCGACCTTCTCGACATTCGCTTCGGCGAACTCGCGCACGCGATCAAGCGAATCCTGCAACTGCTGCTGGTAGCGCTCGAGTTCTCCGTCGGTTGCATTCCCGGGAACGGCGATGCGTTTGCCGAAGCGCATCAGCGCTCGCGAAAACGGCTTGGGAATGATCAGCCGGTCCCAGCTATTCAGAACCCAGGCGCGGTCCACCGCCATGTGGAACATCGTCATGGGAACGCCGGAAGATCGCGCCAGTGCAACCGGCCCCGGTTTCACTTTGTAGCGCGGGCCGCGCGGACCATCGATGGTGAAAGCTACCGACCACCCTTCCTGTAGCGCGCGGCGCAGTCCCAGCAGTGCCCGCACCGCATTGCGGCTGCTCGACCCTTTCACCGCGACGAATCCAAACTTGCGGATGATCTTGCCCATGTATTCGCCGTCGTAGCTGTTGCTGCTCATTACGCGCACGCCAAGATCGCGGCACATGTAAGTGGCGGGAATAATGCAGGCGTGCCAGAACGAGCCGATCAGTGGCCGTTCACCGATCGTTTCCTGCGCGCCCTCCTCGCGCGAAACGCATACGCGCAGGGTAGGGCCAATCAGGCGGATAAACCAGTATCCCGCGGTAATGATGATGCGGAGAACGATGCGCTGGCGCAGAGTAAAACGGCGTGGGGCTGAAGCGGCAGCAGCGGCTTCGTGGGTGGTTGCTTCCGGCACAAAAGTATTGTAACGGGAAGCTTTGCAAGCGATGAGCCTGTTAAATGGAATGCGGAGACTTAGCTTTCCAGATATCCGTCAATCCATTCCTTCACCTTGCGGCGGCGTTCGTCGGCGGAATCGAAGCGGACCCCAAAAGATTTGCTCTTGCGCCAGGTGACCGCCCCGCGGATGGTTACGCGCGGCAGCGTGAGCAGCGAAAAAGAGATCTCGACGTTAGCTCCAGCCGGTATTTCTTCCGAGCTTTTCAGCGATATGCCGCCCGAGCTGATATCGACGCTGGAAACGGTCAGGCGAAGGTTGTCGGGGCCGGAAACCGTCACCTCGGTCATGATCGGCACGCGTGCGTAGCGGCGGAACTCATGCAGCACGAGCATGTGCGTGGCGCGCACCAGCTTGAGAACCGGCGGTCGCTCTAAAGGTTCCTGGAACATCGCATTAATGCCATATTTGGAAAAACGCATGGCTTCCGATGCGCTCCCGCCCACACCGTAAAGTACAAGCCGGCTATTGGAGGGCGAGGTACGGGCCGCATCCATAATCGCCTCGGCTCCGGAAGCAAGATTCAGCACGCAGGCTTCGAATTTTTCCTGCCGCAAGCGCCCCGCGGTGCCCGCGGAAAGCATTACCGTTTCAATGCCGAACTGACGAAAGCACTCCGTCAGCAGTGTGCGGGATGATTGTTTCAGGTCAACCAGGGCCGCGCGGGCCGTCCCTTTTTTCGTGGACGGAAGTGGTGCCAGAGCAGTGCCAAAGGCTTTTTCCATGGGTTCGGGGCAGATGCAAGTACGAGAGTTATTGTGGCGTGGCGGGCAAAAACTGGGAAGACCCCGAAGGGGCTCAGGCTACGTGTCCAAAAGTATTACGATCCGAAGTGCACTGGGGTGCGAAAAGATTTGGTTCCTGGAATCGGGGGTTGGGACACACGAATGTAGCAAAGATAACTTTCTGAATAAAAAGCGCTTATAAGCGTGCAGCCGAACCTCGCCGTAAAATCTTACTGTAGAAACGCCTCGTGGCCGACCATCCGATTATGGTTACAGCTGTCAGAATAAATGCCCATCCCGACCCTCCATCGGGCACTTTGACCGCAGCAGTAGTATTCAAAGGCTGATAAAACCGCGGATCGGCTTTGATGATGATGTGTTGATTCGTCTCTGGTGTTAAAACAACTACCCCATACTGCATAAATGACTCCTAATGTGCCCTCAAAACTTAGCCCAAATAAGCTGGTTGGCGGATATTTTTCCGGTCCAACCACGGTAGCGGAAAATGAGAACCCGCCAAGATTCATGCTATGCCCACGCCGCTTTTCACGGAATGGCCCGAAAGCGTCGAAGCGTGGCACAGAGGTAATAGTTACTAGGCTGCAGCTCGATGAGGTTTCAAGAAGAAGCTCACTGATATTCTTTTAACTTATGGATTGTTCAAATTAGGTAGGCACAAAATGACAGAAGAAGAAACTTTTTACTCACTCCACCGCTTGAACAGCAATGCCCCGTTCGTCCCGCCGAAGCCAAACGAATTCGACATGGCATATTCCAGCTTCGCTTTGCGCGAATGGTTGGGCACAAAATCCATGCCTGCCGTTTCGGGATCCTGATTTTCCAGATTGATGGTTGGTGGCAGGATTTGATCTCGCAACGCCAGCACCGTGATGCCGGCTTCCAATCCGCCGGCTCCGCCCAGCAGGTGGCCGGTCATCGATTTCGTGGAGCTGACGGCGATCTTGCGCTCCCCGAAGAAATTGCGGATGGCATGGGCCTCGAGCGTGTCGCCAATCGGCGTTGAGGTCCCATGAGCATTGACGTAATCAATTTTGTCCGCGACGACTCTGGCATCGCGTACCGCATTGCGCATCACGCGAAAGCCGCCTTCATGCTCGGGCGCAGGCTGAGTCATGTGATACGCGTCGCCCGACATGCCATAGCCCGCAACTTCGGCCAGAATAGTCGCGCCACGGTTCTTCGCGTGTTCGAGTTCTTCGAGCACCAAAATCCCCGCGCCCTCGCCCATTACAAAACCGTCGCGATCGCGATCCCACGGCCGGCTGGCTTTTTCGGGATTGTCATTGCGCGTGGAAAGCGCGCGCATGGCCGCAAATCCTCCTACGCCCATCGGCGTGATCGCAGCTTCGGAGCCGCCCGCGATCATCACATCGGCATCGTTGTGCTGAATGATGCGAAAGGAATCGCCCACGGAATGCGCGCTGGTGGTGCACGCCGTCGCCGTAGCCTCGTTCGGGCCCTTGGCGCCGAAGCGCATGGAAACATGTCCGGCCGCCAGATTAACAATGGCCGCTGGAATGAAGAACGGCGAAATCTTGCGCGGACCGCCTTCTATAAGAGCCAGATGTTCGCGCTCGATAATATCGAATCCCCCGATGCCCGATCCAATATGCACGCCCACGCGCTCATCGTTCTCCGGCGTAATTTTCAGCGCCGCCATCTTCCACGCTTCATCCGCGGCCGCTATCGCCAAATGGATGAAGCGTCCCATCTTCTTGACTTCTTTTTTCTCGATAAAGTGCAGCGGATCGAAGTTCTTGACTTCGGCGGCAATCTGGCAGGCGAAGTTGCTGGAATCGAACTGAGTGATGCGGCCCACACCGCTCCTGCCTGCGAGCAGAGCCTGCCACACCTCCTCGGTTGTGTTCCCCACACCGCAGATCAGGCCGATGCCGGTAACTACGACCCTGCGTCCCAAACTACTTGCCGCCTTTCGCGTGCTTGCCGATGTAATCGATGGCGTCCTGCACGGTGCGGATCTTCTCCGCATCTTCGTCAGGAATCTCGATGTCGAAGCCTTCTTCGAACGCCATTACCAGTTCCACGGTGTCCAGCGAATCCGCGCCCAGGTCGTCTACAAACGATGCGCTGGAAGTGACTTCGCCCTCATCCACGCCAAGTTGCTCTACGATGATCTGCTTTACCTTTTCGTCAACGGCTGCCATGTTTCTCCTCGCTTAATTCGATTTGATTTGAAATTCGATGTCCGGATGCACGATCGCGGTTTCTCGGGTTGTATCAGCGCGTGCGCGCCCCTCCGACTCTTCCTTCAGATGCTACCGCTACGGAAAAAGGCGAACGTGTAGTGTAACGGTCCCGGTGAATGGCTGTAAAGGAAGCGATGGCCTTGTGAGGCCATCGCTGTGATATACCTTCAGCATCCTAAACGTGGCCGCTCGCGGCGGTCAAACCACATGCGTGCCGTCGTGCAGCGGGTAAGCCGCGCTCAAATCTCGATAGATGGCGAAATCACCGGCCAGATCGGCCTGGGCTTGCTTGTTTTGCTGGCTGTTGGCCGCGATGATACAGAAGCGGACGCAATATATCTCGCGGGAAAAATTACTGGCTTGCGAGTTTTTGAAGATGCCCAGGGAAAAATGAACCGCAGCCTGCAGGACGCCGGCGGAATAGTGCTCGCGGTTTCGCAGTTTACCTTGTACGGCGACGTGCGCCGCGGCAAGCGGCCATCCTTCGCCGCCGCAGCCTTACCGGAAAAAGCCCGCCAGCTTTACGAATTCTTTGTAGAACAAATTCGCGCCGCCGGCCTGCGCTGCGAAACCGGCCGTTTTCAAGCCACGATGAAAGTGGAACTAATAAACGAAGGACCGGTGACGATACTTCTGGATTCGGCAAAAATCTTCTAGCCGTGGTTCCGGTAACTAAACCATTCGCAGCAATCGCGCTAATCGGACGTGAGCGGGATCATTGCGGTAACAGTCGTTCCCGTAGGGCTGGAGTCGATTTTGAGGGTGCCGCCGAACTGGCGAACCCTTTCCTCCATGCCGCGCACTCCGACTCCAACCTGAGCCGCAGCCATCTCCTGCCGTCCATTCGAAGAAATTCCTTTGCCCCGGTCGATGATCTCCACCCGCACGGCCTTAGCGGTGCGGATCAAACTAATTTTCGCCGATGCGCTGCCGGAGTGGCGATGAATGTTCGTCAAACTCTCCTGCACCACGCGAAACACAGCTAATTCGAGTGCTCTCGGAATCCGGCTGGAATCTTCAGGTAGTTCCAGTTCGACCGTAATTCCACTCCGTTTGGAGAACCCTTCCACATACCATTGCAGGGCCGACTTCAGTCCGGCTTCGTCGAGAAGCGGCGGATGCAGAAGATACGACAGGGTACGGATCTCTTTTGACAGGTCATCGGAAAGTTGTCGGCTCTGCGCCACCAAACTGATGATCGCGGGATCCTGACTCTTGGCGACTTCCAGCAGTGCCGCAAAGTTTAGCTCCAGAGCTACAAGCGTTTGTCCCGCATGGTCGTGTAACTCGCGGCCCATGTGCCGCCGTTCTTCGTCCTGTGTGCGCAGCAAACGGCCGGTAAGTTCGCGCAGGCTGATCTCCGCTCGCTTCCGGTCCAAAATCTCAGATTCCAGCTCCGCGGTGCGTTCCGCAACCTTTTTTTCCAGTTCTTCATTTGCGGTTCGCAGCGCTTCCTGCGCAACTTTCAGTGGAGTGAGATCCGTCACGAACGCTGCGATTTCTGGATCGTCGGCTGCCGGATCAATGGTTGCAGCGCCAATGAGGATGGGAACGTAGCGTCCATCTTTCGCAATGTAGGCTTTCTCGTAAACGTCGCAGCGTCCCAGCGCGCGAAGTTGTTCCACCGCGCGAGCATCAGCCTCAGCGTACTCCGGCGGTGTGAGAATATCCCACCGCACTCTCCCCTGCCTTACATCAGGTTCTGAATAACCCAGGGTTCTCAGAAACTCTGGGTTCACATAATTGAGCTTTCCGCGGAGGTCGCCAATGACTGTGCCAAAAGGATTAGCTTCAGCCAAACGGCTGAATCGCTGGGCAGCCGAGGCAATTTCCAGCCGGTGAACTTCGCTTTGCAGAAAGCTTGTGATGCGGGCGCGTAGCAATTGAAAAAAAGTCTGATAGTTCTTGTCGAAGGGCAAGCGTGGACTGATTCCGAAAACCAGAACAGCCTGGAACTCCGATCCCGGCATAATCACCGGCAGAACATATGCGCCTGTCACAGGCTCCGGCCAGGGGTGAAAAATTAGCTCTCCAAAACGTTGTTGCAGGTTTTCCACCAGTACCGGGCTGTGAGAATTTAGCGCCTCTGCTAATGGCCAGTGGGCGCCATTCGATAGGATGCTGGCTGCGGTCGTGCTTCCGGCGTGCAAAATCTCGCCTTGCGTCGATAGATACATTGCCGCAAATGGCAAATCGGCCGGGTCGACTTCGAGCTTCCTCACTATCCCCTGCGCGAACTGGAGCAAGGACTGAGATTCGGTACGGTGCTCATTCGAAGTGATTGCCAGCAGCGCACGCAAACGCCGTTCGCTCAAGACCTGTTCCGTAGTCTCACTACACACAACTAACGTGCCCTGTACGGTTCCGCTTTTGTCCCGCACCGGGCTGTAGCTGTAGGTCCAGAAAACTTCTTCCAGTTTTCCATTTCGGTTGATGGGGACCAGTTGGTTCGTGTTCCAGGTAGATTGCCCCTGGCTCATAACGCTTTCGATCTGCGGTCCAATAATGGGCCATATCTCGGGCCAGCACTCCATGCCGCACTGTCCAAGGGCCGAAGGATGTTTGTCTGCCCGGATACTGGGCCGATAGCCGTCGTTATAGAACTGAATCAGCTCCTCGCCCCACCATAGAAACATGGGGTGCCTCGAAGCAAGCAACAGATTGACCGTGGTGACGAGAGTGTCAGACCAAGCGCTAATGGGACCAACCGGGGTCCTGCTCCAATCAAATTTCCGCACCAACTCCGCCATTTCGCCTTGGCCGATAATCGGGGAAGGATCGCCAGGATTGATCGGCGACTTGCGAACTTTTCGAAGGGGGATTCGGGATGCAGATGACATGGTTGAACCGGAGCGCCGCACTTTTCGACTAAGAAAATAAGCCGCCGGCTTCGATACGCCGCAGATTACAGCTGAAAGAGTTAAATCGCTACGAAAATAATCCTGATATCCCAGCCAACCGCTCTTCAGCAGTCAAGCCAAGTATAGCAATCACCGCTCAATCCGGGCTTGAAACCATGAAATGAGGCAGTGATGCAGTTTGAAGAAAGATCCGTATCAGGGCATGCCTTCACAGCCTGCGGAAAACCCACATTTGAGTGAGATCGGGAAGGGCACGAGTTCCACTCGTGCCGTTAAGTCGCCCAAATTCAATACGGCTTCAGCCGCTGAGGTTAGCCTTCTCCAGCGCCTGATCGAGTTTTTCCGCAGCCTGAAGCCATTCGGAATGGTGGCCTTTGCGGCATCGCTGAAAAGATGCCCTGATACGGATCTTTCTTCAAACTGCCCCACTACCTGAACTGCTGGAAGTGGAATCGCAATTAACGAGTGAGGAATCAGTGACGCTGAATTGAGCGAAGTCTTTATGGAAAATTATTGGCGGAAAGGATTTTTACGCCCGGCTCGTTTCCAGCAGCGGATCAGCTTCTTCCCGCGCCAGATCGGCCAGCTCCAATTGCAGATTGCCGGGGTTGGTGGCGTATGCGAGTCCTGTATCCATGTCGATGATGCCTTCGCGAATCATGCGGTCGATTTCGCCGTCGAAGTGCTGCATGCCCTCCTGGCCGCCCACCCGCATGGCATCCAGCAGGGTCTTGCCCTCGCCTTCGCCTTTTTCCACGTAATCCCGGGTGCGCAGCGTGGACTTCAAAACTTCAATGGCTGCCACGCGTCCAGTGCCATCCTTGCGGGGAATAAGCCGTTGCGAAACGATATAACGGAAACTCTTTGCCAGGCGGTTGCGTAAAGTGTGCTGTTCCGCCAACGGAAAAACTCCCACAATTCTCTCCACCGTCTTCGCCGCGTCGATGGTGTGCAGCGTGGACATGACAAGGTGACCGGTTTCGGCCGCCTCCATCGCAATCTCGATGGTTTCGCGGTCGCGCATCTCACCCACCAGAATCACCTTCGGAGCCTGCCGCAGCGCCGCCCTTAAGGCAAGCGCAAAGTTCGGAGTATCCGCGTGCAACTCTCGTTGATGAACCAGGCAATTCTTATGAGGATGCAGGAATTCGATGGGATCCTCGATGGTGAGCACGTGATAACACTGCTCTTTATTGATTTTGTCGATGATCGCAGCCAGGGTCGACGACTTGCCGGAGCCGGTCGGGCCGGTCACCAGCACGATTCCATTGCGCAGCTCCACGATCTTTTTCAACTCAGCGGGCAAATTCAGCGATTCAAAGTCGGGAACTTTGCCGGGGATGACCCGCATCACGATCGCGCAGGTGCCGCGCTGCATAAAAACATTGACTCGGAACCGGTTCGATCCCGGCAAACTGTAAGAGACATCGCATGAGCCGAGTTCCTTCAAATTTCCCGTCGCATGTTGATTATTCCCGATCAGATCAGCCGCAATACGCCGGGTGTCCTCGGTCGAAAGCGGGCGCGACGATCCCGCAGGTACCAGCTTGCCATTAATTTCCACCAACGGTGGTTTGCCGGGCGAAAAAAACAGATCGCTGATCTTCGCCGAAGTTTTTAGCATCGCCGCCAAAAGTTCTGGAGTTGAAATCGGCGCAGGAGCAGGCGCACCGGCAGGAGCGGGCGCAGCCGCAACTGCGGGTCGCGCAACCGGAGCAACTGCAGGCGCCACGGCAGTAGCAGTAGCAGTTCTGGCAACAGGCACAGAAGCAGGCGCGCCGGCAGAAGCGGGTCGAACAGCAGGTGCGGCAGTAGTTGGAGGAGCTGTTGGAGCAACACTAGGCGGACGATTAGCTGGGTTCGTAGGGGAAGACATAAGAGGGCGTTCTCTTGCTTCACGAATGCTACAACACGTTTCGCAAGATCAACGCCGGATACAGCCCGGGTCGGTTACGTAGGTCACGCGGCAAATGTCACTGTGGTAAGTGCGCTTAGAAAATTAGAAAAGTTTTGCCGACAGATTCTGCTGAATATATTTCTTGCTGTCGAATTTTTTACCGGTGCTCGCACCCGACATATAGCGAATCTGGCCGAAAATAGGCCGCTCGAACCAGGGCCTATCAAACTTGCCTACAATCGACCATGCGATACCCGCATAACCATTGGGATCGCGTCCGTCCAGTTCGTACGTATCGTTAAGCTCTACCGCAATGCGGTGCGCCTTCGCTGGAGAAGGCGTCCACTCCAGAATTTTCTTCGCCCAATACATCCGCAAATAGTTGTGCATCCAGCCCGTGTTGACCATCTGCATCTGAGCCGCGTTCCACAACTGGTCATGAGTCTCCGCATTTTCCAGTTGCGCCGCGCTGTAGGTTACAGGACGCTTATCTTTTGCATGACCGGCCAGCGTGCGATGCGCCCACTGTTCGCCGCATTCAAAGTTGTCATAGTCAGGATTGAAGTGCACCAGGTTGATCGAGAGTTCGCGCCAGATAACAATCTGATTCAGGAACGCCTCTTTGTCAGCCTTGGACGCCTCCGATTTCTGCACCGCCAGCGCGATGGTGACGGGACTGATATGTCCAAAATGCAAATATGGCGACAAACGGCTGGTGTAATCGGCCTCCGGCTTATTCCGGCCCATGTCATAGCGGGACAGTTTGTTTTTCAAGAAATCATGAAGCAGCCGCAACGCCTCTTTGTTTCCGCCGCGCCACTGCGAAACCGGCGCAACCGAGCGATCAAGGTGCCAGCCCTGTGTGATGTCGAAATCCGCCGCAAGTGAAGTAAGCCCCTTCGGTTTCTTCCACGAAACCTTAGCGCTCAGATTTTTCGGCGCAAGCAGAAACTTAGGCAATTGTGCCTGCAATCGCGGCCGAATAATATGCGCCGCATACTGCGCCTTCTCCAGCAACTTTGACGGAACAATTACATCCGCATCCACGGTCCAAAGCGGCACGCGTAATTCCTTCGCGGCCTTTTTCCGCCACGATTCCGGTTCGCGCATCGGGTTTTCATCCCCGATCACCAAAGCTGCTTTAACTTCATCGCAAAATCGAAGCAAGCTGTGCTCCGGATAGCGCCGCAGCACAAATCCAATATTTCTCCGCTCCAGCGACTCGGCAATATCAGGAATTCCTTCTGCAAGAAAACGGTAATGGCGAAGATTGGCGTTCGGATAAAAGGGAACCGGCGCAAGAAACACAACCACGGGTTTGCCAAGTTCATTCGCCATGGCAACAGCCGCATCCAGCGCGGGATTATCCGTGCCTCGTTGCGCCCGCTGCATCCAATAGACAACGCACTTGCCTTCGGGATCAGGCGCGCCCGCGCGGCGAACCGTAACCCGCGGATGCCCCGCGATTTTTTCCAGTACGGTCATTCTCTTCAATAGGAAGATGAGAAGTACGCCTAATGTGCAGCGAGAATCACATCCGTCACCCGCGCGGCTTCCACCGCAGCCCTAACGTCGTGCGTACGCACGATGTGCACGCCTTTGAGAATCAATGCCGTGTGTGCTGCAAGATTTCCATAGAGCCGGTCGGCGGGCGCCGCATCTTTTCCTTCCTTTGCCAGCATGCGGCCGATAAAGGATTTTCTCGATGTTCCCGCCAGCAGCGGAAAGCCCAGTTGTTGTAGCTCCTGAAAGCGGCTGAGCAATGGATAATTCTGCTCAAAGTTTTTTCCAAAGCCAAATCCCGGATCAAGCACGATTCTTTCGCGCCGCACTCCCGCCTGCACCGCCGTTTCCGCCCAGTCCCTTAACTCGCGCTTAACCAGCAGAACAATATCGCCGGCAGGCGGCAAGCTGCGCCACTCTTCGGGACGCCCGCGCACATGCATCAGAACCGCCCCGCACTTCAACTCGGCAACGGTGCGCGCCATCTGCGGATCCCAGCGCAGCCCGCTAATATCGTTCACGATTTCAGCGCCGCCATTAATTGCCGCGCGCGCCACGCTGGCTTTATAAGTGTCGACCGAAATCACCGCGCCCGGTCGCAGCTTCTTAATTTCTGTAATTACTGGCAACACGCGACGCAATTCTTCTTCAGCGCTGGGAGCGACTTTAGCGCCCGGCCGCGTTGATTCCCCGCCCACATCAATGATGTCGGCCCCTTCATCGAGCAATCGCAGCGCGTGCGCGATCGCTTTTTCAGAATCGAGATACAAGCCGCCGTCAAAAAAAGAGTCGGGCGTCACGTTGACGATCCCCATGATCAACGTGCGCTTCCCCAGTTCAAGCGTGCGCGTGCCCAGATTCCACTGAAAGACAGTTCTCATGCGGCAGACTCTAAAATAGCAAAGATAGCCTTATCGATTGCCGCAACCGGTGCGGCTTTGCTCTATCATGGATGTTTATTGTCAAGAGTTGAGAGCGGAAGCGCACAAATATTCATGGAATTGCGAAACGGCCAGTCGGTAAATCAAGCATCGGTAAATCGAGCACTGCGAAGAATAATCCCACTTCTCTTCACATGCGCCGCGCTTATTTCACTAGCCGCATGCGACATCGAGCGCCGCAAATCCGACGCTGAACTCGGGCTCAATCCGCAGCAATCCGCCGGACGCAAAATTTACGACAACTATTGCGACCGCTGCCATCATCCCTATTCAACCAAAGGAAAAAAAGGCCCGGGATTGAAAGGCATATTTCAGCATCAGTATCTCCCGCAGACAGGCTTGCCCGCGAATGACGACCGTGTCAGCGACATCGTCCACAGCGGCCGTCCCGATATGCCGGGCTACAGTCAGGTGCTGAACGCGCAAGATATGCAGGACCTGCTGGCCTATCTGCATACGTTATGAGCACCTGAAGTGCATAGCCCGTGGGATAATTCCCCAGTGAAGAAAGCAGCAACGCCGGAGCTTTTTCGCAAAATTCCGTCGGTTGACGATGTCATGCGTACTCCCGCCATCGCCCGCCTGTTGGAAAACAATAGCCACGAGTCCGTCGTAGATGCGGCCCGCGCCGTGCTGGCCCGCCTGCGGCAGGAAATCGCGTCAGGCCTGCTCGACGAAAATGCATTCGATCTCGCGCTGACAGGCCTCGCAGACGCTGTCGAGAACCAGCTCCGCCATGCGCTGCGTTTTTCTCTCCGGCCTGTAATCAATGCCACCGGCGTAATCCTGCACACCAATCTGGGCCGCGCGCCGTTGAACGAAGCAGCAATGGATCACATTCGCGAAACCGCGGCGAACTATTCCAATCTCGAATTCGATCTCGACACCGGAGAGCGCGGCAAGCGCGATGTCCACGTCCAGCGGCTCTTTCAACGATTGCTGCATGAAGAAATAAATGGCGATCGCACACCAATCTCGGCCATCGTCGTGAATAATAACGCCGCCGCGGTTCTGCTGGCGCTGAACACGCTCGCCGACGGCGGAGAAGTCATCGTCTCCCGCGGCGAACTGGTCGAGATCGGCGGATCGTTTCGCATCCCTGACGTGATGGCAAAATCAGGGGCAATCCTGCGCGAAGTCGGTACCACAAATCGCACTCGCATCGCCGATTATGAGCAAGCCATCAATGAGAGAACGCGCCTTCTGCTGCGAGTCCATCGATCAAATTTCGAAATAACTGGGTTCACCGAGCAAACGCCGGTTACCGAACTCGTCGCGCTCGCGCGTCAGCACAATCTGACGCTGATGGAAGACCTCGGCAGCGGCTCTCTATTCGATCTGCGCTCGCTTGGAATCAGCGGCGAACCGGGCGTGCTCGACAGCTTGCGCAATGGCGTCGACGTCATTACTTACAGCGGCGATAAGTTGCTCGGCGGTCCGCAATCGGGCCTAATCAGCGGCGCTTCTAAGCTCGTTTCACGCATGAGATCGAACTCTCTTTTCCGCGCGTTACGCGTGGATAAGCTCACCTACGCCGCTCTGGAAGCGACTCTTCTCGCGTACGTCCGTCACGATCACGATGCAATTCCCGCCCTGCGCATGATGCGGCTCACGAAAGAAGAAATCGGCCAGCGCGCAGAAGCGCTGGTGAAACAAATTGCGTCGACAAAATTAAAGGTTGAGATTATCGATGGAGAATCGATCTTGGGCGGAGGCGCTGCGCCATCCTCTGTTCTCCAAACGCGCGTGCTGGCGCTGGCTTGCGAAGGTTTAAGCGCCGACGAACTTGCCAAACGGTTGCGCGCCAGCGACCCTCCCATTATTGTCCGCGTGGAAGATGGGCAGGTATTGCTCGACCTGCGGACGGTATTTCCCGAACAAGACGCCTCTGTCATCGCCGCGCTCGCTCGCATCGCCGCCTGATGTGTTCGCATCCAAATAGTCTTGGCGCACCTCTACACCATCGGACACTCGACCCGCACGCTTCAGGATCTGATCGAAACGCTGCAGGCCCATTCCATTCAAACGCTCGTCGATATTCGCGCCTTTCCCATGTCGCGCCGCCTTCCGCAATTCAATCGCGAATCGCTGGAGAAAAGCCTGCCTGTGGCCGGAATCGCATACGTATGGATGAAAGCTCTCGGCGGCTATCGCAAGAAAACTCGCGACGATTCACCTCACATAGCTATGCGCAATGACAGCTTTCGCAACTACGCTGACTACATGCTCACCCCTCAGTTCGAGAAGGCGATGGCCGATCTGATCGCGCTTGCCGAGCGCTCCCCCACTGCCTACATGTGCGCCGAGCGCGTGTACTTCCACTGCCATCGCATGTTAGTTTCAGACTGGCTGGTCACGCACGGACACGAGGTTGTGCACATCGACGACACGAAACTGCCGAAGCCGCACCGCCTGACTGCGGAAGCGCGCATGATCGACGGCCAACTGGTTTATCGCGGCGACAGGCTGCTCTGACCTCTGTTTGAAGTATTCAAGAGAAGTATCGAAGATATGATTGTTGGCACTGGCATCGATATCGCCGAAGTTCCCCGCATCCGGCAGTCAATCGAGCGTTTTGGAGATCGCTTCCTGCAACGCATTTACACCCCCGGCGAGATTCGCTATTGCGATTCGAAAGCCAATCGCGTGGAACGCTACGCAGCCCGTTTTGCCGCCAAAGAAGCGGCGATGAAAGCTTTGGGCACTGGCTGGAGCCGCGGTGTGCGCTGGCGCGACTGCGAAGTGATTCGCATGACCGGCGGACGACCAACCATCGCCTTTCACGGCAAAGCCGCTGAGCACGCCGCCACGCTGGGAGTAAAGAACGCAGCTCTGTCCATCTCGCACACAGCAGAACAGGCGATCGCGCAATTGATTCTGGAGGCGTGAGAGAGATAGGGGTCAGGGATTAGTGGGGCTGCTGACTCTTGATCCTGGTCCCTGCTCCCATTCTGCTAGACTGTCGCATTCCATCAACATGTCTGCCACGATGCAAGCAGCCAAGCCGGTTTCTTCGTCTTCTGAAATTCCCGAGCGCACGCTTCTTTTAGGTTTGGGGCTTACCAGCTTTGCCGCGCTGCTGCTGGAACTAGCACTCACGCGGTTGTTCTCCGTCGTCCTCTTCTATCACTTCGCTTTTCTCGCCATCTCCATTGCGCTGCTCGGGCTCGGAGCTGGAGGTGTAGTTGCCTACCTAAGCAAACAACGCCTGGTTCAGCTTTCCACGAGAACTCTTGCCGCGCGTTTGTGCCTGTTGAATTGTGTGATTGTCGCCCTCGTTCTCGAAGTCGTGTTGCACGTGCCGGTGGCTCTCGCCGTCACAGGCAAAAATTTTCTGCGGTTAAGCACCCTCTATCTTGTAGCTGCGATTCCTTTCTTTCTTACGGGATTATTGTTCTCCATCGTTTTTGCACGTGAAACCTGGCGCGTGCCGCGACTCTACGGAGCCGATCTTAGCGGTGGAGCGCTGGCCTGCCTCGCGCTGGTCCCTCTGCTCAACTGGATCGGAGGCCCAAACACAATCCTCGCATCTGCCGCTGCAATGGCGGTAGCTGCCGTAGTGTGGGCCGAATCTTCAACCGCCCGCCAAGCCGGCAGCGCCTTCGCGATCGCTTTCGTCGCGCTCATTGCGGCAAATCATTCGAACCGTTTGATCGATGTCGTCTACGCTAAAGGCATGTTCCGCGATCCAACCTGGGTCGAGTTTGCCCGCTGGAATGGACTTTCGCGCGTGGAAGTGGACCGTCAGGGTCCGGCCAAAGCCATCGTCATCGATGCCGACGCCTCCACTTACATCATGAATTGCGATCTCGCTCACTGGCGCGGATCAGAGTGGGAACACAATTTAATGACTGCCCCGCCTGCGCTGGCCAATATTCTTCGCCCGCGCGGACATTTCGCAATTATAGGTCCCGGCGGCGGGGTCGACGTTCTTCGCGCCGTCGCCAACGGCAGCCGTAGCGTGACCGCTATTGAAATCAATCCGATCATCGCCAATACGATAATGCGCAACCGCTACGCCGATTACTCACTTCATCTCTACGACCGCCCCGAAGTCCACATTCACGTAACCGACGGCCGCTCCTACCTGCGCTCCACGCCAGAAAACTTCGACGTCGTCCAAATGACGTTAGTCGACACATGGGCCTCAACAGCCGCCGGTGCCTTCGCACTCAGCGAGAACAATCTCTACACCGTCGAAGCCTTCCGCGAATATTTCGAACACCTCAATCCCGATGGCATGATCGCCATCACCCGCTGGGAGTTTCAGCAACCGCGCGAGGCGTTGCGCGTGGTTTCGGTCGCCATGCAGGCCTTGCATAGCCTCGGTGTCGCCGATCCCGCGCACAACTTTATCGTGGCATCCGAGGGAGCACTTGATGAAGACGGGATCCCCGTCGTTGTGCTAGCCAAAAAAACTCCCTTTACTGCCGAAGAAGAATCCGCCGTAGATTCCTACATCGACGGGCACGACGAACTCAGCTCTCTTTATTTACCCTCGCAGCCGCCACAAAATCAACGCAACCCATTTACCGACCTTATCGCCAGCAACGATCCTTATCGCTTCGCGCAAAACTATGCCTACAACGTGGCTCCGGTCACCGACAACGCCCCATTTTTCTTTTTCACGCTGAAAGCCGGGCAAATCCTGGGAAAAGAAGGGCTCCAAAAAGGGATCGACTGGAAGGTGAATCTGGGCGTGCTCGTTTTACTTTTGGTTTTGGCTATTTCGCTAGTTGCAGTATTGGCGTTTTTAATCCTGCCCCTCGCGCTCAAAGGCGGAGGCCAATCCCCGCTCCCGCTCTTTTATTTCGTCGCCGTAGGCCTGGGCTACATCCTGGTGGAGATCGCCTTCATCCAGCGCCTGGTACTTTTTCTGGGACATCCAACCTATGCACTCACCGTAGTCATCTTTCTGCTGATGCTCTCCAGCGGCGTGGGCAGCCTGTTTTCGCGGCATTGGCTTCCACGCACAGAACTAGCCTGGATGCCTCTTGCGCTGGTGATTGCCGCGTTGACTGCGAACGTATTTTTTCTGCCTCACGTACTCGCGTCGTGGGTAGGACTCGCCTTCAGCCATCGTTTAATCGTCAGCGCATTCCTTCTTATTCCGCTCGGCTTTTTAATGGGAATGCCATTCCCCACAGGGTTGCGCGCCATCGCTGCCTCAGCTCCAATTGCCCCTAACGCTCCAGATCAGGAAAGCAATGCCGTGGAATGGGCCTGGGCGCTGAACGCGGCCGCCAGCGTGTTAGGTTCTGTGCTGGCTATTGTCATCGCCATTCAGTTTGGGCTGAACACCACCCTGGCATGTGGCGCATTGTCCTATTTTTTTGCGTTATTGCTGTTGCCTGCAATTTGCCGCAGGCGCGTTTAGCTGCTCCGTTTGTTATCATCCTGCAGTACACTACGGAAATCTCGTGGCCGCTCCACTCAGGCGGCGCTGTGAGGGAATCCTTTGCCGAGTCAGAAGCAGCTGAAGTGGTCGCAACTACGCGTTGGACTCACCGTAATTTTCGCCAGCCTTACTCTGGCCCTGCTTTTGTTTCTGATGTCGGGGACCGGCGGCTACTTCTCGCACCGTATCACGCTGCTCTCATTCTTCGATAATGCCAGCGGCTTGCGCGTCGGCGCTCCCGTGCGCCTCAGCGGCGTGGATATCGGCAACGTTGTCGGCATCAGGATCGTCAAAGCCAAAGACAGGCAGCTAACGCCCGTAGAAGTGGTCATGAAGGTGACCACAAAGTACGCGTTCGATCTGCGCAAGGACTCCGTCACCTCGCTCGATACCGCCGGAGTGCTGGGCGAAACCTACCTCGATATCGATAGCTCGCAAGCCATCGGCCCCACTGTGGGTGACGGCGATACGCTCCCTACGCAAGTTCATCCTGACTTTAATGAGGTCGTGCGCTCCAGCCAGAGCACGCTGCAAAATATGGATGCGCTGCTGAAGCGCGCCGACCGCATCCTGGCCTTTGCGGAAAGCGGCAAGGGTTCGATCGGCAAGTTGATCTACGATCCCACGCTCTATAACCGCTTTTCCGACACCGTCGCCGATTTTCAGGGAATCGTGAATCAGATCGCCAAAGGCCAGGGCAGCCTCGGCCAGTTGATCAACAGCAACGATGCCTACAATAAATTCGTCGCCACGCTCGACAAGATCAATGCGGTCGCAGACGACATGCAGGCGGGCAAGGGCACTGCCGGAAAGTTCCTGAAAGATCCGGAGCTCTATAACAATGCCAACGACACGATAGCGAATTTGAAAAAACTGAGCGCAGACCTCAACGCTGGCAAGGGCTCGGCTGGAAAGCTGCTCAAGGATGAAGAGCTAGCCAACAAGATCGACATTACAATGACCAAGCTGGCAGCGCTAACCAGCGATTTAGAAGCCGGGAAGGGAACAGCCGGCAAATTGTTCAAGGACGAAACGCTATACAACAACCTGGATCAGACCCTGACCAGCATGCAAGACTTGCTGAAAGCCTTCCGCGAAAATCCGAAGAAGTATCTGAGCATCAAGGTGCACGTTTTCTAATCGGGCGATTGAGCTATCGGGTGATTGCGCGATTTCCAATGCAATATCGAAATTGTTATCTCTGCGATCTTCGCTGTATTTCTCTGCGTCCTTAAAATCACTCAATGACTAAATCGCCCAATCGCTCAATTTCTTCAGTGTTCCCCGATCCCAAACAACGCTCCCAACAACAGAATCGCCAGCACGCCAAACGAAATCGCACTGTACTTCCAATCTTTTTTGCGTAGAAATAAAACTCCTGTAACTGCCACGCGAACCACCGGCGTAGCCAGCATCAGCAACACCCCGGCGCGCTCAATATCCGGCGGAATACGCCCATGTACGAAGATTCCAGCCAGCAACCCCGCCAGCATGACGAAGAAACCTCCAAAGGCGCCCACGCGCAGCACCAGCGCAACCACGCGATCGAAAGCCGGTTCGCGCATCTGGCTCATGCCGCGCCTCCTCTAAGGAGATGAACAATCAAATGTCCCGCCAGATAAAGCATAATTCCGACCAATAGATAGACAACGTATTTCGTCCGGACCCACGGCGCCAAGCGCGCGCCTAGCAGGGAGCCAACGAATACTCCCACCGCAAGCGGTGCCGCAATCTCAACCAGAATATCTCCGCGACGGTAATAAACGATGGCGCTTGCCGCGGCCGTAACCCCGATCATGAAATTCGAGGTAGCCGTCGCCACCATCAGCGGCACGTTCATAAAAATAAACATCACCGGAACTTTAATCGGGCCGCCGCCGATGCCAAGCAGCCCCGAAAGTCCGCCTGCAACTAACGATGCACCCAGCCCCAGTGGATATCGCTGCGGTTCGTAAGCAGGAATCGCAATTTCGCCTTTTCCCGCCGGGGGCTCATCCTGCGTTTTTACCTTGCCGCGGCGAGCCAGAATCATGATGGAGCTGTATAGCAGAAACGCCGCAAACAATCCTTCCAGCGCATTGCGGTTGAAGTAGCCGACCATGTACGCCATAACGGCCGCGCCCAGAGAAGTCGCCAGCTCCAGGGTCATGCCCAAACGAATGTCAGTTGTATGGCGCTGCAGATGAACCGAAGAACTTGCGGCGGAAGTGGTAATGACGGCGACCAGGCTGGTTCCGATGGCCTCCCGGATGGGAATACCAAAATGCAACGCGAGAATGGGCGTGAGCAAAACGCCGCCGCCGATACCGGTGAGCGCTCCCAGCAATCCCGCGAAGAAGCCAAGCACTACGAGGATCGCGGTCAGCATCAGCGGTTAAGATACCACGCGCGGCGCGGAGGTCGACTCTGCCTGCTCGTGCGCGTGATAACTCGAACGCACCATGGGACCGGATTCGACATGGCGGAAACCGAAGCGCAGTGCCTCATCCCGCAGCTCGTTAAATTCCTCTGGTGTGTAGAAACGCGCAATGGGCAAATGATCGCGCGAAGGCCGCAAATACTGGCCGACGGTAAGAATATCCACGCCGCGCGAGCCGAGATCGCGAAAAACCTCGATCAGCTCGTCCGTCGATTCGCCCAGACCGACCATCACGCCGCTCTTAGTCACCATACCGGGAGAAAATTTCTTGGCATTCTCCAGTAGCGTGAGCGTGCGCTCATACCGTGCCCCGGAGCGTACCGCGCGATAAAGTCGAGGCACCGTCTCGGTATTGTGGTTCAAAACATCCGGCCGCGCATCCAGCACAATCTTCAACGGCCCTTCCAACCCCTGAAAATCGGGGATGAGAACTTCAATCCGGCAATTGGAAATCAACTCGCGAATCTCGCGAATGGTCTCAGCGAAAACCTTCGCGCCACCAGCGTTGTCGTCGTCGCGGTTCACACTGGTAATAACGGCGTGCTTAAGTCCCAAAGTAGCGACCGCCTCGGCCACGCGCCGCGGCTCGTCCCAGTCAATCGGCTCCGGTCGTCCTTTGGGCACGGCGCAAAACCCGCAACGCCGCGTACAGATATCGCCCAGCAGCATGAAGGTCGCAGTCTTGTGATTCCAGCACTCGCCAATATTGGGGCACTGCGCCGACTCACAAACCGTGTGCAGTCCAAGCCCGCGTGCCAGCTTCTTCAAGTTATGAAAATTATCCCCAACCGGCGCTTTAGCCCGCAGCCACTCCGGCTTAGGCACGCGCAGCGGCGGCGAGACCTCAATCTGGACCAATTGGGCGTTTCCGGCCATTCTTTGATTTTACCAGCTAGAGACTTAACCTACTTGCTGCGGTGGGAACCCGAGGAGGTACAAGAGGGTAGGGATGCTTCGACTCCAGAGCGAGGACTTTGTCATTAGCCGGGACGACCGCAGGAAGTCCCGGCGCAGTCGAAGCATCCCTGCAAGCTCTACTTCTACCATCACAGCCGCCGTACATCGCGATAGAAAATGCAGTTGGTCTCTAAATACCAGGAAACCAGGAACAATAAGAGCATGGCGCTTGAGGCCCAGAAAAAGATTTTCAGTGGAAGCGTGGCGGCAAGCGAAACACGGCCAGAGCCTGCTTGTTGCATTGCTCCACGAAAAATCCAGGCTGAGACCAGACTGATTCCAGCGGCAACTGCTAGCCAGGCGAGCGAACTATAAATTCTCCGGTCGAAATCGAGCGAGAAATCGAGGAATGCCGCATAAAAAGCTGCATATAGGGACAGGATGCAGAAAACCAGTGTGATTGGCTTGGCGACCTCGGTAAACATCCCGCAACTCCATCTTTAAGTTTACAGCCATTCCAGATCGTCGGGTGAGCGCAGTTACCCCACCTCCACCAGTCCATAAGTATGCTGCCATCGCATCCGCAGCGCGACCAGCGCCCGGCTGATTTCCACTTCCGTGATTTCATCATTCGGACCGGCCATCACCGCGGCTGCTTCGCGCTTGGCCAGTTCTAACAACTGGCGGTCGCGAATCAAATTGGCCACCTGAAAATTCGGTATTCCGGCCTGCCGCGTGCCAAAAAATTCTCCCGGGCCGCGCACTTCAAGATCGAGTTCTGCAATCTGAAAACCGTCATTGGTTCGAACCATGGCATCCAGCCGCCGCTCGCCCTCTTCCGTGACTTTGCCGCCGGTCATCAAGATGCAGTACGACTTTGCTGCCCCACGCCCAATGCGCCCGCGCAGCTGATGCAACTGCGCCAGGCCGAAGCGCTCCGCGTGCTCGATCACCATCACGGTTGCATTAGGCACATCCACGCCGACTTCGATCACCGTGGTCGCTACCAGAATCTGCAACTCGCCACTCTGAAATCTCCGCATCACCTGATCTTTCAACTCGGCATCCAGACGCCCGTGCAGAAGACCAACTTTAAGATCGGAAAATATTTCCCCGCTCAACTCGCGGTACATCTTGATCGCCGCCTTCAACTCGCTCTCTTCGCTTTCGGCGATGATCGGGTAAACCACATACACCTGATGCCCCTTCGCCACTTGCTTGCGCACGAAATCCCAAACCTCCGGCGAGCGTTCGTCGCTGACCTTTCTTGTAACAATCGGCGTGCGCCCGGGAGGAAGTTCATCCAGCACGCTAAGATCAAGGTCGCCATATAAAGTAAGCGCGAGCGTCCGCGGAATAGGCGTAGCAGTCATGACCAGAACGTCAGGCTCAGCGAAAGGCGAAGCACTCATGGGGGAAGATTCCAAGTGGGGAGGTTGCAAGTGGGAAGGTTCTATGTGGGGACGGGCGCCCTCGCCCGTCCGGTCGAGCGAAGCTCGACTGGTTTTCCCAATTTCCCCGGACTTCCTCATCAACTTCAGCCGCTGCAAAACCCCGAACCGGTGCTGCTCATCCACAATCACCAGCCCAGGCTTAGCGAACTCAACTTTTTCCTCCAGCAGCGCGTGCGTTCCAATGACCAGCTGAGCATTCCCCTGTGCGATGTGGCGCCGAATTTCGCGTTTGCGGTCGTTCTCCAACGACCCCGTCAGCAAAACGATGCGATAGCCCGCATTTTCCAAAATCCTTCGCGCGGAAAAATAATGCTGCTGCGCCAAAATCTCCGTGGGCGCCATCAGCGCGACCTGATATCCGTTCTCAATGGCAATAATCGCCGCCTGAAAACTGACGATGGTCTTCCCCGATCCAACATCTCCTTGCAGCAAACGCCGCATGGGGGAAGGCTTCTGCATATCGTCGGCAATTTCCTTCAAAACCTTTTTCTGCGCCGTCGTGGGATGGAAGGGCAGAATTTTTTTGATTGCCTCACGCACGCCATCATCGAGCTGAAAAGAAATTCCCGTCTCCGCCTTGAGCTGGCGCTTCTTCATCTCAAGCCCCAACTCGGTAAAAAACAATTCTTCGAAAATCAAGCGAATGTGCGCCGCTGTCCTTGCCGATTGCAGAGCCTCAAAACTCTCGCCCGCTTCCGGCCAATGCACCTTCCACAGAGCTTGGCGCAGCGAAACCAGCGCCAGGCGCCCGCGTACCGCGGCCGGAATCGTTTCCGCAATATCGGGAGTCAGGTCTTCCAGCGCCGTTCGAATCACACGCCGAAACCAGCGCGCAGTCACACGCCCCTGGCCCGCCGATTCATAAATCGGCACAATGCGCCCCACTTCCAAAGAAGTAGACGCTTTGTCATCTGCACCATCGCCCGAAGCGTCGCCCAGCACTTCAAACTGCGGCTGAATGATCTGCAACCCTCCCCCGCGATCCTGCTCGACTTTGCCGTAAAGAGAGATCAACTGCCCCGGCTTGAACTTATCCTGCAAATAGGTTGCGTTAAAGAAGAGGCACTTCAACCGCGTCCGACCCTGCCCCACGGTAAGCTGAAAAATCGGCATGCGCCGTGTGCGAAACAGTCCCGAATTGCGCACTTCGGCGATCACGGATGCCATTTCGCCGGCCCTTAATTCGCCAATCCCGCGTGGATTTAGCCTGTCCTCGTAGCGAAAGGGCAGGTAGTGCAGCAGTTCGCCCACCGTGGCAATGCCCTTGGTAGCAAGAATCTCCGCCAGCTTGGGCCCGACTCCCTTCACGTATTGCACCGGCGTAGTGAGTTCCAACATGGGGAATGTTCCGAGGAAATGTTAGCAGGCCGGCCCCCAGGAAAACTGCGCGAGCAGATTTGGTGTCTAAATCTTCCGTGCTGCTCAATTTCATCCAGGCCTTCGCCGCCGTAGTCCTCGGCAATGTGGCGTACTTTTTCCTCGCTCCTTCGCTCCCACTCCCGCGCCATCGGCCCTTCCAAATGGATGTCGGCCTTGTCATCGACTTCTGGTTCTGTCTCGTCGCCTATGGCCTGATCCGCACCGCGCGAAAGTGGAAGTAGCTCCCAAATAGCTTCCTTGTAAGTCGTCCCGCAAACCAGCCCGGCAAGTTACTTTCGGAACCTGTGGAACCGTCCCGGCTTCGTTACCATATCCCCAAGCCGTATGAATAAGATTGCCGTTCTGTATGACGCCGGCCAGGTGGTGCTCTCCACCTTCGACCTCGACGAGGTGTTGCAGCGCATTCTGACGATTGCGCACGACTATTTTCATCTGCGCAACGTGGCGATCTTGCTGGTGGATCAGCAGTCCCGGCAGTTGCACGTCCGCTCGCAAATTGGCTGGGATCAGGGCCAGGATAAGGTTTCGCTTTCGCTGGGCCAGGGAATTACCGGCGCGGCGGCCCTAAAAAAACAGCCTGTTTACGCGCCCGATGTCACAAAAGACTCCCGCTATTTCTGCTCCGCGAAATCCACACGCTCCGAGCTTGCCATACCGTTGATGGTTCGCGATGAAGTCGTCGGAGTACTCGATTGCCAAAGCGATCACGCGGACCATTTCGATGCCGAAACCATCGATCTGCTCACGCTATTTTCCACACAGGCATCGATCGCTCTCCAAAATGCAAGGCTGTACTCGCTGGAGCAGCAGCGCGCGCGGCAACTGCAGGCGATCAACGCAATCGCCCAGCAAACCACCGCCGTTCTCGAGCTGGAAGATCTTTTAACCAAAGTCTGCCATTTGATCCACGAAGCTTTCCGCGTGTCTCACGTTTCCCTATTTCTTAGAGAAGATCACGATCTCGTACTGCGTGCGCATCACGGCTCGCTCACACCCTGCATCCCCGAAGGCGGCCGCTTTCCCGCCACCACGCAACCGTGGGCCGGCATTCTCGCAGACAGCTGTACCGCAATCGAAAGGGATCTCTGCAGTGCCCCCGCCAGCCGATTCTTTAGAGAGTCAGCCTCGCGCCTCTGCATTCCACTGATTTCTTTCGGGCAAACGCTGGGCATACTTGCGCTCGACAGCGTCGAGGCGAATGCCTTCAGCGACGGAGATCAGCAGTCATTGGAATCCGTGGCCGATATTTGCGCCACCGCCATCCAGAACGCGCACTATGTGGACCGCGTAAAACAACTGGCCTATCTCGATGGTCTGACCGGCATCTTTAACCGCCGCTTTTTCGAGATGCGCATCATGGAAGAAATCGAGCGCGCCCGCCGCTACAAGAGCGGCATGGCGGTCATCATGGCCGACATTGACGAATTCAAGCGGCTCAATGACGAATTTGGACACGTTTTGGGCGACGAAGTTCTTCGCCAGGTCTGTTCTATCTTCCACCAGCAACTGCGCAAGGTTGACGTGGTATGCCGTTACGGCGGCGAGGAGTTCGGTATTCTGCTGGCGCAAGTCAATGCCGATCAGGCTTTGGCCGTGGCGGAAAAACTACGCAAGATGGTGGAATGCTGGCAATTCCCCGGCGTGCCCCGTACCGTAACCGTCAGCGCCGGGGCAGCCACTTTTCCCGAACACGGCACCAGCCGGGATGCGCTGGTGAAGGCCGCCGATTCCGCTCTCTACAACGCCAAACAATCGGGGCGAAACCGGGTTTGCCTTGCCTCTTTGGTTCATCGTCAGGCAACCAACTAAATTACATCGCACGAATCGTCGATATTTACGGATTAAATATCGAGCCAATCCCCGCGCATTTGCCGCCGCAAGCGCTCCATCTGCCGCTCTAATTGCTGGCGGCTTTTCTCCATCTCTCGCTGAATCTGAGGATTGATCTGCTGCTTAAGCTTCTCCGCCTGCTCTTTCATCTTTTTTTGCTGATCGCAAAACGATTGGCTTAGCTCCTTGGATGCCCTGCGGCTTTCTTCTCTTGCCAATTCCAACTGCGGCTGCAGCTTCGCAATCTCGTCCTGCACTTTGCTTAACTCGGTTTCTGCCTCGGCATTCAACTCAGGAGCTTCCAGACTCTGCTCCAGGAACTCGCCGGATTCCTTGCGCTCAGGCAAGGTCAGAGTCAGGGTTTGTTCCTTCTTGTCGCGGATCACCCCAACGTTCACCGATCCTCCGCTGCTGTGGGAGTGCATGGCTTGCGTAAAGTCGCTGGTATCGTGCACTGGCTGATCGCCCACCCGCGTAATCACATCGCCGGCGCGCAAGCCGGCTTTCTCGGCGCGGCTGCCTTTCTCTACCGAGCGCACCAAAACGCCACTGCCATTCTTCGCTCCAAAAAACTCTCCCAGTTGCGGCGAAAGATTCTCCACCATCAGGCCGCTTCTCATCATCGAGTGCAAATAAACCACTCCGATGTTTGGAGCTTCGAAGTCAGGCATGTTAGGAATCGGAGGTACGTTCGGAATGGGAGCAACTTCAAAATGAAAGTCTTTACCCATGCGAGCGAATTCTTTGCTGCGGTCGGCGAGTTGCAC
Source organism: Candidatus Aquilonibacter sp. (assembly GCA_035486715.1). GTDB lineage: Bacteria > Acidobacteriota > Terriglobia > Terriglobales > Acidobacteriaceae > Sulfotelmatobacter. The sequence continues at coordinate 147,706 of DATHMV010000005.1, forward strand.
TTTGATGGTCAACGGTTGCCCGTCGCGGCTCAATCCCAGAGCAACTACGCGTCCCGCCGGAGTTTCGTGGATCATCCGTTGCAATTGCGTCTTGCTCTCCACCGCCGACCCGTTCATGCTGAGAATTACATCGTGTTCCTTGATGCCCGCTTTACCCGCGGGAGCGTCCTGGTCCACCATGGTCACTTCCACGCCTTTTTCTTCCTTCAGCTTCAATGCGCCTAGCCGGTCGGAAGTGATGTCCATGATGTCCACGCCGAGGTAGGAACTCGATCCCGATTCCTCGCTGGGAATGCCGTAAGGCTGCCAGGATTCAACCTCCCAGCGTTGCGCAGCCTGCGACAGATTGAGCAGCAAAGGCAGCACGGCAATCGTAGTCAGAATTTGTTTCCGCATGGTTCACCTCCCCGATTTTGTCATCCTGAGTAAGCGTTTCTTTGCGCAACGAAGGGTCTGGGCGAGCTACGCGAAGCGTCGCGTTTTTTGCGACGCAATAATCGCGCGTTTGGCTCGCTTCCTTAATTCCCGCGCCTGAAGCAGATATCCCCGGTAGTCGTCCGAACCTTCAACATCGGACCACCACCATTCAGCTTCCCTTCAGCACTCAGCGTCCGCGGGCCCCACTGGTCGCCTTCACTCGCAATGTGAATATCCGGAAAATCCGAGTTGATATGATGCCCGTTGCCTAAATCCACACTGGCGCGAACCGAAAGCGCGACATCCGCCGCAATATAAACCGTTACATCACCGGCGGCTGTTTCCAGCAGAGAATCCGTGCGCTCTCCGCCCGTATTAATCAGCTTCACCGTAATGCCGCCCGCGCCCGTTTCCACCTTCGCCGAAGGAACGCCATAAAGCTCAATGCTGCCCGCGCCCGTGTTCGCGCCCACGCGCCCTTTGGCGGATGTCAGGCGAATGCTTCCACCGCCAGTGCTAATATCCGCCGGACCGCCTATATCCCCCAGCGTTATACTCCCGCCGCCCGTGGTTGCCTTCACCCGGCCGGAACAATGTTTGATCTCGACATTGCCGCCGCCGGCTTCCACCGTGGCGCCCTGATCGGCCGAAATCACGGAAATATTGCCACCACCAGTCTCCGCATGAATCATGCCCTTGACCGACCGCACGGAGATATTGCCGCCTCCGGTTTGCAGCTTCAGATCTCCGCCGACCGTGCCAATATCAATCGTGTCGCCGCCAGTTTCCACGCTCACCGAACTGCCGATATCGTCTACGCGGACTTTTCCGCCGCCGCTCTCAATATCCACACGCCCGGTCACGCCCTTCGCTTCCACGCCGCCACCGCCGGTTTCAATCTTTACCCATGCCGTGTCATGTGGAATGTTCACCACGAACTCGCCGGAGAATCTCCGAGGATGCCCGCCCTGCCACTCTCCGATGATCCACGCCGTATCGCCTTTTACGTAAGAACTGATCCTCAGGGATCCAGACTCGTGGCGTGAATCGCGATCGGAAGAATTGGCGTGAATGGAATAATCGATGCCCTGCCGGTCTCCACCGAGCAAAACCACCGAGCCCATATCCAGCTTGATTCTGACATTCCGTGCCGCGGCCAGCGTACCCGATGTATCCTGGCTCCAGGCACCGTTTCCCTGTGCCCATGCCGAAGGCAGCAGCACCGTCAAAATCAACATCCCGACGAATTGTGGCGAACGCTTCAAAATAAATCCCTCACTTACCTGGATATTCCCTAACCACTGTCATCCTCAGTCGAAGGAATCCCTACCCTCGAGTTGCTCCTAATCAATCTCCGGCAACTGCGCCAGCATAGTCCTGGCCTGCGACTTGATGTACTGGCTGGAATCCTTCGCCGCCAGCGCCATCAACACGCCGCGCACGCTGCCATCCGCCTTCGCTGGCTCAATCATCCGCAGTGCCTCAGTGCGCACGCCCGGATTCGCATCGTTCACCAGTGCGGCCAGCACGGCATCGCGCACATGCACATCGTCTTTCACGAAATTTCCCAAACCATCCAGCGCCTTCAATCGCACACCCGGATTCGTGTCATACTGCAGCGCATAGATCAAAGCGTCGCGTACCTGCGAAATATCGGGCTTCTGCGTAAGCAGATCGACCGAATCCATGCGCACGCCGGAATTGTAGTTGTTGCGGGCAGCAAACAGAAGCAATTGCTGAATGCGCTGATCGTTCATCGAGCCCTGTGTTTCAAGGGTCGATACGGTGTTGTACTTGATGGCAATCTGATTCGTTCCCGGCTGCTGCGTGATGGATTGAATACCGGTAATGGAAGCTTCGGCGGGAGAAGAAGGGGCAGCGGTTGTGGTTGTACTGGCGATCGGCGACGAATGGTCGAATACTTTGTAGGCTGTTCCCAGTCCGCCGGCAAAGCCGGCAATCAAAATCACTGAGGCCAATGCCGGAGAGAATTTCAGTTGCCGCAGCCAGTTCGCCGGATCAAACGCCAGCCGCTGCCAGAATCCGCCCTGCTCGGCCGTCTCCAGCGCTTCCTGCAGCTTCATGCGCGAAGCCGTCAGCAGATTCGGCGTAGGCTCCGCCGCCCGTTCCTGCGACAGCAGCGCATGGAACTCCTGCTCGGCCTTCAGTTCCGCCGCGCAGTCCGCGCAGCGCGCCACGTGCTGCTCCAGTTCATAACGAGCATCATCCGCCAGCTCGCCATAAACATGCAGCGTGATATTTTCTCGAACCCATTCACACTTCATATTCGTTTTCCTTTTTTCAGCACCACAGTGGACTTCGCTGGGTGCCCCACGTTTCGCTTCTTTTGCGAGACGTGGGTCCGTCCTCACCGCATATCCGCCAACTGCCCCCGCAACTTCTGCGTAGCCCGAAACAAAGTATTCTTCGCCGTCTCTTCCGTGGTATGCAAAATCTCTCCCACGGTCCGCAGCTTCAATCCGTGATAGTGCTTCAACTCAAACACCATGCGCTCCCGCGGAGTCAATTTCTCCAGCGCTCCCGAAATCCGCGCCCCCAACTGACGCCGCATCAAATCTCGCTCCGGATTCGCACCCGCCCGGCCATCCGCCACCTGATCGAGCAGATCATATTCGCCGCCGTTCCCGTCCTTGGCCACCGGCGCGTCTTCCTTGCGCACCGTTTTCTTGCGTAGATGATCGAGGCAAAGATTGGTTACGATGCGGTAAATCCACGTATAAAACGAGCACTCGAAGCGGAAGCTCCCGATGTTCTTATAAGCCTTGAGGAAGGCGTCCTGATAAACATCCTGCGCGTCGTGCTCGGTGCCGGTAAGGTGCAGCGCCAGCCGCAATACCGCCTGATCGTAGTGGCGCACCAGTTCCTCGAAGGCGCCGCGGTTGCCGCGTTGCGCCTCGCGGATGAGAATCGTATCGTCAATGCGGCGTTCTTGCCCAGTCATGCGGCCCCGCGCGGGGTCCTGGCTCTCAGGGAGTATGTTCTCACTGACTACGCAATCGCTGATTCTCCCCACTCCCTCGCGCTCTGTTCTAGGGTGGGACCGTGTACCAACCGCAAGTGTTATCGCTAAAACATCGGCCGGCATGTTGTCGTCATTTCCTCTACCCGCTCGGTGTCAATGCCGTACCCGGGCTTGCATAGGAATAGACGCGAAGTCAGCGGAATCGTAAGCAGGAATTATAGGGCCGCCGGGCGGATTTTATGCGGCCTAGGTGATTCTTTTGTAATGGGTTAGCGGGAGACAGAACAGTTCCACACGGTGAGGAACGCCGTCTGGGAAGGAGAATGCCCGGCTCGTCGCGCCCGCAGGCATACCGATCTTCTGGTGTGCACCGCTTCATTTGCATTAGAAGCCAGCGGCCGTTTCCGATGGTATCAGCATACGTTCGCTGACTTGATCGCCTTCTTTTACCAGTTCCGTCAGAGATCGGCGAATCGGCTCAAGTGTTCCGTCCGGCCAGTAGACCGCACCTCCACCCATGGGAATACCAACTCCTCGAACCCCGGATTGAGAAAGGTTCACCAGAGCGCGCAGGTTCCACCATTCGCCGTTCTCTTCGTGCGCACCAACATAAAATGGCGCGAATCCGAACAGATCGAGTTTCTTCGGCTGCGGCGCATCTGTAAGCGCTCCAAGTCCCAACTGAACCGCCCCCGCTGAAACTCCCACGAGGACGCAGCCCTCGTGACGCTTCCTCAGAATCACCTCTTTCAGCCCGTTTCGTTCGAACGCCCGCCAGCCGTGCTCGACATCGCCCCCGGCTAGCAGGACCAGGTCAGCCTCCTTGAAAAAGTTTCTGTCTTGATCCGCAAGCTGGCTCGGCGCCATGCGGCAATTGGATACTCCCATCAACTTCATGGCGGCAACGAACAAATCGTAAAACTCCGCGCGATCATTATTGGATGCGCCGATGTACGCTGCCTTGGGATCGCTGGAAGGCAAGCTCGCCCTAATTCTGCCAGCCAAACTATTTTCGCCGGCTTGAAAAAGCAACTGGCTGTCCGCCAAAAGATAGAGTGGCGTGATCAAGAGCGTTCTCACTTATGCAATTCATCGGCACGGTGAACTCGCTAGGTCTTCAGCGGGTGGTTGCGCTGGATCTGGCGCCGACTCAGGCCGCTTCCACCGTGTACAGAAATTGTTGAACCGCGAGTATATACTCGCAAGCGGTCGCATTGAATCAGCCGCCGGGGAGAAAACATGGGAGTCCGATTCCTACGGAACAATTGGGCATATTTCTTGATCGCACTAGTAACTCTTCTCTGTCAGCCTGGGCAACTCGCGGCACAGGCCGCTTCGGCACGCACGGCAGAAACAGGCATCCCCTGGACCAACCCGCTCTCTGAAACCCAGATTCGCGACAAAGCCACAAACCTGCTCCGGCAGATGACCCTCGAAGAAAAGGCCGCGCAGTTGTCCCAGCTTCCTGGTATGCCCGCTCCTGAATTCCTGGAAACTGCCGGCAAGCCGATGGAAGAACTTCTCAAGCAATTCGGAGCCGGCTCCATCCTCTGGGTATCCGATCCCAGGGAAATTAATCGCCTTCAGCATGTAGCCGTCGAACAGACGCGCCTTCACATCCCCGTGCTCTTCGGCCTCGACGTCATCCACGGCTACCACACCATCTTCCCCGCCCCCATCGCCATGGCGTCCTCATGGGATAAGAAGATGGTGGAAGAGGCACAGTCCGTGGCCGCGCAGGAAGCGCGAGCTGCCGGAATTCAGTGGACCTTCGCGCCCATGGTCGATATCGCCCGCGATGCCCGTTGGGGACGCATGGTCGAAGGTGCGGGCGAAGATCCCTATCTCGGAGCCGCCATGGCCCGCGCCCAGGTGTTGGGGTTTCAGGGCAGGCAGCCCGGCGCTCCAGATCGCGTTCTGGCCTGCGCCAAGCACTTCGCCGGATACGGCGCAGCCGACGGCGGACGCGACTACGACTCCTCTTACATTCCGGAAGAAGAAATGTGGAACATCTACCTGCCTCCCTTCAAGGCCGCCGTGGATGCGGGCGCCGGCAGCTTGATGAGCGCCTACATGGATCTGAACGATGTGCCCGCCAGCGGCAACCGCTGGCTTCTGTATGATGTGTTGCGCGATTCCTGGAACTTCCAGGGCTTCGTAGTGAGCGATGCCTTCGCAGTCCGCAGCCTGAGAATCCACGGCTATGCCCGCGATCCGCAGGACGCCGCCCACAAGGCGTTCACCGCCGGATTAAACATGGATATGGCCAGCGGCACTTATCTAAAATATCTGCCTGTCGAAGTACAACAAAAACATATCTCGATGAAGCAGATCGACGATGCCGTACTCCCCATTCTCGAAACCAAAATTCGCATGGGATTGTTCGAACATCCTTACATCGACGAATCGCGCATCGATCCCACGCTCAACGATCCCGCGCATCAGCAAGTGGCGCGCCATGCTGTTCAACGTTCGGTGGTGTTGCTTCGCAATCAAGACGGCCTGTTGCCTCTGGATAAGGCTGGAAAAACCATTCATTCCATAGCTGTGATCGGCCCGATGGCCGATGCGCAAATCGATCTCCTCTCGCTGTGGGGTGCGATGACGAAGCCAGAACCGACGGTAAGCATTTTGGCCGGAATCAAAGAAAAAGTTGGTTCGGCTGTACAGGTGTCGTTCGCGCACGGTCCAAATATCGGGCGCAATCTTCCTTCGCCGTTCGAGAATATTCCAATGCTCGCTGTTCTGAAGGAACAACCTGCGCAAACGCCGCAGGAAGCGCAACAATCCATCCAGGACGCCGTGGCTCTGGCTCGGCAATGCGACATTGCGATTATCGTGGTTGGCGAACTCGATTTGATGAGCGGCGAATACGCTTCGCGATCCTCACTGAAGCTTTCCAATGGCCAGGAAGAGCTGTTGGAAGCGGTTTCCGCCACAGGCAAGCCCGTCGTTCTGGTGCTCGTCAACGGACGCCCGCTCGATATTTCCTGGGCCAGCGAACACATCCCGGCTATTCTCGAAGCCTGGTATCCCGGCAGCCAGGGCGGCAACGGAATCGCCGACGTACTGTTCGGCGACGCCAATCCCTCGGGCCACCTTCCCGTAAGCTGGCCGCGCAGCACCGGGCAGCTTCCTCTCTATTACAACCACAACCTCACGCAAAACCCGGAGACCAATCCTGATTTCAAATCGCGCTATTGGGATATTTCCAGCCTGCCGCTCTACCCTTTTGGTTATGGCCTGAGCTATACGACATTCTCATTCGACAATTTGAAAGTGACGCCAACCGCGCAAACCGGGAAAACAATCGAAGTCTCAACCGACGTGACCAATAACGGCAGCCGCGCCGGCGATGCGGTAGTCCAGCTTTATATCCATCAGCGCGCCGGAAGCGCCTCGCGCCCCATACGGCAGTTGAAGGGATTCGAACGCGTCGCACTGGAACCGGGCGCAAAGCAGACCATCCATTTCACGCTCGGAAAAGACGAACTTCAATTTTGGAGTCCCGCCGAAAAGAAATGGGTAGTAGAACCAGAACACTTCGACCTCTGGGTAGGCCAAGACTCAACCGCCACGCTACACGGAGAATTTCAACTAACCAATTAGCCAAGGAAATCACGTTAGGAACGAAATCATGTGGGGACAGCCGCCTCGGCTGTCCGTCGAGCGAAGCGAGACGCACGTCCCGTGTCCTGCCTATAGTCGAGCAATCAAAACCCGTCCCGAAGGGACGCCCGAAAATAGCCCGCCAGTTCACTGGCAGGTGAGGAACACCAAAAAGAAAAACCGTGCCGTAGGCACGGTTGAGAGATGCGTCGGCGGAAGCTCCTACTCCGCGACCGCTTCCTTCTCGATCACGACTTTCAAGTGCGCAGTCACGTCCTTGTGCAACTTCACCGGCACGGTGAACTCGCCCAGGGTTTTCAACGGATCGTGCAACTGAATCTGCCGGCGATCCATATTGATCCCTTTCTTTGCGACCGCCTCGGCAATGTCTCCCGAAGTGACCGAGCCGAACAACTGATCGTGCTCGCCCGATCGCCGCGTGAACGAAACCGACAATCCCTCAAACTGTTTCGCCAGCTCCTCAGCCTGCGACTTCTCCTTGGCCGAGCGCCGCACCGACGCCGCCTTCATCTGCACGATGACGGCCTTGTTTCCCTCGTTGGCAACAATGGCCAGCTTGCGCGGCAAAAGATAATTGCGTCCGTAACCCTCGGCGACCTTCACCACGTCGCCGCGCGAACCCAGCTTGTTTACGTCTTCTTTAAGAATGACTTCCATGAAATGACTCCAATTTTGAGCTTCTTCCTAAACTGTACTGTTCGTCATCGCGCACCCGAACTCCTTGTCATCCCGAGCGTAGCGAGGGATCTTGGTTCTCCTCGCCGCCAGCAAAAACCCAGATTCCTCGCTGCGCGAGGAATGACAACGTCGAGTTACGATGCCCGTCCTGCGAACGGCAGCAGTGCGATATTGCGCGCCTGCTTGATGGCCACAGCCAGCCGGTGCTGATGCGGCGAACATACGCCCGTCAAGCGCCGCGGCACAATCTTGCCGCTCTCGGCCACGAACTGCCCGAGCAGCCGGTAATCCTTGTAATTAATGTCGGCAATCTTCTCCGTGCAAAACTTGCAAACCTTCTTGCGCCGGAAAAACTTGCGTCCACCTTCGCGCGGCGGACCGCCTGGCCCGGAACGCCCACCCGGCCCGCCGCCAAAGCGCGGACGATCTCCGCCGGGCCGCGGTCCATCCCCAGCTGGCCGCGACGGCCGCTCGGATGCTACTGCAACTTTGCTCTCTTCAGTCATAACGCTCCTCTAAATTCAGTGGCCAGTGATGAGTGATCAGCGGCCAGCCAACTAATTCTCTATGCCGTCGCCGGAGTTTCCGCCGCTGGTGCTTCCGCTGCCGCCGGCGCTTCTTCAACGCTGGCCGCTGCTGGCTGCGCGCTCACTTTCTTGCGCGCCTCACGCAGCGCCTTGATCTTCTCCAGCCGCTTATGCTCTTCGTCTACCCGCACGGTCAGGAACTTGATCACCTGCTCGGTCACGCGCAACCGGCGCTCGAGTTCGTGAATCACCGTTCCCGTTCCCTCGATCGTCATCAGAATGTAGACGCCGTCGCGGAACTTGCGCACCGTGTAGGCAAGACGACGCTTGCCCATGCGATCCACGCTTTTCACCGTGCCGGAAGCTGAAGTCACCGTCGACTCCAGGTTCGAAATCAGTTTTTCCAAATCTTCGTCCGCCATATCCGGCCGGACGATAAACATCAACTCATAAGTACGATTCATTTTCCGTCTCCAAATCTCGCATCCCAAATCCTCTTGTCAGTCTGCAGCGAACTGTCATCCTGAGCGAAGCGAAAGGACCCACCCTACGACAGAATCCACGCGCGCCGACCCCGCGGGGAGTCCTAATCACTCTCCCCCAACTTCTTTCCGGTTAAACCGGTTCATCGCCGCCGCCGGTCCATCCTGCAAAATCATCTTCACCGCATCTGCCCCAATGTTGAGCATCTCATCCACCGCCGTCATCTGCGCCTTGCGAAAGGGCGAAAGCAAATAGTCTTTTCCGTCTTCAACCTTATGTTCCGGCGCGACTCCCATCCGGATTCTCAAAAAATCGTTCGTACCCAGCGCGCCGATGATCGACTCGATCCCGTTGTGCCCCGCCGAACTTCGCCGCGTATGAATTCGCAGCGTGCCCAGCGGAAAATCCAGTTCGTCCTGAATCACAATCAAATCCGATTCCGGCGCCACTTCGTATTCCGCGATCAACTCCCGCACCGACATGCCGCTCAAGTTCATGTAGGTTTCGGGTTTGGCCAGCAAAACTGTCTCGCCGCCTATCACCGCCCGCGCCGTAAGCGCCCGGCACTGCCGGTTTCGAATCTCCGCGCCCAGGTCGCTGGCGATACGATCCACCGCCAGAAACCCGATGTTATGCGGCGTGAACTGATACTCGATGCCGGGATTTCCAAGACCGACGATCAGTTTCACGCCACCATCCCCGACCATGTTGGGACAGCCGCCTCGGCTGTCCAGACGAGCAAAGCGAGGCGCATCAAGACCACGGAGCTACTTCTTCTCCTTCTTCTCCGCTTTCTTCTCGCCCTTATCGCCGGCAGCCTCGCCCTCTTCCTCAGTCTCAGCTTTGCCCTTCTTGATAACCTCAGGCTCCGCCGGACCCGCCGCAGCGTCCGCAGCCGCCGCATCAGGCGCAGCCACCACTTCTTCCTTCACGCTGGTCACGTGCGCCACGGGCTGGTTGGCTTCCGTCAGGAACTTCAGCTTTTCGTTGTGCGGCAGATCCTCCACGCGCAACACCTTGCCAAAGGTGAGTTCCGTCACGTCGACGTCGATGTGACTTGGAATATCCGCGGGCAAGCATTCGATCTCGACCTCGCGCAGCATCTGTTCCAGAATGCCGCCCTCGGTCTTCACGCCCGCGGGCACGCCCTGCAACACGATCGGCACGTTGACGCGCAGAGCCTTATCCATGGCAATGCGCTTTAAGTCGATGTGCAGCAAATGGCCCTTGATGGGCTCATACTGCCAGTCGACAATCATGGCTTTGGTCTGATTGCCATTCATCGCCAGATCGAAAATCGTATTGTGGCCGCTGTCCGAGCGGAGAATCCGCAAAACATGCCGTGGATCGACCGTCACCGGCATGGCATCCTTGCCCGCGCCATAAACCACTGCAGGAATTTTGCCTTCACGGCGCACCCGCCGGGCATGGTTCTTGGTTCCCGCCTCGCGCGGCTGCGCTTCCAAAACATTCTGTTCAATCGTAGTAGCCATAATTATTCCCTACCTCAAATCTTTGTCATTCCGAACACGCGCGTAGCGCGGGTGAGGAACCTGATATTTGATGGCGCTGAATGCGCAGTTTGTTAAGTAAACAACTTACTAACCGATGTCTCCTCGTGATTCGCCTGAATCGCCCGCCCAATCAAACCCGCAATCGAAAGCACGCGAATCTTCGGCTCCCGTTTAGCTTCGTCGTTCAGCGGGATCGTATTCGTCACCACCACTTCCCGAATCACCGATTTCGCAATGTTCTCCACCGCCGGCCCCGACAATACGGCATGTGAAGAGCAGGCATAAACTTCCGTCGCGCCATTCTCAATCAGCGCCGCCGCGGTCTTTACCAAAGTCCCGGCCGTGTCGATCAGATCGTCAATGATCAGGCACGTCCGCCCATGCACATCGCCGATCACGTGCATGATTTCCGCCACATTCATCTCGACGCGCCGCTTGTCGACGATGGCCAGCGCCGCATCCACTTTCTTCGCGAAAAACCGCGCGCGCTCCACGCCGCCCGCATCCGGCGAAACCACCGTCAGATTCGGCAGATTCAACTTGCGGAAGTGATCCACCAGCACCGGCGAAGCGAACAAGTGATCCACCGGAATGTTAAAAAATCCCTGCAACTGCGGCGTATGCAAATCCACAATCAGCGCCCGATGAATGCCCGCAGTGGTCAACAGATCGGCCATCAGCTTCGATGAAATCGGGCTGCGCGGCTTATCTTTCCGATCCTGCCTCGCATATCCGAAATACGGCATCACCGCCGTAATCCGCCGCGCTGAAGCGCGCTTCAGCGCATCCACGATCAGCAGCAACTCAATCAGATTCTCGTCAACGCTCGTGTGCCTGTTGCCATGCACCGAGCGGCAGGTCGGCTGCATCACGAAAACATCCGCCCCGCGCACATTTTCCTGGATCTGCACATACGCCTCGCCGTCGGCAAAGCGCGTTACCTGCGCCAGCCCGCGCTGCATTCCAAGAAAGTGGCAAACTTCGTCGGCCAGTTGCTCGTTGGCCGTCCCGCTGAAAATCTTGAACTTCTCATCCACCCGTGCGCGCGGTTTGCGATCCGCTTTTTCCTCGGGCACCGGTGGAACGTGTTTTTCGGCTTTCTCCGTCTTTTCCGCGGGCGTGACTAAAGTAGCCATAGTTAGCTCTCAGCCGTCAGCCTTTAGCTATCAGCTGATTTGCTCCCGGTTTTGCTGAGAGCTGATAGCTGAAAGCTAGTCTGGCTGGGCCGCTAGGATTCGAACCTAGACAAAGTGCTCCAAAGGCACTTGACCTACCATTAGTCGACGGCCCAGTAAGCCATGGTTGATTTGGATTGTTGAGTATCGATTGTGCGCCAATCGAACGCCTTCATTGTCAATCAACAATCAAAAATCAACAATCAAAATCTCGCCGGACCCATGTAGCAACGACTGCCACATATACATGTGGAGACGGGCGCCTTCGCCCGTCCAAGCGATGGCGAAGCCAAGCGCCCCGGGGCAAAACTCTCACCCAACAAAAACCCGCCCCCAATAATCCCGCCGAGGCAAAGTCACCGTACTCTGCGCCGCCCACCCCTGCCGCCGCAGCCTCTCGGCCGCAATCTGCGCCGCCGTCCGCGACCCATACAACCCAAACAACGTCGACCCGGAACCCGACAATGACGCATACTTCGCGCCCGCGCGTTCCAGCGCCTTCTTACCTTCACTCAACTCGGGATACTCAGGAAAGACGACTTGTTCAAAGTCGTTCTGGATCCCGGTCCGGACAAGCGCGAGAAGTAGATTCCCGGCCCGGCCCCTCTGTTCACGACCACTACGATGAGGAGCACCGGAGTAACTCTCGCTCAGCCAGGCAGAAAACTCACGGCCAAGCACATTCATTCTATCGGACGAACCAACAGCCGTCAATTTATGGGAAGAAACTGAAAACTGATTGGGGGAAACTGAAAATGCTTGTGTGGGGACGGGCGCCCTCGCCCGTCCAGCCGGGCGAAGCCCGGCAGCTTTCCCGAGGCCGGCGCCGGAGTCAGCCGCAGCATCAACCGCAGATGCCCCTGGGGTGAATGCGTCCGCAGTGGATGCCCCCGTGGAAGAGCGGCGCTTTAGCGCCGCGTCAGAATCAATTTTGAAATGGGGCTTTAGCCCCTGCTCGAGCAATCGATCCCACTCCGCAAAAGCCTTCGGCGTAGAAACCCCTACCTCCGGAGTCACCACTACGCACGCCATCGCAGGCAAATCCTCCAACGGATAAACCTGCTCCCCCCGCCCGACGCCCAACACCGTCCCGCCCACAAAAAACAACGGCAAATCCGACCCAACCTCCGCCGCAATTCGTAACCGCTGCTCGGCCGGTAAAAATTTCTTCAACCCCCGCTCCAGCCCCAGTAAAGCCGCCACTGCATTCGACGAAGCCCCGCCCATTCCGCCCTGCACCGGCAAACGCTTCTCAATCTCAACCAACACCCGCCCCTTCGCCTTCAGAGCCCGCATCGCTTTTTCCACGATGCGGTAACAAGTATTCGATTCATCCTTCGGAACTCTCGGGTCTTCCGAGCGAATCTCAATCCCGCTTCCACGCCCGATGCTCACTCGAATCACATCGTGCAGCGCCAGCGTTTGATACACCGTAAGCAATTCATGAAAACCATCCTGCCGCGTCGCGCCAATGCGCAGCCCAAGATTAATCTTCGCGAACGATCGAACCTGTACCGTCATGGAAGCAAGATTGTAAGCTATCCGAACAAGCGGGCACTCGCTTGGCCCATCGTCGTTCATCCAATTTCAAGGACTTTACCGGTAGTTCCACCACCTCGGTAATCTCGACACATCTTTCACATGAGAGCACCTTAATTTTGTGATCCGAATCACGAATTCTGTGATTTCTTCACGCGAACCCGCCCCCACGGTCTCCCGGTTGGGGCAGGAACATCGAAACTCATGTGCTGCCCCATGCAAGCGGACGGGAACCCTGTGCGGCACAGAACCCAGCAGTTGGGTGCAAGACGTTGCCTGCGGAACAAGCAACGATAGTCCGAATTTCAGCCCACGGTCCACGGCGGCCATTTTGGTCGTAAGGATGGCCCGGGAGCGATCAGGGGTTTGTATATGTTGAGGGCAACTGCTTTCTGCTGTCTTTTGCTGTCTTCACTGTTTGCGCTCGCGACTTTTGCCGCCGCGCAGGACGCTTATAAAGTTATCTCCGTCGCCGACGGCGGAACTATTTCCGGCACGGTGAAATGGTCCGGCCCGGTGCCGCATCAGTTGGATTTTCCCGTCACTAAAGATCCGCAAATCTGCGATCCCGACGGCAAAAAGAACGTCAGCCTCGAGCGCCTGATCGTCGGCCCGGAGGCCGGTGTCGCCAATACCATCGTCTACCTCAAAAACATCTCAGCCGGAAAAGCGATGGATTTGCCCGAGCAGGTGCGTCACCTCGACCAGAAGCACTGCCGCTACATTCCGCATATCCTTCTGGTCCCGGCGCATTCTGATCTTCAGATGAAAAGCTCCGACGCGACTCTGCACACCATCCACATGGATGGCGCGGCCAGCTACAACCTGCCGTTTCCTTTCCCCAATCAGGTGAACTCGAGAACCATGGCCACGCCCGGGCTGGTAAACCTGCGCTGCAACGGCGGCCATGTGTGGATGAACGCCGAGATGATGGTGGTTCAGCATCCTTACTATGCAGTCACCGACGAAAGCGGACGCTTTGAATTCACCGGCGTTCCGCCAGGCGCCTATCAGATAGTCGCTTGGCATGAAGGCTGGGGACTGGCCGGCAAAGAGCAGGCTTACGATGTGCTGACCGAACGCACCGTGCAGCGCCCGGTATTCTCCGAACCGAAAACCTGGGAAAAGTCGGTAACGGTAAGCACCAACGGCTCGAGCACAGTCAATTTTGTAATTGGGAATAAATAGTAGAAAGAAATGTGGAGGCGGGCGCCTCGCCCGCCACGAAAGCAGAATTTGGAGTGATTTGTATCAGGGCATCGCTTCACGGTTGCGGAAAAAAACCACATTTGAGCGTGATCGGGAAGGGCACGAGTTCCACTCGTGCCGTTAAGTCGTCCAAATTCAATGCGGCTTCAGCCGCGCCGCACTTTGATTTTGAGAGAAGATTTTGGGTGGCGCAGCGCTTGCAGCGCTACGATAAAGGCCTTTCTTTCCGCTTAGGGCCTCAGCCCCTGAGGACGCAAACGAGTTTCTCGGCGCTGTTCAGCCGCCGAGGGTCCCTAACTCCGCCGCTTATACAACACCGCAAACTCAAACCCCGGATTCGCAGGAAACAACTCCGCCACTTTTCGCAAGCGCTCCGCCAGCGCCGAAGGCGCAAGCAACGGATAATCCCGCTCCCGCAAATCGTAATAATCCACGTCTAAATACAAAGACAAAAGATAAATCGAAATCGTATCGGCAAAGGTAGCTTCGAAGTATTCGTTCTTAAACCGCTCTGCCTCCAGACCGCCCGCCGTAGCCAGCTTCCGCGCTTCCCACGCATCCAGCGAAGTCTCACCGCGCGTCCCTGCCGCTACCTGCTTCCAGGCCAGTTCGCTGAATTCATTCGACACCCCAGCTGCTTCCACCAGCGCATGTCCCACATTGATGTAGAACTCGAACGCCACAGAAAACTTGTCGTCCATCAGCCGCGTGGAGATGAATACGCACTGCGAATCGCCTAAATTCAGATTGCGATGGCACACCGCGTTGTCGCTGAGCGCCACATCATAGCGGTCCGCAATCACCACTTCTTCGCCCTGGCTCACCGTAAGCGGCACAAAATAATAAGCCTTGCGCTTGAGCGCCGCCGCTGCCTTCGCCGGAACGGCAGCAATCATCCGCTCCAAATCGATCGCCCCTATCGAGTTCTCTCCCGCTGTGGCGTAGCAAACCCCATTCGCCGCCTGTGAAACCGGCGTCATCCGTACTACATCTGCGGGGCTCCGTGTAATTGCTGGCGCTGCCTGCGACATTCTTTATCTTTATCTTTTATACACTACCGCCGCGCCCGCTTAGCTTCGTACCGCGCCGATTTCGCTCGTTCCCGCTTGTGTCTAACCTCCATTTAATTAGGTAGTGGGT
Organism: Candidatus Aquilonibacter sp.; assembly: GCA_035486715.1. Classification (GTDB taxonomy): domain Bacteria; phylum Acidobacteriota; class Terriglobia; order Terriglobales; family Acidobacteriaceae; genus Sulfotelmatobacter. The sequence continues at coordinate 163,001 of DATHMV010000005.1, forward strand.
CGGTATCTTCATTACTAACCCACTACCCTTAATTAATGCAGCTTGCCTAAATACCGGAAACTAGAAAAGCGGCTTAAGCGCTCCGAACACATGGCTCACGCCGGTCGTATTGCTGTTGTGGCAGGTAAAGCAATTCGTACCTCCATGCGCCAGTGTCGTGTCAGTGCCTTGTTGGTATGTCTCCATCGTTGTATTAGACAACGCACTGGTGCCGACTTGGTTGCCGCCGCTGGGAGATGCCCCACCAATGGTCCAGGTTGCGCCAGTCATCACGTAGTTGTTGCGGATATCGCCGCTTGCGATCATCCCGCTGATGCTGTTGTTGATCGAAATGATCTCAGTATTCGAGGCGGCGGTGGAGCCGTCGATCGGATTCGGAGAAACATCGGAAGCTGCCCCGAACGCCTTCCATCGAATCGTATCGCTCGGAGAAATCGTGAATCCCGGCTGCGATACGATGTTCGGCGAACTGAACGACATATGCTCCTGGTTGAAAGGCCCGGAAGAATTCGTTTGCGAGAAGACCCAGGAAGCGTTTGTATTCTGATTTACAGTCACAGTGGAGCCGCCCGTATTGATGTACGAATAGGTGGCCTTGGGTGTGTTCGCAAAATGCTCAAACGTAGCCCAGATCATCTCGGGATGTCCGGCTGTACTTCCCACAACATGCATCCCCACCAGGGCCAGTTGTACGGTTTTCTGCGCTGGTGAGCCCGGAGTCCACGTGTTCGGATTCGACTCGTTATATGCTGGTACGGTGGCAGTCATGGTGAGGTAGCTGCTCAGATTGGGAAGTCCAGCCGCTTCTACCCACGCCGATTTCACTTCCACGGTCAGGGCATTGGGATCTGGGAACGTCTTCCCGTGGGCTGAAGCAAATGTAGTGATCGCGCTTAGATCGGCCGCCGTTGTCGGGAATTGGGTCGCGCTGATTGCATGGTCGTCCACTCCGGTGGTGAAGTACGCGTAGACGTCATTCACAATCGTTGCGTAATACACCAGCGATCCTCCAGGCAGCGCTTCGAGAACCCCGTTGCCTCCAGCCTGACCCTGTTCCACGTCGATAACTGCCAGAGATGGATCCACAAAAATCGGAATTCCGTCGATAATGAATTTTTGCGCGATGGGCATCTGCGTGATCTGCTCACGCTCGGTTACCTTTTCGGCCTGCGGAAGCAGCGCTTGAATCTCTCTGTTGTTCGTGTCCAGCAAAATAGTTTTTTTATCTCTTCCCAATTTTGCGTGCACGATCTGTACTGTTTGGCCCGAGGCCTCGCGAACTAAGAGCTTCGCACCCGGTGCTGCGGGTTTGAATTGGAAGAGCTTCCCTGAACTGTCAAAAATTAGCTGCAAGCCCTGTGGCCCCACCTGCGCCGCGCGCAGGCCGAAGTTCCGCAGCAGACCCGGAGTGTGCGGAAGGAACGTCCGGCTTCCGTCTGCCGCAGGGGGCGAAACGTCATAGAACGTCGGGGAATCCAGGATAAGTCCACCCCCACCGCCATAAGTGGCCGGGGCCGGGGAAGTCAGCCACAGAAACATCTGCTTCGACCATTGATAGAAACTGCAATTGGGTACGTTGGGGAAGGTAACGCTGTTTGCGGGATTGACTACCCCATTCAAGGTTACGCTTCCCGACTGGAACCAGGTCGCAAACACCGGCGCCGTGACCACGCATGTGGCTTGTGCGTCAGACGGCAACGATTGCGGGTTCAGCGGAGGTGGAGGAGGCGGGCAGCCTCCAAATCCCATCATCACGATCCCTACAGTTGCGATCAATAACAGTCTGACTGCTCTATTCAGCGTAGACATTTGATTATCCTCCCCACGCGACTTGACTTGAGAGGATAGTGATCGGTTGGTCGAAATCGTTACAAATCGTTATGTTGAAATTGTGCAAGCTAATCGGTGCAGTCAAGCCAATGGAACAACCCTTGACCCGTCCCTCCTTTCGCCCTAGACTTTCAAGGCCAAAGGATTGCCGCCATGACCCTAACCCTAAAGAGCTCCCTAGCCGCGCTGCTATTAGCCTTTACCTTCGCCCCAGCCCTCCACGCCTCCAACGCCCGCCTGCTCGCCTATTACCAGTACAGCGACCAGTTCAGCGTCCCTCCTTACAATTCGTCGACCATTCCCTACAATCAGGTCACGCACATCGTTCATTCGAATATTGCACCGTCGGGCAGTCTCGATGGCTCGCTTTTCATTCCCCAAGGATTTCTCGAACCCAGCCTGATCTCCAGCGCTCACGCAGCCGGAGTCAAAGTCGAACTCTGCGTAAGCGGCTCCGCCGGCATATTCGTTTACCTCGACGCCGATCCCGCGCTGCGCGCCGCGTTCGCCAAGAACATCGCGAACTTTGCCATCGCCAACGGCTATGACGGCGTTGACTTCGACTACGAAGTCCCCAACACGAACGAACAGGCGATCACCTTCACCGCGCTAGTGCAGGATCTCCGCAACCTCATGCCCACCGGTCAATACATAATCTCCGCCGCAGTTTCTTCCAGCCCCGGCTCCTACGGCGTCTACGATTTCACCGGCCTCACGCCGCTCCTCGATTTCTACAACGTGATGACCTACGACTTCCACGGACCCTGGACCAATCACACCGGCCACAACTCGCCGCTCTATCTCAGCCCGCTCGATCCCGGCCAGGAAGGCAGCCTCGATACCTCGGCCACACTATTCGTTTCAACCCTCAACATTCCCGCGGAGAAGATCAATCTCGGCACGGCGTTTTACGGCTACGCTTTCATTCCCGACGGACTCTGGACATTCTGCGACCATGGCGCGCTATGCGGCGAAGGCGGCCCCGGAACTCTTACAGTGAGCTATACGCAAGTCGAAGACCTCCTCCACTCAGGCGAATGGACTGAGAATTACGACGATATCGCCCATGCGCCTTATCTGCTTAACGCGGCTGGCGAGTCATTCGGCTTCATCACCTACGACAATCCCTCATCAACCACGCAAAAAGTCAATTACGCTTTAAGCACGAAGCATCTCGGCGGCGTCTTCATGTGGGAAATTTCGCAGGACTACAACGGCCACACCCAACCGCTGCTAAGCGCCATGCACAACGCATTGGTGCACTCTGCGGCTGAAACGGGCGGCGTGCCGTCACACTAATTCCGGCGAAAAACTTAATGCCATGTCATCCTGAACGGAGAGATTGCTTAAGCGCTGCGATTATCGATTCGTATCACGGCGCGCCGTAGAAGCAGTTGAAAGAGATCGCGGCTTTAGCCGCTGAAGTCAGCCAGCAGGCGCCTTAACCCCACACCTTTCCGAACTACACGAAATACCCGGTTACCATCGTGCCTCACTCGTCGGGGCCATTCCGCGCCAGCCCGTTTTGCCGCACACTGTTTCTGGACAGCCAATGCTATCTGCCAAAGAAAAACCGAGCCGGCGCAGCCAGGATAGAACTCGAGCCGTTCTCCCTGTGCGCATACGCGGAAAAAACGCCTCTGGCGTATTGTTTGAGGCCCTGGCGCATACGCTTGATCTCACGCCAACCGGGGCGCGCCTGGGCGCAATTCACCACGAACTGACCGCGCTCGACACATTAGTAGTTCTTTTTCGCAAGCGCCGCATTGAGTTCAAAGTGATGTGGACGAGGTTGCTCGATAAGCATGGAGAATATCAAGTCGGCCTGCAAATGATCGCTCAGGAAAGCGATCCGTGGGGCTTGAGTGTGCCGCATTCCGGTTCGCGGTTCATCACGACAGCAGCGGCAGTATGACGAAGGGGAATAAAGCCATCATGAAAAATCTCATAACCAAACTCTGGGCAGAACAACAAGGGCAGGACGTAGCCGAGTATTCCATCATGCTCGCGGTCATCCTCGTGATCGTAGTAGGCACAATCCGCCTGATCGGCTCCAACTCCGGCAACGTGTTCTCCAACGTCGGCAGCTCGATCCAATAACAAATCCGCCATCACTTAATCCAGCTTTGAAAAGCCGCGCCGCAAACCAGCTTTAGGTGGTACCGCCTTTGGTGGCACAGCGCTTTAGCGCCGCGTAAGAGCGACAATGATAATGGGCTTTAGCTGGGAAATAAGCTCTAAGCCGTCATCTGCCCCTGCCGCTGCTTGCGCATCCGCAAAAAAATCTCCCGATGCCGCGTAGCCTTCTCCAAATCCCCGCCCGGATGCGTGTACAGCGCGGCCAGCCAGCGATGCGCCGCAATCAACCCGGGCAACATGCTGAGCGAAGTTTCAAAGGCCAGCGCGGATCGCTCGCGATGTCCAAGCCGCGCCAGCGCGACTCCCAGATAAAAATGCCCGAGCGGCAGAAAATGCTGTAGCCCAACCGCCAGCAAAGCCTGCTCGGCAGCTTCTTCATTGCGCCGCTGCCGCAACCGCACCACAGCCAATCCTAAATGCGCCTCCGGGCTGTCGCCATCAATCTCCAGCGCGCGCTGAAACGCGCGATCGGCATCGTCGGTACGCTTCTGCCGCAGATAAGTTTCCCCAATGCGTAAATGCAAATCGGGCAAACGCGGATCGGCGCCCTCCGCTTTTAGCAAACAAGCCAGTGCGGCATCCATATCTCCTTCTTCAAACTGAATGATGCCCATCAGCAAATCCGCCCACGGACGCGGTTTTGGTTCGCCTGTTTCTTCGGCTTCCGGGCTCCCGGCGTCCGGTGTTGTCCTGTCCCCTATTACTGCGGCGTCATCCCGAAGCCCCGTATTCTCACCAACGTGGCGAGGGATCTCCGCCTCCACAGCTGCCGGTACTGCCGCCTCAACTTCCCCCGCCACAATCCCATGCTCCGCCGGCTGTTCTCCGTCTCTCTGAGGCGCCGGGGGCACCTTCGGTTTCAACACCATCAACTTCTGCAGCAAATCCTTTGCATCCGCGCGCCGCCCCATCGCCAAATAGCACTGCGCCAAATGCTGCATGAAGCGCGCTTCATCCGGCCACTTCTGCATCAGCTCTTCAAAAATCGGCAACGCCTCCGTATACCGCCGCGAGTCCATATAAGAGCGCGACAGGTTGTACTGCTGCTCGCGCACCGCCGTAGCCACGGCCTTTTCCTGATCTTCGCTCAGCGGCTGTATGTAACCCAGCGCCACAAATTGTTGCAGCACCGCCTGCGCCGCCGCCGGATCCATTCTCAAATCCGCGGGATGCATGCCGCACTCGCCCGCCTCGTTCTCCCAGCTCGGAATGCGCGCAATCTTCGGAGTCTCTTCAAACGCCTGCACCAGCACGCGCCCGTCCATGTCTTCGCCCACGGGCAATCCAAACAAAGTCAAAATCGTCGGCGTAACATCCAGCAGCGTCGCGCCATAAATTCTTTCGTCCTGCTTGATGTGCTCGCCCTTCATGCACACAATGCCAAACGGCCGGTGTTGCACCGCCGGCCCCGCCGGCTCCATGGGAATGCCTCGCGGTCGCAGATGATCGGAGTGAAACCCATGATCGGAAACAATAATCACCGTCGTCTCCGGCCCGGCCAGATCGAGCAGTGTTTGCAGCATCATGTCGTGGAAGCGATACGCGCCGTTGACCACGTCTTTGTAAATCTCAAACCGCGCTTCATCGATGCCCTCCATGCGCGGCGGATGGAAGTGCATAAAGCCGTGGCAAAAATGGTCGATGCCGTTGTAGTACACCGCGAGAAAATCCCACGGCTCGTTCTGCAAAATCCAGGTGGCCGCATTATGAATCGAGCAATTTTCCGAAAGGATTTTTGCGAACGATTGCAGCCCTTTATCTTTTTCCTGATCGATCTCGGCAGCGCGCGGAATCCACGGCAGAATTGCCGCCTCGCCCACCTCCGCCGGATGCATGCGCAATTTGGCAAACTCATCGCGCAGCTTCTCCGGATAAACCGCTCCCGGCGGCAACGGCCACGGCTTGTCCAGCGGCGCAACCGCATAGGGAAAAAGATCGGACACCGAAATCCCGTTGATCGGCTCCGCCGGATGCCCCGCAAACCAGCCCAGCACGTGCGTCTTATATCCGCGCTGCGTCAGGATGTTCCAGATCGCCTTCACCTTACGCGAAGTACTGGTTACGGGCCGCACGCCGCCGGTCTGCGGATCAGGCTCCATGAAGCCCAGAATTCCATGTTTATCCGGACGCTTGCCGGTGGCGATCGAATTCCAGAGCATAGGCGAAAGGATTGGCCGCAGCGTGGCGAGATTGCCGATTACGCCGTGATTGATGAAATCGTCGAGTGTGGGCATCAATCCCTGATCGAGAAGCGGATTGATGATCTTCCAATCGGCCGCATCCCAGCCGATCAGCAGAACTTTCTTGGCGAGTGCACTCATGGGAGGTCCAGTGTGAAGTCAGTGCGGGATGGCTATCCCCGGGGGGAAGTCAGTCTACTACAGGTTCGCTTGGGAGGCACCAGTAATGTTGCCGGTTTAGCTGGAAATGGAGAAAGCGTTCCCCGCGCATTAAGCGCCCAGTCCCCCTCCACTTTTTTTTGCCCGACCGATCCGTTTCACTAATCGGAATCGTCTTCATTGTGTAAGGACAGAGAACAACACTTTTAGAGGAGAACATCATGAACACGACAATAGCGGTGACCGAACAAGTCACGACCCTTATCAACGTCTTGACCGTTGAGCCTGAGAACCAGCAAAAGCTTATCGAGCTTCTCCGCGGCAATACTGAAAACGTCGTCAGCAGGCTCGATGGCTGGATTTCGACCAGCTTCGTCGCTGCGACGGATCGGCGCCATGTAGTCATCTACTCGCAGTGGCGCGACCTTGCATCGGTAGAAGCGATGCGGACCAACCCGGATATGGTCGCATACTTCCCGAGGATCGCAGCGCTTGCCGCGTTCGACAGCCTTGCCGGCAACGTCGTCTACAACCACCACGCCTGATGCCCGGACATCGTGCCGTTCGACGTAACGTATGATCCGAAGAGAACTTGTTCCTAGGACGCGATAGTCAATGACAGATGATCCGACTGCTGTTGCGCGTGATCGGTTCGAGCAGTTGGTGGGTGAGCTTCGTCCAAAGCTCCATCGATACTGCGCCCGCATGACCGGCTCGGCTGTCGATGGCGAGGATATTGTTCAGGACGCGCTGATCAAAGCCTTTGCCGCCCTGCCGAACGTCGGCGTCATCGACAACCCTGAAGGCTGGCTGTTCCGCATCGCCCACAACACCGCGCTTGATTTTCTCCGTCGCCGCGCGCGTGGTCCGATGATCCAGAATGACGAGGTCTTTGACATGATTGCCGCTCCGGATTCTTCGGATCACGACCACGAGGCCGCGACGATGAGTCTGCGCATTTTCATGCGGCTTCCGTCGCTCCAGCGGAGCGCGGTCATCCTAAAGGACGTTCTTGACCACTCCCTGGAGGAGGTTGCGTCGATTACCGGTGCGAGCGAAGCTGCCGCGAAATCCGCGCTCCAGCGGGGGCGTGTCCGTTTGCGCGAGTTTGCCAAAGAACCCGACGTCGCGCTGCCAATGCTGTCCGATGGAATGCGCGCCCGACTAACCACGTATGTAGAGGGGTTCAAGACCGGAGACTTCGACACCGTGCGCGCGATGCTGGCTGACGACGTCAAACTCGACCTCGTCGCGAAGATGCGCAAGCAGGGAAAGAGCGAGGTCGGGGGATACTACGCGGCCTATGCAGCCGCCAAACGGTGGGCCTACGCGGCGGGCATTGTCGATGGCCGAGCCGCGATGCTCGTATACGACCGCGAGGTCTCTCTCGATACGCCAGCCTATTTTGTTGCCCTGGATTTCGATGGCGATCGTGTGATCTCGATCCACGACTTCCTGTATGCCCGTTATGCGATGGACGGCATCGACTTGTCCCCACTCGATCCCGCACCGCCGGCACTAACATGACGAGGTTGCGGCGTGAGGATGTTCCAGATCATTTTCACCTTGCACCAAGTGCTGATCACCGCCAAGCGCGCAATCCCACCGACCCCATTGCCAGTAAGCCAACCGTAGCTGGCCCACGCTCAGGAAGAGCAAAGCTCGCGTCCGGGGATGCCACTGCTGGGTTTGCGCTTTCCTCAGAACCGCTGGTCTGCCCGGCAAGAATAGGTCGGTTCGCCACCGTCTCATAAGCGTAGCCAGTGAGCTGGGCTCGGATTTTCCCCTCGCCATTTGCCAGCACGCTGAGGCGCGCCCAGCCATAGTGAATGGTGTTGCCAATAGAAAATTGCAGGCCTAAATAACGATCGTTGGCGTCCATCCACTGGCCGCCGGAGCCATATTCCGTACCTGACACCGCCAGCAGCTTGCCGGAGAAAACCGCCGACGGACCAATTTTCGCGCCCCGGCTGAGCGCGGAGGCAAACTTCAAAATAAAAACGCTCCGCATGCCCTCAACCTTGTCGCGGTCTCGAGTTGGTTTCGTCAGCAAAGTGCGCCCGCAAATGTCGGTGGTGCAGAAAGCATGGTTCGAGATGATGAAGTCCGCAATGCCGTCGTGGTTCAGGTCCAGCGAAAAGGTCTGATTTGTGAGGATCACCTCGTGCGCAGGCGTGTAGACGATTTCCGCGTCAGCAGCCTGCGCGCCACCCAGCATGGCAAATCCCGTGGCGCCGGCCGCGAGCGCATACAGATTCAATTGTTGGCGAACGTTCGCCGCGAGCTGCGAAGGTTCTTTTAGAGCGCTGGGAGAGCGTTTCATGATCGAATCCTTTCTTCCGGGCGGAAGAGCAATACTTAGGGATGGGCCCCGGTCAAATCCAGCGAAGTATGGTTCAGTCCGATGAATTCGTCAATGACTAAATTTTTTCGTTTTTGAATTTTGGAGAGACGGTAAGAAGTCTGCCGTTACTAGGGCTTTACCGAATTTCCCATCATCAAGGCAAACAGCAGAGGAAGATAAATCACCGTAGCCTGCAGCACATGCCGGGCAAACATCTTGGATCGTGCACTGTTCGCGGGCATTTTGAGGAATGCCAAACGCGCCCCAAAGTAAAACAGCGCCAGACTCAACACCACGGCCCCGACCAGATAAATCTTTCCAGCCATGCCAAAAAAGCTGGGCAAAGCGCTCAACGGAATCAGAATCAGCGAATAAGCCAGAATCCGCCGCGCCGTAGACCGTCCATCTTCTTCCACCACCGGCAACATGCGAATCCCGCCCGCCGCGTAGTCTTCGCGATATAGCCACGCGATCGAGAAGAAGTGTGGGAACTGCCACACGAAAAGAATCGCAAACAGAATCAGCGTACCCAATTCCAAATGTCCGCGCACGGCAGTCCAGCCAAGAACTCCCGGCATCGCTCCAGGGAAAGCGCCCACAAAAGTGCAGATCGGCGAAATACGCTTCAGCGGCGTGTAAGCCGCAAGATAAACCACGGAAGTAAGAAAAGTCAGCAGGCCCGTAAGAGGGTTTGTAAAGACCGCCAGATAAATCGAACCACCCAGCGTCGCTACTACCCCGGCAACCGTGGCATGGAGCAGACTCATGCGGCCGGTCGGCAACGGACGTTGCGCGGTGCGGCGCATATTCCCATCCACCTTGTACTCCATCACTTCATTCAGCGCCGCCGTTCCGCTGGAGACGAGCCCGATTCCGAACAAAGCATGAAAAAGCCCTGCGGACAACCACGAAACTCCCGCCTTCTGCGCGCCAAAATAATAACCGCACCATGCCGTCATCACGATGAGCGTGGTAACGCGGGCCTTCATCAACTCGGCATAGTCGCGCCCAAGAGAAACCGCCTGACTGCGAATCGAACTGAAGTTCAGTGATTGGGTCATCGCGCTCACGAGCAGTTTGCTGGGTCGTCGTACGTTTTAATTACGCAGTTGAGATGCGGAATCCCATCTCAAACATTGAAAATCAACCGGGCAGCATCAGACAGCTCAGATACAGCCTACATCAAACTTCGAAACAATATGGTGGCAAACTCCCACACATTCCGAGCCTTGCATAGGTACTCTCTATTGCTACCCAAAGTCAAGGGAAAACTCAAGCGGATAGTAGTGCAGTTTGCGTTTTATACAACTCTGTCATCCTGAGCGTAGCCGTTTTTTCAGGCGTAGCGAAGGTTCTTCCGTTTAACCGGCCTAATGCGTGAGCCAAATTCAAGCGTACACGATCCGCCAAACTCCGCCGATTATAAAAATCAAATCTATTGGCTCGCCGAAACGCCCGAACCAACCAATATCTCCGGCGGATCGAAATAACACTGGTGCCACAAAGCCGCGTCCGACAAAGTTCCCGCCTTCCATTGCTGAAGCGTCGGGAAAGTAGCTGCGATCATGCCTCCGTCGGCCGCGTCAAAAATCAGCACAATTCCTGCCAGCTCCTGCGTCTTTCGTGCCAACTCCGCATAATCGCTTTCGAGCACCGATTTCGCAAACGCCAAACGCAGCTGCGGGCTGGCATCTTTCGCGTTCTCTTCCGTTTGTTCCACGGAAACAATCTTCACGCTCTTTCCCCGTAACGGCTCCCAATCGCCGGGAAAAGGCGCAACCTCCTCCCGCGATACATGGTAAAGCTGCGCCGCATTCTGCCCTGCCGCCACGCTGGGAGTAGTATCCGCATCGGGCACGCTCTCCGGCATTTCCAGATTGTTGCGCCAGATCCATCCCCGCGACAAACCGGAAATCCGCACGTGCACCCAATCCCGGTTGTAGTCCAGCATCTCGAACTCATCGTGCGTGCTCGCCAGGAACAACGTCTTCGCAGTTAGGCTGGCCGAGGCGACCACCGGCGTTCCCGATTTTTTCACTGCCACCAAATTCTTGGGATGCGCCTGATTCTTAAGAACCTCCTCCAGGCTCTCGACCTCGGTTTCCACCGGACCACCGGTATCCTTGGCCTCAACTTTCTTCGATCCCGGTTGCGCAGTCGCGCTCTGCGATATCGACGAGGAAAGCCCGCCGCTTACTTCCGGAAGCCGTGGCATCGGCGCTGAGATCGTCGGCTCTGTAGCCGGCGCAGGAGCAGCCTTGGCCAACTGTTTAGGCGCAGGCGAGGTTGTAGGCCCAGGCACTGGAGCATTTTTGGCGACAATTTGCCCCGGCAATTGCCCCGCAAGCTGTTCCGCCAGTTGATCCAGCATGTCGCCCTCAAGCCGGCCATTCGAAGGCAGCAACTGATATCCCGACTTGGCACCGCTCGGATCGGCATACCAAGCGGTAATTTCCACGCTCACCCGTACAACCGATCCTCCGGAGGGCGCGGCGCTCACCTGAAATTTTGATTGATAATAGCCCCGCTGGTAGCGTTCCATCGAACGATCCGCCACCGGCGAATTCGCAAAACCTTCGAGCACAGGCAAACGTCCCGCCGTCGCCGATTGCATTTCGTGCAGAATTTTTTCCACCGTGGCTTTCGATTGCGGAAAGCTGCGTTCATATCCGCTTTGAGCGTAGCCGATCGCGGCGCAGCATAAAACGGCAAAGCCAAGCACGCCCACCCGCATTTGACAAGCCTGCGCGCGCTTCACGGAGCCTCCACTTGATCGCGCATTACCCATCCATGCTGTCCCTCATGTGTTTCCACGCCATACCAGTAAGGCGTCGAGATGACGATGAGAACCTCAGTCCCGGTGCTCAATAATTGCAGCGTGCTCGCAGTATGAAACGGCGCGGACTTCAGCGGAGCTCCCGGAGATTTCACTAGTCGCTCCACTTGCTTGCGCAGGCTCTCAAGTCGTTGCTCGGGGGTTTGATCGATCGGCGGTGAACTGATTGACGATGAACTCACTGCGGTTTGTTCCTGGGCAGCCACCGGCACTTCCACTCGCATGGAAGACTCTGAACCCGCGTGGTTCTCCGCCGGCGGTGGAACCGGCTGCTCCATTGCAGTGGATGAAGATGAATCACCCTTCGAAGAACTGCTCTGCGCCGCCACACCCAGCTTTTTATTCAGCCGCTCCTGTCGCTCCGCCTGCGCTTCGGCGTCCTGCCGTTTCATCAGCTCAATCGTGTCGAGGTGCTCCCGAATGTCTTTATATTCGCTGCTCTCCACCGATCCATTCGATGGATGTACCGTGCGCCTGAAGTCTTCTTCGAAAAGCGCATCGATCCTCAAGATCGTATTCTTCTCGCCTTGTGGCTTGATCACATAGCGGACGGCAAGAGTTCCCACATCCCCGCCATCTTTGAAGTTGCGCGGGTCAATGGCTTGCGCGCGCACCTTATAGATGATCTTGCCGCCCTCAGTCCACTCCGGAAACACAGAGGAGGTATCGGCGATTTTTGCGCCCGCAACAAATTCATCTTTGTTGTATTCCTTGGTCCCGCGGATCACGCCATTGGCCGCCACATCTTCCACCACCTGCTCCACTTCAGCTTCCGGCAGGGCAATATTGACGATCAAACCTTCGCCATAAGAAATTTTGTCTTTACTGCGAGCCGCAAAGGAAACACACGCGGACAAAACGAACAGAAAAAGAACGAGAGAACCCAGCCCGCGACCCCGAAAGCCTATCCAGCGAAACACTCTGGCCTCCATTCTTCGATGAGTTTCTACGCTCGGCTCAAGCCTGTCAACCACTTAACTCGAATCGCATACGGCTTCAAAGGTGTCCGGTCGTGAAGCAGTATGCTATGTCATCCCGAGCGGAGCCGTTTTTCAGGCGTAGCGAAAAGCCTGCCCTGAGCCGCATGGCGAAGGGATCTCCCGCTTAACCGGCGCAACGCGTAAGCCAAACACCGCCAGTCGCCACGCCTGGAAAGCATTGCGCCGCTTCGCCGAACGCGCTATTCTTCACTCCTGCCTATGACTGCCGTTCTATAACTCAGCCAGCGTGATAGCGAGCGAATCTGCGCTGAAGTGTGCGCGCTTCGTTCCCACCTAATTATTTTCAACGTTGTTCTTCATCGGAAAGGATTCCCATGCAATTCGTGGATAAGGCATTAGCGCGTCGTTTTGAAGCAGTCGAGGAAATGCCGCAGGTTTTATATGCGCGGGCATTTCAAAAAATGCGCCCGGAGATTGGAGCCGCGGAAGAAGAGATTTGCGGCGGCCACATGATATTCGCAGGGCTGGGATCGCCCATTGGGCGGGCCACCGGAGCGGGTTTGGATCGCTCGTTCGAGGTCGATGATCTGGATCGCGTGGAACAGTTTTATCGTTCGCACCACGCGCCCGCGCAAGTGGATCTGTGCCCACTGCACGACCCGGCCGTATTTGAAATGTGCAAGCAGCGTGGGTACAACATCGCCGAACTGAATAACGTGCTGTACCGCCGGCTGGACGCACACGAAAGTTTCCCTGACCCTCCAGCCAGTTGCACGATTCGGCGCGGCCTTCCGGAAGAGGCGCGGGAGCTGGGCGCAATCGTAGAACGCGCATTCTTTCCCGAGGGCGCTCCCGAGGCGTTTCAGGATTTGCTGACGCCGCTTTATCAAATGGAAGGCGCGGTCACGTTCGCGGCCAGTTGGGAGGGCAAGGTAGTCGCCTGCGGCGCAGGGCTCGTGATTCCGGAGCATCAAGTATTCGCAGTATGCGGAGCGGGAACCGCGGCAGAATATCGCAACCGAGGCCTGCAAACAGCACTACTACGTGCGCGATTGAAAGCCGCGGCAGAAGCCGGATGCGAGTATGCAGCCATCGTCACCCAAGGCGGAACCGCCTCGCAACGCAACTGCGAACGCCTGGGATTTCGTGTAGCCTACAGCAAAGTAACGGTGATTAAAGAATTAAGCAGTTGACACTGAATCGGCCTATGGAATCCCCGACGCCCCCGTCCGGGAAGCCTCCATGTCAAATTGTCATTCCGGCGCGTCGAGCAAAGCGAGACAGGAGGAATCCCTACACTCAGCACAGTCTCGATTTACGCTACAAAAATGAACCCGCCGACACAATCCGCAAATTTTGCCTTGAATTCCCCCAGGCCACCGAGAACCTGCAATGGGACGATGAACTCTGCTTCAAAATCGGCGGCAAAATCTTTGTCATGCTGGGACTCGATAACCCGCATCTTTGCTTTAAGTGCACCCCAGAAGTTTTTGCTGAGCTGATCGAACGCGAGGACATTCGCCCCGCGCCCTACGTCGGACGCTACAAATGGGCACTGTTGCACCGGCTCGACGCCGTGCCGTGGAATGAATTGCGCGAGTTGATCCAACAATCTTACGAAATGGTCTCTGCAAAAGCGCCAAAATCAAAAAAGAAAAAAGCCAGGAAAACGCCGAAGAAAACCGCTACTCATCATCGAGTCAAGACCAGGGGAAAAAGCTAAAGAATTTTGGAGCGGCGGGTGCCCTCGCCCACCGAACTCTAGCCACTACCTGGCCACGAGCACATTTGACTCCGCTCAACGCCCTCGGCTAGCCTCAAGGGTCTGCTCATTCTGAACGTCCTCGATCTCATGCGATTCCGGCACAAGTCCATATTTTTACTGCTGATGACGGCTGCAATGATCTGTGAGGTGGTTTCAGTTTCCGCCTCCCCCCAGCCGGTCCATGCGCAGCACGCCATAGTCGTCAGCGTTCACGAACTAGCCTCGCGCGCTGGAGTCGAGATCATGCAGGCCGGCGGAAATGCCGTGGATGCCGCGGTGGCTACGGGATTTGCGCTGGCGGTGGTTCATCCACCGGCGGGAAACATTGGCGGCGGCGGTTTCATGCTGATCCGCATGGCTGATGGGAAAACGCATTTTCTCGATTACCGCGAAAAAGCTCCGGCGGCTGCCACGCGCGATATGTATCTCGACGCGCACGGCAATGTGATCGAAGGCGCAAGCGAATACGGATACAAAGCCATCGGCGTGCCCGGCTCGGTTGCGGGCATGGTTTACGCCGAGCAGAAATATGGCAAGCTTACCTTGAAGCAGGTGATGGCCCCGGCCATCCGCCTGGCGCATGAAGGATATCCACTGACCTGGAGCGAGGCCCGCGATTTGCATGACAGGCATTTGACCGAGTTCCCCGAGTCGCGGCGCATCTTTCAGCGCGATGGAAATTACTATCAGCCGGGAGAAATCTTCCGTCAGCCTGAGTTGGCAAAAACGCTGGAGCGGATCGCGGCGACGCCGGATGATTTTTATCATGGCACGTTGGCGCGAGAGCTGGCCGCCGCCATGCAAAAAGGCGGAGGCCTGATTACCGCCGACGATCTGGCGCATTATGAGGTGAAGGAGCGCGAGCCGGTTCGCGGAAGCTATCGCGGCTATGAAATCATCAGCGCGCCGCCGCCCTCTTCGGGGGGCACGGTTTTGATCGAGTCCCTGAATATTTTGGAAGGCTATGATCTCGCCAAAATGGGCGACCGGTCGTCGGAGTCGATCCACTTTACGACCGAGGCTTTCCGGCGCGCCTTCTTCGACCGGGCGGAGTTTCTCGGCGATCCCGATTTTTCGAAAATTCCCGTAGCGCAGCTGATTGACCGTAAATACGCGGCCGCGTGGCGGAACTCGATTGACGCCACGAAAGCCACGCCCAGCATGGATTTGAAACGCCCGGCAATTTTTAACGAACTGGAACAATATGCGGCAGTGCACCCGCAGCCGCTGGCAATGCGCGAAGGGCAGCACACTACCCATTACTCTGTCGTCGATGCCGACGGCAACGCAGTTGCGGTAACGACCACGATCAACGACTGGTTCGGATCGCGAGTAACGGCGAACGGCCTTGGATTTTTGCTGAACGACGAGATGGATGATTTCTCGGCCAAGCCCGGCGTTCCGAATGCCGACGGATTAATTCAAGGCGAGGCCAATGCCATCGGCCCGGACAAGCGGCCGCTTTCGTCGATGACTCCAACCATTGTGGTGAAAGATGGCAAACCATTTCTGGTGCTGGGTTCGCCGGGAAGTTCGAAGATCATCACCACCGTAGCCAATGTGTTGATGGGCGTGATCGATTACGGCATGAACATACAGGAGGCGGTAAACGCTCCGCGCTTTCATCATCAGTGGCTGCCCGATGAATTGAACGTGGAGCAATGGTTCTCGCCGGATACGGTAGGCGCATTGCGCAAGGCGGGATATAACGTGCACTTCGGGTTAGGCGATGGCGCTGACTTTTCCCCTTATTGGAGCGACGCCGAGTGCATTGCCACTGACCCAAAGACCGGAGAACGGCTGGGTGCCAGCGATTACCGGAATGGCGGCAAGGCTGTGGGATACTAGAAGGTCGTCGATTGTGGATTGCCGATTTTTCAATAGAAAATCACGGTCGAGCTTTGAAGCAATAATGTGCGGCAACTCGCAAGTGAAGGACTGGGCATGGTAAAAGCGGTCTCAACCTATCTATATGTAAAAGAGCGGCTGCATCCGGGCATTCTGGATGGCCTGACTCGCAGCGGCGTGCAGGCTATCGAAATTTTTGCCGCGCGGCAGCACTTGGACTACGCCAACCGCAAGGCGCACGTGAAAGAAATTTCCGAATGGTTTCGCGGCAGCGGCGTGCCGCTGCATTCGGTGCACTCGCCGCTCTACGCCGACTACGAATGGGGACGCGCCGGATCGCCTCCCATCAACCTGGCATCGACCGACCGTGCGGGCCTGGTGGAAGCCATGGACGAAGTTAAGCGGGCGCTGGAAATCGCGGAACAGATTCCATTTCGTTTTCTGATTCAGCATTTGGGATTGCCCAACGAAAGTTTCAGCGAAAAGAAATTCGAATCAGCAATGACCTCGATCGAACACCTGCGCGCCTTCGCCAAGCCGCTCGGCGTTCGCATTCTGCTGGAAAACATTCCCAACGAACTTTCCACGCCCGACAAACTGATGGAGATGATCCACACCGCCCACTTCGACGACGTAGGCATCTGCTTCGACTTCGGCCACGCCCACATGATGGGATCAGTGCGCGAGGCCTTCGAAATTGTCCGCGCGCAAATTTGTTCCACCCACGTCCACGATAACGACAAAGTCCGCGATTCGCACCTGTGGCCCGGAGAAGGAACCATCGACTGGAAAGAGGCGATGGAATTACTGCGCTCTGCGCCAAAGAAGCCGCCAGTGCTGCTCGAGTTGGAAGAAAACGAAAAAGTGAACCCACTCGATAAATTAGAGCCGACGTTCGAGAAACTGGAGGGAATTTAGTAATTGGGCAATTACCCAATTACAAAATCTCATGTCTCCTGTCACCACTATCGCGGAAATAGGCCAGCACGAAGGCCAGACGGTCACGCTGCGCGGCTGGCTTTATAACTTGCGAGAGAGCGGGAAGCTTCTATTTCCGCAGTTTCGCGACGGCTCGGGCGTAATTCAGGGAGTTGTCCCCAAAAATGCGGTCACGCCGGAAGTGTTTGATGCGATCAAAACGCTGACGCAGGAATCGAGCGTGATCGTCGAGGGCAAAGTCCGCGCCGATAAGCGCGCCCCCGGCGGCTACGAACTCGATATAGCCAACGTGCAGGTCGTGCAGCGCGTCTCCGAATCCGATCCTTACCCGATCACCCCGAAAGAGCACGGCACCGAATTCCTGATGGAGCACCGCCATCTTTGGGTGCGCTCACAGCGCCAGGCGTCGATTCTGCGGGTGCGCGCCGAGATCATTAAAGCGGTCCGCGACTTCTTCGACGAGCGCGGGTTCACGCTGACCGATCCTCCCATACTCACCCCAGCAGCGTGCGAGGGCACGAGCACGCTTTTTCCCGTCGATTATTTCGACGAGCAGGCGTACCTCACGCAATCCGGGCAGCTTTACATTGAAGCGACGGCAATGGCTCTGGGCAAGGTGTATTCGTTCGGCCCCACGTTTCGCGCCGAGAAATCGAAAACCCGCCGTCACCTCACCGAATTTTGGATGGTCGAGCCGGAAATCGCTTATGGCGAACTCGACGATCTGATGGACTTGGCGGAAAATCTGATCGGCTTCATCGTCAAGCGCTGCCTCGATCATCGGCGCGCTGACCTGCAAGCCATCGGTCGCGATATTTCGAAATTGGAAAAAATAGTGCCGCCGTTTCCGCGCATCAGTTACGACGATGCCGTCAAGAATTTGCAGGAGGGGCATGCCAAAGGCGCTCTGGAAGCCAAATTCGAGTGGGGCGGCGATCTGGGATCTCCCGACGAAACTTATCTTTCCGCGCAATTCGATAAGCCGGTGATGGTGCATCGTTATCCGGCAAAAGTAAAAGCGTTCTACATGGAGCCTGATCCACAGCGTCCCGAGTTGGCCCTGTGCGTGGACGTGCTGGCACCGGAGGGTTACGGCGAAATCATCGGCGGCTCGCAGCGCATGGCGTCGCATGAATTGTTGTTGCAGCGCATTCATGAGCACAACTTGCCGGAAGAAGCGTTCAAGTGGTATCTCGATCTGCGCAAATACGGCAGCGTGCCGCACGGCGGCTTCGGCATGGGCATCGAGCGCGCGGTAGCATGGATCTGCGGCCTCGAGCACGTGCGCGAGACGATTCCGTTCGCCCGGATGCTGAACCGCTTGTACCCTTAAAGAATTGAGTCATCGGGTGATTGAGTCATTGGGCGATTGAAGCCCCGACGTTTTCGAAGTTTTTGCAATCGCAAAATCACCCGATCGCCAAATCGCCAAATCTTATGACTGCGACCATTAGCACCACCAACATCGCTCCCAAAAAAATCCGCGTAATCGGCGTGCCCCTTGATCTCGGTCAATCCCGCCGCGGCGTCGATATGGGTCCTTCAGCCGTGCGCGTGGCCGGGCTGGAGGCGCGGCTGGAAGCTTTGGGGCACGAAGTAGAAGACGGCGGCAATGTCGCCGTAGCTATTCCCGAGCAGAAAAAAGAAGGCGACACGCATGCAAAATATTTGAAGGAGATCACCGCCACCTGCACCAAGCACGCCGAGTTAATCGTTAAAACGCTGGAGGCGGGGAAGATTCCTTTATCGCTGGGCGGCGATCACTCGATGGCTGCTGGCACGGTTGCGGGCGTGGCTGAATTTTACCGCCGGCATAATCAGCGGGTCGGACTCATCTGGATCGACGCCCACACCGACATCAACACTCCCGAAACCTCGCCGAGCGGCAACGTGCATGGCATGCCGCTGGCGGCAATCATGGGTTTCGGCCCCGCCGAACTGCAAAACATCTTCGATTTTTCTCCCAAGGTCCATCCCGAAAACTGCGTGCTGGTGGGCGTGCGCGACATCGACGCCATTGAAAAAGAAAATGTCCGCCGCGCCGGCATCGGCGTCTTCACCATGCGCGACATCGACGAACGCGGTATGCGTACTGTAATGGAAGAAGCCCTGCGCATGGCCGGCCGTGGTACCGCCGGCTATCACATCTCGCTCGACATGGACTGGATCGATCCCGAAGACGCCCCCGGCGTAGGCACACCGGTCCGCGGTGGCGCAACCTATCGCGAAGCCCACTTAGCCATGGAAATTATCGCCGACCATGGCCGTATGTTAAGCATGGAAATCGTCGAAGTGAACCCCGTGATCGACGAGCACAACCAGACTGCCGACCTGGCGGTGGAATTGGCGCTCTCGGCTTTTGGCAAAAAGATACTCTAGGAATCCATCCCCTTGACTTTAAAATCACGGCCATTCCCATGGGGAAATGGATGGATCGACACCAGACGGCATGGCCGTCTTATGGCAGATGTGCTGGTTATAAAACTAGGCCGCCCGACATTCACCTGGGGTTCTACTAATCTTATTCAACCGGGCGAAGCGCGCGCCAAATATCTGGAAGCGCTCCGAGCGGCTGACGACGGCGACCTTACTCCAATACTCGCATTCGCAGGGGCTTAACCTTAGGCACCATGCCCGCAATTGACGCCACAGGCCTCGCACATTCACACTGAATGGTCATGAAAAAAGTTCGCGTAGGAATTCTCTTTGGCGGGCGCAGCGGCGAGCACGAAGTCTCCCTGCTCTCCGCCGCTTCCGTTCTGCAAGCCATCGATAAAGACAAGTACGAAGTCGTCCCCATCGGCATCACCAAAGCCGGCCACTGGCTGACCGCCGCTGACGCCGAAAACCTGCTGCAAGGCAAGCTGGTGATCGAGCCTCGCCACTTGCGCGCAGGCGATCCAGATACGACGCAAGCTGCTGCCGTGCTGGCTCAGGGCGAAGCCGTCGTTGTTCCGCCGGAGCCAACGCACCGGCAAAGCGGCTTGGTGCCGTTCCAGACCGAAGCCTCACAGATGAGGCGCGCCAGCGACCGGGCCATAAATGTCGACGTAATTTTCCCCGTACTGCACGGCACATTCGGTGAAGATGGCACCATTCAGGGCTTGCTCGAACTCGCCGACATCGCCTACGTAGGCGCCGGCGTGCTCGGCTCCGCAGCCGGCATGGATAAAGACATCATGAAATCTTTATTCATGGCCGCCGGAATTCCCATTGTGAAACACGTCACCATCCTGCGTAGCCAGTGGGAAAAAGAATCGAAGAAAGTTCAGAAGTTTGTCGAGAGCAAGCTGAGGTTTCCGGTATTTGTAAAACCCGCGAATCTGGGATCGTCAGTAGGCATCAGCAAGGCGCACAATCGCAAAGAGCTTGGCCCTGCAATCGAAGAAGCTGCTAAATTCGACCGCAAGATTGTCATCGAGCAGGGCGTCGGGGGAAAGAAAAATAAGGCGCGCGAGATCGAATGCTCGGTGCTGGGCAACGACGACCCGTCCGCGTCCATTCCCGGCGAGATCGTTCCAGTGAAAGAGTTCTACGATTACAACGCGAAATATCTCGATGAAGGCTCGGAACTCATTATTCCCGCGAAACTCAGCAAAGCGGAAACGAAGAAGGTGCAAGAGCTGGCGGTGCAGGCATTTCAAGCCGTGGATTGCTCCGGCTTGGCTCGTGTCGATTTCCTGATGGATCCGGCCACGCGCAAAATCTATCTTAACGAGATCAATACCATGCCAGGATTCACGGCAATCAGCATGTATCCCAAGCTTTGGGCCGCTTCAGGATTGGAGTACCCGGACTTGATCGACCGTCTGATTCAACTGGGGATTGAGCGGCACGCGGATAAGAAGAAAAATCAGTACAGCCGTTAGGGAAAATATGTCCCCCGAAATTTTGGGAAGCTAATCTCGCTATATTTTTTTACAATGTAGTTAACCATGGCCGGAAATCGCTTAAAGTATTTGACCCCCGACGACTGGGTGCTGATTAAATCAAAATCAGAACGGCGTGTTTTCAAGCTCGGCGATGAGATCATCCGGCAGGGTGCATTGTCCGACAGCATTTTCATCTTCCGCCGCGGAGAAGCCTCGGTGGAGGTGGCCGCCACCAATTCCAGAGCCGTGGTTGCCACGCTGGGCCGCGATGACATCTGCGGCGACATGGCCTTTCTGGAAAAGAGCCGGGCCACCGCTGCCGTGATAGCCCGGGAGGAAGAAGTGGAGGTCGATGAGATCAAAGCCCAGGATCTTCGGGAAATCTTTGAAGCTTTCCCCCGGCTGGCTTCCCGCTTCTACCATTCGCTGGCGCTGATCCTGGTGCGGCGCCTGCGCGATACCTCGAAGGAATTGGCACGCGAGATGGCTCAGCACGACCGCCGGTAGGGACTTTTCCTGAGCAAGAGTTGGTCTTTCGCTTGACTAGATACAAAAAAACACTCTTCCCAGCCTTGAATCGCAACCCCGCTTTCTGCTACAACCATCTAACTGACTTCTCTAAGAAGAATGTGCGGGGATGTAACGGCACAATTTTCTATTGAGAAAGGTTTTATAAACTGATTTATCTCCGCTTTGCTTGGGTAAGTGAATTGCTGCCTGTCCGGCGCCCCGAGATCTGTTACTAAACGGCTCTCGCCGGCGTAAAACCTTGAACCTCCTGGTAACGAGTGGTAGGAGTTTCTGGTGGCTTTACTTAGCAAGTCTTGCAGTCTCCAGTCAGGCCTAGCCATACTTCTGCGCCCCACGACTGTCTCAAAAGCTTTTACCGCTTCATCGCGGGTATTGCTCCCACTTCCCGCGTCATTCCTGGAAAAACCCCAAAACATCGCGTACGCCGGAGGAAGATAATGGCGACTACTCTCGTAAAAATCGACAACGAACAGGAAATTAAACAGCGCCTGGAAGCCGAACGCGCCCGCCTGCGCAAAATCGCTGGCCTCGACCAGCCCGACCATTTTCATCGACCGGTGGAGCGGGCATTTACCGCCGAGCAGCGGGATCACACCACCATTCTGTTTGGCGGCTTCACGTGGAAGCACGAAGACCTGATTCGAGCCGTGTTCCAGGGAACCGGCTATCGATGCGAGAAACTGCCCGTGCCTAACGTGGCAGCCTTCCAGACCGGCAAAGAGTTTGGCAACAACGGCCAGTGCAATCCGACGTATTTCACGGTCGGCAACCTGGTGCAATATCTCCAGTTCCTCGAGAAGGAAGGCATTTCGCGCGAGGATATTCTCAACAATTATGTTTTCTTCACTGCCGGCTCCTGTGGGCCCTGCCGCTTCGGCATGTATGAAGCTGAGTATCGCTTCGCGCTGAAGAATGCCGGCTTCGACGGCTTCCGCGTACTGCTCTTTAAAGACAGCGACGGCATCAAGGCCGCCTCGGGCGAGCCGGGGCTCAAGTTCACCATCGACTTTGGCTTCGGCATGTTGAACGCCATGCACCTTGGCGACGTGATCAACGACATGATTTACCAGATTCGTCCTTTCGAAATAAACAAGGGCGAGACCGATCGCGTCTTCCGCGAGATGGTCGATGGCCTTTGCGAAGATCTTCGCACCCGCGATTCGTTCGAGATCGAGCAGAGCGGTCCCAATTGGCTCAAGCCGAAGGTGAAGAACAATAAAGTTCTGCGCAACACATTGAACGTGCTGGGCAAGATGCACGAGAACCTGTGGGGTAAGGATTATCTGGACGCCCTGCACACGGCGCGCGAGCGTGTGAACAAGATCGAAGTTGACCGCACCAAGGTGAAGCCGGTGGTGAAGATCACGGGCGAATTCTGGGCGCAGATCACCGAGGGTGACGGCAACTTCCACATGTTCAACTTCCTGGAACGCGAAGGCGCGCAGGTAATCGTGGAGCCGATCGCAACCTGGGTTGCTTACCTTATGTATCAGGCCAAGGCGCACGCGATTGCCAAGTGGCCGGTCAATCGTCCGCACCGCAACCCCGAGTGGTATGAGTTCAAAAAGAATTTCGCCAACTGGATTGGGCTGCGCAAAAAGCTTTGGGGCATCGGCTTCGGCGAGAAGGCGTGGCAGTTCTTCTATCACCGGACCATTAAGAACATGGGCGACCTTACGCACCATCTTGTCCCCCAAAAGGAGCTGGCCGACCTGGCGAACCCGTACTACAACCAGTTCGCGCGCGGCGGCGAGGGCCACCTCGAAGTCGGCAAGAACGTTTATTACACCATCCACAAACTCTGCCACATGGTGCTGGCGCTGAAGCCGTTCGGCTGCATGCCGTCGTCGCAATCCGACGGAGTGCAATCGGCAGTGGTCAACAAGTTCAAGGACATGATCTTCCTGCCGATCGAAACCTCCGGCGAAGGCGAAGTCAACGCTCACAGCCGCGTGCAGATGGCGCTGGGCGAGGCCAAAGTAAAAGCGAAAGCCGAGTTCGAGCAATGCCTGAAGTCAACCGGCAAGAGCATGGACCAGATTCGCGAATACATCGCCGAGCATCCTGAGCTCAAGCAGCCGTTCTACCACGTGCCGCACCGCGAAGGCGTGGCCGGCACGGCGGCGCAGTTCATTCTCCATGTGAGCGATCGCATGGATAAGAGCACGCGCTCGTGGAAGCGGTCGCGAGTTCCGGCAATGCAGGTTCCGGCAGCGGTTAGCGGCGATTAGTTAAATTTACCTGTCATTCCGACGCGCGAGCGCAGCGAGACAGGAGGAATCTCTGCAGCCACCGAGATTCCTCCAGCCGGACCCATCCGGTGCCACAGAATTTAAAGATTCCGACGGAGACAGAATGCACGACCATCACGGAGAGCCGAAAAAAACGAACCTCCTGACCATTGCTCCTGCACCGATTCTAAGGGCGCACGACCACCACACCGAATTTCTGGTGGGGCTCGACGTGGGCTCGACCACGGTGAAGGCAACCGTCGTGAATGCCGCGACCGATAAGGTCATTTGGCAGGACTACCAGCGCCACGAAACCAAGCAGCCCGAGAAATCGCTGGAATTCCTCAAGCGCATGGAGACGGAAGTCGGCATCAATGCGCACAACACCCGCATGTTCATGACCGGCTCCGGCGGCGGCGCGATTGCCGACCAGATCGGCGCGAAGTTCGTGCAGGAAGTGACCGCGGTTTCGCTGGCCGTGGAGAAGATGCATCCCGAGGTGTACTCGGTTATCGAACTCGGCGGGCAGGACGCCAAGATCATCGTCTTCAAAGACGACGAGGAAACCGGTCATAAGAAAAAGATTCCATCGATGAACGACAAGTGTGCCGGAGGCACGGGCGCAGTCATCGACAAGATCAATGCCAAGTTGAAGATTCCGGTAGCCGAGTTGGCGATGCAGGGCTATCACGGGATCAAGCTGCATAAGGTCGCAGGTAAATGCGGCGTCTTCGCGGAAACCGACATCAACGGCCTGCAAAAAGTTGGAACGCCTTCCGATGAGCTGATGGCGTCATTGTTCGAAGCCATCGTTTTGCAAAACCTCAGCGTACTTACGCGCGGGCATACATTGCGGCCGCATGTTCTGCTGCTGGGTGGCCCTAATAGCTTCATCAAGGGCATGCGTGAAGCGTGGCAGGCGAACATTCCGCGCATGTGGCAAGAGCGCAAGGTCGAAATCCCCGCAGGCGCGAAGCCTGAAGATCTGATCAAAGTTCCGGAAAATGCCCAATACTTCGCGGCTCTCGGCGCAATCGAATTCGGCAAGAGCGAAGACGACAGCGTGGGCTGCTATCACGGTTACGAAAAGCTGGTTCATTACATCGAGTTCGGACGCCAGGAAGAAAAGGCCAAGTCCGGCGCGAAGGGCTTGACTGAGAACGACGCCGAACTCGACGAGTTCAAAGATAT
This sequence comes from Candidatus Aquilonibacter sp., assembly GCA_035486715.1. GTDB lineage: Bacteria > Acidobacteriota > Terriglobia > Terriglobales > Acidobacteriaceae > Sulfotelmatobacter. The sequence goes on from DATHMV010000005.1 coordinate 187,807, forward strand.
CTACAAGAAGAAAAAGTTTACTCCTGCAGTCTTCCACACCAATCAGGTGGTGGGCGGGTTCATCGGGATCGACGGCGGTTCGACTTCCACCAAAGCCGTCCTGCTCGACGAAAACGGCGACATTCTTTGCAAGGCCTATCAACTCTCGAACGGCAATCCGATCCAGGACACGATCGAAATGTTCGAGAACCTGCGCGGGCAGGTGGAAGCGCAAAAAGCCAAGCTGGAAGTTCTCGGCGTCGCCACCACCGGCTACGCGAAGGATATTTTGAAAGACGTATTGCACGCGGATGTCGCGCTGGTGGAAACCGTGGCGCACACCGAATCGGCGCTTAAGTTCTACGACGACCCGCATGTGATCGTCGATGTAGGCGGTCAGGATATCAAGATCATCATCCTGCACAACGGCCGCGTCAAAGATTTCAAGCTCAACACGCAATGCTCGGCCGGCAACGGATACTTCCTGCAATCGACTGCCGAAGGCTTCGGCCTCGATGTAACGCAATACGCCGACCTCGCTTTCTCCGCGAAATCGATGCCGCTGTTCGGTTATGGCTGCGCGGTGTTCATGCAATCGGACATCGTCAACTTCCAGCGGCAAGGCTGGCGCGCGGAAGAAATTCTGGCCGGTCTGGCGACTGTGCTCCCCAAGAACGTATTCCTTTATGTGGCGAGCATTCCGAACCTCGCGGCGCTCGGAACGCGTTTCGTTCTGCAAGGCGGCACGCAGAACAACATGGCTGTCGTGAAGGCGGAAGTGGACTTCATCAACAACAGCTTCCGCGCATCCGGCAAGAAACCGGAAATTATCATCCATGAATTCTGCGGCGAGTCCGGCGCAATCGGCGCAGCGGTCGAATCGCTTCGCCTTTGGAAGAACGGACTGCAAAGCACGTTCATCGGTCTCGACGCTGTCCGCAAAATCGAATACCGCACGACGCGCAACGAGGAAACGCGCTGCCACTTCTGCAAGAACGATTGCCTGCGCACATTCATCGACATCCGCACCGGGCCGAAAGACGACAAGTCGTTCATCCCGATCCAAAAGGTCACCAAGGTTCCGCTGATGCACGGCGAGCAGCGGCTGATTATCGCCACTTGCGAAAAAGGTTTGGTCGAAGATGTCAACGACATGAAGGGCATCAAGGCCGGAATCGATGAGATCAAGGGCAAGTATCCGAACTTTGTCGATTTTGCCGCGCACGAAGTCTTCCGCCCGGTGAATGCGAAGAGCGTCGCCGATCCGCTGCCCAAAACTACGTTCTGGAACAAGGCCGGCAAAGAGCGCATTCCCCTCATGGAGAAGCGGAAGAAGCTACGCGTCGGTATTCCGCGCGTGCTCAACATCTACACCTACGCGCCGCTCTTCAACGGATATCTCGAAAGCCTGGGCGTGCAGCCGGAGAACATCATCTACTCCGACTACACCAGCTCCGATCTGTATCGCGCGGGTGCAAGCCGCGGTGCCATCGATCCTTGTTTCCCGGCGAAGATCGGCATCTCGCACGTCTACAACCTGATTCAGGAAAAGCACAAGAAGAAGCCGCTCGACGTAATCTTCTTCCCCATGTACGACGTGCTGACTTCGCCGCTGGTGAAGATCGTCGGCACGAATGCATGCCCGACAGTTACGGCTACGCCGGAAACGGTGAAGGCTGCGTTCACCAAAGAGAACGATGTCTTTGCGGAAAACAACCTGAAGTACATCGATCCTGTGCTCAACTTCGCCGACCGCAAGCTGTTCGCGCACCAGATGCTGCAGGCATTCCAGCCGGTTATGGGCCTGTCGCAGGAAGAAAACGATCGCGCGGTTGAAGTCGGATTCAAGGCGCTGGAAGACTACGAAGCGAGCATTCGCCGGCGCGCGAGGAACGTGCTCGACGAACTGGAGCGCGAAGATCGCATCGGCATCGTGATGCTGGGCCGCCCGTATCACCACGATCCCGGCCTCAACCACGAGATCATGGAAGAGTTCCAGAAGCTGGGCTATCCCATCTTCTCGCAGAACACGCTGCCTCTCGACGAAGACATGCTGGAGCGCCTGTTCGGCGATGAAGTTCGCGCCGGAGTAATCACTCATCCGCTCGATATCACCGACGCGTGGAAGAATTCCTACTCGTGCAGCACCAACCACAAGGTTTGGGCCGCAAAGTTCACCGCGCGGCATCCGAACCTGGTCGCACTGGAAATCTCCAGCTTCAAGTGCGGCCACGACGCGCCAATTTATGGCGTAGTCGAGGGCATCATCGAGCAGTCGGGTACCCCATACTTCTGCTTCAAAGATCTCGACGAGAACAAGCCCACCGGGTCGATCAGGATTCGCGTCGAGACCATCGATTACTTCCTGCGGCGGTATCGCGAGGAAGTCATTCGCAAGCGCAAAGTAAGCCAGGATATCGAAGCGCAATTGGCGGCGATGGAAGCTCAGTTGCGAGGAGAGATAGCCGATTCAGCAACGGCAAGCTCGTCGGAACTTGAACCCGAAACACAAGGCATGGCCGCCGACTAAGAACTTGCGGATTGCTGAAAAACATTTTCGCTTTAAAGGGCGCGGCTTCCAGCCGCGCCGTAAGTCGCTCTGAAATTTGATTTTGGGTGGGGCAGCGCTTTAAGCGCTGCAATAAAGCTTTTCTTTTCAGTGAGGGCTTCAGCCCCTGAGGACGCAAAGGCGAGTTTTCCAGCTAACTGTTAGCCTCCAAAGTCAATTTGTCAGGCAGACCGCTTTTTCAGCAACCTGTTAAGGCTTCACTTCAAACGACCCTTTCGCCCTAATATCACGCGACGAAGACCCGACCCACACATCGAACTGCCCGGGCTCGACGATCCAATCTTTCTTCGCCGTGCTGTAAAAAGCCATTGCATCCCGGTTAAGCACAAAACGAACCAGCTGGCTTTCTCCCGGCGCTAGGTTAACGCGGCGAAAACCTTTAAGCTCCTGCAACGGACGATCCACGCTGGCGTGGCCATCGTGAACATAGAGTTCCACCACCTCCGCGCCCGCGCGCACGCCACTGTTGCGCACCCGCAAGCTAACCTCAACTGGCTTACTCGATGAAGCATTCGCCGGAGAAATACTCAGATCGCTGTAATCGAATTTCGTATAAGAAAGCCCGTAACCAAACGGAAACAGCGGCTCGACCTTCTTCGTATCAAAATATCTGTAGCCCACATAAATGCCTTCCGCGTAATCGACCTGTAGATTCTCGCCGGGATAATGCCCATACGCCGGAGAATCTTTCCACTCTTTCACAAACGAAACCGGCAACTTTCCAGAAGGATTCGCCTTACCAAAAAGAACATCGGCAATCGCATTGCCGCCCTCCTGTCCGCCGTACCACATATCGACGATGGCCGGAACTTGCCCGATCCACTTCGACATAATCACCGGCCCGCCGGCGTTGATCACCACAACTGTATTTTTATTTGCCTTCGCGACCGCGCTGATCAGCTCATCCTGCCCGGACGGCAGATCAAGTGATTTGATGTCGAAGTCCTCCGACTCGAGTTCCGGGGAGCGGCCGACGACAACGACGGCAATATCCGCCTTCGCTGCAACACTCACTGCTTCATCCCTGAGCTTTTTCTGCGCATCGGCCGTATCTTTAGCCGGAACTTCCCCCTCCATGGAAACGCCGAGCGCATAGCTCACTTGCACGCTGCCGGCGCGATTTTTTATTCCGTCCAACGGAGCCACGGAATATTTCGGAGCGACCCGGGAGCTGCCTCCACCTCCAGTTCGCGCCGTGGCGGCATTCGGACCGATGACAGCAATCGAGTGAATCTTCGTGGCGTCGAGCGGAAGCACATCGCCGGAATTTTTCAGCAGAACGATGCTCTCTATAGCCGCCTTGCGAACCATAGCTTTTTGCTCCGGCGTGTCGATTTCTCCAGTCGCCTTGTGCGGATGATCAAACTGCCCGCTGACGAACAGGATGCGCAAAATGCGGCCCACATTGTCATCAATCGTCGCCTCGGATATTTTCCCTGCCGAAACTTCCGGCAACACTTTGTCCGGCGCCAGCCAGCCGCCGCCGTTGCCGGCTGCTTTTGACTTTGGTGTGTCGATCCAGGTTTTCATCGGAGTTCCGCCTGGCATCTCCAGATCCATGCCCGCGTTCACCGTGTTCACCGTGCTGTAAGTGCTGCCCCAATCGGAGACCACGAAACCTTTGAAGTCCCATCCTTTCTGCAAAACATCTTTCAGCAGCCAGGAATCCTCTGCGCAGTAAGTGCCATTGAGTTTGTTATAAGCCGACATTACCGACCACACGCCAGCTTCCTGCACAGCCGCCTTGAACGCCGGGAAATAAATTTCCTGCAATGCGCGCTCGTCCACGATTGCATTCACGCGGTGCCGCTCAAATTCCTGATTGTTGGCGGCAAAATGTTTTACCGTCGCAATAACATTCTGGCTCTGCACTCCTTCAATGTAAGCGACACCCATGCGCGAGGTGAGATAGGGGTCTTCGCCAAATCCTTCAAAATTTCTTCCCCACAGCGGCGTGCGATTGATGTTCACCGTGGGACCTAAAATCATGCCCCTTCCCAGAGCTTTCACTTCTTGTCCAATCGCCTCGCCATCGCTTCGCGCCAGCTCCGTATCCCAAGTTGCGCCCAGCGCGATTCCAGAGGGAAAAGCTGTTGTGTAAATCAGCGTTTTAGAATGCAAGGTTTCCGCTGAAGGCCCCGCCCACGAGCGCACACCCAGCGGGCCATCCGCCATTTTTATCGAGGGAATGCCCAGCCGCTCGTTAGGCACGCTTTCCATCCAATTGGCTCCGCTCAACATGGCAACTTTTTCCTGAAGCGTCATCCGGTTCAAAAGATCCTGAACGCGCTGGTTGACCGGCAGATCTGGATTTTTATACGGCGGATTATCGGGGCTCGGCTGGTTTTGAGCAAAGCCCAACGTCGCCGTCAGAGCAACGAACAGACAAAGAAAACGCTTCATCACTTCCTCCAAAACTCGGAATCGTACTCTTCTCGTAAGCAAAACTACAAGGGATCAATCACAGCGGTAGTGGCGCCGTTTGACTGTCATCCTGACCGAGCGCTTTTGCGAAGAGGCGGATCTGGGCGAGCTACGCGATAGGCCTGCCCCTGAGCCTGTCGAAAGGGTCGCGCATTTTGCAACGCAATAACGCGCGTTAGCTCGCTTCCTTATCAAACTCCACCACTACCATCACAGCAACGTCAAAGCTGACTTGTTCTCCCGCTCTACTTGCGTGAATGTGCAATCTTCAGGAGCTTTTTCCGGGCGCCATCGCAGAAATTTTGTGCCGTGCCGAAAGCGCCCGCCGGTGAAATGATCGAACTGCACCTCGACCACCAGCTTTGGCGCAAGCGGCTGCCATTCCGCGGAACGTTTTGTGCTCCAGCGGCTGAGTCCGCCCGGCGCTTTTCCGGTAAAGCCCGGAGGCTCAATGATTTTCTTAAGCTTGCGGGTCAGCGCAATCCGGTCTTGCGCGCGGATCGATGAAGTAAATCCCACATGATCGAGTTGGCCTTGTTGGTCATACAAGCCCAACAGCAACGAGCCTACAAGCGGTTCCTTGTCGAGATAACGGAAGCCTCCCACAACGCAATCGGCAGTGCGCTGCTTCTTGATTTTCACCATGCCGGTGCGGGTACCCGATTGATAAGCCAGATCGCGGCGCTTGGCAATCACTCCATCCAGCGCCACTCCCATATGGAACCACTTGCGCGCGACCGGTAAATCCTGCGTTGCCGGCGACAGCCGAATCGTAAGATTTTTCTTTAGATACCGTTTCGCAAACTGCTCAAGCCGCTCACGCCGGACTTGGAGCGGACTCTTCTCCAGCGATTTGCCTTCTTCATCTACGAGTAGGTCGAAAACGATGAATGTACATGGGATCGACTCGCTCAATTTTCGTACACGGCTGGCCGCAGGATGGATTCGCATCAACAGATCGTTGAACGAGAGCGTTCCGTTGACCGCGATCACGATTTCCCCATCCATAACGAAACGTTTGGCGGAAAGGCCGGAAAGCGCCTCGACCAGCTCGGGGAAATAGTGAGTCAAAGGCTTATTCGACTTCGATATCAATTCGATGCGCCGCTGATCCCGGAATGCAAGGCAGCGAAAGCCATCCCACTTGGGTTCATATTGCCACTCGGGGCCCGATGGCAGCTCGGTCGCCGGCAGCGCTTCCATCGGCTTGTAGCTGGTTTTAAGGGGCAGCGCCATGATTGTGTGCAACCGGGGAACTTCGCGCAGAGCAAAAAGATCTGTGTGAAATTCCGGCCTGTACGAACGGCAGAGAGCGGAGTAAAGGAGTCTGCCACTGTGTTTCTAGGAATCTACTTTTGCGTCGGCGGCACGTATTCTTTCGGTAGCGTCGAACCTTCCCCGAAGAAAAATTGATCCAACTGCTTTACGATCACTTCCTGATCCTCACGCCGCGCCGGATTCAGCCGGTACTCATTTAGCAGCATCTTGCAATGCTCCGTCCACATGCCCCACGCTTGCTGCGAGACATTGTCATAAACCTTGCGGCCCAGCTCGTTGTCAAAAGGAGGCTCCTCTAGTCCCGGCAGTTCTTTCTTCAACTTCACGCAATTCACAATGTGCGCCATACGCTTCCTTTTTGCTCGGTAAATAGATTGCTTTTTCATTATAAGGGAGGTCGGCGGTAGACTTCGCCATCGCTATCCGCGATAGCTCTGCTTTTCTTCGCGTCCTTTGCGGTTAAAGGCTTTGCTTCCGAAATTAGGTCACTACCCGCTTGTCGGACTGGTTGGCAACGAAACTAGAAAAGGCGGATGATAACCAACATCCAGAATTGTCAGGCTAGGAGGAGGAATGGAATTTACCCGGCGCACGCTGCTCCTGGGTTTAGGTGTGACAGGATTTGAAACACTGCTGTCGCCGCTGTCCAGGCAAGCCCGCGCATCATCGTCATTCGAACTCGCGGCAGCCGATGAATCCCAATGCCCATTCCGGCTGGCCGTAATCAACGACGAGATCACGCAGGATTTCGAGAAGGCATGCCAGATCGCTGCCGCAGATTTCGGGCTTGGCTGGATCGAGTTGCGCTCAATGTGGAACAAGAACGTAACCGAACTCAACCCGAAAGAATTGGAAGACGCCAAAAAGCTTCTGGCCAAATATAAACTGCAGGTTACGGATATCGCGAGTCCGCTATTCAAAACAGACTGGCCCGGCGCCCCGCTTTCACCGCAAAGCGAAAAGCGCGATCAGTTTCATGCCGGTTTCGATGCGGGCGCGCAAGACAAACTGCTCGATCACTGCATTGACCTGGCTAAAACTTTCGCTACAGGCCGAATTCGCTGCTTTGATTACTGGCGTCTCGACGATCAAAAGCCCTACCGCGCCGCGATAAACGCCAAACTGCAACAGGCCACCGAGCGTTGCGCCAAGAATGGACTTGTTCTTCTGCTGGAAAACGAGATGTCGTGCAACACCGCAACCGGCGAAGAAGCAGCTGCGATATTAAAGGCGATTCCTAACAAAAATTTTATGTTCAACTGGGATCCCGGCAATGCCGCCGCGATCGGCAGTACGCCGTATCCCAACGGCTATCAACTTCTGCCCAAGGATCGCGTCGGTCATTGCCATTGCAAAGATGTAGTTCGCAAGCCGGATGGCAAGTACGATTGGGCGCCGGTCGGCAGCGGTATCGTGGATTGGGTTGGGCAACTGCAAGCTTTGCGGCGCGACGGCTTTCACTATGGGGTGAGCCTCGAAACGCACTGGCGCGGCGCAGGCACACCCGAAGCATCCACGCGCATTAGTATGGATGGCCTGAAGAAAACGCTCGCGAAGTCTGGAATCTCCTGCTAGTCGCAACACAGATTTTTACAGCAAAAAACAAAGCGGAGCTGTTCGCAGCTCCGCTTAAAAATCCGCAACCATTTTGTGCCGTAGTTATTTCTTGTCCGGCTCCGCCGCTTTTTCTTTGCTCTTATCCTGAATCGACATTAATTCGACTTCAAAGATCAAAGTCTCGCCCGGTCCAATATCGGCGCCTGCACCGCGATCGCCATAGGCAAGATCAGCGGGCACGAACAGCTGCCACTTCGATCCCACCGGCATAAGCTGAAGCGCTTCGGTCCATCCTTTAATTACTCCGCCTACGGGGAAGTCGGCCGGCTGTCCACGCTTGTACGAGCTATCGAACTCCTTGCCGTTAATCAGCGTGCCGCGGTAGTTGCACTCCACGGTGTCGTTCGCCGTCGGCTTCGGCCCGGTGCCTGCCTTCAAAATTTTGTATTGCAGACCGCTGGGCAGCGTGACCACGCCTTCTTTACTTTTATTCGCCGCCAGAAAGGCATCGCCTTCCTTCTTGTTCGCCGCGCCTTCTTCCTGCATTTTGGCCTGTTGTTTGTCGTGCATTTCTTTCTGCATCTGCCCAAGGACGGCCTGGGCTTCCTCATCGGTGAGCAGAGTCTTGCCTCCGGCCAGCGCGTCTCTCATGCCGCGCGCAAAGATCGCGGGATCGACCGGAACCGACTGCCGGTGCAGGTTCTCTCCCATCTTCATGCCCAGCGAATAGCTGAATTTATCTTTCTGCGTTTTAAGCGTAAGCGGAGCGGCGGTTTTCGCGCCTGTGGCTGGCTTCTTCGCCGTGGATGTTTGCGGTTTGCTGGAAGTCGTGGTCGATGGTGAAGTGCTCTGCGCCGGCGTAGCACTCTGTTGCGCGAGAATAGTTCCCGACGCGAGTATTCCAGACACAAGTATAGTCATCGTTGCGGTGAGAGATTTGTGCATATAGACATTGTCACATTGGACGCATTTCTCCGCAAACGGAGGCTGCGTTCAACGGTGCTTGCCGCTAATGCATAACCTCATAAACTGTTCCCTGGCCGAACACACCGCCCGCTTCGGTTGTGCCATAAAGATTGCCAGAGCTGTCTAACGAAATACCGGAGCCCGGGCTGGTTCCATCAGCGCCGTTGGGATTGAAGCTGTGAAGAATCGTTTCCTTCCATCCGCCTTGCGATGTCGGCGACAGCTCGAACACCGTTCCCTGGCTATACACGCCACCGCTACCGGTTGCGCCGTATAGATTGCCGACGCCGTCCTGCACCAGCGTGCCCGAGGGATTATTTCCGTCTACGCCGTTGGAATTGAAAGTGTGAAGAATCGTTTCTTTCCATCCGCTGGCTGATGGGCCCAACTTGAATACCACGCCGTAGTTGTACGCGCCGCCCTGCGTCGTCATGCCGTAGAGATTTCCCGTCGAATCCACCAACAAGCCGCCAAAAGGATTGGCCCCGTTATTGTTGTTGAAGTTGTGCAGGATCTTGTAAGTCCACTCCCCTCCGGTCTGCGGACTCAATTCAAATACCGTGCCGCAGCCGCCGAAACATGTAGTGGATTCGCCGCCGTAACCGGTTGTGCCGTATAGATTGCCCGATCCGTCGATAGCCAGTTCGCCAAACGGCTCGGAGCCATCGCCGCTCGAGTTGAAGCTATGCAGCAGCTTCTCACTCCATCCATATCCATCTGACGACACCTCGTAAACTGCGCCCCAGGTGAAGAGGCCGCCACCGGGAGCGTTTCCATAAAAATTGCCGGAGCTGTCGCGAACCAGGCCTGTGCTCGGATTGATGGCATCCTTATCGAGGTGATTGAAAGAGTGCAGTTCTCGAAATGTCCAGCTCCCGCCATCCGGGCTCAATTCGAAAACGCCGCCATAGCCGAGAAAACCGCCGAACCACGTCGTGCTGTAGATATTTCCTTCCGCATCGAATGTCAGTTTGCCCTTGGGCCAGAATCCGTCGCCGCCGTTAAAGTTCCAGAGCAAAGTTTCCGACCATCCGGCCGTGCCCGGCGTTAACTTGTAGATCGTCCCGTAACCCAGCGTTCCACCCGCAAAAGTCGTCCCATATAAATTTCCAGCATCATCGAACGCCACGCCGCCAAAGGGCTGGCTGCCATCGTTCAGATTGTTTCCGTTGAAGCTGTGTAAAACGATTTCTTGCGCAAATGTAATCTCTGTCTCAGCGTGGATGACAAAAAGAAGCGCCAGAATCACCGCAATAGAAAAGAGTCTGCCTCGCATCACCGAATCCTCCGCGGCCTTTAGCCGGAACTTCAGTTTGCACTGCGAAAGCGGAGGGATTGTAGCACGAATGCTGCGCTCAAGTTTGTTCGAGATCCTCCAAAAGCCGCCTCAGGCAAGGTTTCTCAACGATGCTTAATGCAGCAAAGTTTTGGGTGGCACAGCGCTTAAGCGCTGCGATAAGCGCTGTGAAGCGAAGCGGCTTTAGCCGCTGAGGTAGGGCCACAAACTATGCCGAAATTTCTTTCTTACCCAACAGTTCCTCCCTCCGCACCCTCCCCACCACCAACTTAATCTCGTCATAACTAATCTCCGGCGGCAAACTATCCTTCAGCGCTTTTAAGCTCTGCATCCCAACCTTCCTGCAAGCCGCCTCAATCACCGACTGCCGCTCTTTGCTCACCCACTCATCCTGAAACTCCGCCTGCCCAGCCTCCACCAACAAAGCCACCGTGCTCACAATTGTCGACACCTGCCGTCCTCGAATCTGCGCAATCTCTTCCAGGCTTTTTCCGTCATTCAACAAACGCAAAGTCTCATCCCCCGGCTTCGACTGCTTCTGCGTCCAGCCCGCCCGCTCTCCCTGCCGAAATCTTTCCAGCGCTGCCAAAATCTCCCGCCCATACGTCTCCGCTTTTTTCTCCCCAATCCCCGGAATCTCTAAAAGCTGTTCCACCGATTTCGGTTTTCTCCGGCAAATTTCGTCCAGCGAAGAATCGTGCATCACAACAAAAGCTGCCAGCTTCATTTCTTTCGCAATCGACCGCCGCCACTCCCGCAAATATTCCTTCAAATCCTCATCCACGCCTGCGCCCGCAGCAACCAAAACCTTCCGCACTGGAACGCTCTTCTTCGCACTCTCAACCGGCGCCGTCATCCACTCCGCCGCGCTCCCGCAAACATCGCAAGCCTCGCACTTCTCCCACTTCGGAGTCTCCCCAAAATGCTCGCAAATCTGCCGGTGCCGGCATTTTCTCGACTCCACAAACTCGCGGATAATCCGGTACCGCTCCCACGCCCGGTTACGCTCCTCCGCATCCAGAATCTGATTGGCAAAAAATCCCAGCAGCCCCGCATCTTTTTTCTGCCACAGCAAAATACAATCCGCGCTCAAGCCATCCCGTCCGGCGCGCCCAGCCTCCTGGTAATACTGCTCAATCGACTTCGGCAGCGACAAATGAATCACCGCCCGCACCGCCGCCTTATTAATCCCCAACCCAAACGCAATCGTCCCCACCAGCACCCGCACCTCGTCCGACATCCACCGTTCCTGATTCTTTTTCCGCTCCTCCGCGCCCATCTTCCCGTGATATCCCACCGCCGCAATCTCCCGATCGCCCAAAAAATCCACCGTCTCCTCCACCCGGCTGATCGTAGGCGAATAAATAATCACATTGCTGCCCGTATAACTGCGCAGCGCCTTCACCAGCAGTTCCATCTGCTCCAGCCCTTCGCACTCGCGGACCAGATAGCGCAAATTCGGCCGGTGAAAACTCGCAATATATTTATCGGGATTGCGCAACTGCAACTGCGCCAGAATGTCATGCCGCACGTGCCGCGTGGCACTCGCTGTGAACGCGGCAATCGGATGCTCGGGAAATTTCGCCCGCAACCGGTTCAACTGCCGGTACTCCGGACGAAATTCATGCCCCCATTCGGAGATGCAATGCGCCTCATCAATCGCAAAAAAAGAAATCGGCACGCGCTGCAACCACCCCATCGTATCCCCGCGCGCCACCCGCTCCGGCGACACATAAAGAAGTCGGTAAGCCCCTTCGCGCGCGCCAGTCATCACGGCCGTCTGCTCGGCATCGCTCAAAGTGCTGTTGAGCACCGCCGCCGGAATCCCCATCTGCGCCAGTTGCGCCGCCTGATCCTGCATCAACGCAATCAAAGGCGAAATCACCACCGCAGTTTTTCCCGATATCACCGCTGGCAACTGGTAGCACAGCGACTTCCCGCCGCCGGTAGGCATCACCACGCAAGTATCGTGCCCTGCCAGCAGGCTGCGCACAATCCGCTCCTGCAACGGACGAAACGTGCTGTACCCCCAGTACCTGCGCAGCGGGACCAGCAGATCAATTTCGGGGTTCACAAAGCGAGTATAGCCGCGAGGCGAATATTAGGAGAAATGGATAGCAGATTTTCTACAGGTCGATTTCCAAACAAGGAAACCAAAAGAAAAATTGCTCAACCAAGATGCTCATTGCTCAAGACCAGGATGCACATTGCTCAGGACCAAAATGCTCATGTGGGGACAGCCGCCTCGGCTGTCCAGCGAGCGAAGCGAGCCAACTACTTAACTCCAAACTTCACATCTCGATAAACTCTCGTAAAAGCCACCCACGTGATCGCAATAATCACAAAGCACAACACACTACCCTCCGGCCCAACAATCCCGCCAGTCAACCATCGCGGCCCGTGAAACGACGACTTCAGCAGATGCCCCGGGAAAAGCGTCCCGCTATCCGGTACCGAATAAAAAAATGTCTCCCCCCAATCCCACGCCATGTGGAATCCCACTGCGAACCACAAATTCCCCGTCCGCCGCAGGGTCAGGCAAAAGAAAAATCCAATCGCCGCCGCCGCCAGCAATCCCGGCCACTGCTCTCCGCCATTCTGCAAATGAATTAATCCGAATACACAAGAGAGCAAAACCGCCGCTGGCCAAAATCCCATCACGCGCGTCAAAGTAAACTGCGTATACCCCCGCAGCAAAAACTCTTCAAAAAATCCCACCAGCAAAAAAAACGCTGCCCAGAAAATCGCAAACTTAAAAATCCGCGCCCCATGCAAAGCCAGATGCCCTAAATCAAAAACCCGCACCCCATACATCACGGCCAACAACAGCGTGATGCTCGCAAATCCCCACCCCGCGCCTATCCAAAACAATTTCCCAAACGGCCGCCGCTCCGGCAGACCATACGTTCCCCAAGCTCGCCGCTCCACTCTTCCCAACACCACCGCCGGAACCACCGCCGCCACCAGCAGCGCGAACTCCGCCGCCATCATCGACCACAAACCATCCCCACCCAGCTCCAGCGACCCCGCCCACCGCGTCCCGACAAATTGCAGCGGATAAAACATCAGCACATAAAACGCAAATCCCCACCCCGCCCGCAGCCCATCAGGCCCCAGAAACACCGTTCGCACATAAGAAGGCTGCACCGCAAAATCGGGCGCGGATGCACTCGTCGCCGAATCCGCCGGCAAAATTTCCTCCTGCCGCTCACTATTCGAAGGCGAAATTTCCTGATGCATTCTTATCTCCGCGAAACCTTGCGTTTCATGCTTTTTAAACGGTAGTCGTGCTGTTTGGCTTTTTTCGACTTTGTCATCCTGAGCGTAGCCGTTTTTCAGGCGTAGCGAAGGATCTCCCGCTTAACCGGCTTATTGCATAAGCCAAACTGAGCCGCTACCGTTTAAACCTCTCATTTCCGAAAATCGCCCACTCATGGTAAAACACTCGGCTCAGCCTTATGACCAAATTCTTCACCCGCGAACGCTTCGGCCGTCCCCAATTTCTCGCGGGAACTCTGCTTCTGATTTTTCTCGCGCAATCTCTCTGGCTGGTTTACGTCGAACTTCACGCCTCCACCGAGCAAGGATTGAACGGCCTCGGCCCCTCCGAACTGGTCAACATCACCGCCGGGTGGCGCCAACTCCACGGCGGACCAATCGCCGGCGCGCCCTATCCCGACCCTCCCGGCACACTTCCCCTGGAAGTATCCACCGACGCCGCCAACTTCGACACCGAGCATTCACCTCTACTCGCGCTGGTCACCGCGGCACCCTTGCTGACTCTACCCAAACAGACTCTCTCCTCCGATTCTTCCACTTGGTGGCGCTGGCTCCCGCGTATCCCGTTCCTCGCGTTCGGAGTTTTCCTCGGAGCATCTCTCTGGTACGTGGCCCGCCGCCTCTGCGGCAACACCGGAGGCTTGCTCGCCCTCACCCTCTACTGTTTTTCTCCTGCCATGCTGCAAGCCGCTGCCGTCTGGCACACCGACCCCGAAATTCTCTCCGCATGGGGATCGTTCGGCGCCATCTTCACCGCCATCGCCGTAGCCCACACCCTCTACGCTCCGCGCGAGGTAGTTCTATGGAACTGGCGTCGCATAGTCCTGCTCGGAATCTCTCTCGCCATCTCAATCGGATCGCAATTCTCCATGGTCATCGTAGTCCCCATCGCTCTCGCCTTCATGCTCTATCTGGCGCCCATCCGCCGCGCCGCAGCGGTCATCATCTGGGCAGCCGCCTGTATAGTCGCGATCATTATTCTCTTCGCCACATACTTCTTCCATGCCCATGCCTTCCTCGAAAGTCTGCGCCATGCATCATTCTGGGGAGCGACCTGGCGCAGCTTCATCATTCCCGCCGTCTATCGCCAGGTAGGAGCACAAATGCTGCGCGCCTGTCCTGCTCTCGTCTTTTTCCTGCCCGCTGCCATCATTACTTATATTGGTTGGCCGCGCACCCGCTACTTCGGCAACACCGCCCCGCTTTTAATCGCTCTGCTCTTCACCGCTTTAGGCATCGCCCACCCCCACCTCGCCGGGGCCGGGTTTCTCCTCGCCTCCATCCCATTTCTCTTCATCTTCGTCTGCGGCGTCATGGCCGACCTCATGGAAACCCGCTACCGCCCGCTAGTCACAGCCGCAGTCTGGGCCTTCACCGCCGCCTACATAATCCGCAGCCTCTTAGCCCTGATCCAAATCCCGCTAGGATAATTTGCTGCATCTAGCTGCGATGCGGCAAAAGAATACAGCCCACAGCGCAAACTGTAGGTATGATTAAGGAAAGAAGAGCCAGCCCCGTAGGGGCGAAAGATCGCTGCTAAACGCGCTTCACCGCTCCGGCCTTTACCCGGTTACCTTAGTTCCAACCCTCGAAAATCGGTAACAAATCTCTACATTTCCCGCTGCATCCCGCCCCACCTACCATGATCTAATAATGTTAGGAAACTCCCCCACGGAGGCACGCCATGTCGTCTCAGTTGGAGTATCATAACGTTGTGAATCGTTACTCGATTCCGGCTTCCCTGGCGCTTTTCGGGATGTTCCTGTTTTTCTCAGCCCCTAACAGCTCCGCCCAATTCAATTCATCTTCCGGCGGAGGACACTCCGGAAGTTCCGCCCCGCCAACCTCTTTCTCTACAGCGCCGCACACCGGTTCAGTGGCACCACCTACCGGCATCACTCATAACGGTATGGCGCCATCAGCGAGCAGCACGCGCAATCCGAATTTCCCGCATTCGCACAACGGCGATCCCAACCATCATCCGCCACGCAATGCCAACGGCACGGCATATTACGCCTATCCGTATTATTACGGAGTTCCCGTGTCCAATGGCTCTGACGCAACCGATGCCAATGCCACTGACGACGCCGATTGCCAGGGTGGCCCAACTATTTTCGATCGCTGTGGCTCCGGCCCCGGTTCCTACGTTCCGCCAACCTACGACGGACCGGCACACCCGCCAACTGCGCAAGCCGCCTTTGCAGATCCCGCGCCCGATTCCGCTCCCGAGTCATCAACCCCGACCACGCTGGTTTTCAAAGACGGTCACGAAATCGAAGTGGCCAACTATGCCATCGTCGGCCAATCGCTGTACGATCTGACGCCCGGCCATCACCATAAAATCGCCCTGGCCGATCTCGACATTCCCTCCACGCAAAAGCAAAACGACGACAACGGCGCAGTCTTCCAACTTCCACCCGCGCAGGCCAATTGAAAATGCCAACCCCACCCATCTTCGCTGTGTCACTGAAGCGAAGTTCAGTGTGGGCAGATTCAGAATGGAAAAAACCAGTGTGGTCGCGGGCGCCCCGCCCGCGAACGGCCGACAGCAAAACAACTCTCCCGGGAAACTCAAACCCCGCAAGCATCCTCGCAATCTGCGCAGCGCTCCTGCTCCTGACCACCATCTCCCAAGCCCAGCGCTCCGCCGCAATCCCCGCGCACTCCGCGCCTCCGCGTTTCCATGCTTCAACAAACTCTCTAGTCACCCACGCCCACGCCAACTTCCGCCGCTCCCCATATGGACCGGGCTACGCCTCACTCCCCTTCCCATTCTTCGGCGACAGCTTCGATCCCGATGACATCTACTCCACCGGATACCCCGTATCCTCGCCACCTCCGCCATTTCTGATGCAAGCCCTGCAAGGCCTGATCAACCCCGCCGCCAATTCGATGTCAGCAATGGGACCGCTCAACGCGCGTGAGCCTTCTTCCTCCGAGCCGCTGATGATCGAACTCCAGAACGGCCGCTATGTTCACGTCAAGAGCACTCCAATCGACGGCGAAGCCCAGCCGCTCAAATTCGCAAATAATTCTTCGCCAGAAAATTCGCGCTCATCCAAAGAAATGAAAGCAGTCGGAATGAAAGCAGTAGTAACGAAATCAATCCAGCCAACGTCCGCGCCGCAAATGATCGCCGCCGCGCCTCTGCCTCCGGCAGTTCTGGTCTTCCGTGACGGCCACAGCGAAGAAGTCCGCGACTACACCATCGCTGATGGCATGCTCTACGCCCGCGGCGACTACTACACCGACGGCTACTGGAGCAAAAAAATCGATCTTGCAAATCTCAACGTAGCCGAAACCCTGCAAGCCAACAACGAACGCAGCGTGAAATTCGTTCTCCCGTCAGCGCCCAACGAAGT
Source organism: Candidatus Aquilonibacter sp. (assembly GCA_035486715.1). Classification (GTDB taxonomy): domain Bacteria; phylum Acidobacteriota; class Terriglobia; order Terriglobales; family Acidobacteriaceae; genus Sulfotelmatobacter. The sequence continues at coordinate 204,518 of DATHMV010000005.1, forward strand.
AATCACGCGCCCGTAAAAAACCTCGAAGCTTATTTCCGAACCAACAAAAAGCCGCCCGAAGGCGGCTTCGCATTCTAATTTTTAGTTATTCGCTTACACAAACGGGCCCAGCCCCACCGACAAATCGAAAATTGTCCCGCAGCCAACTCCACCGCGGCAGTCGATATCCCCGCCTCCGTGCGTAGTGCCGTAGAAGCGTCCGTTGATGCCTTGCACCAATGTTTCCTCTGGCTGCTCGCCATTTGTACAGTTCGAGTCAGAGCAAAAGTTATAGAGTGTCGTCAGCTCGCCCGCAGGGGTAAGTCTAAAAAGCGTGCCACAGCCGGACTCGCAAAACCTTGAGGTTCCACCCAGCGACGTTGACCCGTACAAGCCCCCGTCGGAGCCTTGCATGAGTCCGTTGGGAGACGAGCCGTCAGAGCAGTTTCTCTGACTGCAGAATGTGTGTAGCGTGGTCAGTTTGCCCTCAGCGGTAATCTCAAAAGCCGTGCCGCCGATAACAAATCCAGCGTTGCTCGTTGTCCCGTAAAACTTTCCATTGCTGGCCTGCACCAGCCCGGCGGTGGGCTGGTATCCATCCGTGCATTCTGCCTGCGAGCAGAAGCTGTACAGCGTAGCCAGCTTGCCCGCGGGCGTGATTTCGAAAACCGTGCCACAGTCAAAACCAGGGCAGTTGGCCCCGGCTCCGCCGAACGTTGTAGTTCCGTAGAAGTTTCCGTTGGCAGCCAGCACCAACCCTGAAGTAGAGGACATCCCGTCAACACACCCTCCGCTGCCATTGACCTGCGAGCAAAAGCTATAGAGCGTGGTCAGCTTTCCCGTGGGCGTAATCTCGAACACCGTGCCACAGCCCTTGCCGTCGAGCCCCTCAAAACAGTTGGCTCCGCCAACTTTGGTTGTCCCGTAAAGATTGCCGTTCGTACCCAGCACCAGCGACCCGTTTGGGAGCCCGCCATCGGCACAGTTGTTCTGAGCGCAGAAGTTGTACAGCGTTTTCAGTCGGCCACCGGACGTGATCTCGAAAATAACCCCACATCCGTAGGTGCAGGAACTATAAGTAGAGGTCCCGCCAAACGCGGCTGCACCGTAGAAGCTTCCATTCGTACCTTGCACCAGCGCGCCATTGGGCAAATCGCCGTCGGCGCACTGGGCTTCGCGGCAAAAGCTGTAGACAGTGGTCACCTGCCCGTCCGCTGTGGCCTTGAAGATCGTGCCACAGCCGTCGCTGAACGGGCAGTACTTGCTGGAGGTCCCGCCATTCTCCGCTGTCCCGTAGAAATTTCCGTCTGTGCCCTGAATGAGAGATCCAGAAGGGGTCCGACCCTTGGTCTCGTTGAAACTGAACAGCGTGCTGAAGGTTTGTGCGAACGAAACAATAGTTGCTGCCAGGCAAAATACAAAAATCACCATACTCGCTTTTACTTTTTTATTCATAGGCATCCTGCTTCCCTTTTTCGGCCCATTTTGCCGACGTGAGCCTGCGCTACGCGCGGTGATGATTCGTACGAGTCCCTTCGCTGCGAAGGCCGCGCTAAGGAGTGAACAGCAACATACCCAGGGTGAACCGCTGAAAGATTAACGACTTAAGAACCGGCTGTAAGACGGAGGAAAAGACAACTAGGTCGAATGCCCAACATTATTGGCAAGGCCGGATAACTTGTCAATATGAGTACCGTAGAAAACTAAGACAAACCTGAATGGTGGTTTTGCGCTAAGACAAGCTGGCATGCATGTCAAGGTTTTCAGCAACGGCGCGCAGCCGCTTGTCGAGAGTCCAAAGAAGAGTAGATGAATCGATAAAAACGGAAGCAATCAAATGAGCGTCGATTAAACCAATACCCAGCCCATGCCAACGCCGGGACTCGATCGCCAGCCGCACCTCGCTCATCTGCGCCACTTTCACCTGCGGTAACCGGTCCAGCAACGCAAGTGTTTTGGCGCGATCCTTAAGCGAGCCTAGCGCAAGCTCCGCAATGATGAACGGATGGATGGCAATCTCGCCCCGGTTCAAACGCTCGCGCATTTCCGTATTACCGGAGCGAAGATGGTCAATCCAGATCGAAGTATCCGCGAGGATCACTTTGTTCGCCGGCGGCGTGGAACATCTTTCAACCCCGCCATCGTTCCACCCAGAGCGGCCAGCCTGCGCGCACTCTCCCGCTCGATCAGCGCCTTCAACGCCTCCCGGATCAACGCCGTCTTTTCCGCGACCCCAGTGAACTCCTGGGCGGTGCGAATAAGGTCATCATCGAGTGCAACGGTAGTTCTCATGGCGTCAATTATAGCATCGAATGATGTTATAATTTGTGCCTTAGCTAAGGGCTGAAGTTTCTAAAGATTTGATAGTGGTGCAGTTTGGCTTTCATACGACCTGTCATCCTGAGCGGAGCCGTTTTTCAGCCGTAGCGAAGAGCCTGCCCTGAGCCGCATGGCGAAAGGGATCTCCCGCTTATCTGGCCTGATGCGTAAAGCCAAAGGGTGACTACCAAGGTTGCATGTATTCATTTAGAGTCGAAAAATCTCTTGATCCCATCCCAATATTTCCGCACAACCCACTCCGTACTCAAATGCCCGCCGCGCCTCACCGACTTCAACCTCACTCCAGTCTCCTCCGCAAACCGCACGCTGCCCGCATAAGGCACATGCGGATCATCCATGGCATGAAAAAGCAAAACCTTCCCCGCCTCAATCTCTGCCCGCCGCGCCCAGGGATTATAAAAATTCCCGCTCCGTAACTTCTCCCAATCAGTATCCGACAGCCGGTAAGCATTGCCAAACGCCTCGCGAATATAAGCGGCGTAATTCGGGTTTGAAGTTTCCATCTCGTCGGCCCGATCGAGAATTCCCCAGTCCGTCACCGGACAATTCGCCACCACCTTATTCACCCGCGCATCCAGCGAAGCCAAAATCGCCGCTGCCCCGCCAAAACTTCCCCCAATCACAAAAATCTCATCCGGCATAAGCGCAAACCGCCGCCCAAACGCAATCTCCGTCAATCCCTTCGGCAACTCGCCAACCACATCAAGAATGTCCAAATGCGGCGACCGCCGCAAAAATTCCCCATCACTCTCCCAGGCACCGCAATACCGCGGATACACCACCCAAAATCCCTTCGCCGCCAAAAACTCGCAAACCCCCTGCTTGCGCGGAATCGAAGGCATTCCATCGCACAAAATAATCACGCGCGCCTTCCTCCGCGCCCGCGCCGGCGGCAAAAATTCCGCAACAATCTCATTCTTAAATCGAGTTCGAAACATGATTTCGTATCTTTGGTGGCGCAGCGCTTCAGTGCTGCGATTGAAATCCTAATCAAAGGGCAATTTAAGCTTTGGCCTTCAAGGTGTTAACCCAACACCTGTCATGCTGAGCGCAGCCGCGAGGACGAAGTCCCGCGGCGGAGTCGAAGCATCCCTGCCTCACCACGAAATCCTGCGGCACCCGGCAATGCTACGCAAAACGCAACACCAAACAAAAAATCTACCGCACCGGCGGAACCCGGATCGTAGTCGCCCGGCAATCCCGCAAAGCTTGGCAAGCCGTAGGCGCAAGCTCTTTCGTCATGCACACCGATACCGCTGTCAAATAGTTGTTCCCGCAACTCACGGTCAAATCCTCTCTGCGCAATTGAGAATTCGACTGCAAGAAAGAATCTTTCACCTCCGCTGGGCTCACCGAAAAATTCTGCGCGGGAGCAGAAAATTTCCCCGGCACGTGAACCGAAGTGAACGCCTGTCGTATCAGCTTGAAATAGCTATCCGCATCCAGTCCGCTACAGGTTCCGTGCGTCGTCCACTCATGCGCAATCAGCTTGGGGTCGGGCATAATGTCGATCATGCTCGAGGGGTCCGCCAAGCCCGGCGCATTCGAACAATTTTCCGGATAGCCATTCGTCGCAAATTGCGGCCACAGCCCATGAACCACAAATCCATAATGCCCACTCTGGCATTCAGGGCTGTCGCCGTGAGAATGGCAAAACTCTGGCGCCCACGAAAGCGTCAGAACGTAGTAATCGAATTGTCCCGGCGTACCGCTCTGCGTTTGCCTCTTGTGCCGGCTACCCTGCGCCACCGCAACCAATGCGAACAAACCAACCAGCATTATTGTGATCGTATATTGTCGTTTCGCCTTCATGGTTCTAACTCCTCGCGCCCAAAAAATCGAAAACGTGCTCTATTGCGAGGTCATTCTAGTCCACATACAACCGACTCAATAGCACAATCAGATACCGGCTGATCATGTCGCCGTAAATTAAGGACCACCCCCTACCAACCCCTAACCCGTGCTACAATATTCATTGTCCATTAACAACTAACTGCCTGTAAAAGCAACCGCTTAGCGCGTTTTCCGCGCTTGGCAGCTCGAATCAAATTATGGCTGACGATCAAAATCCTGAACTCCCCCTGACCCCGCCGCCCGGAGGCGACGGTGGCCCCACCGGTCCCGGCGCACTGCACATTCAACCCGTCAACATTGAAGACGAGATGCGCAAGTCGTATCTCGATTATTCCATGTCGGTCATCATCGGCCGCGCCCTGCCCGACGTCCGCGACGGCCTAAAGCCCGTCCATCGCCGCATTTTATTCACAATGCAGCAGATGGGCTTGCAGCCCAATCGCGCCACGCGCAAGTGCGCCCGCATCGTCGGCGAAGTGATGGGCAAATACCATCCCCATGGAAATCTCGCGGTGTATGACGCGTTAGTCCGCCTCGCGCAAACTTGGTCCCTGCGCTACCCGCTGATTTTCGGACAGGGAAATTTCGGCTCCGTCGATGGCGACCCTCCCGCAGCCGACCGTTACACCGAAGCCAAACTAGCGCAAGTCGCAACCGCGCTGCTCGAAGATCTCGACAAAGAAACCGTCGACTTTCGGCCCAACTACGACGGCAGCGAAGTCGAACCCGACGTTCTCCCTACGCGCATTCCCAATCTTCTGGTCAACGGCTCCGACGGAATCGCCGTCGGCATGGCCACGAAAATTCCGCCGCACAATCTAACCGAAATCGTCGACGCCGCCATTACGCTCATTAACAATCCCAGCGCGCAGCTCGCCGAAATTCTAAAATTTGTTCAGGGACCCGACTTCCCCACCGCTGGCATCATCCACGGACGCGCCGGAATTTTCGAAGCCTACCGCACCGGCCGCGGACGCTTCACCATGCGCGCCAAAGCCGCCATTGAAAACGTCGCCAAAGACCGGCAAGCCATCATCGTCACCGAAATTCCTTATCAGGTAAATAAGTCCGTCCTCATCAAGCGCATCGCGCAACTGGTCAACGACAAAGAAATCGAAGACATCTCCGACGTGCGCGATGAAAGCGATCGCGACGGCATGCGCATCGTCATCGACCTCAAACGCGGCGCAGAACCGCAAATCGTTTTGAACCAGCTCTACAAGAACACCTCCATGCAGGAAGGTTTTTCCATGATCCTGCTCGCGGTGGTCAACGGCCAGCCGCGCGAACTCGGATTGATTGAAGCCATCAAGCTCTTCATCAATCACCGCGTCGAAGTTGTCCGCCGTCGCACTGCATTCCTGCTCCAGAAGGCCAAAGACCGCGAGCACATCCTCGAAGGCTACATCACCGCGCTCGATCATCTCGACAACGTAATCGCCATCATTCGCGGCAGCGCCAACCGCGCCGACGCCCGTGAAAACTTGGTCGCCTACTTCGGCGGCAAAAAAATCGATATCAACACCACCGGCCGCGCGCCCAAGCTCGATCCCGAAAAGCCATTCACTGCGCGCCAGGCCGATGCGATCCTCGAACTGCAACTGCATCGCCTGACTCGTCTCTCCATCGACGAAATTTCCAACGAGCTGAAAGAAGTTCGCGAGCGCATCGAAGACTACGAATCCATCCTCGCCTCCGAAAGCAAGCTCCGCAAAGTCATCATCAAAGAGCTCGAAGAAGTGAAAGAAGCCTACGGTGACGAGCGCCGTACCCGCATTGAAGACGAAGCCGCCGAAATCGTCCTCGAAGATTTAATTGCCGACGAGCAGGTCGCCGTTACCTTCAGCCACTCCGGCTACATGAAGCGCACGCCGATCTCCACCTACCGCATGCAGCGCCGCGGAGGTACGGGCCGTACCGGCATGAAGACGCGCGAAGAAGATTTTGTCGAGCATCTCTTCCTCGCATCGACTCACGCTTACATTTTGATTTTCACGAATAAAGGCCGCGTCTACTGGCTCAAGGTCTACGAAATTCCCGACGTAAGCGCCGCCGGACGCGGCAAGCACATCGGCAACCTCATCGGACTGCAACCCGGCGAAACCGTCCGCACCATGCTGGCCGTCCGCAATCTGGAAGAAGAAAACAAATACATCTTTTTCGCGACCCGCAACGGCCTGGTAAAAAAATCCGAGCTGCGCGAGTTCATGCACGTCCGCTCCAACGGCATCAACGCCATCAACATCGAAGATGGAGACGAACTGGTCTCCGCCCGCATCACCAACGGCAATCAAATCGTCTTCTTAGCCTCGCACGAAGGCATGGCCGTACGCTTCGACGAAAATCACGTAAGGCCGATGGGCCGCGCCGCTTACGGAGTCTGGGGCATCGATCTCGACAAAGACGATTACGTAGTAGGCATGGCCACCACGCTGAAACCAGGCACGGAACATGTGGGGCCTGCCGCCTCCACTGTCCTGGGCGCGAAAGCGCCCGCCGAGGGCGAGGCAGAGGTAGTCGACGTGACGGTCAAAGGCGACCTGATCCTCTCCGTAACCGAAAACGGCTTCGGCAAGCGTACCGCCGCCGACGAATACCGCCTAACCAACCGCGGCGGCAAAGGCGTAATCAATCTCAAAACCACCGAGCGCGTCGGAAAAGTAGTCGGCATCGCCCAGGTCGACGAAACCTCCGAAGTCATGCTCATCAGCCACTACGGCAAAATCATCCGCATGGATTCAACCACCATCCGCGAATCCGGCCGCAACGCCCAAGGCGTCCGCCTCCTGCACCTGGAGCCAGGCGACCGCGTAGCCGCAGCCGTAGTAATCGCCCCAGACGAAGAACCGCCCGTCACCAACGGAGGTCTGCTTCAATAGCTGATTGTCGTAAGAAGTTACGTCAATCAGATGAATCTCTGTCATCCTGAACGAAGTGAGATCGCCGTCAGGCGATCTCAGGCAGTCGAAGGATCCCTGCCTTCCGGTACTCTCTTTGAAAGGAACGCGGCGTAAGACGCGCCGAAGCCGTGGTGACGCTTCGTACTCAGGGCACGACTTCAGTCGTGCCGATAGTGCAGATATAAAAAGCCGGGCTTCAGCCCCGAGCGGTCACGGCAAAACTGGTCTCCGCGCAGAACGAAAATCAGAACGAGCTTGAACTAGTCCGGTGTCATTCCCAACATGTCCTCGTGACCCTCAAAAATTTTGGCCAAATTTGTGAGCCGAAACAGTTCCTTCGGGCGCTGATTCAGATTGATCAGCTTAAGCTCGCATTCTTGTCTTCTGGCGGATAGATAAATACCCACGATAGCGCCGAGGCCAGAACTATCCATGTAACTCACATCAGTTAGGTCCAGGGCGACGCGCTTGGTTTGCGGAATAATATTCTGGACAGTGGTCTGGAGGTTCGCTGAGGTAACGGCAGTGATCCTGCCGGAGCAGCGGACAAGAATTTGCTCCGGAGACTTCAGGCCTCGATCTGCAATTCTGAAACAGGAATCGAATTTGCGGCCATGTGGCCTCCTTGTGAAAGGAACTGACGTGATTAAATCCAGACTGCATTGCCCTGAGCAACCGTTGGAACGGAGCCCAACGAACCCGGTTACAATACTCCAGCTTGAGAAAGGTTGCTGAAAAAACATTCCTTTACTGTGCCGCCGTCGCAATATACGCTTTGCACTATCCCTTCGCCGCGATAATATATCCGCCGATCCGTCCGCTGTCATTGAAGCTAAACGCATCCGCATCGGGGGCATTCGGCAGGTTGAAGGCAATATAGGTTCCCTTGTAAGTGAATTCATGGCAGCTTCAACTCGACAGTCTCGAAACTTGAAATCGTTTGTGGATCGCCAACGTTCCAAAAACCGGAAATCTCAGACTTCCGATCTTGTTCTATACCGTGCAGGAGTATAATCTTCCGCCGACAGCCCTCTTGGTGTGAATCCAATGCTTGAGGGCTTCTATCCAGTGAGGCGTTAACGATTTCCTGGCGCCAGTTGCGTTGTCTTGTTTTGTTGCTGGCCAGCTCTGCGGCCTGTCTGAGCACAACTGCGCAACCGAATCAGGGTTCCCCGTTGCCTTCCACTTCTCCCACTTCTTCCTCCCAATCTGCTGGTTCGCAGCCATCCCCAGCTTCGCCCTCTGGCCCACTGCTGCGCAACAGCATGCTGTGCGCGATTGCTCTCACCCTTCTGATTGCTCTCATCGAAATTCCCGCCAAATCCAAGGTAAGCGCTAAGGCCTCCTACTGGAATGGGCCGTTCCCCCTTTATGTGGCCATCCTCGCGCTCGGCAATAGCGTGGCGGCCTTGCTCGCTTCGCTCGTCCCGCTCCCCACTCCATTGCTCGCCTTCGCTGCCTTCCTCAACGGATTCTTCGGAGTCTTTGCCTTTCAGGGAATCATGAGCAATACCAACATCACTTTTCTCGACAAGGGCGTTCTCACTATCGAAGATTGGATCGCAAAAGCGCGCGACTATGCCGTCGCTGCGGCTATTTTGAAGCAGGCTAGAGACGAAGATCGGGAAAAGAACAAGATCGCACTCGAGCTGCAGCAGTTAGATGAAGGCAAACTCGAAACCTACATTGACAATAAGCTTGGGAATGCCGCCTTCGTGGAAATTCAGGCTCTAGCCAAAGCGCATGGAGAGAACGCCGTCCTGTACAAGGCCTTGGCGTTTACAGATAGGAATTTAGCCGCCGCTACTGCCGTTGCCAACGCTTGGAAGCAAGGCAACTAATAAATCGCGGAACCGTTACCTTACCAACGAACTAAGCAGGTTCGGATCGAGCCTCCGCATCTGCCGTTCCGCAGTTAAACCATCGGCGGTCACATAGTAAGTGGAAAAATCTTCCAGGCTGGAAGGGACTTCTCCAATAAGTCCGGCCTTACTCAACTGTCTCACGCTTTCGGAAATTGCTTCTTTTGACGGGCCCAAATCCCACAGATCTTTCAGAGAAATTTTGCGTGAGTCCGCCACTTTGTGAAACACCTGATAATTAACCGGACTAAGAATGGTTAACGCATATTTAGGATCGAGATCGAGTCCCATCAGAACCTCCTTCAAATCGACCGAGAACAATTGCTTCCAGTTTTTCATTGGCCAAAGGGCTTGGCTTTGACTGGCCATTTTCCCAACGTACCACGGTTCGTACTGACACCCCCAGCATCCGCGCCAAGCCTTCTTGCGACAGCGATTGCCCTTCGCGAATCTTCTTCAATTGCTCCACGGTTGCATCCATACCTGTGATACTACCGCGTGTCGTGACACATGTCAAGACACCGAACAAATCCCTACTGCCCCACCCCCTGCTTCCGGTTAATCTCCACCGCAAACTCCGTAATAAAATTCAGCAGCGCTCCATACCCGGCCTGCCCCACCACCGCCCACCCTCCATTCACCCAGGCATTCTTCGGACTAGGTTTCCATGCCGTGGCCACTACCCCGCCGCCAAATGCCCCGCCGAACAAAGCCCACTGTGGACGCAGCGTCTCCTCGCTCCGGTCGTAAGTCAAAAAATTTCTGATAATCGCATGCCGTGCCCGGTGCCAGGTTCCCTCGCATTTGCAGCGGTCATAACGAACTTCGTATCCCAGCTTCGCATTCCCCAAAGCAGCCAGCGAATTCGCCGTAATAAACTGCCCCTCCCGCGACGCCCACCGCTCACCATACCCGCCAATCCCACCTTGCCACGCTGGCACTCCGCGTGCTTGATCGATCAGCGCTGCAAACATCCGCTTTCCATAAGCTTCGGGCGTAGTCAGTGTCTGGTGTAAATAAATGTCCTCCCGCTGCTTCGTAGTCAGCGTAACCAGCTTCCGATTCTTGCCCACATAAATGCCCGCAATCCGAGACGATTCCCAATCCCGCGCTTTCAGTATTCCCGCCGTCGCCGTGTCCTTGGTCATCACCACTACTTGCTTCGTCTTATCCTCCACCTGTTGCACCGGATTTCCATTCTCATCTTTCTTGCTGGCATCCGGCGCATCCGGAAGTTCTTTCCCCGGCGCTTGTCCCGAGTTCTGCGCAGGGGGGGTCGGCGCCGGCTCATTGCCCTGCGCCCACACGAGGTTCCGGGCCATCACGACCAGCAAACACAACATCACAAAAGACAAGCAACCACGCCCCCAACCGCCAGCTATCTTAAGCAGCATTCCGCCCCATATCTCCGCGAACCCCGCGGCCTTTCTCAGCGCCCTCAGCGACGAAAGCTTTTGACTTCCGCGCGAGAGCCGATAAACTCCGGTTGGATGCCCTCACTCTACAACCGTGTTGCCGGACAGAGCGTCGATCGCATTGCTGCCCTCAGTGACGGCATCTTCGCCGTCGCCATGACGCTCCTGGTTCTCGACCTCCACGTTCCCGCCGCCGAAGCCGTTCACTCCGAGCACGACCTGTGCCACATGCTCATCCTACTCTCGCCGCGCCTGCTCATCTTCTTTATGAGCGTCATGACCAACGGAATTTTCTGGGTCGGCCAGCAAACTCAACTCAACTACTTCGCCCGCTCCGACCGCAACCTCGCCTGGATTCACATCGCCTTCCTCTGCGCCATCTGTCTCACCCCATTTTCCACCGCGTTACTGGCGGAATTCATCCACTACCGTACCGCGCTTCTTCTCTATTGGAGTAACATCCTCGCACTCGGTGCGATCCTGTACTGGAGCTGGAGCTACGCCACCCGCGCCCAACTCCTGGCCGACGATCTCCCCCAAGAAATCCATCCAGCGGTAATCCAACGTATAGTAGTAGCCCAATCCCTCTACGCCGCCGGCGCCGCCCTATGCTTCATCAATACCTATTACGCCATCACCGCCATCATCCTGGTCCAGTTAAACTACGCCATAGCGCCAAGATTCTGCTGGGGACTGTTCTCAAGAAGTAATTCGGAAGGACGATCAGCAAGCTGATCGAGAAAGCAGCAATTTAAAAAAAGATTTTATCCGTGGAAATCCGCGTGAATCCGTCGCAATAGAAGTTCCGTTTTACCCCCTCTCAAACGCGTGCTTCTTCTCCAACTCCTCCATAGCCGTCCGCATAGCTGTTTCAAATCTCTCCGCCTGCCCCATCAGCCTCGAAGTAGCCTCCGCAAACTCGCCTTCGACCCGCACCAAACCATCCTCCGCCACCAACCGCCCAGCAACTTCAATCAAATGCGCCGGAGTAGTCTCCAAATACTGCGCCTCAGTAGGATCCCCAATCCAAACTTTCTTATCGGAATGAGCGGACTTCTCACTATTGTCATTCCGAACGGAGTGAGGAACCTGATGTCCGCCGCCCTCAGCACCGCCGCCAACCGGCGCACCTCCGCCCCCAGTACCCTCACCACCAGGTACTAGGTACTGGGCACCAGCGACCGTCTCCCAATAAACCTTCCTCTCAATAAAAGTAGCAATCACCTCATCAGAAGCCTTGCCAAACACCCACTTCTGCCGCTTGAAGTCATAATGCCGGCTCGAAAACGCCAGCGGCACAAGCTTCCCCGACTTCACAAACTCAATCTGCCGCCGGTCCACTTCCTTGCGCAGCGCATTGATCACCGGCGCTTCCGCATCATTCGGCTCCAGCGACGGCAAGACCTCCCGTACCGTAGCCGACAAATTTACCGCCACCGGCGCATGCAATCCATCCGACCCCACAATCCGGATATCCCCATGCAGCACCCAAAAATCCGCCCCCGAAGTCGACCGGTGAAACGGCCACTCCAGCTCAATCGTCAGCGGCAACCCCGTCAAAGTCATCCAAATCTTTTTAGCCGCACCCAACTCCACCATTTCCATATCCTTTTGTGAAGATGTCATAAATAAAATGCCACAATAAAAACCTTGTCATGCAGAGCGAAGCGAGATCGTCCGTAGGACGAATCTCGCGTAGTCGAAGCATCCCTACCCACTCAACGAACCCAGAAACGAGTAACTAGGTACTAGCTACTTCTTCCCCCGAACCCGAGCCCCCATCCGCAGTAACTTCCTAACCGTCCCCGTAGGCAGACGCTTCATCTCATCATGCAGCTCCGTCACCGCATCAAAAAATCCCGCCATCGCCGCAATCCGCTCCCGCGTAAACTCCGCCCCCGCTTCCTTCGGGTCCAGCTCCTCCAAACTTCTCCGCAACATCTCCCGAGTCGGATCGATCTCTCTCCGCTTCCTCTGCTCCACCACCAGCCGGAACATCTCCCAGACGTCTTTCATCGACTCATAATGTTCCCGCCGGTCGCCCAGCACATGTACCGCCCGCACAATCCCCCAACCCTCCAGCTCCCGGATCGACGTGCTCACATTCGACCGCGCCACGCTCAGCGTTTCCGCAATCTCCTCCGCCGGCAGCGCCCGCGGCGACAAATACAGCAGCGCATGAATCTGCGCCACCGTGCGGTTAATTCCCCACCGCGTTCCCATCTCGCCCCAGTGCAGGATGTATTGCTTCTGCACCCCAGTCAAAGTAGCCATATCAGTACTTTCAGTTCAAACAGAATCTACAGAACACAATGCCGCCAAGTCAACTGCTTGTGTGCGAGAGAAGCTGGCTTTGCAATTCAAATTCTGTCACCGCCCTTGCAATGAAACGAGGCCCATGGAATACCGTGGAAGAGCGGCACTTCAGCGCCGCGGACCTCACTGCAGCTTCGCGTATTCAACTTTCGCTTGCTTAAGGATGGGGATGTCGGGATCGGCATCCTTCCAGAGCGTGAAAAACTCCTGATAAGCGGCCTTGGCTTTGACGGTGTCGCCGGACATCGCATAAGCCCTGCCCAGTCCCAAATGCGCGAGCGCGCCCGTCGGGAAGTTGACCACAAGCCCAGGATGATCGAGTATCCGCTGGAATTGTGCCCCCGCGGCGGCTCCGTTGTGAGCGGCCAGATACGCCAGGCCACGCACGTACACCGGGTACATGGTTCCCAATTGAAACTGCTGAGGCTGTCCTAGCTCGTAGGGAGCGGCCGCTTCCAGGGATTCGAGCGCCCTCGTCGAATCGTTGGCAACGAGGTCCAATGCAGCGTGTACCGTCGGTAACCAATAGACCTTCAGAACGGTTTCTGAGGGATAGTTCTTCTCCAGGTCATCCGCCAAAGCTTTTGCCTGCGCGGTTTCACCGGTTCGAGCCAGCGCCAAAGCCGAGAGCAGCTTCACATCGCGGCCGGGAGCCAGCTTCAACGCTGCCGCGACATCTTGCCGGGCGAGGGTCGCATTTCCGAACTCTGCTTCGCGCAAGGCTTCATTCACCTGCCAGATTGCGGCCGACTCTTTAGCGTCGGAGCGTACGGCGGCATCGACGGCACGGCGCGAGTAGTCCCGCGCCTGCGTCAGGTGCCCCGAGTAAGCCTCGGTATCCGACTGGAACGAAAGCAAAGCATCCTCAACTCCCGGCTTTCCGGAAGCCCAGGCCACTTCCCGATCCATTGCAGCACGATCTCCTTTGACGAAATCGATCTGATAAATGAACAAATGCAGGAAATCGCCTACAAAGTTGCCCTTCTCTGCATCCCCGACCGCTGCCTCGGCCTCGTCCATCTGGCCGGTAGCTAGATAAAGCGAAACCTGGTCGGCATAGCCAATCGCCGTTGGCTCCAGGCGTTGGGCCTCCTGTAATTCCAGGAGAGCCTTGTCATACTGCCCGAGAATTCCATAAATCGCACCCAGATTGCCCCGTGGAACGGTATCCAGCGGATAGCTTCTGGCCCACATTTCAAATACCTGCGTTGCCTGCTCAATCTCACCCGTATCCGTCAGGTAGTACGCGGCGGTGATCCGGTATTTTTCCCGTTCACTAACACGATCGCGAAGATCGTAAGCCTTCTTTAAATTTTCCGCGGCGAGACTCGCCTGCCCAAGGTTGTTGTAGACAACTCCCAGGGCGGCATAGGCGGCGGCAAAATTGGGATCGAGTTCGATCGCCCGTTTATAAAACGGAATGGCCTCGGCATTGCCTTTGGCGCGGAAGGTGCTAATGCCCAGGCTAAAAGCTTTCAGCGCTTCTAGCGAGGGCGTCGTCGCTTCTACTGGAACATCGAACTTCTGAACTGAGGCCAGCGATTCGCCCAGTTGAGTCCTCAGTTTTGCGGCAGCCGCGTTCAACGCCTTCAATATGTCTTGCTTGTTGGCGGCTTGCTCCTGCTCCTTGGCCAGCGTATCCCCGGAGCTGCAACCGACCGCGTCGATGCCGATCACATACTGTCCGCCGAGGTTGGAAATCGTCCCCAAAATAAACGCCTTGCTGCCGGTGCGCAGACACAACTCGGTCGCCACTTCGCGGGTGATGCGGTCGGTCGCGGGGCGTCCCATCAGCTTCAGGGTTCCCACGACTTTGCGGTCCGAAAGAATATTCAGAAAAGGCGATTGCCCCAGTTCAACGGCGAGAGCCTGCTTGAGCGCACCGTCGAACACTGCGTCGCCGGTGCTGTTATCGAAGTCGGCGAGCACGACCGTGTCCTTCTCGGTGAGCGGTGTGCTGCTCGCAGTGGAAGATGAAGAACGCGAGCGCAGATATAGGCCGACCACAACCAGCGCGATGAGCACTGCGGCTGCCGGAACGAGTATTTTCCAAAGCGGCGTCTTGCCGGCTGCCGACAGGGCTGCTTCTTGTACTGCATGCGAAGCCGAGGAGCCTGATGCCGCCACGGGAACGGCAGACGATGCCGGACTCGAAACCTGAGGATCAGAGACCCGGGCCTCCGGCGTTGCTGATTGCACAGGAATCGCCGGCGCAGCCGGAACTGTGCCCGAACTCGCCGCCCGCACCCGTCCCGTCTCCAAGTCCCGCTTCAGCCGTTGTAACTCCGCTCGCATTTCCGAAGCGTGCTGATAGCGGAGTTCGCGATCCTTTTCGAGCGCACGATTGATAATGTCTTCCAGCCGGGCAGGAATGTTGCGGTTGAAACGAATCGCCTGCGGAGGGTCGGCGTGCAAGATGGCATCGAAGATGACCGCCGAAGTTTCACCATGGAATGGCACCCTCCCCGTCGCCATCTCGTACAGCACCGCCCCGAACGAGAACAAGTCAGTGCGGGTATCCAGATCCTTGCCCCTCGCCTGCTCCGGCGACATGTAGGCAATCGTCCCCAGCGTAGAGCCGGGGCTGGTCAGGTGTTGTTCCTCCACGGTCTGTGTATTCGCAGAGGCGATCTGGCTGGAAGAAGATGCCGCAGACGTAACCTTCGCTAATCCGAAGTCGAGAATCTTCGCGTGTCCGCGCTCGGTGACGAAAATATTGGCCGGCTTGATGTCGCGATGAACGATACCTTTCGCGTGAGCCGCATCGAGCGCGTCAGCAATCTCGATCGCGAGCGATAAGATTGCATCCGCTTCCATCGGATTGTTTCCTATCCGATGCTTCAGCGTCACGCCATCCAGAAACTCCATGGCGATGAAGGACTGCACACCGTGCTTGCCGATCTCATAGATCGTGCAGATGTTCGGGTGATTTAGCGCCGAGGAGGCCTTGGCTTCGCGTTGGAAGCGGGCCAGAGCCTGCGCATCTTGCGCGACATCGTCCGGCAGGAATTTGAGAGCGACAAAGCGGTCAAGGTCCGTGTCCTCAGCTTTGTAAACGACCCCCATACCTCCGCCGCCGAGTTTCTCGACGACACGGTAGTGAGAGACAGTCTGATCAATCATCTTTCGTGGCTTTTCTGACGACACATCTTACGGGGAGGACGCTATTGTGTCCAGTTGGCCCTAAGCTACGGCAGCAACGGGCGCAGAAATCGCAACCCGAACCAACTTTATAAACTACCCCTTGACACCCACCCCCATTCATCTGCTATAAACAATCCACCGAGAGCAGATGTGTGGCTGAGCCGGATTTTGTTGCAACTCTCGTGCGTGCCCGGCATCAAAGTTTCCAGAGAGCAAATTAAGTTCTCAATCGTCCCGGCCACGGGACTTCATTCGGAAAGCAAGACACTTCCGAAGGGTACCTTCAAAGCAAGGACCTCCAAGTAATAAGGATCTTTTCTCAATTTTTTGTCTTCCGTCCGGGCTGTCGCAAAATGCGTTGCGCCGAAAGTGGCATCCAGTTCCGAGCGGAAGACCATACTGTTGCGCGCTGTAATGAGCGCCCACCAAAAGCATTGTCATTCCGAATCGGGCTGCAAGCCCGGTGAGGAACCTGCTGGTCGATGGCAGCTCTCCCCGTCCTCGCGAATTCCCGATGTGGAAATCATCTGGAAATTCTGTGGGAAGTGATGATTGACGGGATATAAGCCGCACTGTATGGTTGTAAAGTTTCGAGGACAGTCGGAATGCTCTAGTAGCGTTTCGCCTGGACTGAATTCGTGCCGCCTCGGCGGATCGCGATTCGGTCTTTGACAACTAGGTTGAACGTGCCAGTCGTGAGAAATCATTCGGGCATAAGTCTGAACGATCTCACAAGATAGACCACCACGGTCTTCAATTTCCCCTCGGGGAAGGCGAAGCTGAGTGGTGGCGCCATCCCGGGCTTTTCGAGCCTCGGCGATGGCAGTCTGCCAACTACCCGTCGGCAGACATCAGGTTTCAAACGAGAGTTTGATCCTGGCTCAGAATCAACGCTGGCGGCGTGCCTAACACATGCAAGTCGTACGAGAAAGTGGAGCAATCCATGAGTAAAGTGGCGACCGGGTGAGTAACACGTGACTAACCTACCTTCGAGTGTGGAATAACTCCGGGAAACCGGGGCTAATACCGCATAACATCGCAAGATCAAAGCAGCAATGCGCTTGAAGAGGGGGTCGCGGCTGATTAGCCAGTTGGCGGGGTAACGGCCCACCAAAGCGAAGATCGGTAGCCGGCCTGAGAGGGCGCACGGCCACACTGGAACTGAAACACGGTCCAGACTCCTACGGGAGGCAGCAGTGGGGAATTTTGCGCAATGGGGGAAACCCTGACGCAGCAACGCCGCGTGGAGGATGAAGCCCCTTGGGGTGTAAACTCCTTTCGATCGGGACGATTATGACGGTACCGGATGAAGAAGCACCGGCTAACTCTGTGCCAGCAGCCGCGGTAATACAGAGGGTGCAAGCGTTGTTCGGAATTATTGGGCGTAAAGGGTGCGTAGGCGGTGCGGTAAGTCTGTTGTGAAATCTCCGGGCTCAACTCGGAGCCTGCAACGGAAACTGCCGTGCTTGAGTATGGGAGAGGTGAGTGGAATTCCCGGTGTAGCGGTGAAATGCGTAGATATCGGGAGGAACACCTGTGGCGAAAGCGGCTCACTGGACCATTACTGACGCTGATGCACGAAAGCTAGGGGAGCAAACAGGATTAGATACCCTGGTAGTCCTAGCCCTAAACTATGATCGCTTGGTGTGGCAGGTACCCAATCCTGCCGTGCCGGAGCTAACGCGTTAAGCGATCCGCCTGGGGAGTACGGTCGCAAGGCTGAAACTCAAAGGAATTGACGGGGGCCCGCACAAGCGGTGGAGCATGTGGTTTAATTCGACGCAACGCGAAGAACCTTACCTGGGCTCGAACGGCTTCGGACAATCCTTGGAAACAGGGACTTCCCGCAAGGGACTGGAGTCGAGGTGCTGCATGGCTGTCGTCAGCTCGTGTCGTGAGATGTTGGGTTAAGTCCCGCAACGAGCGCAACCCTTGTCCTGTGTTGGCATGCCGCAAGGCGCAACTCTCAGGAGACCGCCAGCGATAAGTTGGAGGAAGGTGGGGATGACGTCAAGTCATCATGGCCTTTATGTCCAGGGCCACACACGTGCTACAATGGGCGGTACAAAGCGCTGCCAACCCGCGAGGGGGAGCTAATCGCCAAAAACCGTCCTCAGTTCGGATTGCAGGCTGCAACTCGCCTGCATGAAGCTGGAATCGCTAGTAATGGCGGATCAGAACGCCGCCGTGAATACGTTCCCGGGCCTTGTACACACCGCCCGTCACATCACGAAAGTGGGTTGTACTAGAAGTCCGCATGCTGACCGCAAGGAGGCAGCGGCCCAAGGTATGACTCATGATTGGGGTGAAGTCGTAACAAGGTAGCCGTAGGAGAACCTGCGGCTGGATCACCTCCTTTCTAAAGAGACCGTGGCTGGAGCCGCTCTGAGTGTACGAGCGGCAGCCGTTCCAGTCCAACCCGGCCGAAGGCTGTCAGGCAACTGATGGCGGACGACCGGAGTACGTTCCGGACTCTTTGCTCTAAGTTCAGGAAGTAGTTAGAGTGGCAGCCGGCCTGGCGCCGGTTGTCCTGCATCCAATTGGCCTCGATTAATTTTTTTGGGGCTGTAGCTCAGCTGGGAGAGCGCCTGATTTGCACTCAGGAGGTCGCCGGTTCGATCCCGACCAGCTCCACCATTTGGAGCCGCTCCGCACCAAACAGCGTGTGCGACGCGGCCTAGCGAGACGCGGCAATTTCGCGGCGGACCGGGCCTGTAGCTCA
>DATHMV010000006.1:0-10183 GCA_035486715.1 Candidatus Aquilonibacter sp.
CAGTCCGGATGCAATTTCCACGACAGCCTGGATCTCGGCGCCCAATCGCAGTGTCCCTACGGGAGCATCTTGTAGACCAACAACCGCTGCCGTCAGCTTCTGCAGAGAGAAATCGGGTCCTGGAATTGCGACCTGATTCACTTCAGCCAGATCGTGGTCCTCGGTGGCGAGCCAGAAAACCGGTACGCTATTGATGCCAGATCGAGTCGCGTGGTCAGCCAGTTTGACTGCGCTCAACGCCTTAAAAATCGAAAACAACGGTCCGCCGAAAAGTCCGATTTGCTGACCGGTCACGACTGCCGAAGCGCCGGCTCGAAGTCGAGCAATATTTTCGACCGTTTTCTCGGATGCGCCCCATGATCGATTTTGGCGTTCGAGAATCGCGGAAACACGCTGTCGCCTTTCGGCGTCATAATGCAGACTCGAAGCTTCGTCCTTGAACCATTGATCGAAGTATGCCGATCGGGGGTAGAACTGCTGAACTTTGGAATAGTCGGACAGGAAATCGCTAAAAATACGAGTCGTATGCGGAATCTGGCTGAAAGGCAGGCACTCCGACTTCACGGGCAGGTCTCCTGACAGCGTTGGACGATGAAATTCATATTAAGTCAACGCCTAGCTCGCAGCTTGGCGCTCTAAGTCAGATGTGGGCAACAGCGGGAAGATGCAAAAAACACGTCGAGTTCCACTAATGTAAATTCGCACACCCGCCGATGTCTTAACCGTACGAGAAAATAGCACATGCGAGCTGACCTGAGTCCTGAGGGGCCATCCCAAACCGCGCCTGACCGGAGGCGGTATCCGCGCTATCGATTCAGTACCCCAATCACTATTCGATCCGCGGACGGCCTAGGCATGCAGGGGATCAGTATCGAAATCAGTCAAAGTGGCATGTCAGCGATCACGTCCGATTCGTTGACCGTAAACGAGACGGTAGAACTGGAGCCGATTGCGGCCGGCAAGGTATCAGCCTTGGTGCGTCGAGCCGTAGGCAGAGTGTATGGTTTTGAATTCCTGAACCTGACCCCCGAGCAAGGCCATAAAATCACGGAGATTTGCAAATCGCTTCCGCTCTATCGAGGCAAGTCGTTAGGCATTTAGGGGCGATTGGTCTGTGGTTCTTAGTTTGAAGGATCTAACCACTTTCGAACTTAAGTAACATCAGGCAGGAAGGCGCGCGTCATGCTGTGGTTTGACTTCGCTTCTTTTTCCACCTAGTCTGGAAGTAGTTCTTTGCATGGTCCATCCCAAAATGGGGGCGTCACGGCTTCGACGGAGATGCTTGCGGCCAAGAGGCATGCCGGGGTGCACACACCCGCAATCGTGGGCAAAATGATAATTGCCAATCAACAAATGGCATACGCAGCCTAATTAATTAGGCAGCCGCTTTCCACCGCTTCGTCCTCGGGCGGTGAGCGAGCGTCACACAGAGGGCTGCTCTTCTCTTCTACGTCTGGGGAGGGAGGCTAAGATCTCAGGCTAGCGGCACCCGTTTCTTGTCCGTTCTGAGCGGAGGCTGCGAACGTCCAGGGGGAAGCGTCAGCAATGACGCCAAACGCCCGGGGCATGAACGCGAATAAGCATGTAGTCTCTTGCCCAGTAACATTTTCGGACGCGGGTTCGACTCCCGCCGCCTCCACCACTATAAACTACTGATAATACGATAGTTATAAAATGATAGATAAAATCGTACAATAAACGTACAATGGATTCGGCAAAGGTGCTGATTCCATGCTCTCGGTTTATTCCCGCCACTATCCCCCCTGCCCTTCCGACGACATCAACTACAAGCGTTGTCGCTGTCCAAAGTGGGTCAATGGCATTCTCGGATCGGATGGCCCCTTCATTCGTCGCAGCGCCAAGACCCGCAGTTGGGAAAGGGCTGAGGACTTCAAACGCAAACTGGAAGAGGAATATGAGGCGAAGCAGCAAGGACTTGAAGAGGCCTCCCGACCGAAGCCTGCTCTCGTCACCGTCAAAGAGGCCGTGTCACGTTTTCTGAACAGCAAGCGCAACGAAAATTTGGCCGACTCGACTCTCGATAAGCTGACGACGATCTTCGAGAAGCAGTTCCTCGTGTGGGCTACGTCCAACGGATTCGTACACATCACTGAGATCACGACTGCCGACCTGGAAGGCTTTCGTGACACTTGGACCGATGGCCCGCTCGCGAAGAAAAAGAAACAGGAGCGGTTGATCGGCTTCTTTTACTACTGCCTGCGACTCGGCTGGATCAAGTTCAATCCCTCAGTTCTGCTGGGTCGAATCAGAGCAGATGGTCCTCCGACGGATTACTTCCCTGCGCCCGAGTTCGACAAGATCATGGACGCAACTTATATCTATCAGCCCAAAGGCTGGGTGGAATGCCGGAACCAAGCAACCCGTCTGCGGATTCTGACTTTGCTCATGCGCTGGAGTGGACTGGCGATCAGGGACGCCGTCACCATGGAACGGCGCCGGCTAAATGAACATGGCGAATTGTTTCTGTATCGTGCCAAAACCGGCAGTCCTGTTTACGTTCCGCTGCCTCCGGATGTGGCGGAGGCATTGAGAACTATTCCGCCAGGCCCCAGTCCTAATCCGCGATATTTCTTCTGGTCTGGCAACGGTTCGCCGAAGTCGGTAGTTGGTAATTGGCAGCGGAGTTTCCGACGCCTCTTCAAAATCGCAGACTTGCGCAGCGACGACGGATCTCCCAAGCGTTGCCACCCGCACATGTTTCGGGACACATTCGCGGTCGAGATGCTGCTCGCCGGAGTCCCGCTCGAACAGGTCTCAATGTTGCTTGGTCATAAAAGCGTGAAGATCACAGAGAAGCACTACGCGCCATGGGTCAAGGCGCGGCAGGAGCAGCTTGCGGTCAACGTGCGAAAGTCTTGGACTGTACTGAATGCAGGAAACCAAACGGGAAAACGCAAATCGCCGAAGCGCGCGAAAAGCGCCTGATGGAGATTGATCCCGCCTTCTGCAGGGTAGTTGTCTCTAGCTTGCTCTGCGTAGCTTTCGATGAACGCGGTCAAGGACCGTCTCAGGCACTCGGAGCGTCCGGTATCCGCGCTTGTGCACCCTTTCTTCTGTGCTCCAGTGAATCACTCCTGGTTCCCTTTCAAATATTTTGCGAACGGTCTTCTCGCTGAGTGCCCAGAGCTCGGCGATCTCGATGATCGAGTAGTGCTTCTCGCGAGCTAGTTCAGTCGGCGGCCCAGCCGAAGGGCCGGAAACCGTGTGGAGGGCGTGGGAGGACTCGGCTGGTTTTCGAGCGAATTCAGACATGGCATGACCTCAACCGCAGCTGGATGTTAACTAACTTGATTCCAGGCGCTTCGATTGTCCAATGAATCCTGGGGCGAGAGCTATTCCCGGCCGGAATAGCCGTGCCAGAGCAGCAACTAGTCCACGGCTTCCTAGATCAGCAATCGATAGTCATACGGCGCCGAACCATAATGGCTGAGATATGTCCCAACCCTTGCAATAGCACTTGCGGAGTCGAGACTCGCCGGAAGACGTGAGTAGTAGTCAAAATGATTCCAATTCATTTTCGACAGTCCAAGGATCTCGCGCGACACCAAATCCAGATCCGAGTCGCCTCGGTATCGCCTTATCAGAAGGGGAGCAGGAATGCGACGCTTTCCCTGGTAATACTTGAACCGCTCATTCTGCACACTTGGCGCATGCCCATGCACCCAGAGCAGCGCGCTATCATCTGCCAAAACGATTGCGGCCCCACGTGGCATCGGGAATCGGTCGATTGTGAGTTTGTCACCTTGCAACCTTGAGGCCAGGAAACGGATCGACTCTTCCGTGTTGATCTCAATCAGTTCGACGTTCTGTACGCCTTCTAGGCCTTGTGCCAAACCCTCCTGTTCTTCCTTCGTGAAGTGCGTTCTCTTGTGAATCACGACGCGTTTGGGAAGCCTCATTCGGGCGTCGAAGAAGAGTTGGCGTATTGTTTCTCCGGTCCGCCGAGCGTCATCGAGCGACATAAACGGATTACGACCGCGGATAATGGGGTGCTCGATACGTCCGAGCCTGAATTGCAGTCCTTCGCCACGTGCGCTGTAAATGTGGCTGCACCCAAGAAGAACGTGCCGCTTACGGAGCGCGGGCCCTTCTAGGCTATATCCGATTCCCACGAATGCACTGTCCTCGTCCAGGCAATCCAAACGCCAGGGCGTACGCATGGCTTTTGCATAGAAAGCGAGCGAGAGCCACCACTTGACCCTACAGCTGACAGCCGGAAGGACCGTTTTCTCCCGGAGCAGTTGCGTACTTTGACCATTGCGCGCTGCATATGCCTTGACGAAATCGTGCAAGTTGAAGTGCTCATCTCCCTCGTCAACCAATTCGTATGGAGACCAGGCTTTGGGAATGAAAATAACGACGATGGCCCCGGGATTCAAGCCCCGAATCCGATCCAATGCCACGCAAATGATTCGTGCAACCTGCTTCGCACCTTCGAGGGCAGTCCCCGAAGGGCTTACCGCAAGGTCCTGCCAGAGCGCTTCTCCACGCCTCGCGTGCGTAAGGGGCAAACAGAAGCTGGCAGCGAAGCCCGGAAAGGATTGCAGGTAGTCCCTCTCCGTTCGGTCCGGTTCGCTTCGCTCTTCCATCTGACAAAGAAATTGCTCCAGGATGCGCGCATGGGCGGCTGGGCAGATCGCGGCAATGTCCGCTGACGTGGAAACCCCGGCACTTGTGACCGAGTAGTCCCAAGGCCGATTATTGGCAAGTCCGTGCAACGGGTTGGCATCCTTCGCTTCTCCGGTTCCGCTCTTAGAGCTAAAAACCAGCTTCGCATCGTCCACAACAAACCCGCTAAAGCTCGAAAATCTTTGATACTTGACGTTCAGAGCAGACCGGTGCGATTGATGCAAGCCCGCATATAATGGGGTTTTCCCGATTAGAAAAGTCTGGCCGGAAGCATCAGGGATATCTACATCCGTAATTTTGGAAGTCCAATATCTCAGGTCGGCATCGTAAACGTCATTGTGCTGATATCCGTAGACGGCGTTCCGCAAGACCTTCGTTGCATCCTCGCCGGCAGGATCACCATTCATCGCCTTGGCGACAATTTCTGGAGTCAGCAATACACAGGTCTTGCCCTTGAGGATCGCGAGCCTGAAAGAAAGTGCCCGGTGAATCGCGAAACTCTTCTGATCGTAAGGCCTCTTCTCGTGAGATTTCGGCTCCCAAATTCTCCGGCCATCGGACTCGATCCGGCAACTTCGAGCTACGCTCCGCACCAGCGCTTCACGCATTAGCCCTTGCACACTGGGCTCCTTCGCGAGGTCTTCGGGTGAAATGGGAAGCGTCACCGGAGAACCTTTCAAGAATGTACCCAATGACGATCGCGTCGCAGCGACGGACGCCAGTACCAAAGCTCCGGAATTCAGCGCAACCCACGCGCCATCCACACCGCTCATGGCTTCGTTCAGCCACGTTCGTCGTAACACATTTTCCGGATATGCCAAATCAACTTTCATGGCCTCCGTCGGAACAGTCAATGGATAGGCGTTACTCTTTACCAAACTCGTTACCGGACCTGATCGCGCCTGGAAATGGCCTTCCCGTCCGGTCTCTTTCGTCAAAGACGTAAGAATGTCTTTAGCTTTCTGCAATTCCGCATCTTCTAGCAGGCGTAATGCTATTCGCTCTATCAGATCGTCAAAACCGGACGATTGCACATAAAAGGCTTCGCGGCCTGACGTTGTTGCGGCTTGCAGCAGTTTTTCCACGTCGGCCGAGGGCTCTGGCCGCATGCCACACCAATAGAGTCGTCCCGCCCGACGCGTGCCGTATGCGTCCGTCAGTGCGTCCATTAATGAAGCATCCCGACCGCTGTATCCAAGAACTAGCAGATCATGGTCCTGGACTTCGAAGGCCAGTTCCTTTCTCAACTCCGCCTCTTGCGATTGCAGTTCGGTCGTCGTATTTTTTAGAGCATCGTAACGATAGTCACCGTGCAAAGAAACAACGCGTAGATCACCCGGAGCGGGCACCAAAGATACCCGATGTTGAGTATCGATGCCGACTTCCACACACGGCACATTTTCCGCCGCACAGGCACGCGCGGGCAGGCCGTCGAAGTTCGTCGTCCAAACTGTCCGAAGCAGACCGTTCCTTACCAGTAGGGGCATCAGCCGGTAGCCAAGGAACGGCACCGCAAGCTTCACATATTTCTGAAAGAAACTACGTCGGTCGGTTGGCGTGGGAAAACATTCCTCGGCGAAAAATGAATATTCGCCTGGATCGCCGCGTTGCGGGTAGCCTCCCCTGCGGTCTAGCCAATCTTGAATTCGCCGCTTCGTTCCTGCCAAAGAGATTTCACCGACCGACTCACGCAGCGTTGGGTTATTGGTTGCAAAGATATCCTGCTTCCATTCCCAGATGCATCTATCCGCGGAGGGCATGCCAGATGAGGTTGAAGCTCCAGCTCCCAAAAGCATACTCAGAGACTTGCCTCGATTTACGGCAAGCGCACGCACTAAAGCATCGATTTCGAGTCGCGGACATGTAGAAGTGGGCATCTGTCCAAAACCTGAGTGGGAACATGATAGCGTCTTCAGCATCGAGATGGGATACCGATGCTTACGATCTCCTCTAAGCCCTGGCTATGTGCAGTGAAAACGAAGGAATTCGTTACTCAGACCATCACCTGGCTGGGTTTGTCTTCTTGATGCTGACAACTCGGGCGGATGGCGGCAATTCAATCGGCTTGGGTGGGCGGCGCTGATAAGCATATCTGCGGAGAAACGACCGGGCGAACTCGTTTGTCAATCGGGAGTCGTCGTCTTTTCGCATAATCACACACGTTTGGAAGCACAATGACTCATCAGAAACAGGCTTTACCACCACACCTTCAGCGCGACAGCCGAGGGCCGCAGGTTTGGTGAGGATGGCCACGCCGACGTGCTCAGATACCAAGTGAATCGCCTCTTGTGGCGTAATAATGTCGTGCGCTCGCTTAGGCGCAATTCCCTCTCGTCGTGCCGCATTCATGATTGCGTCATGAACGACTGGATGAATTCGGCGCGCGAACAGAATCCATTCATCTCTTGCCAGATCTTGGAGCGCGAGCTGCTCTTTTTGGGCAGAGGCGTGGCCCTCTGGAAGAGCGGCATAGAGCGGCGCCAGCACGAATGGCGAGTTTTCGATCTGAGAGTCTTCCGGCGGCGCCGTCACCAGTGCCAAATTCAATTCGCCGGCTAGAACACTCCGGACCAACTCGATTGAGAATTGACTGATTAGTCGAATGGCGAGCTTGGGGTACAAGGGAAGACGAACTGCAAGAAGGTCCGAAATCCATGCTTGATCGGCTTCGTGCGAGTGACCGATCGTTAGAACATTTTCTGCTCCGTCATGGGCGGTACGTGCGAGATGAAAAGCCCGTTCCATATGCAAGACGGAAGAACGAGCCTCCGCGACGAACACTCGCCCAGCGTCCGTAAGCTCCACACGAACAACCCGTCGATTGTCACGAGTGAACAAACGAAATCTGAGCTGCTTTTCAATCTCAGTGATCTGTCTGCTGAGCGCAGATTGGGTAAGGTTCAATCTGAGGGCAGCCTTGGTAAAGTGCAGCTCTTCTCCCAAGGCAATGACGGCGTGCAAGTGGCGTACTTCGACGTTGGGAAACACTGCTCCAACCCCCGCCCAAGAGTTCGGTGAGACCAGGAATTTAGTCCTGACATTTGTGCAAACGACGAGTGGTTATGAGCTTGGAACCCAGACAGTTCTGTAAAGTTTCTTGAGGACCTAACAAAATTTTGAATCATCTGTATCTGAAACCCAGCTCCAGACAAAGGTTCTCAGGCATTGTTCATTTATTAGCCAGTCGCGCTGTGCCGGTTTCCGCCAATCCAGGAGGAATCCGAGTGGCAGGAAAGTGAAGGCCCAACAGGCTGCCGCGACACGTAAGAACGAGATGTAACTGATTGATACCTAAGGATGTCGGAAGCGTCACGTGGTCCCGAAATGGTAGCCGATTGCGAAGAGGCGAGCTAGCTGCGATTCAGGGCTCGTTCTATACCTGTTGGAGGACAGCGATGGAACGCGGGCGGCCGGTCGAATTCCTGACCGCTGTAGCTGGGCATTTGTCCAAGATGAATCAGCCGTCTAATGCGGTTTCGCGGGTTTATTTAAACTGATTAGCTCATCGCGAGTCCGTTGGAGAATCTCTCGTGAAAGGTTCGGGTCTGACACGGCACGAGAGAGGTTGATCGCTCCTAGCATTGCACTAATCGTGAGGATCGCACGGGCGCGCCGATCAGAGTTGCCTTTTGGAGGAACAAGGCCCGTCGAGTACGCCAAGGTGCGTTTGAGTCGTTCGGTATATACGGCCTTCGCCGATCGACTCGCCCGAGACATGTCCCCCAGCAACGCACCCAACGCACAGCCTGCTCCCGGCGCGTCCCGGTGTTCTTCGGACAAATAGTTCTCTAAAGCTTTCGTTAGCGTGTCAGTGTGTTCCTCCCAGCGGTCAAGGTCCTGGAATGCGGTGGCTAGAGCCTCAACCACCAGTTCATCGCGTGAATCGAAATGCTTGTAGAACCCACCAACCGTGGTACCAGCCTCCTTCATCACATCGGCAACGCCGATGCCCTCAAGACCGAGCTCTCGAAACCTCTTGGCAGCGACCTTCACGATCCGAGCGTGCGTCTCCGCCTTGTCACTCTTCGAATAACCCATTTTGGCCTCACCCTCTCTTCCTGAGTCCGCATGGACCGCTCCAGTCAGGAAAATCCACTAGAGCATCATCGTACTCCTCATCGATTGGATGCAAACCGTATCTTCCTTGGTGCAAGAAGCTCATTGCGTAAATAATAGACTGCCGATGCAGTCTTGAGACAAATTAAGCACGGACCAAAATGTCCGGGAAGGCTTTTCCACAAAAATAGTTTGCAACTTCTGGATTATGGTCATACTCTACTGTGGTGAGGCGCAGATACACCTCCTCCAAGCACAGGAGAAGCAATGAGCAACTCGTCCCTAGAGCGGAATAAAGCAATCGTGCTCGAAGCATTCGAGACACTGTTCAACAAGCGTGATTATGCGGCGGCGGAACGCTTCTGGTCACCGAACTACATACAGCACAGCGCACACATACCGCCAGGCCGTGAAGGTCTATTCAATCTCGTCCGCTCAGCGCCGGAGACTTTGCATTACCAGAACCAGATCATCATCGCAGAAGGCGATTATGTCATTGCGCATGGTCGTTTTACGGGGATGGGCAGACCCGCCGCCTGGGTCGCCGCCGACGTTATCCGGTTCGAAGACGGTCTTCTTAGAGAACATTGGGACGTTTTGCAAGATGAGGCGACCAAGGCCGAATCTGTGAGCGGCCTTCCCATGTTCGGCGACACATTTCCGAAGTGAGGACTAAAGACAACGCATCGCCCTGAAGGCGTTCGACACCCTTTTTTAAAAAGACCAAGGAGGTAATAACTATGACGTCATCCATTGTTTCGAATGAAATGTATGTGATTTTAGGAGCGACCGGGAACACCGGCTCGATCATCGCCAATTTTCTGCTGTCAGCGGGCAAAAAGGTACGCGTCGTGGGACGCGACTCGGGGCGACTGCAGCGCTTTGTGGACAAAGGCGCTGAAGCGTTCACAGCCACTCTGAGCGATGCGGCTGCTCTCACCAAAGCTTTCAGCGGTGGGCGCGCTGCATATTTGATGTTGCCGCCGGCGAAATCCCGGGAGGAGCAGGAGCGAGATAGCGATGGGATCGCGAAGGCCGTGAAGGAATCCGGCCTGCGCTACGCGGTGCATTTGAGCAGCTACGGCGCGCAGGTTGCGAAAGGTGCCGGACCGGTCTCGGGACTGCATTCTTCGGAACAAAAACTAAGCGCTATCGACGGTCTAAACGTTCTGCACCTGCGCGCCGCGTATTTCATGGAAAACAATCTGGCGGCTATCGGCATGATTCATGGGATGGGAATCTTTGGTAATGCCCTACTACCTGACCTGAAGCTTCCCATGGCCGCGACGCGCGACGTTGGTGATTACGCCGCGCAGCGCCTCCTGCACCTGGATTTCTCTGGCAAACAAACTCGCGAACTGCTTGGGGAGCGAGACCTCTCGATGACGGAAGCTACCGCAGTGATTGCTCGCGGCATCGGTAAACCGGATCTGCGTTACCAACAGTTCCCATATGAACAGGTGCAGCAAGCATTGAC
>DATHMV010000007.1:0-197298 GCA_035486715.1 Candidatus Aquilonibacter sp.
CGAGCGGCACGACGTGAATCTGAGCGGCGGCTGGGTTCGGTACAGATGTGAAGATCAAGAATGCAAGACTCGGGAACATCCCTCGACGAAACAGTTTCATCAGAAGCTCCAGATGATCAGCAGGATCAATGAAGGATTTTATCCTGCTTGAGCTGCGACGCAAAGTGCGGGGTTCGGCGGTGGTGCAGTTTGGCTGACGCTCGACGCTGGCGGAGCAGGAGATCCTTCGCTTCGCCTGAAAAACGGCTACGCTCAGGATGACACCTCAGTCTAAAGGTTAGATTCTAGATAGGTTTGCCGCGGAAGAAATAGACGAGCTCGATGATCAGGATGATCACGACCATGAGTTCGAGGACGAAGGCGCGGCTTTGATTGAATTCGTCGACCATGAAGCGGTAGAGCTCTTCGGCGGTTTGCAATTTTTGCTGGACGAGGTCTTTGTAGTCGGGCACGCCGACTTTCAGCGCGGCCAGCTTGTAGAGGCGGGCGGAAAACATGTCGCTGAGGAACTTGATGGCGTTGTCGGCGCGCTCGGTGAGCTCGCTTACGTCGAGCAGGACGGTGTGGAGTTTGGAGGCGGCGCGGGCGGTGCGCCAGCGCGACCACATGCCGCGGCCACCCCGCTCGAGGAAGTCGTAGACGTCTTCCAGTTGGCGGGTGAGCAGTTCGTCGTAGTGGCGGAACTCGAGCAACTGCGAATTGGCGTATTGCAGTAGTTGGATGGCGGTTTCCGCTCCGCTGGGGCTGTCGTAGATGAAGGCGGCGTTCCAGCCGATTACGGCCAGATCGTTGGGGTAGTACGAGATGCGGGACTGGAGGATTTCCTGGCGCTCGCCGTCGGAGAGCCGCTGATTTTCGCCGCGGACAACTTGCGAGATGCAGTCGGCTTGCGAGGCGAGAAGGTCGGTGGCGGAGGGGGAGCCGGCGATTTCGCGCAGGTGGAAGATGAAGTAATCCTCCTTCAGCCACTCGGTTGCGTTGACGTCGTAGGGCTTGACCAACGCCGGACGCACCTGTTCGAGCTTTTGTTTGACGATGCGGGTGGCGAGGCTTTCGAAGTTGGTGTCCGAAACCCAGCGGCTGGAAAGTTGGACTAGCTTGTGCCAATCGCCGGAAAACGGGAGCTCGAAGACTACGCTGACGACACCGTAGTCGAAGTACTTGATTTCGCCTTGGAGGCGCTCGCCGCTTTCAAGGACCAGCGGCTCTAGGGCTTCTTCCACCGGCGGACGTTGGAAGCGGACGTATCCGGGGGCGGAGTGTTTGAAGCTGGCGTCAGCGGTGCGGGCTCCGAGGATTTGGCGGAGCTGGTCGAGGCGGATTTCTTCGCAGACATCGAATTGGATCAGGACCAGGACCGAGCCGCAGAGGGGCGCGTCGGAGGGTTTGACGGCGACCAGCGTGGGCAAGGCTTCGGCAGGGACTTTGCCGATGGTGGGAACGGTGATGGTAATTTCACGATCCATATTTCAGCGACCAGAATTCAGTCAAAAGACCTAACAAATCGCGGACTAACAGGCGAGAGCTATATTGTCCCAGAATAACGGTCATCTGGCGAGAGCTACGGTGTGTCTTTGGTAAAATATTTAGAATCAGTGTTTTACATGAAATTAAGCTCAAATTACTGCCCGCAGCTCATGCTGCCCAAAACCTAATCCGGTACGTTGCAGCTATGTAATGCCATCTGGAGAACTTCTGCCAGGTGCAGGGCATGACGTGAGGTGCCTTGTGAGATTTGTTCGCGGCAACTGAAGCCGTTGGCGATGATGAGCCAGTCTGCTGGAGCCCGGCGGACAGCCGGGAGGAGTTCGAGTTCGCCGATAGCCTGGGAGATTTTGTACTTGTCGCGTTCGAAGCCGAAGGAGCCGGCCATGCCACAGCAGCCGGGGGCTGGGGATTGGAAGTCGATGCCGAGGCGGTGCAGGAGAGATTCTTCGGCGGTCATCTTCATAATAGATTTTTGGTGGCAGTGGCCGTGGAGGATGGCTTTGCGGTGCAGCGTGGGTAGCGCGACGTTCCGTGCTTGGAGGAATTCGCTTAGCAGGAAAACCTGGCGCGACAGGGCTTGGGCGCGAGGGTCGTTGGGAAAGAGGTTGAGGAGTTCGTCGCGGAAGACAGCTACGCAACTTGGTTCGAGGCCGACGATGGGGATTCCAGCTTCGATATCGGTGGAGAGTTCGTCGAGGATTCGGAGCAGGAGCGATTGGGCACGGTCGATCATGCCGTGGTCGTAGAGCGGGCGGCCGCAGCAGAGATTGGCTTTTGGGATTTTGACACGGAAGCTGGCGGCTTCTAAGACTTCAACTGCGGCTTTGGCGGTGTTCGGTTGGAAATAGTTGTTGAAGGTGTCGGGCCAGAGTAGGACTGTTAGCCGATCTTCAGGAGGGATGTTGGAGTCTTGGCAGGCTGCGGAGCTACGCTCCGCGGGACAGCCAGGGGCGGCTGTCCCCACATGTTTTGCTCGACTCCTGCGATGGAACCATGCTTTGAAGGTCTCTGGAGCGAAGGCTGGGATTGAGCGCCGGTGCGGGATTCCGGCGATGAGTTTTGAGATGCTGCGCAGGAGTGGGGTTTGCGTAACGAGGTTCGCCAGGCCGGGAACATGCGAGGCGGCGCGGGCCCAGAGGTCGATGTGGCCGAAGGCGTAGGCGCCGCGCGGTCGGAGGCGGCCTTCGTAGTAGTGGGAAAGAAATTCAGCTTTGTAGGTGGCGAGATCGACGCCTACGGGGCACTCGCTTTTGCAGCCTTTGCAGGCTAAGCAGAGGTCGAGCGATTTTTTTACTTCTTCGCTGCGCCAGCCGTCACGGATGACTTCACCCTGCGTCATTTCCCAGAGCAGGTGGGCGCGGCCGCGAGTCGAGTGTTCTTCTTCGCGCGTGGCGCGATAGCTGGGGCACATCAGGCCGCCTTCTTCGCGGCGGCATTTGCCTACACCGACACAGCGCAGCGTGGCTTCGGCCAGGCTGCTGTGATCTTCGGCGAATTGGAAATGCGTTTCCGGTTGCCACGGGGAGTAGTCCGCGCCCAGGCGTAGATTTTCGTCGAGCTTATAGGGATCGATGAGCTTGCCGGGATTCATCTTCCATTCGGGATCCCATGCCGACTTGAAATCGCGGAAGGCTTGCATTAGTTCGGGGCCGAACATTTTTGGAAGAAGTTCGCCTCGTGCCTGACCGTCGCCGTGTTCGCCGGAGATCGAGCCGCCGTAGCTGACCACGAGATCGGCGGCCTCTTCCATAAATTTGCGGAATTTGGCGATGCCGGCTTTCGATTGCAGATCGAAATTGATGCGGGTATGAACGCAGGCGTGGCCGAAGTGTCCGTAGAGCGAACCTTTGTAGCCGAAAGCGGCAAACATTTTGCGGAGGTCGCGGAGATAGCTGCCGAGTTTTTCGGGTGCGACGGCGGAGTCTTCCCAGCCTTCCCAGTTGATGGGCTCTCCGGCAACGTGCGAGGTGACACCGAGGGCGGATTCGCGGACATCCCACACGCGTTGTGCTTGCTGCTTATTCGTGTACAAACGCACGGTGGGAGGGTTTGCGCTGCGGTTGAGCGATTGCATCAAAGCGTGGGCTTGAGATTCGGCTTCCAGTGCGGTGTTTGCGCCGAACTCGACCATGAGCCATCCGCCGCCTTCGGGCAGGAGAGCGAGTCCTTCGGTGTTCCTGCCTTTGGCGCGTGTGTAGTTGACGAGAAGGTCGTCAATGCCTTCGAGACCGATGGGCTTGTGAGACATGATTTCGGGGACGTGGTCGGCGCACTGATAGATGTCGGGATAGGCGATGACTAGCAACACTCGTTCAGGCGGGCTTTCGACAAGACGGCAGGTGGCTTCGAGAATGGTTACGCAGGTGCCTTCGGAGCCAACGAGAGCGCGGGCTATGTGGAAGTTATTTTCGGGAAGAAGCCAGTTCAGGTTGTAGCCGGAGACGCGGCGGGGAATGTTGGGGAAGCGCTCGCGAACTTGATCGGCATATTGGTGGGCGATTTGTTTCAGGGATGTGTGGATTTGATTTGTGCGGTCTGATGCGCTGTAGCTCGATGAACCCGAGTCCGTGGACAGCCGGGGGCGGCTGTCCCCACATGGTTCTGTTGCGCTGTCCGGGCGGACGAGGGCGTCCGCCCCTCCATGAGCTTGTATGAAATTTTCGCCTACTTTCAGGTGCAGGCCGTCGTAGGTCATGACTTCCAACGCTTCGATGTTGTCGTCGGTCTTGCCCGCCATGACGGAGTGGACGCCGCAGGAGTTGTTGCCGATCATGCCGCCGAGGGTGCAACGATTGTGCGTGGCTGGGTCGGGAGCGAAAGTGAGGTGATGTTTTTCGGCGGCGGCCCGGAGATGGTCGAGGATGACTCCGGGCTGGACGCGGGCGATGCGGCGGGCGGGATCGATTTCGAGGATACTGTTCATGTACTTCGAGAAATCGAGGATTACCGCGACATTGCAGCATTGTCCGGCTAGCGATGTTCCTGCGCCGCGGCAGAGTAGCGGTGCGCCATGTTCGCGGCAGAGGGCTACCGCGGCTTGGACATCATCAGCGTCTTTTGGGAGGACAACGCCGATGGGGACTTGGCGGTAGTTGGAGCCGTCGGTGGCGTAGAGGGCCTTTGCGCTGTTGTCGAAGCGGACATCGCCCGAGATTTTAGTGCGGAGGGATCGCTCAAGTGATGCGGCGTCGAGCTGCGCGGATTTTGAAGCGGGCGCCAGTGGTATGAGTCGGTTTGGCATTGGGCGTTCAAATACCCTAGCGGCTAAAGCCGCTTTTCCTTTTTTATAGCTGTGCGCCTGAAGGCGCGCCCTGATACGAAGCGTTAATCGCAATGCTGCTGCGCTGCGCCACCCCAAAGCAATACGCCTTGCGGAGCAGCCAAAGCTGCTCTTTTCAAAACACCCCGCGCGGGATTCCCCGCTAGTTTCGAAGACAAATCGGGATTCCCTCCCGCGCTAGTTCGAAGACGAATCGGATGTGGCTTTGCGAACGTTGGTGATCTGAATTTTTGTTTTGCCGCCTGCGGATTCGATGTTGATGGTGACCATGCTGTTGTGCTCGTTGGAGATGATGGTGCAGCGGCCGGATTCGGAGGTGGTCACCATGGCGTTCGGGAATTTTGTTTTGTAGAAGCTGGAAACTTTATCGACCGAGTCGGGGGTTTCGGATCGCAGTGACGAGGTATGAACTCCGCCGAAGGATGCGGTTGCCGAGCCATTTTTCATGACTTCCGCGCCGGGGTAGAGATCGACTCCCAAGTTGCGCGCGGCTTCGGCGGGATCTTTTGTGGTTTCCACACTGCCGAATGGGGTATCGACTTTCACGTTGTCGCCGTCCTGGTGGATGTGGGCGTGGTGTGCCATGTGCCATGCGAAGAATCCAGCGGAAGCGACACCGAGGATTCCCAGAAAGACGATAACGCCGGCTATGACCAAAATCACTTTCAGCGCGCTGTTGTTGCCGGGAGCGGGAACTGGAGGCGCGGCCACTGCAGGCGGAGTGGCGGTGGGTGCGGCACCGGGAAGTGTAGAAGCGAGTATGGGAACGCCGCATTTGTTGCAGAAGCGGGTTCCGGCGTTGAGCGCTGCGCCACAGGAATTGCAGAAAGCCATGAATTACCTCGTTGTTGAGGAAATTGGGGATGGCGGGAGTATAGCGCGGAACGGGGGGAAAGTGGAGGTAGTGGTGCAGTTGGCTTACGCATTAGACCAGTTAAGCGGGAGATCCTTCGCTGCGCCTGAAAAAATGGGTCCGCTCAGGATGACAGAGTCGTATAAAAAACCAAGCTGCATACTACCAAAGTGGAGCGCGGGTGGTTATAGGGATCCTTCGACTACGCAAGCCGATCGCTTCGCTCTCGGCTTGCTCCGCTCAGGATGACAAACTGTTAGGGTCTTCTTAACTCCACAGGCGGGTGGCGTAGTCGGCCATGGTCAGGCCCAGCAGTAGCATCAGGAAAAATATTGCAGCGACTACTACCAGCTTGGTGAGTTTTTCGCTGGCATGGTAGACGTGCATGAAGAATAGAGTGACCAGGGTGGCTTTGATGGTGGCGATGATAAGCGCCACGGCGGCGTTGTAGGGCGCGAGGTCGAGCGTGGCAGCCCAGACCGTAATGCCGGTGCCGATCAGCAGTGCGATCCAGACTGCGAAGTAGCCTTTCAGCGGCGATTTGGTCGATGAGTGTGCGGACATTCGGGCCTCACGGATGACGGTCAATCAGGTAAAGCAACGGGAACAGGTAAATCCAGACGATATCGACAAAGTGCCAGTACAGGCCGCCGATCTCGACCGGGGTGTGCCATTCGGGCGTGAAGCGGCCCTTCCATGCCATGATCAGCAGCCAGGTGAAAATGCCCAGGCCGATGATCATGTGGATGGCGTGCAGGCCCGTCATGACAAAGTACAGCGAGAAGAAGATTTCGGCGTGGCGCGGCACGGCATACTGGCCGGGATGGCCGGGGATGGGCTCATGGTCGAAGCTGAACGATGCGCCGGGAACGTGGTGCTCGACGAACTTGTCGTGATACTCGACGCTCTTAATGCCGAGGAAGGCGACGCCGAATATCATAGTGAGGATCAGCATCGCGATCAGCAGGCCTTTACGCGCGGTTTGCGCCCCCCAGATTGCCAGGACGACCGTCAAGCTGCTGCAGATTAGGACGGCGGTGTTGATCGCGCCCATCTTCATGTCGATGGATTTACTGGCGGCGGCGAAGTCCCCGAAGTACCAGCGGCGGTAGATTAGATAGGCGCAGAACAGGCCGCCGAAGAACATGACTTCGGTGGCGAGGAAGACCCACATGCCGAGGCTGGCGGAGTTGCGCTGCTGCTCCTCGGTGGCGAAGTGATGGAGCAATGCCGGATTGTGCGCAGCGTGCGCTTCGCCCTGATGGGCATGGACCGGAGTCAGCGAACTATCGTGCAACCGGCACCTCCTTGTGATGAGGCGCGTCCAACTCCTCGTAGTTGTAGGCCTCCCAGGTCACGACGGGTTCCTCATCAAAATTAAATGTGGGCGGAGGCGAGGCAGTTTTCCACTCGAGTCCGGCCGCGTTCCAGGGATTGTCGGATGCGGGTTTGCCGTAGCGCATCGACCAGAGAAAATAAACCATGGGCAGAAGATATCCCACGCCGAGCACGGTCGCTCCGGCGGTGGAGAGAACGTTCAACACCTGAAATTCCGGCATGTGGCTGTAGTCGTAATAGCGACGTGGCATGCCCATGTAGCCGAGTACGAATTGCGGGAAGAAAGTTAGATTGAATCCGATGAAAACGATCAGAGCGGCGAGTCGAGCCCAGCCTTCGGGATAGAGGCGTCCGGAAATTTTGGGCCACCAGAAATGCATACCGCCGAGATAGCCCATGACTGCGCCTCCGACCATGATGTAGTGGAAGTGGGCGACGACGAAGTAGGTGTCAGTGACGTGGACGTCGATGCCGAGCGCGGCGAGAAACAATCCGGTGAGGCCTCCGATGGTGAAGAGGCCAAGGAAGCCGAAGGCGTAAAGCATCGGGGCGTCGTAGTGGATGGATCCCTTGTAGAGAGTGGCGGTCCAGTTGAAGACTTTGATCGCCGACGGCAATGCGACGGCGTAACTCAGAAACGAAAATACGAGGGCCGAATAGACGGAGATTCCGGCGACGAACATGTGGTGCGCCCAGACGAGGAATCCGAAGACGGCGATGGCGATCGACGAGAAAGCCACGAAGCTGTAGCCGAAGATGCGCTTGCGCGAGAAGCAGGCGATGATCTCGGTGATGACGCCCATCGAGGGCAGAATCATGATGTAGACGGCGGGATGGGAGTAGAACCAGAACAGGTGCTGGAAGAGAAGCGGATCGCCGCCGAGTTTGGGATCGAAGATGCCAAGGTGCAAGGCACGTTCAGCGGCGACCAGAACGATGGTGACTGCAATCACCGGAGTGCCAAGTAGCTGAATAATGCTGGTGGCATAGTGTGCCCAGATGAATAGCGGCAGACGCGACCAGGTCATGCCCGGCGCTCTCATGCGGTGGATGGTGACCACGAAATTCAGGCCGGTAAGAATCGAGGAGAAACCGGCAATGAAGATGCCGAGTCCGGCTTCGACAATGTTCGTGTTGGTAAATGTGGTGCTGAAGGGAGCGTAGAAGGTCCAGCCGGTATCGACGCCGCCGGTCAACATGCAGTGCAGCATCAGCATGCCGCCGATGATGTAGAGATACCAACTCAGCAGGTTGATGCGCGGGAAGGCGAGATCTTTGGCCCCAATCATCATGGGGACGAGGAAGTTGCCGAGCACAGCAGGGATGGACGGGATCAGGAAGAAGAACACCATGATCATGCCGTGCTGGGTGAAGAGCTTGTTGTAAGTGTCGGCCTGAACCAGATCGCCCGCCGGCGTGAGCAGTTCGAGGCGAATGAGCAGCGCGAAGAAGCCGCCGATGAAAAAGAAGAACGTGATGGAGAGAAGATAGAGCAGCGCGATGCGCTTGTGGTCGGTGGTGAGCAGCCAAGACCAGACGCCATACTCCTTGTTCAGGTAGTTCTCGCGTTCAGCGGATTGTGGGATCGCGGTTGGCATAACTTAATCGCACCTACTTACTGAACCTGCTTATTTGCTTATCGAGCTTGCTTCCGTTCTATGGCCTGGGCCTGCATGTTGTTATCCACCGGCTGCGCCGCGCTGGCGCTGGTTCTCGCGCCATTCGCCGTTTTAGCATCGGAAATCGATTTTATGTAGGCGACCAGCGCGTTGACTTGTTCTTCGCTGACCAACCCCTGGAATGTCGGCATAATGGGCTGGAACCCTTTTACCCGCCTGGCTCCAGGATCGAGAATGCACTCGCGAAGATAATTTTCGTCGGCGGTAACGGTGCGGCCATCTTCAAGTTGCACCGGCTTGCCGAAAACTCCCTGAAGGTTTGGACCGCGGCCTTGCGCGTCCGCACGATGGCAGGTGGAGCAACCGAGTTCGGAGAACATCTTTTCGCCGGAGGCCGAAAGCGGTCCGGTGGAACCGCCGTTGATCCAGGCTTCGTACTGTGCGGGCTCCTGGACCACGATGTCGCCGACCATGCCGGAGTGCTGCGTGCCGCAATATTCGGCGCAGAATAAATGGTAGACGCCGGGTTTGGTGGCGCGGAACCATTCCACCGTGTAGCGGCCGGGCAGTACGTCTTGCTTGATGCGGAAGGCGGGAATGTAGAAGCTGTGAATCACATCCTGCGAGGTCATGATGAGCTTGACGTCGCGGCCCACCGGAACGTGTAGTTCGTTGATCTCGCGCTGGCCTTCGGCGTGTTCCACCTTCCACATCCACTGCTTAGCGACTACGTAGACTTCGGTGGCGTCGGTAGGCGGAGTACGCTCTTTGAAGAAGACGACAGCGCCCCACGCGAAGATGACCATGAACACGAGGAACGGGATCACGCTCCAGGTAATTTCCAGCTCGTTGGAGCCTTCGATTTGCTCGGCAGGGACGCCGGGGCGATAACGGTAGCGGGCCGCGAAAAAAATAATGCAGGCAAAGACCAGAGCTGCCATCATCCCGGTGACGATGAGCAGGAAAATATAGAGCGCGTCCACGTGCCCCGCCATCGTGGAGGCTTGCTGCGGCCATAATGGAAAATTATTAAGCATACCGTGTCTTCGTTGCGGTTTTTCTTGACGCCGCTTTGCTGGTGGCCGCGCGATCCAGCCGCCATAAAATGAAAATTAATCCGCCTAGCAGAAGAATGGTTGCGCCCGCGGCAAGGCGCAAAATGTTTCCGACCAGGGCACCGTATTTCCCCGTCTCGGGGTTGTAGTGATAGCAGTAGAGCAATACGGCGTCGACGGCATTGCCGATTTTGCCCTGCGAAGCTTCCACCAGGCCCATACGCAAATCTTTCGGCGGAAAATCCACGCCATAAAAGTAGCGCGAGATGCGGCCTTCGGGCGTGAGCACCATGATGGCCGTGGCGTGAGCGTACTGGTTGCTCTTTTCGTCGTATTGATATTGAAAGCCGACTGCCTTGGTGAGTGCGTTGATGGAATCCGGCTGGCCGGTGAGGAAGTGCCAGCCAGCCGCGGCACTGGCGCGGCCGTAGCGCTTCACATAATCGATCTTTTTAGCGGCGGCCATCTCAGGCGTTTCGCGGGGATCGAAGCTGACTGTGATCACGTCGAATTCATTGCCTACGTCGAATTTAATCAGGCGCATGGCGCTGGAGAGTCCGGCGAGCGCTTCACCGCAGAGCATGGTGCAGTTGTAGTAGACGAGATTCAGGATGAGCGGCTTGTGGCCGAAGTAGTCGCCGAGTTTTACGGTCTTTCCGGTTTCGTCGCGGAAGACAAGATCGGCGGGAACTTGCGCATCGAGGTGTTGTTCAATGCCGACGTTTTGCAGACGCGGCGGTCGCGTGTTCGCGGGCGGGGACAGGACTCCGTTGTTCATTCCACCATTGTTCATTTGGGCAAGGGCGGAGATAGACAAGAGCGCGGCGGCTAGGACGGCGCAGGCGATGCGGGTCGGATTGAGATGATTACGGCGCAATTCGATTTTCTTTCGTCCCTACGGGACTTGTTCCAATCTTCCTTTTCGACCCAGCGCTTAAGCGCTGGGCTACTATCGGTCGCCCTCCGGGGCTTTGCTCGCACTCAGTACCACGCCTTACGGACTTTTACTCATTACTCGCTGCTAGTCGTCGCCGCTTCACTTCCCTCGCCTTTCGCGGCTTCCTGCTGTGGTCGGACTGGCAGGCCGCGTTCTATTAATAAATCCATTGCACGTTCGATTGGGATGCGCACCGTTCCGGCTTGCTGATCGACCCAGCCGTAGCTGTAGAGCTTTTCCTGCTCCGCCCTGCGAATTCCGTTCAGCTGATTGCGCTCGTCTTCTTCCAGCCTAGGATCGGGGAAAGCGGTTTGCGGGTAGTGAGGCGCGACGTGGCGCGTATCTTCTGGAACGTTGGTGACCAACGGGCTGACCGGAGGCTGCGAAGCTTTCTCGCGCTTATCGAGAAAATCGTAAACCCCGCCGATCATAACCACGCAGACCACGGTTCCCACCGCCAATACGAGCAGGAAGTACAGGATGCTTTTCGGCGACAGATCCTCGCGCTCGAAGTCTCCGTGTCCTTCCGGGTTTCCGTGTTGGGTATCGTCAGCCATTTGTCGTAATTCGTTCTCGTTCTTCTTCAGTTCTCGTTCCTTAATGTCCTGCGCCGTGCTCAAAAACTTCTTTGGCTTGCACGTCATACATCGGCAACAGCGGCAGCGAGGCCAAATTGCGGAAGAAATAAGCCATCCACAGGCAGCCGATCGCGACCGATACGACGATGTCGGCAACGGTCACGCGAAACGTGCTCGAGAAATTCGGCTCGATGATCCAAAATAAATCGAGCCAGCGGATAAAGAGGATCCATACGGCCAGCCATACCAGTTTGCGAATATCGCGCTTGAAGGGCCGCGAAAGCAGCGTGGCGAACGGCGCGGCAAAACCGAGAAAAGCCAGGACGAGGGCGATCGTCCCCCAACCACCCTGAATACGTTTCAAATAGAACGTGATTTCGTTGGGCAGGTTGCCGGCCCAGATGATGAGCCATTGCGAAAAGCTGAAGTAGGCCCAAA
Source organism: Candidatus Aquilonibacter sp. (assembly GCA_035486715.1). Classification (GTDB taxonomy): domain Bacteria; phylum Acidobacteriota; class Terriglobia; order Terriglobales; family Acidobacteriaceae; genus Sulfotelmatobacter. Next base: position 11,587 of record DATHMV010000007.1, read on the forward strand.
CCATCGTGAAGGCGAGCAACCACTTGCCGTGGTCGTGAACGAAGTCGGGCTTCAGCAATTCCGACATGGGTTTGCAATCGAAGAGGATGCGTTCGACGACCACCGCAAAAGCCATGGCGGAGAGCACTTCACCGATCAGGATGATGAGGCCGAAGATGGTCGATATCCATGTGGGATCGAGCGACATGATCCAGTCGATGGCGGCGAAGGAGATGGTGAATCCGTAGAGAATCAACCCCGGTCCGCTGACGGCTTTAAAGCGGTCAGAATTGTCGCGGGCTTTGGGCGAATCGCCTTCGATCGACCACTTCGACAACAGGAATGAGAGAACATTCCAGATGACAAAGTAGATGATGGCGCGAATCAGGAAGCCGTGGAAGTTCAGATAGCTTTGCGTGATGAAGCTGTGTTTAGTGAGGTGCTCGCGGATGTGCTCGTCAGAGACGGATGCCAGCGGCATGGCCCAGGGATACATTCTGCCCTGCGCCACGGCGATCAATATCGGGATAAACAAAATACTGAGGCCTGGCAGCGTGCGCATGGCCGCGCCCTGCAGCCGGCGAATCACCACGCCCCAGCCGCCGCCGGTGAGATGGCGGATCATGATGATGGCCATGGAGCCGAGAGCTACCCCGAGCCAGTCCATGAAGCCGAGCAGGTAGGCGGGGAAAAACTGGTCGGGATTCGCGAAGGCGAGCCACGCCGAGATGAGCGCGAAGACAACGCCGACGATCAACAGCCGTTGCGAAAGCTTCTTCAGCACCGGCGGTGGCGTCAGGTCGAGATGCGTTGCGGTTGCGCTCATTTCGATTTTTCCTTCATTGGTCCTGGCGCGCCCTCGGAAGACGCGGCTTCCGGTGCGATTACGGGAAGCGTCGCTCCCGAACCCGGCTCGCCGCGAAACCTCGGCGGCTGCGACGGGAATGCCTGACCCGCGGGAACGTCGGCGCGAGTGGCGTTTTGGCTCAGTTGCAGCGCTCGGATATAGGCCACGATATTCCAGCGGTCGCGCGGCGGAATCTGCGAAGCGTAGTCGGGCATAATGCCGAAGCCGTTGCTGATCACGTCGTAGAAATATCCCAGCGGCGCTTTTTCGAGGCGCGGGATGTGGTACGACGGCGGCTTGCGCGAAAACCCGCGAGAGGGAATGAAGCCGTTGCCATCGCCGACGATCGAGTGGCAGGGAGCGCAATAGATGTTGTAGCGCTCGCGGCCGCGCTCAAGAACTTCTTTGGTGACGGGGAACGGCATGTAGTCGCCGGGATTGGGGCCGACTTTGCCGGTGTAGAAATATGTGTCGGCGCGAAGATCGCCGCGGGCGACTGTGCCTTCGACTAACGGGCGTGCGCCACGCTGGTCGGGGAAGAAGTCGCTTTTCGCCAATGGATTGATGCGGGGTTGCTCGTGCATGTCGAGACGGCAGGCGGAGGTGAGCGCAATCATTGCCAGCAAGGCTAAAACCGGCACTGCTTGCGGCCGGGGAATCCTACCTTTGCGCGTAAAACCCTTTTGAGACGAGAACAGGCCTAGTACACGCGCAAAGATGCGGTACCCAGCTTTTTTCTCAGGCATCGGAAACATGCGGAGGTATTGCATTTAGCTTGGTACCTCCGAAATGGAGCGCGGAGAAAAGGCTTCCAGAAATTTGCGCGTGCCAGCTAGATCGTATTTTGGATCGGAGGAGAACACGATCAGAAAGAAGCGGTCTTTCGACGCCATGGCGAAGCGCGGAACATTGAATACCGGGTGATACGGCATGGGCAGGCCGTTTAGAGCCAACATGCCAAAAACAGCGCCGATGACGGCGAACAGCACCGTCATTTCGAAGGTGATGACAATGAACGCCGGCCAGGAATGGTACGGCTTGCCGCCGATGTTCAGGGGATAAGCGATCGCCGAACACCAATACTGCAAGCCGTAGCCGCTGAGTCCGCCAATGATGCCGCCGATTAGAACCACGAGTGGAACTTCGTCGTGGTGAAAGCCGATGTCTTCGGCAAGGCCTTCGATGGGAAACGGGCTGTAGGCGTCGATTTTCTGGTAGCCCGCTTGGTGCGTGGCCTTCGCGGCATCGACCAAGGCTTGCGCCGAGTCGAACTCCGCCATCAGTCCGTAGATGGGTTCGCGTTTCATATTATGAAACCCGCTCCAAATCCTGTCCTTCACGAAATTCGACTTGTCTGCCGACTTTCGAAAAATACTTTGCCGGCGTCACGATTGCCATTACTCTTTGACCTCCGCTTCCGGCAACAGAGTGCGCATTTCGAAGATGGAGATCGAGGGCAGCAGCCGCAGAAACAGGAACATCAGCATCAGGAACATGCCGATCGTACCGATGTACGTCATCCAATCCCAGCGCGTGGGGTAGTACATGCCCCAGGATGAGGTGAGGAAGTCGCGATGCAAACTCATCACGACGATGACGAAGCGCTCCAGCCACATGCCGACCAGGATCACGCCCGAAACAAAGAACAGTGCAACCGGACTGGTGCGCAGTTTGCGAATCCAGAGCAACTGCGGGATGAAAATGTTGCAGATCAGCAGCATCCAGTAGGGGATGGCATAGGGCCCGTGCAGGCGATTCCAGACGGTGAAGGCGTCATAGCGGTCGCCGCTGTACCAGCTCATAAAGGCTTCAATACCGTAGCCGTAGGCCACGATGAGGCCGGTGGCCAGCATGACTTTGGCGGAATTCTGCAAATGCCTCTCGGTGATGAAATCTTCCAGGCCGTAAATTTTGCGGATGGGAATGGCCAGCATCAGCACCATGGCGAAACCGGAATAAATCGCGCCCGCGACGAAGTAGGGCGGGAAGATGGTCGTATGCCAGCCGGGGACGATGCCGATGGCAAAATCGAAGCTGACTACAGTGTGCACCGAGAGTACCAGCGGCGTGGCCAGGCCGGCCAAAAGCAGATAAGCGGTTTCGTAGCGATGCCAGTGGCGCGCCGATCCGCGCCAGCCCAGGGAGAGCGCGCCATAGGCGAAGCGGGCGATAGGGTTCGTGGCGCGATCGCGCAGCGTGGCCAGATCGGGAATCAGGCCGATGAACCAGAACAATGCCGATGTCGTGGCATAGGTGGAAACAGCGAATACGTCCCACATGAGCGGGCTGCGGAATTGCGGCCACACGCCCATGGTGCTCGGATAGGGGAACAGCCAATAGGCGAGCCAGGGACGGCCGACGTGGATGCCGGGAAAGATTCCGGCGCAGGCCACGGCGAATAGCGTCATGGCTTCGGCGAAGCGGTTGATAGAGTTGCGCCACGATTGCCGCAACAGAAGAAGGATGGCGGAGATGAGCGTGCCGGCGTGGCCGATGCCGATCCACCAGACGAAGTTGATGATGGCAAAGCCCCATCCAATGGGGATGGTCACGCCCCAGATGCCCACGCCTTTGAGGAACAGATAGCCGATGGCGTAGAGCATCATCATGGTGAGCATGAAGGCGATGCCGAAGCCCAGGAACCATCCGTTGGAAGCAGGACGGGTGAGCACGATGGCGCTGATCTTTTCGGTGACCGTGCCAAAGGTATGGCCAGGCTCGATTACCGGAGCGCGCTGCTCGTCGACCGTCATTTTGTATTGCTCGTCCATGCTTCCTTAGCTTCACCTCAGGGGTAAAGCCCCTTCTTAATTTGGCTGCCAGCGGCGCGGCTGAAAGCCGCGCCCTTTCAAAACTTTCCGACTTGGCTCACGACTTCAACTCCGCGTTTGGGTTGCTTACTTCTGCCAAGTATGTTGTGCGTGGGCGGGTGTTGAGTTCGCCCAACAATGAATAATTGCGCGACTGCGCTTTCAGCTTCGAAACTTTACTGTTCGGGTCGTTGATATTGCCGAAGACGATCGCTTCCGCGGGACAGGATTGCTGGCAAGCGGTCTTCAGTTCTCCATCTTGAATTTTGATTTCCCTGCCTTCGCGCACGCTGGCGGTTTCGGCGTCGATCTTGTGCTCGTTGATGCGCTGCACGCAGTAGGTGCACTTTTCCATCACGCCGCGGCTGCGCACGCTGACGTCAGGATTGCGCATCATCTTGTACTGCTGCGTATCCCAATCGGAAAAGAGCAGGAAGTTGAAGCGGCGGACCTTGTAAGGGCAGTTGTTCGAGCAGTAACGCGTGCCCACGCAGCGGTTGTAGACCATATCGTTCAGGCCTTCGCTGGAGTGGTTGGTGGCGCCGACCGGGCAAACCACTTCACACGGCGCGTTCTCACATTGCATGCAAGGGACGGGCTGGAAGTAAGCCTTAGGATTTTCGCGGTCGCCCTGGTAGTAGGCATCGATGCGAATCCAGTGCATGTGTCGGCCAATGACGCACTGCTCTTTGCCCACGACGGCGATGTTATTTTCCGACTGGCAGGCCACCATGCAGTTATTGCAGCCGACGCATTTGTTCAGGTCGATGGCCATGCCCCACGCGTAGGCTTCTTCTTTATATGGATACGGCTGGTAGAGCGTGAGGCCGGGCGCGGGCTGTTCTTCCTGTGCGAAGTTCGGTTCCTTGCGGTACTCCTCGAGCGAGGTCTCGCGGACCAGAGGACGGGTGTCGCCGTTGGGCGTGTCCATCGACTGGTAGCCCTGCGTGGAGGCAAGCTTGTAAGTTTCTCCGGTCTTCGTAATCTTCACGCCCGAGGCAGTCCACGGGGCGGCGCTGGTGCGCAATTGATAGGCGTCAAAGCCCAGCGCGGTACCAACGCGACCGGCGCGCTTGCGTCCGTAGCCGAGTGTCACGGTAACGGAGTTGTCGGGATGTCCAGCCTGCACCCAGACCGGGCCGCGAACTTTTTTGCCGTTCAGCTCAAGCTCGACCACGTCTTCCACTTTGATTTGCAACCTATCGGCCATCTTGGGACCGATGAGGATGGCATTGTCCCAAGTGAGCTTGCTCATCGGCTTGGGCAGTTCCTGCAACCAGCCGTTGTTGGAGAATTGTCCGTCGTAGATGGTGGGATCGCGGCGGATATTGAGCTCGATAACACCTTCAGTCAACGTGTAAAGCGAGTCCTCTTCGTTCACTGCCCTTGCGTTGACTTGCTTAAACTGTAGACCTGTCCCTGTGATCCATCCATCATGCAGCGCCTTGCGCCAGAAGGCCTCAAAGTCCGCTCCGGAGTGCTGCTTTAGCCAGTAAGCGCGGACGAGATCATAACCTGTAGCATCGGCCTGACCCGATAGCAGAGCAACGAATTCTAGTGCGCTCTTGCCGTTGTAGAGCGGAGCAATCAGCGGCTGGGTGACGCTAACCGTGCCATCGTAGGTGCGGGCATCTCCCCAAGCTTCCAGTTCGTGCGCTTGATTAACGTGCCACTGACACAGCTCGGCGGTCTCGTTCTGATAAAGGCCGAGATGCACACGCAGAGGAACCTTGCCGTTCTTCAGAACATTTGCGAAGTCGAGGTCGGCAGGGGCGTCGTAGGCCGGGTTGCCGCCAAGAACAACAAGGAGATCTACTTTACCGGCATGGATGTCGCCAACGAGATCTTTTACCGATTCGGCTTGATTCACCGGGTTGGCATCGACGGGATCGGAGTAGAAGACGGTCTTGCCGACGTTGCCTAGAGCTTGGTTTATTGAGTGTGCCAAATTGTGGACGGATGGTGACTGATGATCCCCTGCCACAACCAGGCTGGAGCCTCGATGATTCTTCAGTTCTTCGGCTACTGCAGCGGCGAACTTTGCGTACTCCGGCTCGACTTTTGGTATGCCAGCTTTCAGGCCCAGTTCCGAGCCCAGCGATTTCGCAAACCCTTCCACATGCGCTGCGTGCGTCGGCCACCTATGATCCGCCTTCGCCCCCGTCGTACTGGGCACGCTCTCGATCACGTACAACCGATTCATGTTACCGTCGGGGTCGCGGCGCTTGGCGAAGTCGCGAATGTAGCGGGTATTGCCGGGGTATCCAGCGTAGAGAAAATCGGCGTCGAGCGAGACGATTACATCGGCCTTCGAAAAATCGTAGCGAGTTTCAACCGGCTGGCCGAAAGCCAACTTCGCGCCTTCGAGTACGTTATCGCGATTCACCGGTTCATACACATGCCACTTGGCCTGCGGATAAACCTTGAGGAAGCTGCGCAGTTGATCGGCGAGCGTGGGCGAAGAGATGGTGGGCGTGAGAATGCGAATGCCCGCGCCCTGCAGGCTTTTTTGCGCGGTCAGCGGTCCGCGGATGGCGGAAACAAAACTTTGCCATGAGCGCTGGTCGCCCATATTGATGACGCTCTGCGAACGGTCGGGATCGTACATGCCGAGAATGTGTGCCTGCGCAAAAATATCGGTGCCACCGAGCGAGGCGGGATGGCGATCGTTGCCTTCGATTTTTGTCGGCCGCCCCAAATGGCTTTCCACCAGCAACGGGCTGGCGTAGCCGCCGAGCGTCATGGCGGTGGCGTAGAACAGGGGCCGGCCGGGAATAATTTCTTCCGGCTGGCGAACGTAGGGGACGATGGGCTCGAGCGGCAGGCGCACGCATCCGGTCATGCCAGCCAGCGCCATAGACGCGCCCATGACTTTAAGGAAGCCACGGCGCGAGACGGACTCAACCCACTCGGATGCGCCCTTGGGGAATTCGCGATGCAAAGCTTCCTGGAATTCGGGGTTGCCGGCGAGCTCTTCGAGGCTGCGCCAGTACTCCGGACCGGAGACTTTGTCCATTTCGGCGCTTAAGTAGGCGAGATCGAGCTGCCCTTTTTTCGAGGGGCAAACATCTTCGCGCGGGCCGTTTTGTCTTTCGATCTTCATGACTGGTAGCACATCACCACCCGCACTGCCATCCCGAGCCGTGAGAATGCCTTGCATCCGCCACGAAGCGGCGCGGCGTACAGGGATCCTTCGACTCCGCATTTGCTTCGCTTCGCGAAACAAACGCTCCGCTCAGGATGACAAGCCCTCATAAGTTCAATCAACTTCATCTTTCATCTATGACAGGTGTTACAACTGGTAATGTCTTTCACGCTGCGAACGTTGTATTTCTTCACCAAAAACGCGCCCAGATCAATTTGATCCGTGAAATTCTGGCCGTCCACTTCTACAGGATGGACGCTCGTGGGCTGCTGGTAGCGCATGTTGAACACCTGATCGCGCGGGCGCAGGTTATTTTGCGGGGCGCGATGGCAGTCGAGGCACCACTCCATTTGTAACGATGCCTGCTGGTACATCAGCGGCATCTGGTCAACCGGCCCGTGACAGGTGTTGCAGCCTACCCCTTTTGTGACGTGAATGCTGTGATTAAAAAAGACGAAGTCGGGAAGCTGGTTGACGCGGGTCCATTGCAGCGACTGGCCGGAGCGGTAGCTGGCGCGGACTGGCTCGAGCAGCGCCGCATTGGTCCAGATTTGCGAGTGGCAGTTCATGCACGTCTTGGTCGGCGGGATGCCGGCGAAGCTCGAAGTTTCGACCGAGGTGTGGCAATAGCGGCAGTCGATGCCCAAGCCGGAGACGTGATGCTGATGGCTGAAGGGTACGGGTTGCGGCTTGCGGACCCCGGCGTAGGTGACGTAAGGCGAACGCTGAATTTCCATGGCCACCCAGCCGAGAGCGGCCAGCACGAAGACCGCGCCAAAAATCGTGGCCCGGGACAGAGTGTTCGCGCTGCGATGGAAAATCTGCGACATGCTTACTTACGAACTCTAGGAAAAACGAATAAGACCGGCAGATCCGTTATTTATAGAAGCTTACTGGTTTCGGCGTGAAAAACTCCGACATTTTTTCACGCCACTTTTTAGGAACTGGCGATTATAAATAGTTCACGCGAAGTTGTCGCGTGTTTCGGGAAAGAAATTCATAAAATCTAATTTCGAATTGGGATCGGGGGAAATAGTTGCGATTGCGGAATGGAGTTTGGGGCTGGCAGCGTTGGCGATATTAAAGGCTTAAGGCGGCGGATACAGGAATCAAGATTCCTCCGCCCCTCCGCTTTCGCTCGGGGGTCGGAATGACAGGGTATTTTGGCTTCGCACGAATCACTCAATTCAGATTCATGTCCAAGCTTAACCGTGCATGACCAACGTCAACGCAGATTCATGACCAAAAGCTTGGGCTCCGTCATTTCTTCGATGGCATAGCGAAGGCCTTCGCGGCCCAGGCCTGAGTCTTTCACTCCGCCGTAGGGCATCTGGTCGATACGGAACGATGGGATATCTCCGGCGATCAGCGCGCCCACTTCCAGTTCGTCATACGCCTGGAATAGCCGTTTTGCGTCGCGGGTAAAGACACCTGCCTGCAAACCGTAGGAAGAATCGTTTATCCGCCGCAGGGCTTCCTCGAAATTATCGTAAGGTTCCAGAGTTACCACCGGACCGAAGATTTCGTTACAGTTCACTTTCATCTGCGGGCTGGTGCTGGTGAGAACCGTGGGATTCACGATTGGACCTTTGCGTCCACCGCCGCAAAGCAGGCGCGCACCGGAGTGAACCGCTTCATCGATCCAGTTGGTGACGCGGACGGCGTCGCTCTCGCGGATGAGCGGGCCAACGTCGGTAGATTCTTCCATGGGGTCGCCGGTCTTTAACTTTTTCACACCTTCCACTAAAAGATCGGTGAATTTGCCGTAGACCGATTGCTCGACCAGAATGCGCTGCACCGAGATACAGGTTTGCCCGGCGTAGCCGAAGCCTCCGGTAATGCAGCGCTCGGCAGCATAAGGTAGATCGGCGTCGCTATGTACCACCACACCGGCGTTGCCACCCAGTTCGAGGGCGACTTTTTTCTTCCCCGCGCGGCGCTTGATATCCCAGCCCACAGGAACGCTGCCGGTGAAGCTGATGAGCTTGATGCGCTCGTCGGTGACCAGTAGGCTGGCGTCCTCGTTCGATAGCGGGAGAACATTGAGGCCGCCATCGGGCCAGCCCGCTTGTTGAATGCATTCGGCAAGTAATAAAGAAGAGATCGGGGTTTGCGGCGCAGGCTTGAGGACGATGGGGCATCCGGCGGCAATGGCTGGGGCCACTTTGTGCGAGACCAGGTGCAGGGGGAAATTGAAGGGAGTGATTCCGGCGATCGGGCCCAGCGGGAAACGCTTGACAATGCCCCAGCGTCCGGCGGTGAACTCCTGCCAGTCGAGGGGAAGATATTCGCCGTTAATACGCGTGGCTTCTTCGGCCGCAACATTAAAGATAAAGACGGTACGATCGACTTCGACGCGCGCGAGTTTGATCGGCTTGCCTGCTTCCTGCACGATGGTTCGGGCGAATTCGTCGCGGCGCTCGGCTATTTGCTGCGCCACGCGGCGCAGCACGCGCTGTCTTTCAAAGGCGGGCAGGCGGCGCGTGGTACCAAAAGCTTTCACGGAGGCGGCAATGGCGGCGTCGGCGTGTTCGCGACGGGCTTGGGTGATTCGTCCAACGACGCTGCCGTCGAAAGGCGAACGGACTTCCAGTACGTCGCCGTCTTCGATCCAGCGGCCGTCGATGAAAAATCCGTGAGTTGCGATTGGGGCGATTGTCATTTCCGCCATGTTGGCCTCCGAGGTGAACTGACGGTTTTGATTATAGGCCCGGCAGGGGTGGTTGCTTTTTCTGCGAAAGCGTTAACGCTGAGAAGGCGGAGGAACGCAGAGAAGCTACTACAATGAAAGCCTTCCTATGAATGCTTTGGGAACGATTACTGAGCTTGCTCCGCGAGTGCGGCGGAAGGAAATTTCTCCGGTTGAGCTGACACGCGATTGCCTAGACCGCATCGAGAAGCTGAATGCCGCGCTGAACGCTTTTATTACCGTGACAGCAGAAACGGCGCTGGAAGAGGCTCGGCTGGCGGAGACTGAAATTGCGCGGGGAGAATGGCGCGGTCCGGTGCATGGGATTCCGGTTGCGTTGAAAGATCTGATCGATACAGCAGGCGTGCGCACCACGGCTGCCAGCGCGCTTTATCAAAATCGCGTGCCGAGTGAAGATGCTGAGGTTGTGCGGCGTTTGCGGCTGGCTGGCGCGGTGATTTTGGGCAAAAACAACCTGCACGAGTTTGCTTATGGCGGGAGCTCTCTGGTTAGTTTTTTTGGCGATGTTCACAATCCACGCAATACGGCGCACATTGCCGGAGGGTCGTCGGGAGGGTCCGCTGCGGCCGTGGCTGCGGGACTTTGTTACGCGGCAATTGGAACCGATACGGCCGGCTCGATTCGGGAACCGGCCGCGCTATGCGGGTGTGTGGGAATCAAGCCGACGTACGGGCGGGTTTCGGCGCGAGGCGTGATTCCGCTTTCGTGGTCGCTCGATCATGTAGGGCCGCTTGCGGCGGCAGTGGGCGATGCCGCGATCGTATTGCAGGCGATTGCGGGATACGATGCACGGAATGCTTCGAGTGCTGATGTTGCGGCGGACGATTATGTTTCGGGTTTGCGGGAGGGCGCAAAGAGTTTGCGGGTGGGAATTCCGCGGGCGCATTTTTTCGACGGCCTGGATGAGGAAGTGAGTGCGGCTGTGCAAACGGCGTTAGGTGTGATTCGAACGTTGGTTGCGGACGTGCGCGAGGTGCAAGTTGAGGCGCCGACGGATCGGGTTGTGCAGCTTGCGGAATCTTTTGCTTATCACGCCGAAAACGTTGCGCGAACTCCAGAGTTGTATCAGGCGGAGACTTTGCGGCGGATTCGATTAGGCGAAAGGATTTCTGCGGCGGAATATATTTTGCGGTGGCGGGAAATGGATGAAGCGCGGCGGCGGGCTAGCGACATTTTCGCCGATGTGGATTTGCTGGTGACGCCGACCATGCCGATTCCAGCGCCGGTAATCGCCGATCTGAAAAAAGATCCCGAGGCGCTGCGTCCGGCGGAACTGACGCTGTTGCGCAATACTCGTCCGTTTAATGTGTGGGGACTGCCGGCGATTTCGGTGCCTTGCGGCTTTACCAAGAGCGGTCTGCCGATCGGGTTGCAGATTGCCGGGGCGCACTGGCGGGAGGATTTGGTGCTGCGGTTGGCTTATGCCTACGAAGAAGCTACAGAATGGTATTAATATCCCGCAGCTTGAAACGCGGCACCTCACAGTTGAGACCGATGCCCCAGACATGTTGAATCCGGGCATTTTTTCATGGAACAATAGATATGCACATATGAATAGCACACTGCGTGCACATTTTGATACCAACCGATCTTTTACGCGAGATTGACGCTATCGTTGGTCCGCGCGGGCGGAGCGCCTTTTTTTTGGAGACCGCAAGAGAAGAAGTAAGCTCGACGACGGGTTGTCGAGGCCGGATTTTCGAGGGCAACGGGACGGCGCGATTGTCTTCGAAGTAGAAATCGAGGGCGGTCTCCAAAGCGTCTCTAGCCACGGCCAATGCCTCGGTCTCAGTTTCCCCTGGGTAATGGCTTCGGGAATGCGGATGCTCCGCTCAGGATGACAGCCCTCTGAGATTTGACTGCTACTTCTAGTCCACCGTACTGACATCATCCGGCAGCATTAGCACGAACGTGCAGTTGCCCGGGGCTGTGCAGGAAAGCACTCCGCGGCGGAGGATTTTTACTGGGGTATCGTCGGGGAAGGTTAGGTGATAGTCGGCGGTGCGGAGTGCTTCGGTGAACATTTTCAGCTTTTCGTCTCCGCTGACGAATTTTACGGCGTCTACTTTCGCGGGCGTGCTGGCGCCTCCGCTCAGCAGGACGAAAAAATCGGCGCTGCCGGTTTCTTTTGCTTTTCCGAGATCGATGGTGCGCAACGATTGCAGATTTTCTTTTATGTTTTTTACTGCGCCAGTGAGTTTGGAATCGTTCCTGGCCAGGGCACTGATTCTGTCCTGAGTTTCCGGACTGGGGCGAAGTCCAGTTAGCGAGAGCTGATAAGTTGCCAGTGCGCGGTCCTTCTTCCCTTGCTTCTCGTAGATTTGGCCGAGATGGTCGCCGACTTCGCCGTGCTGGCCCAATACCCACGCGGCCGCTACGTATTTCTCGGCTTCACTGAAATTGCCTTCGCTGAAGTAGACCCAGCCAAGCGTGTCCCAGTAGGCAACCAGAGAGGAAACCAGAGGCAACTCCTGCGGGGTAAGGCGGTCGAGCGACAAGTTGCGCAATGCGGCCGTGGTAGCCGAAACTGCCGACTCGGCGTACTGCTGAGCGCGGTCGAGATGCGTCTTCTTCAGTGAGAGCTGGTAGGCGATGTTGTTCCACACCAACGGTGTGGCAGAAAGCTCGACGGCGTGATCGAAGGTAGCGAGGGCTTTATCGTCCTGGCCGAGATTAAGGTAGGCATCGCCGAGGCTGACTTGCAGTTCGGGATTGTCGGGGGTAAGCGATGCGGCCTTTTCCAACTCAGGCGCAGCCAGGTCGTACTTGTGCCACTCGGAATACATGGCTCCGAGGTTGGAGTGGGCAAATTTATCGAGAGGATTGATCTCGAGTTGTTTGTGGAAGGCTGCGGCAGCGTCATCATATTTGCGCTCCTGCCAGTAGGCGCGGCCCATATTGTTGTAGGCGAATTCGTCGTAAGGATTTACTTCCGTCTGCTTCTTCAACGCGGCGATGGCTGCATCGTCATTGCGTATCGCGAGGTAGGCCAGGCCAAGATTGTTCCAGGCGAATTTGTTCTTGGGGTCGACTTCTGTTGCGCGCTTGAGAAGCGTGATCGCCATCGAGAAATTGCCATTGCCCATGGCCGCGCGGCCGCTTTCCACGAGGTCTTCAGCTTTCATATCGGCGGGAGCTGAAGGCGTCCCGGCAACGGTGTTTTCCAGGGAAAGGAATTGGCTGAGATCGGATAGTACGGCGCGGCGAAAGGCGTGGTAGTCCTCGGCGCGCGGCGTGGGCAGTTCGTCCTGGACTACGGTGAGCGTGCGCGCGGCGGTGAAAGTTGTGCCTTCGAGCGTGTAGTTGGCCTGGTAGTCGGCGTAGTCGCGCTTTAGAGAAAAAGGCAGCGGAGCGCGCGCCGTGTATTTGGAAGGGATTTGCAGCTTGATCTTGTAAACGTATTCGGCTTTCGGGCCGAGCTTGGGGGATTCGGAATCCGATTCGCTGTCGTCATCGCCGCCGAGATCGGGCAGATTGAATTGGCAGAGCGGCAGGATCAGGTCGGATTTTTTCTTCGACCAATCGAGATAATTTGGCTTGCCGACGTCGTATGACATGGTGAAAGGTTCACGCGTGGCGGCGGGGTCGCTGATTTTCAAATTTGTGATATCGCCACCGACTCCAGCGTTTACGCTCTCGATTACATGCTGCCACTGCGCTTCGGGAACGCGGCGGAAGATGGAGCGCAGCATTAGCTCCTCGTCGCCGCGGAAGGTGTAGTGGACGTGGGCTTCGAGTTTTCCAATGTCGTTGATTTTGGCATCGACCTCGGAAATTTCGCTGTCGGGCATGGGAGTATCGGCGGGAGTTTGCTCCAGGTGGGGTGTGCCCGTTCCGGCGGGAGGAATGACAAGCGCTTGTTTCTTGCGCAAAGTGTAGGCGAGCAGGCGGAAGGGAGCGACTTCGCTGGTGGTATCCATCCAGACTTCTTCGCCACCCATGGGCAGCAGGGTGATGACGTGATCGAATTGCGAGGGCGAAGGCACGTCGGGATCAAGCTTGCGCGTGGAGTTGATCAAAACAGAATCGGCATGCAGGCCTTCGGCTTCGAGCAACGAGGCAAGCAGCGTGTGCTTATCTTTGCAATCGCCGTACTGGTTATGCAAGACGTCGGACGAGGCGTGCGGCTGATAGCGCCCGACTCCCAGCGACAAGCTGACATAACGGAAATTTTTCGCCACATAATCGTAGAGGGCCTGAACTTTATCCAAATCGGTGTTAAGGCCTTTGGTCAGCTCTTCCGCTTTGGCGCGAACTTCCGGCGAAGGCGCGCGGCGATCTTTTTCCAAGCCGGCATACCAGGTGCCGATCTGTTGCCAGCTTAAGAATGAGGTGAGTTCGATATCGGGTTTTTCGTCCTCGGGAGATTCTCTTTTCTTGTTCTTGTCTTTATCTTTTTCTTTGTCGTCTTCGCGGATGAGGTGAGAGCTAGTCCAGTGGTAAAGGCGGCGGCCGCTGGCTTCGCTGATCTTTGGATCCATGCCGGGCTTGTTTTTCAGCGTGAGCTGACGTTTTGCTGGAACGTCAACATCGACTTCTTCATCGAGCATGATGTTGTTTTTGTCGAACTGGTACTCAGCCCAGAATTCGCCGGGTGCAAGCGCGGTGTGAACCACGGTGACAATGTCGTATTCGAGAACCTCGCCGGGGCGCAGGCCGGGCACGGTTATGTGCTTCTGGCGATAGTCGGTGTAGACCGGAGCTTGTTGTTCCAGCGGAGCGCTTAGGTCCTGCACGGCGTCGTCTCCGGCTTTGACGACACTGCCATCGCCTTTAATGACACGGACGTAGCCAATCTCCACGCGCTCATTGACGGAGTTGTAACCGATTTGAAGCTGCCCCCACTGCTGAACTCCGGCTTCGCTCATTACGCGAATGCGGGCGATGGTTTCGCGGCGTCCGGTGCCGTCGTTTTCAAAGCGATAGATCGAGTGGTATTGCTCGATAACGAAGGCTTCCTGGGAAAAATCGTGTTTGGAATTTTCCGTTTTTGGAACAGTCTCGCCTGGCTTGGTTTCACCGGGTATAGTTGCCCTGCTTGCATTTGCGGGAACGGAAGAATTGCTGGGTGCCTGATCCGATTGGGCTTGGGCAGTGAAGGGCAGGGCTAGCAAACCAGCCAAAAGAATGCGGGAGATAGGAAAACGCATATGGTTATAGTAAGGCCTCCGACCTTGTATCCCAAGGCGGGAGGTATCGGGTTTTAGGCTGTCCTCACCTATATCTTTTGTTTCAATTCGATTAATATTTCTTAGTTCTGAAGACCCAAAACCGTAGTAAAATGCCGCGCAGATAGTCCTGCCGGGCCATGTCGCCGGGCAGGCGTGACGCATAATGTACATTGCGCCACGATCTTTCCGTTCGGAGGTTTTCGGGTATGGAAGATCGGGCCCCTGTCGTCTCTCCTTCGGTTTCGCAGAATTCCGGTTCGCAACCAACCAGCAAACATCATGAAGGCCGCGGAGCGTGGGTTCTCACGGCTTACGGCATCTCTGGGCTGGCTCTTTTTGGCGTTCTAGCGTACTTTTTTTCGGACTTCATCGCTCACTAGCGAATGCATGTAGTGACGAACGGGCGTGCGCGTCCGCGGAATACATTGGGAGTGTCTTCTAAAGTATCCCGCTTTCAGCTCGAGGATTACTCTGCCTCGATATCCGATTCGATCATGCTAAAATGGGCAGCCTTGGAAGTTGACGCTTCGCAAGGAACCCAGCGGTTCCCCTCACAGAATCACTGAGAATAAGCGCACCAAGACATAAAGAAAGAGAACGCCGCCCGTGGCTAAGAAATCTACGTCCGACGCCGCACCCGTCACTTATGCCGACGCCGGCGTCAACATTGATCGCGCCAACCGCACCAAGCAGCGCATCAAGTACCTGGCGCACAAGACCTTCACACGCGGCGTGCTCAGCGAAATCGGCGGCTTTGGCGGGCTTTTTGCGGTAGATAAGACGAAGTATGTCGATCCCGTTCTGGTTTCGAGCGTGGATGGCGTAGGAACCAAGCTCAAGGTTGCATTTGAAATGGGCCTGCATTCCACCGTGGGAGCGGATTTGGTGAACCACTGCGTCAACGACATCGCCGTGCAGGGGGCGGCGCCGCTTTTTTTTATGGATTATCTGGCGATTGGGAGGCTGGAGCCCACGGTTGCCGAGCAAGTGGTGGAGGGTATTGCCGATGCCTGCAAGCATAACGGCTGCGCGTTGATTGGCGGCGAGACCGCCGAGATGCCGGGTTTTTATCCGGATGGCGAATACGATCTGGCGGGATTTATTGTGGGCGTGGTGGAGCGCGACCGGATTATCACGGGCAAAGATGTGCAGATTGGCGACATTGTTCTGGGCCTGCCTTCGAATGGCCTGCATACGAATGGGTATTCGCTGGCCCGCAAGTTGTTATTTGAAATCGGTGGCTACTCTCCAGATGACTACGTGAATGAGATCAAAGGCAAAGTCGGCAACGAACTCATGCGAACCCACAAGAGCTACTGGCCCTCACTGAGAAAGCTGATCGATGCGCAATGCGTCTCCGCGCTGGCACATGTTACCGGGGGCGGGATTACCGAAAATTTGCCGCGGGTTCTGCCGCGCGGCACGGCAGCTGCGATCGATTTTGGTTCATGGCCGATCCCGCCACTATTCGAGCATTTGCGGCAGTTGGGCAATGTTCCGCAGGATGAAATGATGCGCACGTTCAATATGGGGGTCGGAATGCTGTTGGTGGTTCCTTTGGCAAAGTTCAAGAAGGCGCAGAACGTGCTTGAACGTGCGGGAGAAAAAGCTTATACCGTTGGCCGCATTGTTAAGGGCGAGCGGAAGGTGGTTTACAACTAAACGTGGCTCTGCACCACGGAGACACAGAGAAACCCTTTTTAAGACTTCGCGTCTTGGTTCGGAGCATGTATTTGGAATTTCCTTCAAATTCTCCGTCTTCCGTGTCTCCGTGGTGAATTATTATTTAACTTCTCATGCACTCCCTCGGCATTCTTCTTTCCGGGCGCGGATCGAATTTCGTTGCCATCGCTGACAGCATCGATGAAGGCCGCATTCCCGATGCGCGCATTGCGGTTGTCATTTCCAATAAAGAAGATGCACCGGGCATCGCCACAGCGCGTGAACGTGGACTGGATGCTTTGGCAATTCCTTCGAAGGGCAAGCCACGTGAAGAGCATGACCGCGCAATGGTTGCCGCGCTAAAAGAGCACAAGGTCGATCTCGTTTGCCTCGCCGGCTACATGCGCCTGCTCTCGCCCTGGTTCGTGCAGCAGTTTCCGCAGCGGATTCTTAATATTCATCCGTCGCTGTTGCCTGCGTTTCCCGGACTCGAAGCGCAGGAGCAAGCCTTTGCCTATGGAGTGAAGGTCTCCGGATGCACGGTCCATTTCGTCGACGAGGAATTGGACCATGGCGCGATCATCGTGCAGAAAACAGTTCCTGTGCTCGAGAACGATGATGAGCACACGCTTGCCGAACGTATTCTGAAGCAAGAACACATGGCGTACTCGGAAGCAATCAAGATTGTGTTGAGTGGGAATTATAAAATTCTGGGGCGCAGGTTGATCGTGGCTTAAGGTTTGTAGTTTTCAGACGATTTTCTTGGTCATCTTCACAATCGGCAAAGTCTGACCGTTGCTGAGCGGCGCTGCTTGATCTTCTACGGGCTCATATCCTTTGGCCTTATAGAAGGGCACACCCGTGAGTGTGGCTCCCATTTCTGCGCGTGTGAAGCCCGCCGCGCGGGCCGCGTTCTCGCAAGCTTCCAGAATCAAGCTGCCGATTCCTTGCCGCGCCCATTGGGGATGAACGAAGAAGGCTCGAATTTTAGCTGCATTCCGTGCCGGGTCAAGCAGCGAGTCTTCCCGCGCGGCGAATTGATCCCCGCCGTATAGTGTTTTGCGCTTACTCCAGCCGCCGCAGGCTACGATCTCTTCCGCGCCGGTGTGCTGCGAAACTTCCGCGACTAGATACGATCCGTCGACGATCAACTGGCTGTCCACTCCATAGACCGAATTTAATGCGCCTTCAATCTGCGCCGGAGAGTAGTCCCCTGCCTGCAGGCCGCGCACCGAGGCTTCAATAATTTCGCGCAAGCGCGGGATATCCTTCTCCGTCGCCTTGCGAATATGAATGTTTGGGGTGGTCATCGAACTGATATTTAGGAGCTCATATTCAGGAACGCAGGAACTCGAAGCAATTGTAACTTCTGCATTCTGACATCTGCCTTTCTTTATAATGTTTGTTCCCATGGCAACTTTCGCATCTGTCGACGAACAACTCACTTATCTCAAAAAAGGCGCGGCGGAAATCATCCGCGAGGCCGATCTGCGCGCCAAGCTGGAGAAGTCGCGCGCCACAGGCAAGCCCCTGCGCGTGAAGCTCGGCATGGACCCGACCGCTCCTGACTTGCATCTTGGCCACACCGTTGTTCTGCGCAAGCTGAAGCACTTTCAGGATCTCGGCCACACGGCGATTTTTCTGATCGGCGACTTCACCGGAATGATCGGCGATCCCACGGGGCGATCGGCTACGCGGCCTCCGCTCACCCGCGAGCAGATCGAACTGAACGCCGAAACCTATAAGGCGCAGGTGTTTAAGATTCTCGATCCGGAGAAGACGGTTGTCGATTTTAATCGCCGCTGGATGGGCGCGTTCACAGCCGATGATTTCGTGCGATTGACGGCAAAGTACACCGTATCGCAGCTGCTCGAACGGGAAGACTTCCACAAGAGATTCCAGGAAGAGAAGCCGATCTCGGTGCATGAACTGCTTTATCCGCTGGTGCAGGGATACGACTCCGTGGCGCTGGAAGCGGATGTGGAGCTTGGCGGTACGGATCAGAAATTTAATTTGCTTGTCGGTCGCGAGTTGCAGCGCGCGTATGGGCAGGAGTCGCAGGTGGTGTTGACCACGCCGATTTTGGAAGGCCTCGACGGCGTGCAAAAAATGTCGAAGTCGCTGGGCAATGCGATCGGCATCCACGAGCCGCCGCTGGAGATGTACGGCAAAATCATGAGCATCTCCGACCAGATGATGTGGAGATACTACGAGCTGCTGACGGATGTTTCGCTCGCCGACATCGAGAAAATGAAGGATGAGGCGCATCCCATGCAGGCGAAGAAAGAATTGGCGCGAAGGATCGTGGAGGATTTTCACGGTGCAGGTGTAGCTGCAAAAGCAGGCGAGGATTGGGCGAAGCAGTTTCAGAAGGATGAAGCTCCTGAGGATATTGAAAAGATGCAAATCCGGATTGGGGCAATCGCAGTTGCGAATCCGGAAGATTTTAAGAAACCGGAGTGGGCAGCGGAAGAAGAACTTAGAAAGATTATCTACTTACCTGACGAAAAAACTGTGAATGCTGATCCAAATTTCCACGTTGCGAGAGTTGAGAAGCTTCTTATGGAACTACGTTTGGTTTCGTCCATATCAGAAGGCAGTCGGAAACTAAAAGAGGGTGCCGTTACGATTAAAGGAGAACAGATGAAAGGCAGATACTATGCTTTTGTTCGCGTCCCGACAGAAACTAAAGTCAAATTAGGTCGCAAACAAAAAATTGCCTTCATTGTTCCGTAGCGAGGAAGCTTTATTTAGAGCTGGCAGTTCTCAGGGGATTTACCGGCTTCCCACCACACCTCTCACCGATTCAATCAACTTCGCCGAATCGTATCCGATCCCATCTTTAAATACAGTTTCCACATTCTCAATATCCTCAATCTTCTTCGAGGGGTCGCCTTTGATCACGACCAAATCGGCCTGCTTGCCGGGAGCAATCGTACCAATGCGATCCAGAGCTCCCAGGAACTGTGCACCGTTTGCAGTCGCGATATGAATCGCCTCCAATGGCGTGAATCCCGCTTCGACCAGCAGTTCGACTTCGCGCTGGTCGCCGAAGCCGGCGATTACGCCGCCCATGCCTGTGGGGTCAAGGCCGGCCAGCAGCAGGCCTCCGGCTTTGGAGAACGCATATTCGAACTCCAGCTCTTTCTGGTATGCGGCAGGCCAGGGAGAAATATCAGATCCATAGCGTTGCTTCAGCGTGGCCGTGTCGCTGGAGCGGAGCCGATTCCATAGCAGGGCGCTACGCGCGTCGGGAGAGAGCGCATCTAGCACGCGCTTTTCAAGAGTCGGGCGGCCACAGAAGCTGCCCATTTCGAAGACGGGAAGCGTGGAAGTAACGGCGACGTGGTGCTGCACCAGATAGAGAATCGTGTCATGCAGAGGGCCAGTCTTCACATCGAGTTGCGCCATGAGTTTCGGATTCTCGGGATCCTCGGGACATACGCCGGGCTTTTTCCCGGGTAAGAATTCTGTATCGACGAACAGGCCGTGCTCAAGATCGTCGATGCCGAGATCGGCTGCCTGGCGGAAACCAATGGAGCAAAGATGCCCGGTGACTTTGGCGCCGCGCTTATGAGCCGCGGTCACGGCTGCAGAAAGTTCATCGGGGGTGATGAACATGTAAGCTTTAAAATTGTCGACACCCTGATCGAGCCAGAAGTTGACGGTTTTAGTAGCGTCGTCAGGCCCGTTGAGCTGGTGCATTTGCAATGCCCACGAGCCTGCGCCTTCGAGGTAAGGGCCGGTGACGTGAATTTTGGGGCCGGGCATCGCGCCCGCGTCAATCTCCTTTTTGATTTCAAGATCGGTGTAGGGTTCGAGCGCTCCCGTGGTGCGTATCGTAGTTACGCCGCCGGCCAAATATAAGCGCGGAAAGCTGAAGCCCATCTCGCCGAAAATGCCGTTGCCCGTGGGATAGAACATGTGATCATGCATTCCAACGAGGCCGGGGATGACGCTGTAGCCGTGCAGATCGAGCACCTGCGCGTCTTTGGGAATGGATGCAGTGGGGGCATCAGAAACAGAGTGAATTTTCCCTTGGCCGAGAATGATGGTTTGATCTTCGCGCGCGGGCGCACCGGTGCCATCGATCACGCGAACATGGGTGAGCGCCACAACAGGGGAATCTATTTTGACGAACGGTTTTACTTGCGGCGAAAGAGTTTGGGCCCGAGCTATTCCAGGCACAACCAGAGAACAAAGGAATAAAAACAGAAACTTCCGCATGAGCGCCTCTTTCAATGGAAAAGTTTCGGCGCGAGGATTGTAACGGATCGAGGGATTACCTGCAGTGCGGAGCTTAACTACTCACGAGCTCGATGCGGTTTCCGAAGGGATCGGAGATGTGGCAGCGCTTCACGCCTGGAATATCGTTGGGCTCAGTCACCTCGATGCCCGCATCGCGCAATCGTTGAACGAGCGTCGGATAATCTCGACAGCGCAGTGCTGGGTGAGCTTT
Source organism: Candidatus Aquilonibacter sp. (assembly GCA_035486715.1). Lineage (GTDB taxonomy): Bacteria > Acidobacteriota > Terriglobia > Terriglobales > Acidobacteriaceae > Sulfotelmatobacter. Next base: position 32,370 of record DATHMV010000007.1, read on the forward strand.
TTTCGCCGGACGAAAATCGGTCTCGACTCCTAGATGAATTTGCACGCTGCCGCTTTCAAACCAGCAACCGCCGCGCTTGGCGAGTTCCGGTGGTTTCGGTATCTCTACCATTCCCAGTAAATCTTGGTAAAAGGCGCGCGCCTGATCCTCTTTGCCAGGAGACATGGCAAGCTGCACGTGATCGATCGAAGTAAAGACCGCCATGGCAACATGCTATAGGAACCAAATTGGAATGCGTGGACGATGCGTAAAAATCATGCCTGTTAGAATCAAAGCTCATCCGTAATCCGTATCCATGGACGCTTCCAACATTCGCAACTTCGCGATCATCGCGCACATTGACCACGGCAAATCCACGTTAGCCGACCGGCTGCTGGAGCTGACCGGCTCGCTCACGGCGCGCGAGATGCAGGCCCAGGTGCTTGACTCCATGGATTTGGAACGCGAGCGCGGCATCACCATCAAGGCGCACGCGGTGCGGATGATGTATACGGCGCAGGACGGGCAAACCTATCAGCTCAACCTGATCGACACTCCCGGCCACGTGGATTTTTCCTATGAGGTTTCGCGGTCTCTAGCCTCGTGCGAGGGCGCGCTGCTTGTGGTTGACGCATCGCAGGGAGTGGAAGCGCAAACTCTCGCGAACTCCTATCTGGCGATCAATCACGGGCTGGAAATCATCCCCGTCATCAACAAGATCGATTTGCAGAGCGCCGACATTCCGCGTACGAAGGAGATGATCGAAGGCGCGGTCGGGCTGGACGCCACCGACGCCGTGCTCATCAGCGCGAAGACCGGCCAAGGCGTTCCTGATGTGCTCGAGGCCATTGTGAAGCGCGTTCCGCCGCCGAAGGGAAACCCCGGCAACAAACTGCAAGCTTTGGTTTTTGATTCCTGGTTCGATCCCTATCGCGGCGTGATCGTGCTCTGCCGTGTGTTTCAGGGAACGTTGCGTAAAGGTCAGAGGATTCGTCTATGGTGGAACGGCACGACGTTCGACGCCGAAACGCTTGGCGTGCTTACACCCAAGCCAGTTGAAATCGACGAATTGAAGGCGGGCGAAGTCGGGTTTGTGATCGCCAACATCAAGAACGTTGCCGACACGAAAATTGGCGACACTATTACCGACGACGCCAATCCCGCGATTGAAGCTCTCCCCGGCTTTGAAGAAATCAAGCCGATGGTGTTCGCCGGTCTTTACACTGTGGATTCGCACGAGCACACGCGGCTGCGCGAGGCGCTGGAAAAATTGCGGTTGAACGACTCCTCATTTTTCTTTGAGCCGGAGAGTTCTGTGGCTTTGGGTTTTGGCTTCCGCTGCGGCTTTCTCGGCCTGCTGCACATGGAGATTATTCAGGAGCGGCTGGAGCGCGAGTTTGCGCTGGAGCTGATTACCACCGCGCCCGGCGTGCGCTACAAGATCTACAAGACTGACGGCGTGATGGTTGAAGTCGACAATCCCTCGCGCTGGCCCGATCCCAGCGAAATCGCGAAAATCGAGGAGCCGGTGATCCTGGCCACGATTCTCACCAATGAAGAGTACGTAGGCGGAATTCTGAAATTGGTTGAGGACAAGCGCGGCAAGCAAAAGACATTCGAGTATGTCAGTTCGTCGCGAGTGATGCTGCACTATGAGCTACCGCTGAATGAGATCGTGCTCGATTTTTATGACCGGTTGAAGTCAGTTTCGCGCGGCTACGCTTCGCTGGATTATCATCTGGCGGATTATTGGGAGTCGCCGATGGTGAAGCTCGATATTCTTGTTGCGGGCGAACCTGTGGATGCGCTTTCCATCATCGTGCATCGCGATTTTGCCTACGAGCGTGGCAAGGCGCTGGTATCGAAAATGAGGCAGCTTATTCCGCGGCAAATGTTCGAGGTGCCGATTCAGGCTTCCATTGGCGCCAAAATCATTGCCCGTGAAACTGTTTCGGCCATGCGCAAGAATGTTATCGCTAAGTGCTATGGCGGCGACATCTCGCGCAAACGCAAGTTGCTGGACAAACAAAAAGAAGGCAAGAAACGGATGAAACGAATCGGCCGTGTAGATATACCGCAGGAAGCTTTCCTGGCCGTACTGAAGGTTGGCGAGGACGCGAACTAGTCGCCCCCCGAAATTTTCTTGGTTGTTCCTGCCTGACCTAGTAAGTACTTAATAAGTACTTGACTATTCACTCAGCATGTCGTTTTATTAACCCGCAGTCGCTAACGGGCCCCTCGAAGACTCTAAAGGTGTCTCCGCGATGCGTGCATTCTTTTGTTGTGCAGTGATCGTTCTGAGCTCTGCCGCCTTAGCGCAGAACATTCCTAATCCTTGTCCAAACGCCCAGCCGGTTCCGCCACAATTGCGTCTTCCGGCGCAACTGCCTCCGGGCGAACCCGTGCAGTTCGAAAAACAAGTGCTCAAGTATCTCAGCACGCTTGAATACCGCAAGCTCGGCTGGTGTGAAGATAAGTGGGTGCGCGATACCGGACCTTACGTGAGAGATATATCCGCTATCGTGCATCCTCCAGTGCATATCTATTACTCCCCGGAAGTTTCCCAATGGCTCCTTGGAGGGCGCGTCGGTCCCATTGCGGATGGCGCGATCATAATTAAAGAGCAATTCTCTCCAGCTCCGGCGGCGCGTTTCCGCGATATTCCCGCTAATAGTCTTGGCTGCTCAAACGACTGGACGTTCATGATCAAGAATTCAGCCGCGTCGCATGACGGCTGGTTCTGGGGAGAAGTATGGAACAGCACGACCTTCCCCATGGATTTTACGAATGCCTTTCAGTATCCCAACGCGGGTTATGGACTCTATTGCCTGCGTTGTCACTCCTCAGCCGAAAAGGAACTTACCTTTTCGACTGTCAGCAACATCAAGGGCGCGCCGGGATGGCCTTTACAATACCGCGTGGATGACAGTTGGATGTCCATTCCCGCGGAAGCCCCGGGGCGATGCGGTCAGGGGCGCGGATTGGCCGACATTGTGCAAGGCGGGCCTTACCCCATGCACGCGCAAAACGCCGCGCTGGAAGCGGAAACGGTAAGCCATGTTGCGCTACTGGCATTGCCGCCACCATCGATTCAGAACATGCCGCCTGAGCCGCTCGACAATGTTGTCTCGCCTCCGGGCAAGATCGCTGCAACTTTAGATCCCGCAAAGTCTCCCGATTTTGTGACATCGGCACAGTGCCTGGGATGCCATAGTGGACTTTCGAATACCGGCCTTGGCCCGAGCATGGTCATCCTCCCGAGCGTGAATGTTACCCCTATTGGCCCCACCCCCAGTACTCTGCCCAGCATTAACGTCTCTCCCTATGGGGAGTGGCGCTGGTCTCCCATGGGACTTGCGGGACGTGATCCAGTTTTCTATTCACAATTGGATAGCGAATTGGCATATCTGAACACCCGGCCCGGTGAACAACAGAAGGTTGTCAACACCTGCACGAATTGCCACGGCGCCATGGGCAAAAAATCTTTTGCCGCTGAGCATCCCAAAGAAAACTTCAAAGTGGATTTCGTCTACGCCACCGATCCAGCTACCGAAGGGTTCAAATACGGCGCCCTGGCACGCGACGGCATCAGCTGTCTGGTTTGCCATCGCATGGCCGCGCCGAAAGATGGCAGCTTGTCTTACTTCCTGCAGAACAAAATCAACGGTAACTTCGACCTTACGCCGCCCGATCAACTCAACGGGCCATTCGCGGACAATGTGATTACCACTTATCCCATGGATGCAGGGCTCGGATTCACTCCGAAATACAATTCCTACATCCAATCGTCGCAAATGTGCGGAAGTTGCCACACGATCCTGCTGCCGGTTCTTGACAACTCGGACCCAACCAAAACGTCAGTGGAGCAGGCGACTTATCCCGAGTGGCTCAACAGCCAGTACCGTAATGAATATGGATCGGTAGGATCGACACCGAAGTTATGCCAGGACTGCCACATGCCGCCGGGCTACACCAACACACGCGACAACGTTAGCGTGCCGGTGATCCAGACGAGAATGGCTATCGTCGAAGATTTAACTCTTCCGGAAACGGAGCACATGGCCAATCCCGATCAATTGGATGTCCGCTTTCGCACCCAGGGCTTCCGGCGTCATGAATTCCTGGGCACCAACGGATTCCTGCTGCAAATGTTCGAGCAGCCTGTCGACAAAGACGGAAACAACGAAGTCCTCGGGGTGCGGTTAAAGGATTACATGACCGGCTTCACCACCGATTTGGAAAACGCTTCGAACAACGTGTTTCAGCAGGCGCAACACGGCACGGCATCTGTCGCCGTTACCAAGTGGGAAGTAGGCAATGGCCAGCTGATCGTCGAAGTGACGGTGACAAATGAGGCCGGACACCGCTTCCCCAGTGGAGTCGGATTCCGCCGCGCATTTCTGGAATTGCAGGCCACGATGAATGGCACCCCTTTCTGGGCATCGGGGCGCACCAACGACATGGGCCAGATCGTCGACTTCAACGGAAATGTGCTGCCTACCGAATCATTCACTAACGACAGCTATCAACCGCACTTCAACCAGTCGAATCCAATTTCCAAGTCAACGCAGGTGCAAATCTACGAAGAACTCGTGCAGAACATCGACCACCAGTTCACCACCAGCTTTACCCGCCGCGATTTCCCCATCAAGGACAACCGCCTGCTTCCCGCTGGATGGTCGCAGAACGGCCCCACAGATTTAAAGATTCCCGAGCCTTTTCTAGAAGCTACATGGCCGGTGGGCGATGCGTTGAAGGATCCGGTGTACCAGGCGGGCAAAGGACAGTCGGTTGTGCGCTACGAAGTGCAATTGCCTCCCGGTGCAAATGCCGGAAACGTCAATGCCACGGTTTCGCTTTACGTGCAAACCATGCCGCCCTATTTCCTGGCCGACCGCTATCAGACGCCCACGGCCGCCACCGTGCGTTTGAAATACCTGGCTGGGTCGCTGGGAACACTGGTAAATACGGACTTCGCGAACTGGAAACTCTTGATCGCGTCAGCCAAACAATAAAGGAGCAGTAGCGTCTCCTCTCGAGGGTAGCGGCGGCCGGAAAACATGGCTTCCCGTGAGCCTTTAATCGAAAGTGTTACAACCCCAAAATGTGCAAATCTCTAAATGGCGAAACCGTTGGTATTGCGTGGATGGGCGCTCTGTTAATACCAAATGAATTGTATAAATGGTTACTATTCAGGGCCTTAGAACTGGATTTACGAAGTCTTGAGGTATCGGCCACTACTATTTGCCGGCAAGCATTTTATCTACGGCTACCAATTCCACAAGCTTTTCCACAGATGATCTCGCTAAACGCAAGTTGAATTGAGTAAGGTAGTTACGCAGTATAACTACAGCAATTCCTGTATCAATTCTGTGTCGCGGCAATTACTCTTCCGGGGCCAAACCACCCTCGACCAAGGTCTCAAATCTGGTGCAGCTTTTCAGGAAAGCTAAGTTGATGCGGCCGATCGGCCCATTGCGTTGTTTGGCAATAATGATCTCGGCTCGACCCTGCAAATCGGGATCGTCCTGCTTGTAAACCTCTTCGCGGAAGATGAACATTACCAGGTCGGCATCCTGCTCAATCGATCCTGACTCACGCAGGTCGGCAAGCTGCGGACGATGATCGCCGCCGCGGCTCTCGGGAGCGCGGCTCAACTGCGAAAGCGCGATCACGGGCACGCCGAGTTCTTTGGCTAATGCCTTCAGGCCGCGCGAAATCGCAGAGACTTCCTGCGTGCGGTTTTCGTAACGTTTGCTGCCGCCCGACATGAGCTGGAGATAGTCGACGATAATCAGGTCAAGCTTGCCCTGCGATTGCTTTAGCCGCCGCGCCTTGGCGCGCATCTCGCTCAGGGAGATACCGGGAGTATCGTCGATGAAAATAGGCGCGTGCACAAGCTGCTCCATGGCGCGAACGACTTTGCGCGTGTCATCCTGCCACAGCGAACCGGTGCGCATTTTGTGGGCATCGACTCTGGCCTGCGAGCAGAGCAAGCGCATCAGCAATGCCTCGCGCGACATTTCCAGCGAGAAGACTCCAACCACCTGCTGATCTTCGACTGCCGCGTTCTCGGCGATATTCATGACAAATGCGGTTTTGCCCATCGAGGGCCGGGCGGCAATGATGACGAGATCCGATTTCTGCAAGCCGCTCGTCATCTCATCGAGATCGGTGTAGTGCGTGGCTAATCCGGTAATGCGCTGGCCGCGTTGCAGCAGGGCGTCGACCGATCCGAACGACTCGCGGACGATTTCCTGCACGCCCATGAAGCCGCGCCCAATGCGTTTTTCCGAGAGCTGGAAGATCGCGGCTTCGGCGTCGCTTAGAACTTCCTCGGCCGCGTCGGATTGATCGGACGCGCGCGCGATGGCCGTGTTGGCCGCATGAATCAATCCACGCAGCAAAGCCTTGTCGCGCACGATCTTGACGTAGTGCTCGATGCTCGGGCGGTCCGGCACGCCATCCAGCAGGCTGGAAACGTAGCCCACATCGCCGATGGCTTGCAGATCTTTGTGCCGGTCGAGTTCATCGATCAGCGTGATCATGTCGATGGGGCGCGAAGATTCCTGCAAATCGACCATGCGCGAATAAATGCGCCGGTGCGAGTCGAGCGAGAAATCTTCGATGCGGAGGTGCTCCGCGGCCTGGTTATAGGCGAAGTTATCGAGCAGGATTGCGCCCAGAATCGAGCGCTCGGCTTCTACGTTTGCGGGAAGAGTGCTGATGGTGTAATCGGTGGTGGCCATATTCCGAACGTGATTTTCCTAGAGTCTTCCGCTTAGCATAAGCGAAGATAAAGCGAAGCGCAAAATGAATTGTGCAGAAGCTGTGAACTCAGAGGTTATCTTGTGGAAGTTACGAGAAAAGTGGATTCATATTTTCTCGCAAATACTCCAGCGATCATTAGCAAGGATTTGTTGCGGTGGTGCTGCAATTGGCTCACGCCATAGGCTGCTTAAGCGGGAGATCCTCGCTACGCCTGAAAAACGGCTACGCTCAGGATGACAGAGTTGTATAAAAGCCAAACTGTACCAGCGCCCTTATGTTGGTGCAAAAGCAAAATGCGGCCCGGGCCAGCCACCCGAGCCGCATTGTTTCGTGATCTCTTTCAGCTCGTCTTCTCACCACCAGAAGTGGCGGACGACGGTAACGGTCCGACAGCGTTCGTATGATCCGAGATCGCGTGACCCAAGATCAAAAAGAGCGCCACATTTACCGATACCAGTTGTAGATGGCGATTCAAAGAATCGACCAATCCACAACCATTGCGGGAGCCAGCGGCCCAACTCGCTCCAAGAGCGAGAAGTGGAGGAGGCCGCAATGCCTTGAAACCCGGCACACACTCGCGCGCGTTCCGAATTTCCTCTGGCAATTCACTCTCTAAGAAGTTGCCAGTCTGCCACCGGCTCACCGCAATCATCGTTCGACAAGCTGCAAGAGTCTCACGTATTCGGTAAGCCACTTTCGCGCAGAACGTTGCGCGCCGCAACGGTAAAAATTATTGCGTTTGTGCAGAAGCTGTGGAGGATCAGCCTTCCTTGTGGAAGGCTGAGGAAAACGGGAAGGAAATCTGCAACCGCTTATTTTTTGGGCGGATATTTCGATAACTTAAACGATGTAAAACAAATGACTGCGAATCATATTCATGGCTAATTATTGATTTTGATTTGTAACTTATTCGAACTGCTTGCGGAATGTCGCAAGTTGCTGTTGCATCTCAGCAACTTCTTTTCTGAGCTGCTGAACTTCATCTTCCAATTGAGATAAACGGCTAGCCGTGGAAACTTCCGCCGCCGCCGACGCTCGCGTCACCTCCGGCGCGGAAATATTCACGGCTGGCGCATCGCCGGAGAACAAATGCGTGTAACGCGATTCCTTCGTGCCGGGCCGGCGCAGGAGCATAGCTGCTAGCGGAGGCTGGCGCTGGCTTAGGCGGTCGAGGGTGGAAACGATATCGTCGAGGGCTTCGAAGCGGTACATGCGTTCGGTGCGGCTGCGGAGTTCTCCCGGCGTCTGTGGGCCGCGCAGCAAGAGCACGCAGAGGATAGCGATTTCGCGGCGGTCGAAGTTGAATACTTCCTGCAACCGATGTTCGTATTTGGTAACGCGGCTATCGGCGCCGCCGGCGGGTCCGGCGAGACGTTTTTCCTGGAGCGTGGAAAGCGCGGAGCTTACGGAGTTTTCATCGAGCGACATTACCGGGTCGCGATTATTTTTCTGATTGCAGGCGTTCACTAGAGCGTTCAGCGACAGCGGGTAATAATCGGGCGTAGTGATGTCTTTTTCGATAAGCGAGCCGAGAACGCGGACTTCGATTTCTGTGAGGGATTCCACTTCAAAAGATTAGCAGTTGTTATGGTTAGTAGGGTGAAGATCCGGCTGTGGCTTGAGCGGCGTACGTCATTGCACTTGCTGCCGCTTCTTCCGGTAGAGTGACTTCTTCCCACAAAGTCCGGTCGCGCAGGATACGGGAGACCAGCGCGGTGTGCATGGCGTGGCCGGCGCGGTCGGCGACGATTTTGCCCAGGATCGGCTTGCCCAACAGTGCGAGATCGCCGACTAAATCCAGAATTTTGTGGCGAACGAACTCATCGGCGAAGCGCAGTGGACCGTTTTCGATGCCATCGCGGGTTAGCACGATGCAGTTGTCACGCGAAGCGCCGCGAATCAATCCCATATTGCGCATGGCTTTCTCGTCGGCACGTGAGCCGAAGGTGCGGGCGGCGGCGATGTTGCGCAGGTAGCTGCCGTTGGTAAGCTCGACCTGGAAAGTCTCCTTGCCGATGAGAGGATGCGGGAAATTGATGGAGTAAGAAACGGAATACTTGTCGGCGGGATAGACGGAGATAAATTTGTTGCCTTCGCGCATTTCCATTTCACGCAGAATCTTCATGAAGCGGCGCGGGCGCCGCTGCTTGCGAATGCCAGCCTTTTGAATCAACTCGACAAAGGGAAGCGCGCTGCCATCGAGGATCGGGAGCTCCAGGTTGTCCAGCTCGACAATCGCATTATCGATGCCGACGCCGGTGAACGCGGAAAGCAGATGTTCGGTAGTGGAAATCAGCACACCCTTTTTCATCAGGCTGGTGGCGTAGCTGACGCGGGCTACATTGCGGCTGTTGGCTTCAATTTGAAAGCCATCGAGATCGACGCGGCGAAACACGATGCCCGTGCCGGGAGGCGCGGGAAGGATCTGCATGGAGACGGGTGCGCCGCTGTGGAGGCCGACTCCACTGCATTCCACAGCCGAGCGGATTGTCTGCTCGTGGATCAATAAAGGCCTGAGTATTTGCTAATGAATGAATAGATTACAGCCCGGTGAATTTAGTTGGCTGTGGTAAAAACGCCACAGTGCGCGGCCGGGGCCATAAAGAGTAACCATAGACGTAATTTGAGTACAGCATTGCTATCCCACTTATTTTGAGATGGTTACAAGATTTTTATCTTGTAACATTCGCCTCAATTTGCATTAAACGCATCCATCAGCGAAATCACCTTCATGCCAGTCTTTAATTGCTCCAGCGTGGCGGTGCTTTTCAGGTGCAGGGTTACATTCTCACCTGGGAGCAAATCAAAATAGTTGTCGGAGCTTTGCACATCGAGGTCGCCGAACGATACATACACACTGCGGGCGAGTTTGGCGGACTGCAAGGTTACGGTGTAATCGTCGCCGGTTTTATTCAAGGTTGTTTCGATCTTGGGCGAAGGCGGCAGTTCGAGATCGTGAGTCACATCGAAGAAGATCAGGTTTCGAGATACTTTCTTGCCGCCTACTTCCAAATCGAAGACCAGGAAGCTGCGGTGCGGATCGCCCTTTGCCGTCCATGCGGCTTTATCGACGCTGAAATAAATCGCATTCGACTGCGCCGGAACTTGCACATCTTTGCTTTGTTCCAGCAATACATTTCCGGAGAAATCGAGCAGGCGCATGCGGATAGTTCCGGAAAGGGGCTGGAGTTTGTCCGAGACAATGTAGACATCGACTTTGTCGTCGTGCAAAAACGGCGAGATGAGAACGTCGTCGTAGAAGCGGCGAGCGTAGTAGTGCAATGCCTTCCATCGACCGTAATAATCGATACTGGCCCAGGACGCGACCGGCCAGCAATCGTTCAACTGCCAATAGAGAGATCCCATGGTGCGCGGCCGCTGCCGGCGCAGATGCTCGGCGCCGATCTTGATAATCTCCGCCTGCTGCACCTGGCTTAAGTAAACGAAGGAAGCGAAATCTTTGGGCTCGCGGTATTCGCGCAGCATGTAGGTCAGGATGCGTTCGTTACCGCCTTTATTTTTCTGGTGCGCCTGCATGACGGTGGAACGGATATCGAAGTCGCCGGGATCATGCGCGTAGGTGTGAATGGTGCGCATCTCGGGAAAGGATTGAAATCCGTACTCCGACATGAAGCGGGGAAATTGTTTGGTGTAATCGGAAGCCGGCGCCTGAGCGTGCCAGACCTGCCAGTAATGCATGTCGCCGTTGTGCTGGTTGTCGGGAATTTCTTCGAAGTTGGCGCTGGGCGAACTGGGTGAATACGGCGCGGGATCAGCATACTGTGCGACTGCACTCTTGAGGATGTCGGCGAACATGATCACGTAGTCCTGCCAGACGCGGTCGCGGGTGTCGGGGGAGATCGAAGCTTTAAATTCCTGGCGGTCGCCCCAGTGCCACCATCCAGTTTCAACTTCGTTGTTTCCGCACCAGATCACAATGCTGGGATGATCGCGCAGCCGCTTGATCTGGTCGATTGCCTCGGCACGGACATTTTCCTGATAGGCGACATCGCCTGGAATCATATCGCCGCCGAAGGCGAACTCCTGCCATACCATGATTCCGAGTTCGTCGCAGATGTCGTATAAGTCGTCGGACTCGTAATATCCGCCGCCCCATTCGCGGATCATATTCATGTGCGCATCGCGCGCGGCTTGCAGAATATTGCGATGAATTTCCGGGGTTACGCGGTTGGGAAAACTGTCGAAGGGAATGACGTCGGCGCCCTTGGCGAAAACCTGAATGCCGTTTACGACAAATTCAAAACTCTTGCCCCATTCGTCCGGGGCGCGGCGAAGCTCGATGGAACGCAATCCAGTTTTCGTCGCCGCGTGTGCGGCGGTTTCGTGGCCTATCTTGATCGAGGCAGAAAAGCGATAACGGTTTTGATCTCCATATCCCACGGGATACCAAAGCTTCGGCGAGGCGATGCGAACAGGAATCGAAATATGATTGATGCCTGCATTGAGCTGCACAGTCTGAGTTCCGTCGGTTGTTTGTGGCCCGGAGAGTTCATCGTGAGCCATCGTGAGAGTCGCAGTGGCCGGCTTCGTGGCTTCGATTTCAACTTCTGCGGTTACATTGGCAAGATCGCTGGTAATGCCCTGCTGATGAATATGGAAGTTCTCAATTCGCAACGCATCCCAGGTTTCGAGCCGTACCGGCTGCCAAATTCCTTCGGTTAAATAGCGCGGGCCCCAATCCCATCCGTAATTGTAAGGAGCTTTGCGCGTGTAGGGAGCGGTGGCAAGGTTTTCTTCGTTGCCGTAATTATGAGTTGAGATCGACGGCAAGACGTAGGGCAACGACTTGACGTAAGGAAGCATGTGCTCGACCGGCGAGTGGAAGACGATGCGTAGCGTGTTCGCTCCGGTTTTCAACAACGGCTTCGCCGCCACCCGCCACTGGCGGAACATGTTATCCGCTTTGAGAATCGATTGGTCATTGAGATAAACGTCGGCGAAGGTGTCGAGACCGGCAAAAACCAAGTCCACATGGTCGTGCGCGAGCGTGGCGGCATCGACTTGAAACGTGGTTTGATATTCCCAATCGGCCAGCCCGATCCATTGCAGACGGAATTCATTGTCGCGATCAAAGGGATCGGGAATAAGCTTGTTATTCAGGAGATCAGTCTGTACCACACCCGGAACCTGCGCGGCATGCCACTCTTTAACCTCGGCCTGATCTGCATTGGCCACCGCCCGAAACTGCCAGCCGGAATCCAGCGTTCGCGAGGAAGGTTCGGCAGCGCGCAGAGGCAGCACGCCAATAAAACATAGAAGCAGAACGGCGATGGAGGACCTGGCGATTACAGATGGAATAGGAATAAATCCATGCGACATGATTTTCATCTCGGGTTCCTTATGCTTGTAGATGTCAGCTAGTGTTGCGAATCTTGTTGTCCTGCCGGTTGCGGTTGCGCCGAATTGGTTTGCAGTTTTTCGAACTCTTCCATTTCGCGCTTGGCTTCCGCGGTTTTTCCCTGCTTGCGATAAATTCCCGCCAATCCAAAATGTGCCTGCGCGGCCAGCGAACTTTGCTGCTCAATCGAGAGAAGCTTCGTCCACTCTTTTTCCGCGGCAGCCGTGTCGCCTTCGAGAGACGCTGCCTTGCCCAGCGCATAGAGCGTTTCCGGCATATCGGGCAGCAATTTGTCGGCGCGCACGAGTTCGGCGCGAGCCTCATGCGCTTTGCCTTGTTCGAGCAGTGCGTCCCCTAATCGATAGGCTGCTTCTGCATTTCCCGGTTGCAACTTCACCTGCAAGCGAAATTGCTCTTCCGCTTTCGGCCACTGGAAAGCGCCCGCATATACTTCGCCCAAGGCAAGATGAGCTTCCGGCAAGCCCGGCCGCAACTTCAGCGCATCGCGATATTCCTTCTCCGCATCCTGCATGCGCCGCAGCACGTAATAGTTTTCCGCCATGGCCTGATGCGCGCGGGCCGAGTCCGGGTAAGCGGCCAGCAGGGTGTCGACCGATTGTTTCGCGAGCAATCCGCTGGCGCGGCCGAGGTAGTAAAGAAGATCGGGATCGTTGGGATGCGCGGCCAACGAAGCCTGCAAATTCGCAACCGCTTCCGGCAGTTGCCCGGTTTGAATCTGCGCGATGCCCAAGGCGCTCTTGTCGGGCGAGCGCCGCAAATGCGGAATCGCTTCGCTCGCGTACCCCTGCGCCAGCAACGCGTACCCGAGCAACTGATGAGCGGGTACAGAATCCGCACTCAGTTGCAGCGCATGTTTAAGCGCAGGAATCGCTGCGCCGTAATCCCCGCTCTCCATGTAAGCCTGGCCGAGACTTATAAAACCATCCACAAAAGAGGGATCGAGTTCGGTAACTTTTTTATATTCCGCGACGGCCACATCAAATTTGCGTTCTTTATCCGCGGCCATTCCCGCCTGCATATGTTCGGTGGCCTGCGGCGATGCAATCTGCCATGCAAAATATAAGAGTAAGAGTGCCCGAGTCACGGCTTCTCCGGTTCACGCACTTCGAGGAATTGATCGGCGTGAACATCATTCAATGTCTGATGAATTCCAGAAGGCCAGTTGATCTCAACTTTGGCTCTATCGGCAGTGCCGAGCCCAAAATGCAAGCGCTTATCGCTGGCGGAAAGATAGCTGCCGGCTGATGTCGCGAAGCGCATCTGCCCGTTCACCTGCACGCGCGCGCCGAAGCCATCGCGATTGCTTCGTGTGCCGCGCAGAGTGATAGTCAGCCAATGCTGTTTGCCGCAGCGATTGATAAACACCTGCGGTGGTCCTCCAAGAGTGGTCATCACCACATCCTGCCAGCCATCGTTATTCAAATCGCCAAAAGCCGCACCTCGCGCGGCCCAGGGAGTCGCATCTCCGGAATCGGTGCGTTCGAACCGGCCATCGTGATTCATGGCCAGCAGTGGCGGCTCAAGATAGTGCAGCGAAGGATCGATCTGCTCGACGTTATCGAGCACATGCCCCTGTGCGACAAACAAATCTTTCCAGCCATCGTTGTCGAAATCTTCCAATCCAACTCCCCAGCCCGCACTTCCACTGGAAAGCAAGCCCAGCCCGGTTTCAAGACTGCGATAGGTGAACGTGCCGTCACCATCGTTGTGGTAGACGCCGTAAATCTCTCGCGGCAATTCGGTCACGATCACATCCGGCCGTCCATCATTATCGTAATCCTGAAAAACCACTCCCATGCCCGAAAGCCGGCGGCCATCCTGGGAAAGCGCCGTACCCGCTTCCAGACTCACTTCCTTAAAAGTTCCATTGCCGTTGTTGTGAAACAAATATTGCTGCATGCCGTCGTTGGCTACAAATATGTCGGTGTATCCATCGCCGTCATAGTCGGCAAACGCCACACCCAATGCGCGTCCTTTCTTCGACGCAATCCCTGAGGGCTGGCTCACATCCGTGAAAGTTCCATCGCCGTTGTTGTGATAAAGAATATTCGTCGTCGCGGGAAACTCTTCCGGCGGACAATACGTGTGATAGTTGCCGCCGCAATCTTTGCTGTGTTTTGTGTCCCATTCCATGTAGCGGGTGACGAAAAGATCCAGTTTGCCGTCGTTATCGTAATCAAAAAATCCGGCAGAAACCGACCATCCTCCTCCAGCCACTCCGGCTTTTGCGGTCACGTCAGTAAACGTTCCATCGCCATTGTTGTGATAAAGAATATTTTTTCCGTAACTTGTGACGTATAAATCGGGATAGCCGTCGTTGTCGTAGTCGCCGACAGCTACTCCCATACCGTAATTTCCATCGCCCGCTTTGGAAAGCCCGGCCTGCTCGGTCACGTCAGTAAAACTGCCATCTTTGTTTTGCCGGTAAAGCCGATTCCAGTACTTAGGCTCGTGGCGATCAAAGTTTTCCGGGGTCTGCATCGGGCTCGTTACGCGCCCGCCGTTTACTAAAAAAATGTCCAGCAAGCCATCGTTGTTGTAGTCCAGGAGCGCGACTCCGCCCGGCATGGTTTCGATCAAATACTTTTGCGGCGTTGGAGAATTTTGCAGCGTGAAATCCAAACCGTGCGGCAGCTTTACCTCAAACACCGGTCCGGCAGGCGCCGCAGCCAACAGAGCGAGCGTCAACACGCAACATCCGCGAAAGAATAAGTTCAGCAACTTCAGTTCCTTCGTTCAGTGGCGCCAGCTTGTGGTTGCCGCCGGGTCGATTCCCGCTCCACCAGTTTGGGAGGAATCAATATTTCTTCCGGTTTCAGGGTTCGTTTCGAAGAAATCCTCGTAAGCAGCAGTTCAGCCGCGAGCGTGCCAATTTTGCAAGTCCCCTGGTCGATTGTGGTGAGCGGTACTGCCAGCACATCGGAATAATGAACATTTCCAGCACCTACCACAGCGATCTCCTCCGGCAATTTCAATCCCGCCTCGAGAATTGCCTTCATCGCGCCAATCGCAACTGGATCGTTGTAGCAGACAACTCCATCCGGCAGAGGCTTCACGCTTAATAGCTTTTTCATGCCTTGATGTCCTGCCACATCACTGTGTCCACCTTCGGCTACGTAGTCGGAACGTGCTCGAAAGCCAGCTTTTGCGAGTGCCTCGCGATAACCTTCCAGCCGCTGCGTTGCAATTCCCACTTTGGGTCCGCGCAAGTGAGCAATGCGGTAACATCCCTGTGCTATCAGATGCTCAGTCGCCACTCTTCCGATGGCATGGTTATCCACGCCCACGTAGCAGGCGCGCAGTCCGGCAATCGGCCGGTCAATTAATACATAAGGTATGTTGCGATCGCGTACGCGTTCGAACATGGCCAGCCGCCTCGGCGGCTGCGAGGATGCAATGATCAGCCCATCTACCTGCCGAGCGAGGAGGGATTCGACTTCGCTCGCTTCCAGCTCGGGATCCTCTTCAAACGATGAAATCACAACGTGATAGCCGTGAGGGCGGACGGTTTGCGCCACGGCGCGAGCGATTTCCGCAAAGAAGAGGTGGGCGAATTCCGGCAGCAGCAAGCCGATGGTGTAGGTGCGCCGCGTTACCAGGCTGCGCGCCACCCAGTTCATTTGATAATTCAGTTCTTTGGCGCGCCGAAGTACACGTTTACGCGTCGCGTCGCTAATGCGGCCCTGATTGCGCAACACCTTCGACACCGTGACCACGGAGACTTTCAAGTCCTTCGCGATGTCCATCATGGTTACGGTCACGACCGTGAAGCATATCACCGAAGCGGTAGGGTTAACGATTATTCAAATGGGAATCATGCATTTTATTCTTGACAACGGTCGACGATGTGAACAAGAATCCGGTCGCTCTACCATTTGGGAAATTCCTGTATTCGAAAAGAGGCACCATGTCGTCACGCAGATTGTGGACCATTCTTTTGTCAATAGGCCTACTCGCTTCTGCCTCGCTTTCCCTGCACGCCCAGAGCACATACGGTTCCATAAGCGGCTCGGTTGCGGATGCATCTGGGGCGGCTATCGCCGACGCCACCGTCACGCTCACCAACCTGGGTACGGGGGAAAAGCGCACACAATCCAGCGGCAATGACGGGCTCTTCACTTTTGTGAATCTGGTCCCCGGTCAATACCGAATTGACGCGGAAAAACAAGGGTTTAAGCACTTCGTCCGCGCCGACATCTCAGTCGAAGTGCAGCAGGACACGCACATCGCTGCCGCGCTTCAAGTTGGCGAGGTCAGCCAGATTGTCGAAGTGACGGGTGAAACCCCGCTGCTCCAATCTGAGACTTCCTCTCTGGGCCAGGTCGTCGAGCAGCGCAAAGCCGACGAGTTGCCGTTGAATGGTCGCAACATCTTCAACTTGATTACGGTTTCTCCCGCGGCGATTGCCCAGGGCGGCTCCGGCGGAACGCCAGTGAGCCAGAACCCATTCAGTTGGGGCAACTACCAGATAGGCGGTTCGTTCGGTAATCAAAGCGCGGAGTACCTGGATGGTCAACCCCTCAACATCGGCTACATCAACCTGCCCATCATCATTCCTACCCAGGACTCGGTGGGCGAGTTCAAGGTGCAATATAACGACCTGGGCGCCGAGTGGGGCAAGTTTTCCGGTGGCGTGATGAACATCAGCACCAAGTCAGGCAGCAACCGGTTTCATGGCTCGGGTTACGAGTATCTGCGCAACAAGGCGCTCAACTCGAACGAGTACTTTAATAAGGGATTAGAAATTGCGAATGGTGACCCAAATACCCCGCCCCCCTACGTGCAGAACCAGTACGGGTTCACTTTCGGCGGACCAGTTATCAAAGATAAGACCTTCTTCTTTGTGAGCTGGGAACAATTCCGACTGCGAACCGGTTCGGTGCTGACCACGACGGTTCCCGTTACTGGCTCAAGTCCATTTACTCCCGCTGGTGTCACGGGTGGAATGCGACATGGTGATTTCTCCTCCTTGTGTGCGACGGGCTTCACCGGTCCCGTAGTCAACGGCAACCCGATTTGCGGTGATAATGTCACCGTGGTGAACGGCGAACCCACCTCACCTGACCAGATCTACAACCCCTACACATTGGATGCAGCCGGCAACCGCAATCCGTTCCCTAATAACCAGATCCCGTCCGCATATTGGAGCCAGGCAACGACAAAAATGTGGGATACGTACTATATTCCACCCAACCTTCCACAGTCCCAGTTCACGGGTGCCAACAATTTCACCAGCGCCACCAGTTCCGGAGGCAACACCAATCAATTTGTGGCCCGCGGAGACCAGGTCATTAACAGCAGCACACGCTTGTTTGCGCGCTTCACCTATTTCGGCTTGCTCGATTTGCCTACCAATCCATTTAACACGGGCCTCTGCAATGATCGTTGCGCCGAGGATTACCATACTAAGGCGCTAGCGGTAGACATCAATCACACTTTCACGCCAACTACTATCCTCGACGTTAACTTGTCAGGCAGCCGATTTATCTATTTGAGATCTCCCATCTTGTCGGGCTTTGATCTTACTACCCTTGGCTGGTCGGCAGCTTACAACAGTCCTGCGTCCGCCATCCGTACGCCTCCAACGCCGGCTTTCCCGTTCCCGAATGACGTCGGCAGATCGCAGGGTAACAGCGCCATCGGCGATCACAACACTCAGTACAACATTTCGCCGCAACTTACCATGATCCGCGGGACGCATACGATTCAAGCCGGCGGTCAATACGAGTTGGGCCTGGATAACTACTACCAAACCAACATCGCCAGCGGCGCTTTCGGTTTCGGTGGCGTCTGGACCTCAAGCACCGGCGGACCCAATCTTGTGACCAATACGCAAGCCGCCTTCGCGGATTTCCTGCTGGGCCTTTCCGAAAACCAAGGGACCTTTGTGAACCAGACCGAAGGTGCGGCACAGGTACCCGCTCTGACCGCTGGCCGGCAAACTTATCGCGCGTTGTACCTCGACGACACCTGGCACGCAAGAAGCAAACTTACCTTAAACCTCGGGCTGCGCTACGAACTGCCCGGAACGTGGTCAGAACGCTACAACCGGCTGAGCTACTGGGATCCCAATGCCACCAATGCCACGGTCGCAGGTTGCGCCGGCGCGGGAACAACATGCCCGGGCGACGCTATGCTCGTGAAGACCGGACCAAACTCAAGTGGCAACAACCTTCCCTTGGACAAGAAGGCGTTTTCGCCGCGTATCGGCTTCGCTTATAGTGCAGATACTAAAACGGTCATCCGCGGAGGCTACGGCGTATTTTTCATCCCGAACTACGTGTCGTTCGGTCTGAATCCAGACAACGATGTAATCAACCTGGCAACCACGCCCTTTACTGCAACGACTAACGGATACCTCACCCCGTTCAGCACATTGAATGGCACGACAGCAAATGGGGTAGGTTGCACATTCAATGGCGTCGCCCCGACCTGCGGAGACAATTCGGGACCATTTGGTGCGGGAGGTATCGGGCTGCCACCGGGACGGACGCAGAGCGCTTCGCTCACCGCGGCCGCGAACGGTTCGCCAACCTTGGCGCCCTGGACCGATCCAAAGTACGGCTATGTCGAGCAGTACAACTTCGACATTCAGCGCCAGTTGCCCCTCGGGTTCTTTGCCGATGTGGCCTATGCCGGTTCCCACGGCGTACATCTCGAGCAGTACAATACTGACATTAACCAGATACCCGATTCTTTCCTTTCACAGACCACAGCCCTCACCACGGCGGTTACTAACCCGCTGGTTGGGAGTCCATATTCTGGCCTGAACGGGCCGACAATCCCTGCAGGGCAGCTTGATCGGCCCTATCCCGAATACAACAACATATCTGTTGCTGGATATGGCTGCTGCGGCAGCAGCTACAACTCACTGCAGGCGACGGTAAGTCGCAGGTTCCAGGGTGGTGGCACGCTGTTGGCGGCTTACACTAACTCTAAACTGCTAAGCAATACCGACACACTCACCAGTTGGCTCGAAGGTGGAGCCTCGGGAACGGGTGGGGTGGGAGCAGTCCAGGACTGGAACAATCTGGCGGGAGAAAGATCGCTTTCCTCACAGGATGTTTCTCAACGGCTGGTCATCAGTTATGTGCTTGATCTACCTTTTGGCCATGGCAAAGCGTTCCTCGCGGGGATGAGGGGTGCTGCTGACAAGGTTGTTTCCGGTTGGGGTGTGGATGGCATCACCACCTTCCAGAGAGGCTTCCCGCTGAAGATCAGTTATTCCGGTTCCACGCCTTTGGAGGCGGCTAACCTGGGCGTAGCAAACGTACGTCCTGATGTTATCGCCGGATGTGACAAGAAAGCGGGCGGCGGCACAGTTGCCAATTGGTTTAACACAGATTGTTTCGCTACCCCGCCTGACTGGGGATTCGGCAGCGAGTCGCGCGTAGATTCTGTCCTTCGCGGTGACGGGGCCAAGAACTTTGACTTCGCCATCTTCAAGAGAACCACGATTGCCGAGAAAGTGGGCATCGAGTTCCGGACCGAGTTCTTCAACCTCTTCAACCATCCTCAGTTCGGCATTCCGGGTGAGGGCTTCAACGGAACTCCCGCGAGTCCCGGCGTCCCTGCGGGTAACGGCTTCGGACAGGTAACTAATACCTATGGCAATCCACGTCTGATTCAGTTCGCGACGGTAGTCCGGTTCTAACAATCGATCCGGGCCAGGAAATAATTTCTGGCCCGGATTTTTTTGTTCGATCAGCGACCTTCCTTGTATACCTGATTGCGTAACCTTAGTCTGCCGGTGTTCCCCGAACTTCCCAGCCGTTGTATTCTTCAAGTATGCGTACCCTTCAAACCATCGACTACACTGAAGCCAGACAAGCCCTCGATCTCATCATTGAAAAAACTCTGAACATGCAAAAAGCCGTTTCGGTCGCGGTTGCCGATTCTCATGGCGACCTCATTTGCTTCGCGCGCATGGATGGCGCTCCGGTTTCCTCCATTCGCATCTCCATGAATAAAGCCTGGACGGCGGCGCGCGAGCGTAAACCGACGAAAGAAGTTGGCGATAAGGTGAAACATCCGGAAAGCGGACACGACATTGCCTACTACGGCGATCCGAACTATGTAGGTTGGGGTGGCGGCCTCCCGATCTCGAAGGATGGCGAGGTGGTCGGAGCCATTGCCGTCAGCGGTTTGTCGTCGAGCGAAGATGCGGCGTTGGCAGCCTTGGGAGTCGAACTGATCGCTACTTTATAGAACTACGGTTTGATCTCAGCTCGTCCTCTAGTTACAATCTTGATTCTCTCTCAGCCCATTTGCGTAGGCCGATCGTTCCTGCCCAAACCCTTAAAATTCCCTCAAAAGCGCCGCTTTTACGAAGGTGGCCGATAGGTCCAACCAATTTTTGTTCGGTTTTCGTAACAAAAATCACTTTTCGCGATTGATTTCGTAATTTGGTGCAAGACTCAACTCAACTGAGGGGGATGAGTGGATCCTACGGACTGTCCGCGCTGCGGCGGTACCGGATATGTTGCCAAACCGGTGGACGTTAGCGGCAGGTCCGAACGGGTGGCTTTTATCCGGATGAAGTGTCCGGCTTGCGCAGGCAGCGGGAAAAACTCCATTCCACCTTCTACCGCGGGCTGACCGCACGGCCTGTGGTGCTTGCGAAAACGTATGTGCCCGGCGCGTTGTGCTTCCCCGCCCTGAACCGGCGCGCTGGGTCCTACGTTCTTAATTTTTCTACCAACTTCTGAAAATTTTGTAATGCAACTAGGCGATTGTTGCCGTCTTGCGTGTGCGGCGTCGCGGCGGTGAAGCAACCTCTACGCGATTGCGTCCCCCGGCCTTGGCTCGATAAAGCGCCTTATCCGCTGCCTGAAGGATTTCTTCAGGAGATGAATTCTCACGATCGGAACTTGCCACTCCAATGCTGGCTGTAACCGAGAGTTCACCGGGCGTGGTTACACGCGCGAGTTGACGAATGGCATGTCCGGCGCGCCCACGCCCAGCGGATCGCACATTCCGCCGATCCGTGCCCCGTTCGACCTGCCGCCGATCTCCACCGCGCAGCCGAAAACTGCTGGCTTCGACGCTGGCCCGTAATTGTTCCAAATGGTCCAGCACATCCTTGGTAGTTTTACCCGGAAAGACAATGGCAAACTCCTCGCCGCCGCACCGGTAAGCCTGTCCTCCGCCCGTAACCCGCGCCAGACGTGACGCGACCAGCCGCAGTACCTGATCTCCCGTATCGTGCCCGTAAGTGTCGTTGCAGCGCTTGAAGTGATCGATGTCGAACATGGCAATCGAGTAAGGCGTCTCCAGGCGAAGCAACGCATCATGAAAAGCCCGACGCGAAGGCAGCGTGGTGAGTTCATCGTGATAGGCCAGCAGATACGAAGTCTCGACCATCGAAACCGCAAGAATAAAAGCCGCAGTCGCGAAATAAGCCGAGGCAAAGCGCCCAGCGCCTCCAAAGTGCAGCGCGAGCAGCGATGCTGCGAGCGCCCACAATAGCCCACTCTCCACCGGTTTATGAAACAACAAGAAGCGTATTAATAAGACAATGGTGGCGGCAGCGAACGCCACCATCGTGGCAAAAGGCAAAGGCGGCGCAAGCGCCGCATGATGCGCTCCGCGCACGGAGGGAGCTAGCGCCTCCGGACGGCACAAAACCGCAACCGTCACGCACTCGATAAACAACAATAAAGCCGCAGGCGCTAAGGTTGGAAAGGTAAATCCTTTTTCTTTGCCAAACGAAATCAAAACGAAGTTGAGCGGAAGCAGCAGCCCGACGGCGGCAACGGCCATCCTTCCCGGACCGCCAGCTGCCGCATGTCCCGAAGAGAAATAAGAAATGCCGTGCTCCGCCAGGAACAAAACCAGCAAGGCGAAGAAAATTCTGCTGGAGTGAAAGCGCCAGGCCATCAAAAGTCCGGCAATCAGGGCCGCGTAAAACGCAAAGGTAAGCACTGCCACACTCGGCGCAACCAGCCCGGTGTGCAGCAGCGCAGCAAACAGCACAATCCAGATGGCGGGCGCCAGCAGAGACTTCATCGTGGTTTGGCCTGGCCGGTCATGGCAGGGATTCACGCCGCGCTAAGGGCCCGCAGCGTGTCTTGCTTAAGAAAGATTCAGCTTCCACTGCTCAGGTTAGCCGGAGCCGAAGAGGGAGAGTAGTTGACGGATAGGGTTCGGGGGTGGTGGGCGGCTTTCATTTCAAATTCCATTCCTGAACCACGTTCCGATCCCGGAAGCACAGACTTTCGTGTGCATCACCTTCCCGCTGCATTTCAGCTTTTTCTAACTAGAATCGCACTGTGATTAAGGCCTCCTTATGAGAATTCTGATAGCTGAAGACGACGCCGCTCTAGCCGGTTTTGTACGCCAGGGCTTGCAGGGCGAGCACTATACCGTGGATGTGGCCGAAGATGGCGAGCAGGCGCGCGCCATGGGAAGCGAGACGGAATACGATCTGGTGATCCTTGACTTGAATTTGCCGCGCCTCGATGGCGTAGCTGTGCTGCGCCATTTGCGCCTTCGCCGTCCCAGTCTGCCGGTGTTGGTTTTAACCTTGCGCAGCCGGGTTGAAGACCGCGTGCAATGCCTCGATATCGGAGCCGACGATTACCTTCCCAAGCCGTTTTCTTTCAGCGAACTTTCCGCCCGCATCCGCGCCCTGCTCCGCCGCAGTCACTTGCCGTCGGAGTCGGTGCTGGCGGTGGAAGACCTGAAACTTGATCGCGTGGAACACCGCGCCGAGCGGGCCGGACGGCGCATCGATCTTACATCCAAAGAATTCGCCCTGCTCGAATACCTGATGCGCAACAGCGGCCGCCAGGTTTCGCGCGCCATGATCATCGAACATGTCTGGAACCTGACCTACGACACTACCACCAACGTGGTTGACGTCTACATTAACTACGCATCCTCGCAAGTGGATCAGAGAAAGGTGGGGAAACTTTCGCTGGCGATTCAGATTGCGTTTCAGGAGATGGGAGTTTTTCCCGCATCAACGACGCAGATTCCTTTGGATGTAAACAATCCTATGCCGTTCAGCACGGTGCAGGCGATCGAAAATGTGGAACGCAGCACGGAACTGGGGCGGGTTTCGTCGCAGCCGACAGATTCTCTCGCGGGAGCGTCCGAAGAAACAGACATGGCCACACTAAAAAGCGAATTGGAGCAGGCGCTGCGCGGGGAAATTGCACTGCGCGAAGTATCGATACGCCGCGAGACGGAGGGATTGGTGGTGAGTTTGCGGGAGTTCGGATTTTTCGATAGCGGGTCGGCAACCATTAAACCGCAGGCGCTGCCTGCACTGGATCGAATTGCTTCGATTCTGGCGATCCGCACCTGCAAATTACGGATCGAGGGACATACCGACAACATTCCGATTCATACGGCGCTGATCCATTCCAACTGGGAGCTCTCCACAGCGCGGGCCACCGAACTGATTCAAATTCTGATTGTGCGGCATCGTTTTGCGCCGGAAAGACTCTCCGCGGCGGGATACGCCGAATATCATCCAGTTGCCAGCAATCTGACGGCGCAGGGGCGGGCGCAGAACCGCCGGGTGGACATTGTTATTTTGACCTCGCAGGTGGTGCGAGCCGCCACCAGCACGCCTTCGACGGCTGTGCGGGGGCCATCGCCTCAGTGATGGTCCGGTTTTGGCGACTCTCGCCTTTCAACTTAGCCTCGATAAACCCAAGCTAAAGCGCGTTCGCAGCGGTGCCGATAGAAATCACGGCGGGTGTGCGGTTTGGGACCCCGACGGATTTGTCGAACGTGAGCAACGAGTCTGGAAATTCGCAAATACGCGTGCTCGTTGTGGACGACAGCGCCTTTATGCGGACCGCGCTCTCGCGCATGATCGCATCGGACCCCGCACTTTGGGTGGTGGGGACGGCTGCCAACGGAAAGGAAGCGCTGCAAAAAATTCCAGCCGTCGATCCCGATGTGATTACGCTCGACCTCCAGATGCCGGGGATGGATGGGCTGCGAACGCTCCGCCAGATCATGGTGCAATTTCCGCGGCCCGTGATCATGGTGAGTTCGCTCACTTCGTATGGAGCGGAAGATACACTGAGCGCGCTTGAAGCGGGCGCGTTCGATTATTTGCCGAAGCAGCTCTCACCCACGTCGCTGGATATTTTGCATCTCCGCGAGGATCTGACAGCAAAGATCAAAGCGGCGGCGCAATCGCGGCGCTCGCACGAGCGTCCATTTCCGCCACGCAAGCGCCCTAAGGCGGCGATATCGAAGCAGCGACATTTCCATGCGGCGCGAGCCATCGTCGCAATAGGAATTTCGACAGGAGGTCCGAAGGCATTGTGCGACATTTTGCCGAGTCTTCCGGCGGATATAGCGGTGCCAATCGTGATCGTGCAGCATATGCCGCTCGGCTTCACGGCGCCATTTGCCAAGCGGTTGGACAACCTTTGCGCGATTCCCATTCGCGAGGCCATGCATGGAGAAACAGTTCAGCCGGGAGTCGTCTATATCGCTCCTGCGGGATTGCATTTGACAGTGGAGCGCGACGCTTCGCAAAGCACAGTTCGACTTTCGGCCAGGCCTGAAAATGAATTGCACATTCCTTCGGTTGACGTGATGATGCAATCGGTGGCTTCAGCATTTGGATCGCTGGCCATGGGCGTAATCATGACGGGTATGGGAAATGATGGGGCGCAGGGAATGCATGCCATTCATCGCGAAGGCGGGCTGACGGTGGGTCAGGACGAGGAGAGTTGCACGGTTTACGGCATGCCTCGGGTCTGCGCCGAGAAGGGTGTTTTAGACCGGGTCGTGCCGCTTTCACAGATTCCGCAGGAAATTCTGCTGGCTACGCGCTACCGTAAGATGAGTGTGGGTTAAGCCGATGCTTTTATTTCGACGGGCTTGCTGTCCAATATCTCACGTACTTTTCGTAACAGAACATAGAACGAAAAAGGCTTGGCCAGATATTCTTTGCGATATGCGGACAGTTCTTGCGAGTCGAGTTTTTCCGTGTATCCACTGATCAACAGAATGCGCAGATTGGGAGATTTTGCCGCAAGTTCATTCGCCAATTCATGACCACTCATCCCGGGCATTATTACATCGGAAATCAACAAGTGGATCGCCTCGAGATTTTCTCGGGAAATTTCTAAAGCAAAGCCCGCACTTTCCGCGGCTATTACGGTGTAGCCCGCCAATTCGAGCGCCTCGACGGTTGCTTTGCGGACAAAAGCTTCGTCTTCGATAAGAAGGATGGTTTCGTTTCCGTTCCACTGTATTACTTCTGTGGAAGTAGTGCCGATAATGGTTGCAGGCGAGATGGTCGAGTCGATCTGCGGTACAGATAACGGTTCGGTGGTTTGGCTTAGTTCTTCGACTTTGGGAGTGGAATTCAAGAGTTTGGCAAATCTGTCTTCGATAGAGCAGATGAATTGCCATTGTCTTGTGGGCTAGAGCCATCGGTTTTCAGGCAAGTAAATTGATAGATAATTATGGTTATCCAGCGATTCAAGGTGTTGAAAGAGATCACGCGGCAAAAGGGATATCCTTTTCGGGAATGCCGCATGGATTTCGTTCCAGCTTGGGAGTGTTGCAATTACAAAAATTCTTCAGCTGGCCGGCTGACTACTTCGGGCCGGTAAGGATGGTTTCGTTCGGGTCAAGTAGTAGCTTATGAGTTCCAGCCGGAGCGGATAGGTGAAATATAGCTTCCGGCCCATCCACAAAGACACGCCCCAGCAATACGGGAGTTCTGCTAGAGGTTAGAGCATAGATCGGCACGGATGTTACCAGAGTATCCGGGGCGTCTTTTTGCTTTATCACTCCAGTCACTGCGATCCTATTTCCCTTTGACGCGAATTTAACGTTCTGCAGTTCCAGCTTTGGCAGGGACGTCCCGTTAATCCAGCCGTCAAGGAACCAATCTAGAGAAGCTTTTCCTTCGTAACGCAATGAGGGTGGAAGATCTTCGGCGAAAACTTTCAGGAGTTCTTCCGTTGTAATGTTTTTTCCGGCATAGCGATCGCGAAGCTTGCGAAGGGAACGTATGAAGGGGTCTTCCGTTGGAGCATGCGCCGGATTTTTTCGAGTTTCCTCGCTCGCGGCGTCTTGCAGCATGGAATGCAGCATGTGGAATAGCCAGGTACCGCGCCCGTAGCTGATGGCCTGATAGCCTTCGGGAAAATGCGATGAGAGCAGGCGAATTCCAAGGGTGACGGGACCGGCATCTTTGGGCAGGTTGCCGTTTTTATCTTTTTCCAGCAGATCGTTGCGATATTTTTCCATGATCTGGCGGAAGCCAGTGGGATTTTTCCCCTGGAGAATCAGGAGTGCGCAATAGTTTGCCAGGCCTTCGGAGAACCATTGATCGCGATAGGTACTCCAGGTAATCAAATCGCCCCACCATTGGTGGGCCGTTTCGTGGGCCGGGACCTGCTGATCCATGAGCTCGTGTACCGCATTCATGCGGAGAGCTTGCCGTTCATCCCCTGTGAGGAATGCATAGGAAGATAAGAAAATCAAGCCCGGCCAACCCTGGCTCTCACGTCCCGGCAGTTGCGTTAGAGCAAGCTTGCTGTAGGGAAATGGGCCGAACCGATCGGCATAGTAGCGAATGGCTTGGGCCGTGGCTTCGGCGACGGCGGAAGCGTGGCGCGCCGGCGATGGTGAGAGGGGGACGAATTCGGCCTGGGGTAGTTTGCGCATTGCCGGGTCGGGATCGGATTGAACTTGCGGAGCGGCATTGGGAAAATTTCGTTCGACCCCAAGAGTTGCGTAGGTATCTACCGTGACATTTCCGGCTTGTGCGCTGGCGCGAATGTACCTGCCAAGATCGAATCCGGCAACTGGTAACGGACGCTCGGAAACCCACCGGCTTATTTGATCCTGACTGGAATTTTGGGCTTCTGTCCGGGGAGGCGTTGGTTTTCCG
This sequence comes from Candidatus Aquilonibacter sp., assembly GCA_035486715.1. Taxonomy (GTDB): domain Bacteria; phylum Acidobacteriota; class Terriglobia; order Terriglobales; family Acidobacteriaceae; genus Sulfotelmatobacter. The sequence goes on from DATHMV010000007.1 coordinate 59,381, forward strand.
GTTGCCACCAGCGTCCAGCCGGGAGGGTAACGGAACGTCAGATCGAAATTCGACATGGCTAGTCCGCGGTTGGGATACCAGTTACCGCGAGCGCCTACATAAAGAAGTCCTTTGCCAGCCTCCGCTAAAACTTCCCCGCTATAGATGAAGCGCAGGCTGATCTTTTGTCCTTTTTGTATGGGCTTTGGGAGGATTACCGCGAGGAGATCATTGCCGCTCCGTGCCAACCTCGTCCCTTCCACGGCGGGATTGTGAATAAACTCTACGGCGCGCCCATCTGCCTCCACAGATTGAACCTGAAGAAAGCGCGACAGCTCGAAGGCCAGAAAGCGCGATCCATTGTGCATGACTTCTAAATTCAGTTGCACGTTGGCATCAAGTTCCTTCGGCGGCTTTACTTGTGCATCGATCACGTAACTGCTTGCAATGACCGGATCGTTATAGGATTCTGTTTCCGCGGGCACAGTCTGGAGTGTCTGCGACGCGGCTGCATGATCTTGCTTTGTGTCGTTGGTGGAGAATGAAGTCCAGACGTCGTAATACACGCTTCCGTCCTCGACGGTTTTGCTTTGACCCGCTTCTACCTGTTCACTGGCGGCTGAGTCGTAAACGATGTCGAAGATGCCCAAAGTGTTTCCCTGGATACGGGCATGCAGCAAGCGCTGCTTCGATGGGGCAGCTTGTCCATCATTGCTGCCAGATTGCATGGGAAGCATGTCGCTGAAGGTTGCCAGCAACGGCATGGCGTCTACTTGTGCAAGATTGCGCGCGGTTTCGTCCCAGCGCTTAATAAATCCTTGCGCCTCGTCCGGCGCCCGGAGGCCGGGCTGGAGCTCGTTTGCGGTTTGATCGTTGAAGCGGAAGTAGGCGGTGCTGAAACGCTCTTCGAGGATTGCCATCCCGGTGAAGAGGCTTAGTGACTTGCGTTCCACCTCGTTGGGCGGAACGAGCAGTACCTCTCCATCACCCTCGAAGAATGCACCGGTTATTTTGCCGAAAATATCCTGGGTGAAAGCGATGGTTCCGTCTTCCAGCGTGATGTGAATCGAGGGGCGGTCGATCGAGCTGTCGCGAACTTTGAAGACGCGTGCGGAGTCGAGTCCCACATTGCTTAATTGCAGGTAGAGCGATTCCGCCGGGCCGGATGAATGAGATGGAGTAGGAGCCTGTTGCGAGCTTTGCGCGTTCGCACATGGAAAGAGAAAGATACAGATGGCAAGGCATACAACAAATTTGCGCAGCGCGTTCGGTACTTTGGTGACGTAGGGATGTGTGCCCACGGTTGTTAGAATGCGCCTGAATGAGGCTTCGTGTCACTATTTTGACGCTTATCTGGATGGTGTTGTTGCCTGTAGCGTTCGCGGACACGATCCATTTGAAGAATGGCCGTACCATCCTTGCCGACCACGTCAGGGAAAATGGCAGCCGCTATGAATACGATGTGGGCGATGACACGTATGCGATTCCCAAAGTTTCGGTGGAACGGATAGAAGCTGGCGGTATGCCTGCCAGCACTAGCTATCCGGCCGCCGGAAAGAGTGCAGTCGAACTTCCGACTTTTACTCCGGCAGATAGCCTTGCGACTGCCAGCGATCTACCCAAGACAATTGTTAAGGACGGAAAAGTCGATACCGATTCGCTGGCGAAGCTAGAGGGCAAAGGGAATGCGGAGCTGAGCGCTACCGCAGACTTTATTGCGGGCAAATTTGAATTCGATCATGGCAACGTTGATCAAGCGCGCCGTTATTTCGACAGCGCTCTGCGCTTCCAGGCCGAAAATTCCACGGTACTTATTTATTATGCGGCGCTGCTGGTTCGAACAGGGAATCCATCGCAGGCTCTGAGCTTCGCTCAACGGGCTGTGGCTGCGGCGCCGAACTCTCCGGATGCCTATACCGTGTTGGGCTACGCTCAGCAGGCTTGCGACCGCACCAACGATGCGGTCGCTTCGTGGAAGCATTCGCTCGAACTGCGTCCTGATGCCAACGTGCAGCAATATCTGGCCAAGGCGCAGCGCGAGCAAAGTGCCGAGACTGACTTCGCGCAGCGCGAGAGCAGCCACTTTGTGTTGCACTATGAGGGCAAGCAGACTTCCGAGGCATTTCGCGAGCAAATCCTGGCCGCGCTTGAATCCGATTATGACGATCTAGCTCGCGATTTGGGAACGCCGCCCCACGACAATATTTTGGTGACGCTTTATACCGAGCAGGCTTTTTTCGACGTAACGCGCGCGCCCTCGTGGACGGGAGCGCTGAATGATGGCAAGCTACGCATCCCAATCAACGGGCTAAGCACGCTTACGCCCGAACTGGCGCGAGTTCTGAAACATGAACTGGCGCATTCATTCATCAATCAGATTTCAGTCGGGCGTTGTCCTCCCTGGCTTCATGAAGGAATTGCGCAATTGCTCGAACCTAAGTTGCTGGGCGGCGATGGGCATCTGTTGGCACAGCTTTTCAAGTCGCAACGAAACATCCAGCTGAATGTGCTTGAGGGGAGCTTCATGCGCTTGTCCGGCGGGCAAGCGACCTTGGCTTATGCGGAGTCGCTAGCAGCCGTTTCGTATATCAATGACACATACGGAATGGGCGACATCCAAAGAATTCTCCAGCGGCTGAGCGAAGGAAGCTCAACCGAGGCAGCTCTGCGGGCTACCATCCATTCGGATTACGGCCAGTTGGAAGCCGATCTGGCGAAGTATCTTAGCGATAAATATGGGGAGTAGGTCGATAGAGTGGAATAGATTGTGAGTGAGAATCGCTTGGAGCAACGAAGAGGATAAAAAGCTTCGCCGGCTCTACTTCAGTTCCGCCAGCTTTTGGGTTGCGAGCTGTCCGGCTTCGGAGCTGGGATTGTCTTTCTTGATCTGCTCGTAAAGACGTTTGGCGTCGAGGGGCTGGTTGCTGCTTTGATAAAGCTCCGCCAATTGCAGCTGAGCCGTTACTTTGCTCACCGACGTGGTGGGTTTGTTGATGAGTTCCTGATAAAGAGTGGTAGCCTCTTTTACGCGGTTGGTGTTGCCGTACAAAGTTGCCAGCGCCAGCTTGGCGATCGATGCCAGCTCTTTGCCACCACTGGAAGCCACGGCTTTAAAATCATTTTCTGCGGAAGTATTGTCGCCCTCGGTGGCTGAAGTCACGCCCAGGAAATACTTCGCCATATCGGCCGAGTGGGTATGCGGATATTTGTCGAGAATCGCCTGGAATTGTTTTTTAGCAACCTCCGCACGCTCCTTCGCGGAGGTATAGCTGGGAACTCCGGGTTGCGCGGGCGTGCCGGCAGGACGAAGCTGCGCCGAGAGAGTTCGAACGGCCTGCGTAAGGTCGAGGCTGGCTTTTTCGTTTTGCGCGCTCAGGTAATACCATCCACCGGCGACGGCGGCAACGATTACGATGGTGGCGGTAACGGCGGCAATTAGAGTGTTTCGATGCTCCCCACTCCAATGAGCGGTCTTTTCGGCAGCGCCGATGGTGACCCGGCTGAATGCGTCCTGTTTAAGCTGATGGCGTGTCTCTGCGCGCACAACTACCTTCCAATCTCAAGGATGGCATATCCTGGTGGGGCAAACGACTAGTTTAGCAGCCGGTAAACGGGACCGTCAAAGCGCGAACTGACCTTCACAAGGTCTAAATGCTACTGACGCGTTTCTTCCAATAAGCCCTGTTCCAATTTTTCCTGGCACTCAATGCAGTGGCGCGTCCAAGGAACGGCCTCGAGACGCTTGGCATTGATTTCTTTGCCGCAATGACTGCACTCGCCGAAGCTGCCTTCGCGTATGCGGGCCAGGGCTTTGTCGACCATTTGCAAAAGCTGACGCTCATTGTTGCTTTGGCTAAAAAGGAACTCTTTTGTATAAGAGCTTGCGGCGCGGTCCGCTACATCCTGCGCCGTGTCTTCATCGGCTGACCGGCCGTCAGCTTGGGTGCGCGAGACAGTGCGGCGCAATTCCTGCTGCCGTGTCTCCAACCGCTTTTTGAATGCTTCTAACTTCTTCTTATCCATAATGTCACTTCTAAAATCCGGCGGCTCACCGGAGCTGCCCTGAGGTAAAGACCAAACGAAGATCATAAGCGCCAAAAATGAGATGCGTCAACAGGTGGTCAGGGTGCAAGGCGACCTTTCGCACTGTAGGGAAGCGCGGATATTCCGGGTGCAAACCCACACACAAGAAAATTCCCCACCCATTCCGTAAAAGTCGAAAAGGTGGGGAATCCGATGCCTGACAAACGATGCGGCTGATTGTTTAGCAGACTACCAAGTTCGCTCTGTCTCCCAGCGGTGTTCTTTGCCATTCCACCACTGATGGTACTGATCCATGCAATGCTGGCGCTCGGCGTTTAAGTCGCGCCGGCGACCATCTGCCTCGCGGCTGTGGTCGCCGTTGTCATGAATCGCTTTGTCCAGTCTGGCCTCGGCTTTTTCCACGGCGTGCTGGCATTTCGACCGGTCGTCGGCGTGCGCTACCGGGATGGCTACAAACCACGAAAGCGCCGCCACCATAATCGCTGCGGTTACTGCTTTTCCAATTCGTTGAATCAAGGCTTTCTCCTCTCAAATGCGGCAGGAACCTGCCGTTAGTTATCGCCCCAAAACTTCCCGGATTTTATGAGTCTACACTCGCGTATTTCGATACTGTACATCCTGTATAGCCGATAAGTTAATGCGGCTTAACGTTGCGGACCTTCGGGTAGAGATTATTTTCTGGGTCGCTTGTCGTGACGCGCTTTCAGAAGAAATCAGGTTGATCCTGTAGGCCGAGTAGCGTCGATATAGGACGGCTTCGTGAATCTTTACTCTTCTCTACCAGGTTGAAACACTCGCTGCGCACTTGTGCGTCATCCAACCAAATGCAAGCCAGATGGTTTGGGAAATATAAATCGCTTAGGTACGCGCCAAACTGATGCGACGCAAAATACAAAAGCAACACGCCGCCACTTTTTCTGCACAAAATTCGCGTTGGGTTTTATTCCGGGTCTTCATTTTTCTTTTTACAGTGTTCTTATTCCAGGGTTGTTCGCGCAAGCAGACTGCGCCACCACTCGACGGCAAGGCATTATTTGCCAAGAAGTGCGCGGGTTGTCACGAGGGCAATACCGACAGCCGCGCGCCCGCGCAGCAAGCTCTCCAACAAATGACAAAAGATGCCATCTATGCCGCGCTCGATTCCGGCCGCATGAAGTGGGAAGGAAAGTTTCTTTCCAAAGCGGAGAAACATGCGATCGCGGATTCTTTGGGCACTACGGATGGAATGACAACGGCGCAGATGACAGGGTTTTGCCCGCGAGACCTGGACCCGCCGCCGAATCCGCCGGGCTGGGCAGGATGGGGCGGCGATGCGGAGAACAGCCGCTACCAGCCAGCCGCAGCCGCAGGACTTAAGCGGGATGATGTAAAGAACCTGAAGCTGAAATGGGCATTCGGCTTTCCCGGAGCAGCGGCGACATTCGGACAGCCGACTTCGTATGCCGGCCGGCTTTTTGTGGGAAGTGAAGACGGGAGTGTGTACGCGCTCGATTCGGCGACGGGATGCTTGTGGTGGCGCTTTAAGGCATCGGCAACTGTAAAGACCGCAATTTCCATCGGCAACAAAGGAGCGACCGCTTTCTTCGGCGATACAAATGGATTTGTTTACGCTCTGAAGGTCGACGACGGTTCGGTCGTATGGAAGGTGCGGCCAGATTCACACCCGGCGGCACGCATTACGGGATCGCCGCTATTGGTTGGGGAGCGATTATACGTTCCATTTTCCTCCGGGGAAGAGGGAGCGGCGGCCGATCCGAGTTATCCCTGCTGCACCTTCGCGGCAGCGTGGCGGCACTCAAGACCTCGACCGGGGAACAAGTTTGGAGAGCGTACACGCTGGCCGAAACTCCCCAGCCGACACGGAAGAGCGCGCAGGGAGTGCAGTACTTTGGGCCTTCTGGCGCCGCAGTGTGGTCGGCTCCTACAGCGGACTTGAAACGCAACGTGCTCTATGTGGCTACCGGGAACAATTATTCCGATCCGCCTACTTCGTCGTCGGATGCTGTGATCGCATTCAGGTTGAAGTCCGGGAAAAAGCTCTGGTCACGGCAGTTCACGCTCGACGATTTGTGGAATGCCGGCTGCGTGGCCGAGAAAAAAGATAATTGTCCACAAGCCCATGGCGATGATTATGACTTCGGCGCACCGCCAATTTTGCGATCCGTGGGCGGGCGGGATGTTCTTTTGCTCGCGCAGAAATCGGGGATAGTGTATGCCCTTGATCCTGAGCGCCGTGGCGCCTTGTTGTGGAAGACCCGCATCGGTAAAGGCGGGCCGCTGGGTGGCGTCGAGTGGGGCGGCGCGGCGGACAACCATTACGGTTATTTCACGTTGTCGGATTACGATTTCGACAATCAATTCGCCGGCGGAGGAGTATTTGCCCTAGATCTGCGCAATGGCAGGCAGATTTGGTATGCGCCTCCGGTGAAACCGGCTTGCGCCGGGCAATTCGGATGTAGCGCGGCTCAGATGGCGCCACCGACATTAACTCCGGGGTTGGTGTTTGCCGGATCGCTGGATGGACACTTGCGCGCCTACGACACACGCGACGGAAGCGTGCTTTGGGATTTCGACACGGCCCAGGAATTTCACACCACAAACGGAGTGAAGGCGCATGGGGGCTCGCTGAATGGAGCCGGTCCGGCCGTAGTAAGCGGGATGGTGTATGTGAATACGGGCTATACCAACGCGCTCGCTGGAAATGTGCTGCTGGCGTTCTCAACCGATTCAGATAAAAAATAAACCGATTTTTTCTCGTCTTATCTCGGCAGTGTGTCTTTCATGTTAGCCAGCGCGTAAGCCATGACGGCCATCGCGGCGGCGTTCTCGCGCAATTCGCCGGGAACGACTTTATCGAGCGTATCGGCCGGGGAATGGTGATAGTGGAAATAGGTTCGGCCGTCTTGCGCAATGCCGAAGGCGGGAACGCCAGCGTCGGACATGGCAGTGATATCCGCGCCCGGCGAAAAACTTGAGGGTTGGAAGACTGTAGAGCCTACGCTGAGGAGTACGTTTTGCACCGGACGCAGGACGTCAATGGCGGCGGGCGTGGCCTTCACGTCGAAGCCCAACGGGTGCGCGGCACCGGCGTCGCTTTCAATGGCAGCGACGTAATTCGGGAAGTCGCGCGAATGTTCGGCGGTATAGGCTTTGCTGCCGGCTCCTCCTGTTTCTTCATCCATCCAGGCAATCACGCGAAGCGTGCGTGCCGGGCGCAGGTGTAGGCGTTGAAAAATCTCCGCGGTTTCCATCGCGATTACCACCCCGGCTCCGTCGTCGATCGCTCCGGTACCCAGATCCCAGGAATCGAGATGGCCGGAAACAACCACGGTCTGCTCGGGATGCTCGGAACCTTTGAGGTCAGCGATGACGTTATAGCTGGTTTCGTCGGGAAGCTTCTGCGAAACCAGCGTGAAATGCATGCGGACCTTGCCCTCGGCGGTGAGATGGGCGATTAGATCGGCATCTTCCGACGTGACTGCGGCGGCAGGAATTCCGGCGGGAAAACTGAATCCGGTGTGCGGAATGCGGTAATCGGCATCACCGACGGTGCGAACCAGCGCGGCGATCGCGCCCAGATCGGCGGCGGCTTTGGGTCCGGCGCCGCGGTAGCGGACGGCCTCGCCATAGGCGGCGAAGGCTTGGCCTCCCGCCGATTTCTGCTTGTCGAAAATTTCGTTGAACAGGACGATCTTTCCAGCAATTTTGTCGTGGCCGAGGGCTTGTAGCTCCTCGAAATTGTCGACGGCCACTACGTCTGCCGTCACACCATCGGTAGGTGTGGTTGTGCTTCCGCCCAAGGCAGTCAATACGATCTTCTGCGACGTGCCGGGAACCATTCCGGGATACTCGACCAAGGCTGCCGTCTCCGCACCGCGAACCCAGTGGGCTACGGTGACCGGTTCCAGCCGGACTTCGAGGCCAAGTTTCCGTAGTTCATCCGCAACATACTGCGCGGCAGCCGTGGCCTGAGGCGAACCGGTTTGGCGCGGACCAATGTTTTCGGTCAGATGCGTAAGCTGGTGGTAGGCATAGTCGTCATTGAGCGCGGCGGCTTTAACTGCCGACATTTGCTGGAGCAGGAGCGGAGGAAAATTGTGCTGGTCGGCGGCCGAGGACTGAAGTTGACCCATTATTCGGGCGGCTGCCGAGGAGGGAGTTTGTGGTGGGTTTTGAGCGTTAGCTAAACCGGCTGACAACAATAGCAACGCGGAAGACACGGATGCGCGGAGAACTCGGGCCATAGTGCAGGAAGTGTATCCGAGAGGAAGCGCATAAATAAAGCCGCCATCTACTGCGCTGACCCTATATGTTCAACGCCATCCCATGCTTATTTTGGGCCATGGACAAAAAACAGATCAACTCTCCGAAGATGACCCTCAACTTCCTGATTTGGGTGGGCGGCGTTTTTATGCTGTCGATCTTCGCCCTGCTGGGGCATTTTGTGTGGAGAATCTTCTAAAACTCGTCCGGGCTGAGTCCGCAAAAAGTATGGCCCCATTGCTGGGGCCATTTTAAAGAGGCAAAGTTTGGTGGGCAATGTCAGGAAAGGCGATGCAAGTTACCGCTCCACCAGCAGGAACGGCACTTCGGGAACGATTGAAGAAAAGAGAGTGAAGGTCATTGTTGGTTGCGGCCTCTTTCGTTACATCTAGATAAAGCATTTGCCGAACCAAATTGGGAACTAGTCGCTCCGGCATCGGCAATTCTCGTAAGCACAATAAAACAAAACAACTTACATGGAATTAAGAGCGCAGAGGAAGGTGTTCACAAGGATTTTGCCCAATTCTAAGTGCACAAGGGTGCACATTCACTGCATGGGAATGCTCTGGAGATTATGCAGATAAGCCGCCAGTTGAAAAACTGGCGGCTTATAGAGATGGAAACTAGCTGTTTCCGGCCACGGTACGCAACTTTCCGGGCATGAAGTGGTAGGGAGGCCAAGGTCCGCTGATCGCCACTTGGCAGTTTTTCAACTGCTTGGCAGCGGTGGTGTAGCGGTTCTGGTATTTCTCCACCGACTTGGAATCGATGAGGTGGGCGATGTCGATGAGCATGCCTTGAGGGGCAACTTTCTTGCAGCTCACTTCTTCTTCCAGCGGGTTGAACAGCTTATGCACCTGCACCGAAAGGGCGCGCGCCTTGGTTTGGCGTTCGCGTTCGCGGGATGCCTTGACGCGCAGCTTGGAAAGATAGTCGCCGCCGACCGTATCGGGCAGAATGACATCGATCATAGCTTCGCGCAGCGAACCGTCGCTGACGGTGAGTTTAATGTGCATTTCGGACTTTCCCCGGAGCTTGGCGACGCTTACGCCGAAGGCGCGCCGGTTGACCCGGACAGCCTGGCGAAGTGCATCGTCGCTTTCGAAGATGGTTCCGAAACGGAAAGGCAGCACGGTGGAATTACGGAAGCAGCCGCTAACCACGCGGGCATGGTCGATAGCTGCCTTCTGATCAAGTTCTCCAATGTTAGTGTCGTATTCGCTCACTATCACAGCAAACTCGCCGCTGGGATAGCTGAGGACGGGGGCTCCGTTCACGCCTTGGACATTTTCAATTACAAAGGGGCGTCGGGAACGAGTGCCATTTGGGAGGGTCTGGTGCTCGGTAAGGCAGTATGCGTACCACGACATATTGAACTCTCCGAACCGGGACGGAGGCGAACCAACCACCTCGTTATAGTTTTTACACAAGCTGAACAGCAGTCTGGAAGTTAATTAGCGGTACAGGTCTGGAACTCTGGGAAACAAGCTTGTCAAGTTCCGTAATGGATATTACTTCGGATTGCATGGAAAATGCAACTTTTTCGTGGCAGAGGGCATCTCCGGGAAATTTCGGCGGCGGATTGTGGATTTCGCAGCAGGCAATGGTCAAAAATCGCGCTTTCTCTCGAATAACAGGGATTCTCTCCCCGAATGGCCTACTAAGTCGGATCACGCGCGTGCGTGAAACTCTGCAACTTACTCGTACCGCAAGCTCTCCACGGGATCCAACTGCGCGGCTCTGGCGGCAGGGACGGTGCCGAAGATTACCCCCACGATCGATGACACAATAATCGCGATGATCGCCGAGAGACCAGAAATAGGGATGCGGTACTCGGTGAGGAAGCGGACGGAGTAAGGGATGGCAAGGCCGATGATGATGCCGGCGAAGCCGCCGATCAGCGAGATGAGGATGGCCTCGGCGAGGAACTGGAAGCGGATTTCGCGGTTGGTGGCGCCCACGGCTTTGCGGACTCCGATTTCACGGATGCGCGAGGTCACCGTGGCCAGCATGATGTTCATAATTCCAATGCCGCTGACCAGCAGTGTCACCATGGAGATCAGGAGTAGAACCCAGGTCAGCCCGGTGGCGATGCGGTCGGCCATGGAAAGTAATGCAGTGAGATTAGAGACGCTGTAGACCGACTCCGAGCGGTGCCGCGATTGCAGCACGCGCTTTATCTGCGCAGTGGCCGGGATCACCATGGAAGGATCTTCCATGGAAAAGTAGAGCAGCTTAACGTTGGGAATTTCCATGAAATAGCGGCTGACGGAGTATGGGATCAGCAGGGTGTTGTCGACGATCTCCGACTGGCCGAAGGTTTCCACGCGCTCCTTGAAAGTCCCGATGATGGTGAATGGCAATCCGGTGAGCTTGATCACTTTGCCCACGGCTGCCTGCGTCGAACCGTAGACTTCGATTGCCATTTTCTCGGTAATTACGCCGACTTTGTTATGCGCTTGTGAGTCTTCCTGATCGAAGAACCTTCCGGATGGGACTACCAGGTTTCGAACCCGCACATATTCAGGGTTAACGCCGAGAATCGTCACGTCTTTTTCTTTGCCGTTGCCGACGGGAACGCGGTCGGAGAGCTGGGTTACAGGAGAAGAAGCGACGATGCCGGGAACGTCCTCTTGCACTGCGTGAAGATCATCGATAGTGAGTGGGTCGGGATTGGAGTTGCTGATATGCGGCGCGCCGCCTAGATATTCCGCCCAGATTTCATTCGTGCCGATCGACTGGATTTGATTGATCACGAACTGCTTGCCAGTCATGCCGATGGTGACCACAAGAATGAGCGATGCGGTGCCGATCACCATGCCCAACGCGGTCAGGATGAAACGAACTTTGTTGCTGCAAAAGGTATCGTAGGCGAAAGCGATGATTTCGCCGAAGGCCATCTTGGGCCTAAGGCGGTCGGGTATTAAAGCAGCGGCCATCTGCATTAGATGCTACGCAGTGGGGGCGAAAGTCGCAAGAAATGTGAGCGCCTTGCAACCAAATGGTTTTGGGGCAAGGTAAAAAATTACAAGAAAAACAGACTTGCGATGTTGGCTTGTGGCAAAGTTAAAGGCTGCTTTCTTGCATCTGCGGTCTTTCCGACAAGTTGCAGTACCAACTAGCGAGTGAAACGAATCTTTTCCGCCAAACAAAAACCGCTGGATATTTTGTGGCTGCTTCTGCTCACTGCGGGAGCGCTGCTGGTTCACGGTTATCATCCTTATGCGGAAGATGCGGAAATTTATTTACCGGGAGTCGAGCATATTCTGCATCCGCAATTGTTTCCCGTGGGGCGAGAATTTTTCCTGTCGCACGCCAGCCTTACGTTATTTCCCAATCTGATTGCGTTTTCCCTGCGGATAACCCACCTGCCGATGGAGTTTGGTTTGTTTGTGTGGCATGTGGCGTCGATTTTCCTACTCCTGCTTGCCTGCTGGGAGTTGTCGGGCCTGTTTTTTTCGAGCGCGCGAGCGCGTTGGGGAGGCGTTTGCCTCGCCGCTGCGCTTCTGACGCTTCCGGTCGCGGGCACGGCGCTTTACATCTTGGATCAGTATTTAAACCCGCGGAATTTGGCGGCGTTTGCGGGCGTATTCGCATTGACGCGAACCTTGCAGGAAAAATATGTGCAGGCGCTTTTATGGATGATATTTGCGGCGTGCGTGCATCCGCTGATGTGGGTGTTTCCGGCTTCGTTTTGCGTTTTGCTAGTGGTTCTGGAGCGACTTGAAGGACGATGGAAGAATACGAATGCGGCGGCGCATGCGAGTTTTTTGTTTTTTGGGATGCCTCTTGCACCGGCCACTTCGGCTGCGTACCACGAGGCCGCGAAGGCTCACGGCTTTCATTACGTACAGCGGTGGGCCTGGTATGAGCTATTGGGAATTGTTGCGCCGCTGGTCATTTTCTGGTGGTTTGGAAGGATCGCTAAGACTCGGCAATGGCCGGTGGTGGAACGCGTGAGCCGTGCCTTGATTTTTTATGGCGTGATCTATCTGGGGGGAGCGGTGGCAGTCGATTTACCGGCGCGCTTCGAGGCGCTGGCCCGCCTGCAGCCGCTTCGCAGCCTGCATTTTCTTTACATCGTCATGTTCGTCATGATCGGTGGCTTTCTAGGAGAGTTCGTTTTGCGAAACCGCCTGTGGCGCTGGCTTCTGCTTTTCATTCCTTTAAGCGCGGGCATGTTCCTGGCGCAGCGTTCGCTGTTTCCCGCAAGTGAGCATATCGAATGGCCCGGCGCAGCGCCTAAAAATCCATGGGGTGAGGCGTTTCTCTGGATTCGACAAAACACTCCGGTCGATGCGATATTCGCCCTCGACCCCAATTACATGAATCTCACCGGCGAGGATGAAATTGGATTTCGCTGCACCGCCGAGAGAAGCCGTCTTGCCGACGACGTGAAAGATAACGGCGCAGTCAGCATGTTTCCGCCGCTGGCCGAAAATTGGTGGGCCCAGGTACAGGCGCAAACCCCGTGGAAAAATCTTCGCCTGGAAGATTTCGAGCGGTTGAAGAGCAAATATGGAGTTGGTTGGGTGATTGTGCAGCAGCCGGGAATCCTGGGGCTGGATTGCTTGCATCAAAATAGTGCAGTGGTGGTTTGCAGGGTCCCATGACGTTCCGCCTTGCTTCGCTTAGCGGGACAGCCGAGGCGGCTGTCGCTACATGGGTTCGTTGAATTCGGTACAATACTCGTTTACCAAGCCAACTATATAAATGGCCACAGCACACGCGATTCCTGAAACCGCTTCATTTTTTTCTTATCAAAAATGGGAGCGTCAGTTACCCGATCTCAGCAGGCGCTATCGCGAGAACAAGCCTTGCCCGCACATCCTGCTAAGGGATTTTCTCAATCCCGAGACCGCGTTGGTGATGGCCCAGCAGTTTCCCCAGCCTAACAGCGATGCGTGGACGCAGTACAAGCATGCCAACGAAAACAAGCTTGGCATGCCGAAGCGCGAGATGTTTCCCGCAACCATTGGCGCGGTTGTCGATGAGCTGAATTCGCCCGCGTTCGTGGGCTGGATTTCGAAACTGACCGGGATTCCGAATCTTATGGCTGACCCGATGCTCGAGGGCGGCGGGTTGCACCAGTCCGGGCCGGGTGGATATTTGAATGTCCATACCGATTTTTCCATGCACCACTTCCATACGCATTGGCACCGGCGAGTGAATTTGATTCTGTATCTGAATCCGGGATGGAAAGAAGAATGGGGCGGATCGCTGGAATTGTGGGAGGCGAAGATGGCGCGCTGTGGAGCGAAATATCCGCCGGTGCTGAATCATACGCTTATCTTCACTACCGATGAGCGCTCGCTGCACGGATTTCCCGATCCGCTAACTTGTCCCGCCGGCGAATCGCGCAAGAGCCTGGCTTTGTACTACTACACGGTTGAGCCGGGGAAAAAGGTTACCGTACACTCGACCGATTATTTTGCGCGGCCGCAGGATAGCTGGGCTAAGTCGGCGATGATCTGGCTCGATAAGAAGGCGGTCGACCTTTATTCGCGCGCCAAGGCGCGCTTCGGGTTTTCCGATGAACTAGCCAGCAAGATTTTGGGATTTCTTTCGGGCAAGAAAGGGTAGTCCGTCTTGCAAACGAAGAACTACGAATCCCCGCCATTCGTCGCAGCCCGGGCTTCTGTACGGCGATCTTCCCTGCGGCGATCATGCGTGCGGCGATCTTCCGGGTGGCGATCATAGTAAGTGGGATAATCGCCTTCCAGCTTTCGGCCTTTTGGGCTGAACATGGGCAACTTCACCAGCCCGGTACTCTGTAGCGCAAATTGCAAGGTCGTCGCCAGCACTCCCAGGCCGTATTCCACGCTGCGCCGGAAATTGATCGACGATGCTTCTTTGAAATACTTCGTGGGGCAGGAAACTTCGCCGATGCGGAAGCCGAAGTGTACGCACTGGGCGAGCATCTGGTTGTCGAAAACGAAGTCGTCGGAGTTTTCGACGAGCGGCAATTCGGTAAGCACCTTGCGGCTGAAGGCACGATATCCGGTGTGATATTCGGAAAGTTTTACGCGCAGGAAAAGATTTTCAAACGCCGTGAGCAACCGATTCGAGATGTATTTGTACATCGGCATGCCGCCGCGCAGCGCTCCGCCGCCGATGATGCGCGAACCCAGCACCACATCGTAAACGTCGTAAGCTACCATGCTGGCCATCGCGGTGATCAGCAGCGGCGTGTACTGATAGTCGGGATGCACCATGATTACGACGTCGGCGCCCGCGGCTAATGCCTCGCGATAACAGGTCATCTGATTGCGGCCATAGCCGTAGTTGCGGTCGTGCTGGAAAACCTGAAGGCCGAGCCTTTGAGCAAGATCGACAGTACGATCCGAGCTGCGGTCATCTACAAGGATGCGGATGTCCACCATCTCGGGAAATTCTCCCACCGTAACTGCAAGAGTCTTTTCCGCATTGTAGGCGGGCATAACGACCGCGATGCGTTTTCCGTTGATCATTCAATGGCGCGACAAATGGCGCAACCGCTTTCAGGATTTGCCCATAGTTTACCCGAAAGGATCGGTGCGAAGGCCGTTGCTTCGGTTACTTTAGTATGGCGCCTTTTATTGTCGCCGTTTAAACCGCTGGAGAGATGACTTCTTCATCCCGCCGCCAAATCGTCAAAGAGTTTGCGCCGCGCGCGAGCATGCCCAGAGTTGCCGAACGATCGGATGGAGCGAGCATCTCTTCCGGCTTGGCTGCGCTGGCTGTATCCGTACCAGACATTTGGCCCATGATGATGGGCCGGTTGGGCACGGTTTCGTAAGCGTACCCGGAAAGAGTGGCGGAGATCGAGCCTTTCGTGGTCACTGTCAGTCGCGCCCATCCATAATGCGTCTCCCCGTTAATCGAAAACTTAAGCCCTAGGTAGCGGTTGTGCGCATCCTCCCAGGGGCCGTGGGCGAAAGATACGCCGGACACAAATCCTTGCGTCGCCATGGAGCCGACCTCTTCAAAAAATCGAGCGGGGCCGATTTGCACTCCGAGAGGCAGGTCGGCGGCGGCGCCGAGCGCCTGATTCTTGGAAATCACGCCATTTGAGGCAGCCTGGTGGATAACCGACAAGTGGGAGACTTGGCCGTATTGCCAATTGCTGAGCAGAAAATCGTTAACGCCATCGTGATTCAGATCGATTGGAACCGAGCTGCGGGGCGCAATGGTTGTGTGCGCCGGCGTATAGACGATTTTGGCCTCGGCAGATTGCGCCGCGAGCAGCGCGACTCCGGCAGCGCCGGCGGCCGCCATGTAAGCGGCAAGGCTCTTGTCGAGCCTTGGGTTGACTTGGGTGGTTGGGCGGGAAGACTTCGTTCTAACTGGAAGAGACATGGCGCTCCTTCTCCTTGGAAAGTTGTGATGACGATCAATGACTTGAATTGTCATCCCTCGCTGCGGTCTAACA
The DNA here is from genome assembly GCA_035486715.1 of Candidatus Aquilonibacter sp. Classification (GTDB taxonomy): domain Bacteria; phylum Acidobacteriota; class Terriglobia; order Terriglobales; family Acidobacteriaceae; genus Sulfotelmatobacter. Next base: position 75,078 of record DATHMV010000007.1, read on the forward strand.
TACTAGCCGAAGGTCCGGCTGCTAAGTTAGTGAATTTCATCTGCGGTTGGGTTCGTCGCGCAAGTCTGGGATCGCAGCCGCGCCGCGCGCCAGGTTGCCAAGTGTGCCCGGGTTGTCGCTGACGTCCGCACCTTTCGTGTCGCCAGAGACAATGGGTTTGTTTGCGACTGTCTCGTAGGCGTATCCAGTCAGCACGGCATGGACCGGCTGCGGGAAAACGCAGTTGACATTCAATCGCGCCCAGCCGAAGTGAGTCTCGCCGTTGATGATGAATTTCAGGCCGAGATATTGTTGGCGCGCGTGAACCCACGGACCGCGGCACGAATCGTTCAGATTATTCCCAACGGCGATGCCCTCGCCCAGTCTCTTCTGAAATTTGCCATTGGGGCCGACTTTTATTCCGGCGGGTAAGGCAGCGGCAAAAACAGAATGATCGACGCTGCCGGCGGAAAAAATTTCGTTGCTCGCGTCAACGGGTGAGATCGATAACCCCAGGACCGAACTGGTGGAGCTGTAGAAGTTAGAAAGAATGAAATCAGAGATGCCGTCGTGATTTAAATCCACTGACAGGTCGCCGTTGGCTGGTAGCTGCCGGTTGTCCGGCGTGTAGACAATTTTCGCGTGGGCAGGTGTGGCCAGAGCCAGCATCCCGACTCCGGCAGCACCGGCTGCACTCATGTAAGCGGCGAGGCGCTTGTCGAGCCTTATGTTGACTTGGGCTATTTGGCGTGGGCGGGAGGAATTACTGTTCGCTGTGACGTTCACCGCATGAGACATATGGCTGTTCCTTTCATCCTTAGTCGAGCTGCCTGTGGGATCCCAGACCAGCTTGCAGATTAGGGCGACTACTCAACTGCAGGAAGGATTGATGACGGCCAAATTCTGTCACCGGGGCACTCGCCAGTCAAGGGCGTAGTTTTTGCATCTCGACCCGCTTTGGCCCTTCCAGAACGCCCGGTCCTTGCTTCCGTCCGGCGGCCTGTGAAAAACTAAGACTTGCATTTGAATTAGCCGGAATCGCAGGACTCATGCCCGTTAAGCAAACATTGTTTGAGAAGATCTGGAACAGCCACCTCGTCGCCCAACCGGACGGTCGGTCGCCAATTATTTATATCGATCTGCATCTGGTGCACGAAGTGACTTCGCCGCAGGCCTTTGATGGTTTGCGCGCCGCCGGGCGGAAAGTTCGCCAGACATCGCGGACGGTGGCGACGGTGGATCACAACATTCCGACCGAACCGCGTGGCACTCCGATTACCGATCTGGTCGCGGCGGCGCAGATTGCGGCGCTGCAAAAAAACTGCAAAGAGTTTGGCGTCCGGTTGTTTGACATGGATTCGCCGGAGCAGGGCATCGTTCACGTCATTGGCCCGGAGCTTGGCTTGACGCAGCCGGGCATGACCATTGTTTGCGGCGACAGCCACACCAGCACGCATGGGGCTTTTGGTGCGCTGGCCTTCGGGATTGGAACTTCGGAGGTGGAGCATGTGCTGGCCACGCAATGTCTGGCGCAGCAAACGCCGAAGACGATGAAGATCGATGTGCGCGGACGGCTGGCCGATGGAGTCTCCGCGAAGGATCTGGCGCTGGGCATTATCGGGCAGATTGGGACTGATGGCGCTACCGGTTACGTGATCGAATATGCAGGCGAGGCGGTGCGCGCCCTCTCGATCGAAGGCCGGATGACGCTTTGCAACATGAGCATTGAGGCTGGAGCACGGGCGGGCATGGTCGCTCCTGACGAGAAGACCTTTGCCTATTTGAAGAAAAAACGATTTGCTCCGCGCGATGGCGAATGGGAGAAGGCTGTGGAGCGCTGGCGGCGTTTGCCTTCGGATGCGGATGCACGGTTCGACAAAGTTATTGAGATCGACGCGGCGCAACTTAGCCCGTTTGTGACGTGGGGAACGAATCCGGGGATGGTGGCTCCGGTGACGGGGCGTGTGCCGGAGATCAGTGGGTATAGCGATTCCGACCGGCGTGCGGCTGAGTTGGCATTGCAGTATATGGGTCTGGAGCCGGGGAAGCGTATTGAGGATATTGGCGTGGACCGGGTATTCATTGGGTCGTGCACAAATTCGCGGATTGAGGATTTGCGCGCCGCGGCGCGCGTGGCCAAGGGACATCGCGTGAGCGGGAAGATTCGAGCCATGGTGGTGCCGGGATCGCAGACGGTGAAGCGCGCGGCGGAAGAAGAAGGTCTGCACCGGATTTTTCTGGATGCCGGATTTGAATGGCGCGAGTCGGGGTGCTCGATGTGTTTGGGGATGAATCCGGATATTTTGCAGCCGGGCGAGCGGTGCGCTTCGACCAGCAATCGAAATTTTGAGGGCCGGCAGGGGCGCGGTGGACGGACGCATCTGGTGAGTCCGATGATGGCTGCTGCGGCGGCTATTACCGGGCATTTTACTGATATACGGAATTGGAAGTTTCAGTGAGGTAAGGATCCTTTGACTTCGCTCAGGATAACAATGTTATGAAGCCATTCACCGTGCATCGAGGCCGCGTCGCCCCGCTGGATCGAGTCAATGTCGATACCGATCAGATCATTCCCAAGCAGTTTCTCAAACGCATCGAAAAAACCGGATTCGGCCAATTTCTGTTTTATGACTGGCGCTTCTCAGCCGATGGGCGGAAGAACTCGGGTTTTATTTTGGACGAACCGCGCTATGCGGGAGCAAGTATTCTGGTCGCTGGGAAGAATTTCGGCTGTGGCTCCTCGCGTGAACATGCTGTGTGGGCATTATCGGACTTCGGTTTTCGCGCCGTGATTTCCTCTTCCTTCGCCGATATCTTTGCCAACAACAGTACGAAGAATGGATTTCTGACAGTCCGCCTCAGTGAAAGCGAAGTTGCGGAACTGATGCGGCGGGCGGGCGATATTCCGGATTATCAATTGACGATCGATCTCGAACAATGCGAAGTGCGGGATGATCAGGGTTTTCGCGAAAGCTTCGCTATTGACGAATTCGTGCGCCATTGCCTGCTTAATGGATTGGATGATATTGGCCTCACCCTGCAACATGAAGCCGAAGTTGCCGCTTACGAAGGCCGGAATCCGTCGCCATTTACTACGCAGTAATAACTACCCATAGTTAGAAATAAGTTAAGTAAAGATTTGTAAAACGCTTCGCACCTACTTGACCGGCAACCGCCTACGGTTGATGCTTGATTTGTAAAGTTCACAATTTTGCCTTTTGCGCGGATACGCGCCCGAGTTTTTCTGGCTGACCCGGCACGAGGCAACGTTCCCCAATAAGCTTCCGCAACCAAGTGGATATGCAAACGTCTAATGAATGGCGCTTTCGCCGCAAGCCTGTGAATAGCCGAAAAAGACCTGGCCTATGATTTCTTCGCATTTTTCCCGGAGAGCACTCTCGTTTTCCTTCAAACTGCCATTTTTTGTGGCCATCGCACTGTGCGCATCGTTCCTGGGCTGCTCGGCCAGTGATCCCAAGCAAAAGGCGCAGGCTGCCGGCTCACATGCGGTCTCCGTGGCCGTGGCGCAAGTAGTTCAGCAGGATGTGCCGGTGTATCTGGTGGGCCTCGGCTCGGTCAACGCGTTTTACACGGCGAATATCAAGAGCCGGGTTGACGGCCAGATCATGCGCGTCAACTTTCAGGAAGGGCAACTGGTGAAGGAAGGCGATCTGCTGATCGTCATCGATCCGCGACCCTACCAGGTGCAGCTTGAACAGATGCAAGCGCAGTTGTTTAAAGATCAGGCTACGCTGCGTGATGCCAGACTCAATCTGGACCGCTATACTACGCTCATTCCTTCCGGCAGTATCGCGCAGCAACAGGTAGACACACAAAAATCTACTGTGGATCAGCTCGACGGACAAGTCCGCACCGATCAGGCGCAAATCGATAACGCCAAACTTCAGCTGGTTTATTGCAATATCACCGCGCCGTTCACTGGTCGCGTAGGGCTGCGGCAAGTCGATCCCGGGAACATTGTTCACGCGACCGATACGAATCCCATGCTGATTCTTACGCAGCTGCAGCCCATTGGAGTGATCTTTACCCTGCCGGAAGATGTTTTGCCAACCGTGGCGCAGCACATGAAGAATATGACCCTGGCAGTAGAAGCCTACAGCCGCGACAACCAAACAAAGCTCGGCACGGGAAAACTTCTCACCATTGACAACCAGATTGACCCGACCACGGGAACGGCAAAACTGAAAGCCGTTTTCGACAACAAAGATAGTCAGCTTTGGCCGAATCAGTTCGTCAATGCGAATCTGCTGCTGGAGACGCGCAAGAACAGCACGGTGATTCCAACGGCGGCCGTGCAACGTGGTCCGCAAGGTGCATTTGTCTATGCGGTTAAGTCCGACAAGATCACCGTGGAGGCGCGCCCCGTAACGATTGCCCTGACCCAAGGCAACACGACAGTCACCACGAGCGGTTTAAATCCCGGAGAGTTCGTCGTCACCGACGGCCAGGACAAGCTACAAACCGGCAGCACGATTGAGCCCCGCAATAGCGGCTCCGCCAACGCATCGAGCGAAAAAAACTCAAATAGCTTTCCGGCAGGAACTCCGGGGTCATGAGTCCGTCAAAGTCATTTATTCTCCGGCCGGTAGCAACCACGCTGTTGATGGTCGGCGTGCTGCTGGTCGGCTGGGTTGCATTTTTGCAATTGCCGGTCTCGGCTTTGCCGGAAGTCGATTATCCGACCATTCAGGTTGTTACTTTTTATCCTGGCGCTGATCCCGATGTGATGGCTTCGTCGGTGACTTCGCCGCTTGAGCGCCAGTTCGGCCAGGTTCCCGGTCTGAGCCAAATGACTTCTACAAGTTCGTTTGGCAGTTCCGTCATCACGTTGCAATTCGGCCTCGATCAGAATATCGACGTGGAAGAGCAGCAAGTGCAGGCTGCGGTGAACGCTGCGGCTACTTTTTTGCCGACTGACCTGCCCAGTCCGCCGATCTACAACAAAGTCAATCCCGCCGATTCTCCGATTCTTACGCTGGCAATGACTTCGGATTCGCTGCCGTTGTCAAAAGTGGAGGATCTGGCTGATACGGCACTGGCGCAGAAAATTTCTCAATTGCCGGGAGTCGGGCTGGTTTCCATCAGCGGCGGACAGAAGCCGGCGGTGCGGGTGCAAGTGAATCCGACTGCGCTCGCCTCTTATGGTTTGGGTCTGGAAGATGTTCGCAACGCACTGGCCGCGGCGAACGTGGATCAGGCGAAGGGCGTCATCGACGGCGCGCGGCAGTCCTACACCATCGGCGCCAATGATCAACTTTTCTCCAGCGAGCAGTACAAACCCATCGTGGTTACGTATCACAACGGCGCGCCGGTACGGCTAAGCGATATCGCCAATGTGATCGACGGTACGGAAAACACGCGCCTCGCCGCGTGGATGAATCAGACTCCGGCGGTCATCGTCAATATTCAGCGCCAGCCCGGCGCAAACATCATCAGCGTGGTCGACCGCATTAAGAAACTCCTGCCTCAGTTGCAGGCTTCGCTGCCGACCACGGTGAAGGTACAGATTCTTACCGACCGGACGACCACGATCCGCGCCTCAGTAAAGGATGTTGAATTTGAACTCGCGCTAACCATCGTTCTCGTCGTGATCGTTATTTTCTTTTTCCTGCGTAACCTGCGGGCTACGTTCATTCCCAGCGTCGCTGTCCCCTTATCGATCGTCGGTACGTTTGGCGTGATGTACCTGCTGGGCTACAGCCTGAATAATTTGACGCTCATGGCGCTGACCATCTCCACCGGCTTCGTGGTGGATGATGCCATCGTCATGATTGAAAACATCGATCGCTTCCTGGAGGCGGGAGATTCGCCGCTGGACGCGGCGTTGAAGGGGTCAGGGCAGATTGGTTTCACCATTGTCTCGCTGACGGTTTCGCTGATCGCGGTGCTGATTCCGCTCCTGTTCATGGGAGACATTGTTGGGCGGTTGTTCCGCGAGTTTGCGGTAACGCTGGCCGTCACGATTCTAGTTTCGGCCGGCGTATCGCTAAGCCTGACGCCGATGATGTGCGCCAAGCTACTTAAGCATCGCAAGGAAGGTGAGAAGGGCCGTTTTTACGAGGTCACGGAAAATTTCTACAACCGCGTGATCGCCGGTTATGGACGCACCGTGAAGTTAGTGCTGAAACATCAGACGGCAACGTTGTTTGTAACCTTTGGAACCCTTGTGCTGACGCTGGTTCTCTACGTTGTCGTTCCGAAAGGATTCTTTCCGGTGCAGGACACAGGCGTGATCCTGGGAATTTCCGAGGCTCCGGACAACATTTCGTTCGACGCGATGTCGCAGCGCCAGCAACAACTGGCGAAAGTCATTTTGAAAGATAAAGACGTGGAGAACCTGTCATCTTTTATCGGAGTCGACGGCACGAATACAACTCCGAACAGTGGCCGCATTCAGATCAATTTGAAGCCGCGCGACGAACGGAAAGAAGATGCGTCGGGGATTATTCGGCGCTTGCAGCCGGAACTGGCGAAAGTCGACGGAATTACGCTTTACATGCAGCCGGTGCAGGATTTGACAGTGGAAGATCGCGTGAGCCGCACACAGTTTCAATACTCCATTGAAGATGCGGATGCGCAGGAGCTGGCGCAATGGACGCCGAAGCTGGTAGAGAAATTGCGCGCTCGTCCGGAACTGCGAGATGTAGCGACAGATCAGCTGAATGGCGGTCTACGGACCAATCTTACGATCGACCGCGATACCGCTTCGAGGCTGGGAATTCTTCCGCAAGCCATCGACAACACGCTTTACGACGCCTTCGGACAGCGGCAGGTTTCGATCATCTTTACGCAGTTGAATCAATATCACGTGGTGCTGGAGGTTCTGCCGAATTTCGCCAAAACGCCCGACGCCATGGACGATATCTATGTTAGGCCCGGCACGATCACGCCTGTCTCCGGCGCACCTACCGCGAATGTGGCCGCTGCAACCTCAAGTGGACCTCCCGTTCCGCTCTCAACTTTTGTACACATGCAGACGACCAACGCGCCGCTCGCGGTGAATCATCAAGGGCAGTTCCCGGTAGTCACACTTTCGTTCAACCTCGCTCCCGGCGGGTCTCTCGGCGACGCTACGCGCGCGATTCAGGAAGTGGAAAAAGAAATTCAAATGCCGCCAAGCATTCACGCGTCGTTTCAGGGCACGGCAGCGGCATTTCAAAATTCGTTATCCAGCGAGCCATTCCTGATTCTCGCCGCGATTATCACGGTATACATCGTGCTGGGCGTTTTGTATGAAAGCTATATTCATCCGATCACCATTCTATCGACCCTACCGTCGGCGGGCGTAGGAGCAATTCTCGCGTTGCAAATAACCCGGAACGATCTGACTGTGGTTGCGCTCATCGGCATTATCCTGCTCATCGGCATCGTGAAGAAAAATGCAATCATGATGATCGACTTCGCGCTGGAAGCGGAGCGCGTGGAACACAAGCCCCCGGAGGAAGCAATCTATCAGGCGTGCCTGCTACGCTTCCGTCCCATCATGATGACAACCATGGCGGCCCTGCTCGGCGGTTTGCCGCTGGCGCTGGGGTCGGGCACCGGCGCGGAGTTGCGGCGTCCCCTAGGCATCACCATTGTGGGCGGCTTGATTCTTAGCCAGATGCTTACGCTTTACACGACTCCAGTGGTGTACCTGTGGTTCGATCGGCTGGGTCAGAGATTTGCCAAGTACAAAATCGGCAACACCATTCCGCAGGAGATGCCGGCGGATTAGCTTCGCCGTTAAAGCATGAGCATTTCGGCTCCATTTATCCGGCGCCCGGTGGGTACATCGCTGCTCGCAGCGGCGCTGTTATTCTCCGGAATTCTCGCGTTTAATTTGTTGCCGGTGGCTTCGCTGCCCAGGGTTGATTTTCCTGTCATCAGCATTGGCGCTTCGCTGCCGGGAGCGGACCCGCAGACGATGGCTTCCGCTGTGGCCACGCCATTGGAGCGGCAGTTCGGACGCATCTCGGGTGTGAACCAGATGACCTCGTCGAGCCAGCTTGGCTCGACCGGCATTGCGCTGCAATTCGATTTGAACCGGAATATCGATGCCGCGGGCCGCGATGTACAGGCCGCCATAAATGCCGCCCGCAGTCAGCTTCCTTCCAATCTGCCGAGCAATCCCACCTATCGCAAAATCAACCCAGCCGATGCCCCCATCCTGATCTTGGCGCTCACCTCGGACACGATTCCGGTGGCGCGTTTGTACGACACCTCCGATTCGATTCTGGCGCAGAAGCTCGCCCAGGTGAATGGCGTGGGCCAGGTGTTTACCTACGGTTCCGCTCCGCCGGCGGTGCGCGCGGAAGTGAATCCGATGCTGCTCAACAAGCTCGGTGTGGGACTGGACACGGTTCGCAACGCTCTGAATCTGGCCAACGCGAACCAGGCCAAGGGCGAAGTCGCGAATGCAACCACCACCTGGACCTACAACGACAACGATCAGCTCTTTACCGCGGATGAATACCGCCCGCTGATCGTCGCCTACCACAACGGCGGCCCGGTGCGGGTCGGCGACGTGGCGAATGTGCAGGACTCGGTGGCCGACGTACACAACCTTGGCCTCGCCAACGGCAAACCCGGTGTGCTGGTGGTTATTTTCCGGCAGCCGGGAGCCAACATCATCGAGACCGTGGATCGCGTGCGCGATCTGATGCCGTATCTCCAATCCTCCATTTCTCCGGCGATCAAGCTGCAAGTCGTGATGGACCGCACGGTTACCGTCCGCGCGTCGGTAAAGGACATCGAATCCACGCTGTTGATTTCGATCGTGCTGGTGATCCTGGTGGTGTTCGTCTTTTTGCGCACCGTGCGGGCAACCGTGATTCCCAGCATCGCTGTGCCGCTTTCGCTGGTGGGCACGTTCGGCGGCATGTATCTGCTGGGCTACAGCCTCGACAATCTCTCGCTGATGGCGCTGGCGATTTCTACCGGCTTTGTCGTCGATGACGCGATCGTGGTTCTGGAAAACATCACGCGCTACGTGGAACAGGGCATGGACGCAGTGCAAGCGGCGTTTAAAGGCGCTGCCGAGATCGGTTTTACTGTCATCTCGATGAGCGTTTCATTGGTTGCCGTTTTTATTCCGCTGCTGATGATGGGCGGAATTGTAGGCCGGTTATTTCGCGAGTTCGCGGTGACGTTGAGCATCGCGATCGGAGTTTCGCTGCTGGTCTCGCTGACCACGACTCCGACTATGTGCGCCAAGTTCCTACGGCGATCTCACTCGAACGGGCGGCATAATGTTTTTTATCGCGCCAGTGAATGGTTCTTCGACACGCTCCTCGCGATATACCGGCGCTCTCTCACCTGGGTGCTGAAGCACCAGCCTGTGACGCTGGCCGTGACCATTCTTGTGGCCTGCCTGAGCGTGTATCTCTACGCCAAGGTTCCCAAAGGATTTTTCCCGCAACAAGATACGGGACGGCTCATGGGCCAGGTGCAGGCAGCACAGGATATCTCGTTCCAGGCCATGAGCGGCAAAATGCAGCAGTTCGTGGATATCGTGTTGCAAGATCCGGCAGTCGATACGGCGGTGGGGTTTGCAGGCGGCGGCGGTGCGACAAACCAGGGCCGCTTCTTCGTCATGCTGAAGCCGCTCAGTCAGCGCGGCCACTGCCAGACCCGCCATTTTTGGCAGTCGTGTCCAAATGTCACGGCCGACGATGTGATCAACCGGCTGCGGGACAAGCTTAATGTAGTTCCGGGAGCGACGTTATTCCTGCAATCCGCGCAAGACCTTACGATTGGCGGACGCCTGGGAGCGGCGCAATACCAGTACACGCTGCAGGGCGAGGACTTGAACGAACTCAATACCTGGGCGCCGCGGTTGTTCGAGAAAGTGCGCAACCTCCCCGAGCTGCGTGACGTAAATACTGACCAGCAGGATAAGGGCCTGCAGGCGGAACTCGTCATCGACCGCGACACCGCCGGCCGGTTGGGGGTAGCCGCGCAGGATATCGACAACGCGCTTTACGACGCGTTTGGACAACGGCAGGTTTCCACGATGTACCGTCCGCTCAACCAGTATCACGTAGTGATGGAAGTCGCGCCCGAGTACCAGCAGACGACGGAATCGCTGCAAAATATTTATTTGCGCTCCAGCAACGGTACGCCGATACCCTTGGCGGCGTTCACTCGCTTCGTTCCTTCCAATACACCGTTGGCGGTGAATCATCAAAGCCAGTATCCGTCGGTTACGATTTCATTCAACCTGGCTCCGGGAATTGCTCTGGGGCAGGCCACGTTGGCCATCGACAAAGCTCAACGCTCCATCCATTTCCCCTCGACGATTTCCGCGAGCTTCCAGGGCACGGCGGCTGCGTTCAAGGATTCGCTCTCCAGCGAACCGTTTTTGATTCTGACCGCGATCATTACGGTTTACATTGTGCTGGGCATGCTTTATGAGAGCTACATTCATCCCATTACGATTCTTTCGACGCTTCCGTCGGCGGGTGTAGGAGCGCTACTGGCGCTGATTTTGACGCATAACGAACTCAACGTGATTGGCACGATCGGAATTATCTTGCTGATCGGGCTGGTGAAGAAGAACGCGATCATGATGATCGACGTGGCGCTGGAGGTGGAGCGCACACAGGGAAAAAAGCCGGCGGAGGCTATTTACGAAGCGTGCTTACTGCGCTTCCGCCCGATCATGATGACGACCATGGCTGCTTTGCTCGGTGGTTTGCCGCTGGCTCTGGGGACAGGAACCGGCTCGGAGTTGCACCGGCCGCTCGGCATCACGATTGTCGGTGGATTGATTGTGAGCCAGGCTTTGACGCTCTTCACGACTCCCGTGGTGTATGTTTACCTTGACCGCTTCAGGCTATTGCTGCGCGGGGGAGAGCATTCGCCCTTGTCTATTGGTTCCCAGCCCAGTCCGGCTCATTCCGCAGACTAATTCTTATTCCAGGTGTGAGATTCACTGGGGGGGCGCCTGCATGCAACCTGACTTCGAATGAGCCGCATCGCAGAGGCAGAGCAGCTCGGTTCCCGTATGATTAGAAAGTTAGCGGTTTTGCCATGCCGATTTCCCGGCGTCCCGGTATTATTGTTCTTCGTCTTAAAATTCTTTCAGGAGTCATGGATGCTTCGAAAAGCATTGGTGCTGGTGTTGGCGGTTGCAGGTATTGTGAGCTTCGTGAGTTGCGGCAATACGGCGAATCATTTCGTTTACGCCACAGTCCCGGCCGTCAGTCAGCTGGTAGTCTTCCGCGAGGATCCTTTCTCGGGAGTGCTCACGCAGCTTTCCGAGAGTCCCTACAGCGTAGGCAGCGGAGCACAGTCGGTGGTGATTCATCCCTCCGGTAAGTATTTATATGTGGCGAATCCTGGCCAGGGCGAAAATGACGTTTCTTTATTCGACATCAACAAAGACGGTACTGTGAGTGAAGTGACGCCTCGAACCGCGGTTGGCACGTTACCATTCATTTTGGCTATGGACCCGGGTGGGAATTATTTATATGTTGCCAATGTTCTTTCGAACAATATTTCGGTTTTCTCCATTGCGTCCAGCAGTGGCGCATTAACTCCCATTACCGGGTCTCCGTTCGCGATTAATTTGTCTGCCAAGAATATGCAGATTGCGCCCTCGGGCAACTTCCTGTATATAAGCGCACCGAGTTCGCCGACGGGTGTGATTGCGGCGTTTAGCGTGAATGCGGGAGCGCTTAGCCTGATTGGTGTGACTGCGACTGCGGATAACGATCCCTCCGGTCTCGCCGTCGACCCCAAAGGAGCTTATCTTTACGCTGCGAATGCTGCCGCCGATTCCATCTCGATCTATTCGATCGCTTCAACGGGAACGTTGACACCAGTCAATGGATCTCCGCTGGCCGACAACTTCAAAAATCCGGTGGCTTTGACGATCGATCCGACGGGCAGCTTCCTCTACGTAGCCAATCAAGGATCCAACAACATCTCGACTTACACGATCACGTCGGGAACCGGATTTCCGGTGCCCGTCACCGATTCGCCGTTTGGCGCGGAAACTCAGCCGAGCTTCCTGGTTCTGGATCCGAATGGAAAATATTTATACGTGGGCAATCAGACAGGTTCATCGGGAATTCAGGCGTTTGGCAATTCCAGCGGAAGCTTGAACTCCATCGCCACGTATGGCGTGGGAAATACGCCTACTTCCATTGCCATATTGCAGTAGCCCGATTCAATTCGTGGTTCTTAAGAGCTCAAAAACCGCCCTCCAGTCGGCGTTTTGGCTCTTGCTAACCACTCTCCGGCACACAAAATTTGCCAAGTCTGCGACAATACCTTCGCCGGCATAAGGCGTTCCTGTTGCAACCGCAACCGGAGCCCTCGCCATCTAATCCGAAAAGCAAGTATTTAAGATTCGGTCGGCTTGGGTGCGGGTTTTGTGCCGAGACCAAGGTCAGGACTCCGAACCCATGAAGATCGCAAGCGCGGCCAGCGCGTTTCCTAAACATTATTACTCTCAGAAGTTTCTCTTGGAGCGCCTTCAGGATTATTGGGGAGCCGAACTTAAAAACCCTCTTTTGTTGGCGCGGTTGCACCGTAATGTAACCGTGGATGGCCGTTACCTGGCAATTCCTGCGGAGCAGTATGTCGATATCAAGACCTGGGGACAAGCCAACGATATCTGGATCCAGGTAGCGCAGGAACTGGGAGAGAAGGCGCTTTGCCTTGCGCTTCATAATGCCGGGATAGAGCCACAAGATTTGGGCGCGTTGTTATTCACGACTGTTACCGGGGTCGCCAGCCCGTCCATTGATGCGATGCTCATCAACCGGATGAAGCTGCCAACGAACATCCGCCGCACACCGATTTTTGGTTTGGGATGCGTTGCTGGAGCCGCCGGTATTGCACGGGCAGCCGATTACGTTCAAGCGTATCCATCGCAAGCTGCGGCCCTGGTTTCGGTAGAGCTTTGCTCGCTCACGCTCCAACGGGAAGATCTTTCCGTGGCGAATTTGATTTCGTCGGGACTGTTTGCCGATGGCGCGGCCGCCGTGATTGTTACCGGCAAAGATTTCGAGTCATCGGGGTCATCAGAAAATTCCGGCCCGAAGATTCTGGCTACACGCTCCATTTTTTATCCGGCTACAGAAGACATGATGGGCTGGAATATTTCCGAGAAAGGCTTCCGCATTCTGCTCTCGACGGAGGTTCCGAATCTCATTCGTAAAAATCTAGGTCCGGGCGTCGATGCTTTTCTGGCTGACAACGGCTACCGGCGCAGCGATCTGAAAAGTTTCGTTCTGCACACTGGAGGCCCCAAAGTGCTGGACGCCTCCGCCGACGCGTTGGGCCTGCACAACGGCGAGTTGGATGCCTCATGGGCTTGCCTGAGGAAAGTCGGAAATCTTTCTTCGGCTTCGGTGCTGGTGGTACTGGAAGATGTGATGAAGAACCGCCGTCCTGAGCCGGGCACTCTGGGCTTACTTGCGGCCATGGGACCGGGATTCTGCTCGGAACTCGTACTTTTGCAGTGGTGAGGTTGGGAGTTGCTGAACTCAACAGATGTTTTTGTAATTGGCGGTGGGCCCGCCGGTTTGGCTGCCGCCATTGCCGCACGGCAGCAAGGTTTTCGTGTGGGGGTCGCCGACGGCGCGAAACCGCCGATTGATAAAGCTTGCGGCGAGGCTCTGATGCCGGATGCGCTTGTCGCGCTCGAGAAGCTTGGAGTTGGGATCGCGGGAACCGATGCTGCTCCAATTCGTGGCGTGCGTTTTCTTGGCTCTGGTTGCTCTGCTGACGCCGCCTTTCCGCCGGGCTATCGGGCGCTGTCCGTTCGCCGCATCATTTTGCATCGCATTCTGATTGAGCGGGCCGTGGAGCTAGGCGTCGATCTGCTTTGGCAAAAGGTGGTTTCGGGCATCTCCGGGAATGAAATTCGATTGAATGATCGTACTGTGCGTGCCGACTGGATTATTGGGGCTGATGGCGTCCAGTCGCGGGTGCGGCGGTGGGGGAAGCTTGAATCTCAGTCGAGATCGGCTCTGCGGTATTCTTTTCGCCGCCATTATCGCGTGGCCCCGTGGACGGATCGTCTCGAGATTCATTGGGGAAAACACAGTCAGGGATATGTCACGGCGGTGAACGGCGAAGAAGTTTGCGTTGCTGTGGCATCGCGTAGTCCTGAGATTCGTTTGGACGATGCTTTGCAAGAATTCCCTGCACTCAGCGCCCGTCTGCGCGGCGCTGAGGTGACCTCCTCTGAAAGAGGCGCGGTGACCGCAAATCGCAAACTAAAACAGGTTTGGCGGAAGAATCTGTCGCTCATTGGCGATGCTTCCGGCACAGTCGATGCGATTACGGGCGAAGGTCTTGGTCTTGCGTTCAGCCAGGCTCTGACTCTGGCCGATTCGCTGCGGTCCGGCGATTTCGCCGCTTACCAGACTGCACACCGCCATCTAGCCCAGCGTCCTTCATTCATGGCGCGATGGATGCTTTTGTTGGATGGGCATACACGGATGCAGCAGCAAACTCTTTTCATACTTCGCAGATATCCAGAAGTTTTTCGCCGGCTGCTGGCGTTTCACGTAGGCGCGCTTTCACCCATGCGCGCGGCGCTCGGAGGATTGAACCTGGGATGGGACTGCTGATTGCACACCACGATGAAGCAGGGTGCCAGGGGAACTCGCCGATGTCGCAGGCAAAGGCCGCTGTTTGTTTTTGTTTGCGGGGTATTTCTCTTTGCAATGACCGCTGCGGCTTCCGCGCAAAATTTTGCCCTCCAGCTAGACGCTCAACACACCACGGTTAATTTCACGCTGGGCGATGTGCTGCACACGGTTCATGGGACTTTTCGTCTGAAGCAGGGCGCGCTGCAATTTGATCCGGCTTCCGGCAAATTGGCCGGAGAAATTATTGTGGATGCAAAAAGCGGCGAAACCGGTAATGGCATGCGCGACCGCAAGATGCATCGAGAAGTGCTGGAGAGCGATAAATTTCCGGAAATTGCTTTTCGCCCCGATCACGTCGATGGAGCCGTGTCTTTGTCGGGAAAGTCTACCGTGCGCGTGCATGGAATTTTTTCCACCCACGGATCGGAGCATGAACTTACGGTTCCGGCAGAAGTAGAGATGTTTCCCGATCGCTGGAAAGCAGCGTTTCACTTCACGCTGCCGTATGTGAGTTGGGGGATGAAGAATCCGAGCACGTTGTTTCTGCGGGTCAGCGAATCGGTGGACATTGACGTTACCACCTCAGGCAGCATTGCTCGAGGAAGCATGGTTCGGCCTTAATTTAAAAGCCATCCAACGGCGCAATGCCTTTGCTTTCGGTGCACTCGTAGCATCTGCCCGCGGCCAGATTGGTAAACTCTTCCGTTCTTCCGCTCGGCCACGTAACGACGGCGCGATCCACACGATCTTTTTTTTCTAATCCAAACGTAACCGGGAGCTCCGATTGCGATAAATAACTGGAGCCGCTTTTTACCATGCGCACCTGGTTTAGGCCATTGGAGAAAATGCGTATCGTTGCGCCAATTCCATCGCGATTGGATTTGGTGCCAAGCAGCCGAAAACGAATGCTGCGATTCCCGGCGAGTTGGTCGTTGCGGTAAAGATACGCGGGACCATTATTGGTCGTGAGCAGTAAATCGAGATCGCCATCCCGATCGAAGTCGGCATAGGCAAGGCCGCGTCCGACTTTTGCCTGATCAAATCCACCGCCAATTTCCGACGCCACATCGTGAAAGCTTCCCTTGCCGTTATTTAGAAACAAAAGAGGCGGTTGCGCGTATCCGACGTTGCCGCGAATGTTGCGCACGGTTTCATCGATGTGCCCGTTGGCTACCGCCAGATCGAGCCAGCCATCGAGATTCGCGTCGAGAAAAGCGCACCCAAACCCGAGACTGTTTTTTGATGCCAGGCCAACGCCTGCCTGCGCCGCGACATCTTCGTAGGTTTTGCCGGAAAATTCGTACAGGCCCGTCATCTCGTTATCGAAATTCGTAATCGCAACACCCGCATTGCCCAAGTTGGTGAAGTCGGCTACATCCACACCCATGCCTGCCCGCGCTTTGCCCTCGGCGCTGAAAGCCAGTCCAGCCTCGACCGCGGCATCTTTGAAGGTTCCATTGCGCTGGTTGCGATAGAGTTTGTTGGGCTGCGTGTCATTGGCGACCAGCAGATCGGGCCAGCCGTCGTGGTCATCATCGAGCATAGCGACGCCGAGAGATTTCGAACTGCTGTCGAAAATGCCGCTCGTGGCCGTAACGTCTTCAAACGTGCCGTTGCCGCGATTGTGAAACAGCCAGCAGGTTTCTCCGCGGTAAGCCTCCGGCGTGCAGTACGATTTGTGCTTGCCGTCGAGACTGCAAAATACGTCGTGCTCGGGCGACCACTTCACGTAGTTGCACACAAAAAGATCGAGCAGCCCATCGCGATCGTAATCGAACCATAAAGCTGACGTGCTGAAGGCCTGCCGCTTTCCCAGACCGCTGGTGTTGGTTACGTCGACGAAAGTTCCTTTGCCGGTGTTATGGAATAAGCGATTCTGCCCGACGCAAGTGATCAGAATGTCGGGAAAGCCGTCGTTGTCATAATCCCCAACGGCCACGCCCATGCCGTACATTTCAATGTCCAGTCCAGCGTGTAATGTGACATCGGTGAACGTTCCATTTCTATTGTTGCGATAGAGCCGCAGCGTGGAGCGCCGCTGCTTGTGGCCGGGCCAATCCATTCCGTTGATCAGTAGTATGTCCTGCCAGCCGTCGCGATCGTAATCCAGGAAAGCGCAACCCGAGCCGAGCGTCTCGGGCAAAAGCTTGCCTCCGTACGCGCCCGTGTTGTGCTGGAATTGCAGACCCGCGCTGGAAGTTACGTCAACCAATCGAAAGCCGGGCGAAGAGTCAGAGGGAGACGCGCCGAGCGCTTGTAAAAGCGGCCACTGCGACAGCGCCGCCACTCCCGCAGCATTCCTAAGAAAGGACCTGCGATTCACGGAACATTCACCAAGCCTGCGCGGATAGCATAGACCACAAGCTCGGCAGTCTTGTGAATGTCGAGAGCGTTCATGATATTGGCGCGATGTACTGCGACGGTGTTCGCGCTAAGATCGAGCACCGCCGCGATTTCTTTATTCGACTTTCCATCCACAATCATCTGCAACACTTCAAGCTCACGTGGAGTCAGGCCGCTATTGCGTTCCCCTTTGAGCGTTGTATGCTGATCCACCTGGGGATCGAAAATCGTTTCTCCATTGGCGACACGCCGCACCGCCGGACCAAGTTCCAGATTGAGCGCGTTTTTCAGGATGTAACCTTTCGCGCCGGAATCGATCGCTTGCCGGACCCAGGTGCTTTCCGAATGCATGCTAAGCATGAGCACCGCCGTCTCAGGCTCCTCTTCAAGAATCTGCCGCGTCGCCTCCAGCCCATTCATCCTCGGCAAAGCGCAGTCCATGATGACGACTTGCGGACGCAACTGGCGCGCCAGTTTGACGGCTTCATCCCCATCTCCTGCTTCGCCTACGACTTGCATATCTGGTTCGTCTTCCAACATGCGCCGAAAACCGCGCCGCACCAGGCTGTGATCATCCACCAGCAACACCGTAATTTTCGTGGTCATAATATGCCGACTTCTAACATGCTTCGAATCTATCGATCCTCTTTATTTTTTATTCCGCGACGCCTTTATTTTGGGACTCGATCTTTTCTCTGGGCACGCTCAATCGCATCAACGTACCGCCGCTTACTGGAGTCGAAAATGCAATCGTGCCTCCCATCAACTCCGAACGCTCCCGCATGGCAACCAAGCCGATGCCGTGTTTCGCCGGCTGTCCGTTAAACCCTTTGCCGTGATCTTCCACTTGCAATTCCAATTCCGACGGCAAAAACCGCAAACGCACCCAAGCCTGCTTTGCGCCTGCATGACGCGCCACGTTATTCAGTGCTTCCTGTAAGACGCGGTAGATCTGAACCGAGGCGCTGCCATCCACCGCAAACGGTGCGCCCTGCTTCTCATAGGATATGGCAATTCCCGTCTGCCGTTCCACGGTCGGGATATACCAATCGAGCGTGCTTTCGAGCCCGGCCTCATCCAGCATAACCGGATGCAGCGCCTGCGATAAACTTCTGACGCGGTCCAGAGTCTCCTGAGCAATCTGCCGGACTTCCTGGAGATCGGCACGCAAAGTCGAACCCTCCGGCGCATGGTTGCCGGCGCGGCCTAGCATGGCTCCCATAGCGGTAAGGATCTGGCCAAATTCGTCATGCAGCTCGCGGGAAATATAACGCAACGTTGATTCCTGAGTAGCAATCAGTTTTTGCGCCAGCTCGCTGCGGCGCTCGGAAAGCTCGGCCATGCGCGCGAACAGAAGACGGTTCCATCGAATCAGCGACGTGCCGGTCAAGACAACCGCGGCCAGTGTTGCAGTCAGAAATACATACACCTGCCGCTGCACTCGGTCATAGATTTCGATAATGCGCTGCGCCGCCTGCTCTTCGCTTTCGCTGTTCTGCACCAGCAAGCGGGCCACTGTAGTGCTTAAAGAAGCCTGCCGCGACTGTAACGAGAGCTGAATTTGCACTCTCGCGTCTTTCTCATCGCCAGAGGCAGCCATGGCGAATACGCGATCCGAGGCATTCCAGAACTGAGCCAAAGAACTGCTGAGAGAATTGTTTAGCTCGGCTGTGCGGCTAGTCGGGGATAATGCCGCCTCCAATCGCATGGCATCGTCCAAATCGGTATGGATGCGCTGGAACTGAGCCGACCAGGCCGTGAGTGGGTAAGGCTCATCGTTGTCGATCATATCGCGCATGGCGACGGCTAAAAGGTTGAGATCGTTCTGGATGCGCAGCAATTGTAGAGAGTCTTTGCGGTTGCGGTCGATCAGATCGGATTGCAGTTTGCGCAGGCCGGAAACTTGCCAGGTAATATAAGCCGAATAAGCCACAACTGCCGCGAGCGTGACGACGAGGCCGAGTAATAAACCCGGGGTTGGAGAGCGCTCCGGCGAAGGCGGACGTGCCACGCCCCGAGAATACAACGACGGCACGCGCCGTGTCACAATGCAGTAATAATGAAGCGAATCTGGCTTAGGCGGAGTCCAACAACAGATTGAGTACAGCCCCCAAATCACCTAAAGATAGGCCCAAAGTCGAGAGGCTCCGCGCAGTTCTGCCGGAAGTCTTAAAGCTGATGCGCCCGCGCCGCGGGTTGCTCGCGCTGGGGTTTGGGTTGATGTTGATCAACCGGGTGGCGGCGCTGGTGCTGCCCTATTCCACGAAATTCCTGATCGATACCGTCATCAACAAGCACCGCATGGATAAATTGCAGCCGCTGGTGCTGTTTGTGCTGGGCGCGACGGTGGTCCAAGGCGTCACGTCTTTTTCGCTGACGCAGTCATTATCGAAAGCGGCGCAGCGCCTGATTACGGAATTGCGGCAACAGGTACAGGTTCACATCTCGCGCCTGCCGGTCGCTTTTTACGATGCCAACAAAACCGGCAGCCTGGTCTCGCGCATCATGAGCGACGTAGAAGGCATTCGCAACTTGCTGGGCACCGGTCTGGTCGATTTTGCCGGAGGTCTGGTCACATCGGGAATTGCGCTGGTTCTGTTACTCCGCACCAGTGTGTTGATGACTTTAATCGCCGTCGGTGCGCTGGTTTGTTTTGGCCTGTCGCTGAATAAAGCGTTCGCCACCATCCGGCCGATTTTTCGCGAGCGCAGCAAAATTAATGCCGAGGTCACGGGCCGGCTTACGGAATCGCTGGGCGGCGTGCGCGTAATCAAGGGTTACCACGCGGAAAAGCGCGAAGAGGCAATTTTTTCTAAAGGCGTGCATCGCCTGCTCGAAAACGTTATGCGCACTCTTACGGCGACCTCGGTAATGAGTCTTTCCGCCAGCGTTCTGCTCGGAGTTGTGGGCGCTGTCACCATGTATGTGGGTGCGCATCAGATCGCTTCTGGCACCCTCACTGTCGGCGGCTTCGTCTCCTATACTTTGCTGTTAGGTTTCCTGGTTGCGCCCATCATGCAGATTGTTTCTATCGGCACACAACTCACGGAAGCGCTGGCTGGACTTGAACGCACGCAGGAAATCATGCGCGAGCGCCCGGAAGACCAGGACCCGGCTCGCTCGACTTCGCTACACGATATCGTTGGCGACATCGAGTTCCAGAACGTGAGTTTTACCTACGATGGAATTCACGATGTGCTGCGCGATATTTCCTTCCACGCCGAACCGGACACGGTGACCGCGCTCGTCGGCTCTTCCGGTTCGGGTAAATCCACCACGATTGGTCTGATTTCGGCATTTTACAAACCAACCAAAGGCAAGATTCTGCTCGACGGAATCGACCTCAGCACGGTACGACTCGATTCTTATCGCACGCGCCTTGGCGTGGTGCTTCAGGAATCTTTTCTTTTTGACGGAACGATTCGGGAAAACGTCGCCTTTTCACGCCCCGACGCCAGTGATGAAGAAATCCTGCGCGCCTGCCGAATCGCGCGCGTGGATGAATTTGCCGATTCCTTCGCCGAGAAGTACGACACGGTGGTCGGCGAACGTGGCGTAAAGCTCTCCGGCGGGCAGCGGCAGCGTATTTCGATTGCCCGCGCCATTCTGGCTGAACCGCGCATCCTGATTCTGGACGAAGCGACTTCCAGTCTCGACTCGGAATCGGAGCAACTGATTCAGCAGGGGCTTTCCTATCTCATGAAGGGGCGCACGACTTTTGTGATCGCGCACCGTCTTTCCACCATCCGGCGCGCCGATCAAATTCTTGTGATGGAACAGGGGCAAATTCTGGAACGTGGCACGCATGAGGAACTTTACGCCGCTCGCGGACGTTATTACGACTTATATACGCGGCAGCATGGCGTGGAAAATAATCTGTTTCTCGCGCCGGGCGAGGGAGATTTTCCTGCGCTGGATGCGGACGGCAATGGCAACTCAGGCCAGCCGCGGAACGGTAAGCCCGCCAATGCGATCGGTGTTTTGAAGGGGGAAGTTCGCTAGCGCATGAGTACTCCGGGAAATCCTGAACGCGCTTCGTCGACGGCCAACTCTTCGGCAATTCATGCGGAAGCCCTTTGCCGCCATTACCGCATGGGAGAAACCTTAATCCGCGCAGTAGATGGCGTCTCTCTCGAAGTACGCGCCGGTGAATTCGTTGCTTTGCTCGGCACCTCTGGGTCGGGAAAATCTTCGGTGTTGAATTTGATCGCCGGCTTGGATCGCCCGACTTCGGGCAGTGTAGTCGTGCAAGGCCGTGATCTGGCAAAACTCTCACGGGAAGAGCTGGCGCAGTACCGCCTGCATACGGTTGGAATGGTCTTTCAGTCGTTCAACCTGATCGCCGGCATGACTCTCGCCGAGAACGTGGAATTGCCCATGCGCTTCGCCGAAGTTGATCGTGCGAAGCGTGACGCGCTAGCTCGTGAAGCGCTCACGCGAGTGGGCTTGCAGGCACGCATGAATCATCGCCCCAGCGAACTCTCCGGCGGTGAACAGCAACGCGCGGCACTCGCAAGAGCGCTGATCAATCGCCCACAACTTTTGCTTGCTGATGAGCCTACGGGCAACCTCGACAGCCGCACCGGCACAGAAATCATGAACATGATTCGCGACTTCAACCAGCAGATGGGAATGACCATCGTGATGGTGACGCATGAGCGAGCCCTCGCGGAACGTTACGCACAGCGCATGATTTTTCTGGCCGATGGCAAGGTAGTTGGTGATGAATCGGCCGTCATCACGACTACAGGCACAGAAGGGGCGCGGCCATGAAGCTTCCCGATTTAACCGAACTAGCCATGCGCAACTTGCGCGAATCAGTTCTCCGGAATTCGCTGACTACGATTGGGATTTCGGTGGGCGTGGCATCTCTGGTTGCCATGCTTTCGTTAGGCATCGGACTGCAACAACTCGCTTCCCGGCGGCTGATGAAATCGGGATTATTCGACACGGTCGTGGTCAGCTCCCGGCGCGATCTGCGCGGTTTCGGCCATGACGAAGAGCGTAACGGGCCAACTCCCGGCGAGAGCCGCATCCTCGACGAAGCCACGCGCCAGGAAATTGAGCGCCTGCCAAATGTGCTCGAGGCTTATCCCGACATTCGCTTCATCACCGAACTGCGCTACGAAGATAAGCCGCACATGACCATGGTCGCGGCGCTGCCGGAATCGTCGAAGTCGAATGATGCCTTCGAATCGCTACAGGGACATTTCTTCTCCGCCGACGCGGCTCCGGAAGCGGTAATTCAGAAAGCTTTCGCGGAGGAGTTATTGGGCAAGGCTCCGAAGGCTGGCGTGGACGAGACGAACGTGGCGCAATTGGCCGCTCCGCTGCTGGGAAAAGAATTGACCATGCGCTATGCGCAGCGGGAAACTTCTCCGACACCAGCTTTACCACCTTTAAAGACAGCCGCAGCTAATGACGATTTTTCCGGCGCCGCATATTCCGTAGTCTCGCGTGAACTGAAATTAAAAATCGTTGGAGTCGCCGATCTTGATCCCGAAAGCATGCGGGGGCCGACCCGGGCACGCGTTTTTCTCCCACTCAAGCTGGCCGAAACCCTGCACGTCATGCAGCCTACGGATTTGCGGGAAATCTCCCACGCCGCCAGCGACCAGCCGGTTTATTCCTCAGTGAGCGTGCGGGTGAAGAATCCATCGCAGATACGCGCCGTGGAAGACGCGGTCAAGAAGATGGGCTTCAATACGTTTTCCATTCTTGACGCGACGCGCAGCATGCAACAATTCTTCGCCGTGCTGGATTTATTTCTCGGAATCTTCGGCAGCCTTGCGCTCGCCGTCGCTTCCATCGGAATTGTAAATACGCTGGTGATGGCGATTCTTGAGCGCCGCCGCGAGATCGGCATCATGAAGGCCATCGGCGCCAGCGATGGCGATGTAAAAAAGCTCTTCTTCGCCGAGGCAGGCGCAATGGGAATTCTCGGCGGCGTGGTTGGAGTTATTCTCGGTTGGGCCATCGGGCAGGTGATCAATTTGGGAACAAACATTTACCTCAAGCGGCAGTCGCTGCCGCCAGAACATTTCTGGGCGGTTCCGCTATGGCTAGTCGGCGCGGCAATTCTGTTTGCCTTCATCGTCAGCCTACTATCCGGTCTCTATCCCGCAGGGCGCGCCGCACGGCTCGATCCCGTACAGGCCCTGCGCTACGAGTAAACTGGGCTGATGCTTCGCCGTTTCGGAATCCTTACTTTTTTTGCGCTGCTAGCCTTCGCTCTTCCCGCCCACGCCCAGAGCCGCATCGACTGCAATGCGATGAACAGCCGGATTCTCAAACATCCGGTGCACTATTGTGTTTATCTTCCCGCCAGCTATGACGCCAGTGCGGCAAAACATGCGCCACAAAAATATCCCGTACTCTATTTTCTGCACGGCCTTGGCGACAATGAGCAAACGCTCTTCAACAGTGGAGGGTGGACGCTACTCGACGAGCTTCGCCGCCAACACAAGCTGGGTGAGTTTTTAATTGTCGCCCCAGAGGGCGGACGGACTTTTTATATTAACTCCGCCGATGGCCGCGTTCGCTACGGCGATTTTTTTCTTCAGGAATTCATTCCGCTGATCGAAGGAAAATACCGCATCAGCAGGGAACGTGGCAGCCGTGCTATTAGCGGCATTTCCATGGGTGGTTATGGTGCACTGCGGCTGGCCTTCGATCATCCTGAAATGTTCTCGGCGGCCAGCGCACAGAGCGCCGCGTTAATCACTGACTCGCCGCACGAACTCGATATCGCCATGCAATCGGGCTCCCAGCTGAGCAAGACTCTGGCAACCGTTTTCGGAGATCCGATTGACGTTCCACATTGGAACGCGAACAATCCATTTCTTCTCGCCCGGCAAAACGCGACTGCCCTGCATAAGGTCGCTATTTATTTCAACTGCGGCCAGGACGATAACTACGGCTTCGAAAAAGGCGCAGCCGCGCTGCACGCGCAACTGGAAAAAGAGGGAGTCAAGCATGTCTACCATTCCTATCCCGGAGACCACAGCCTGACCTATTTTCTCTCGCACTTTGAGGAGGTTATGGAATTCCACTCCCGCGCGTTTGGCTTGACCAAACAGTGATGTAAACTAGCCGAAGCCGCGAGCTTTACACCCAACGGAGAGTTGGCCGAGTGGTTGATGGCACCGGTCTTGAAAACCGGCATACCTGAAAGGGTATCGGGGGTTCGAATCCCTCACTCTCCGCCATTTTAGCCCCCGATACACAACCCCGAATCCCGTGCGTGGGAAATCCTGAATTGGTCTCCGATCTGTACGGATGCAACGATTCTCTGCGTCCGAGTGGCTCAATCGAAACGGTTTTGATTCGGTCGTCACTATAGGAACAGTTGGCAGAGCGCAGGGCACCTAATCTACTGAGCTTTGAATACCGCACAACCGGAGGACCAACATGCCGAATTCGATGGATCCAAAACCTGTCCCAGAGAACTATCGACGAATCGAAGGCAGCGAGCGACATCTGGCTCGCGGTCACCGATGGGTCCGCGAAGCCGACTCCGACCAGATCGTGCCCGTGACCATCCGCGTAAAGGCCAGCGCGGGGCAATCAGGACTAAACCGGATTGTGGCATTCGCCAGGGAAAAAGGCCTGGGAGTGGCTGAGGTGAGCGTTGACGAACGAATCGTTATTCTGTGGGGCACGGTCGCACAGGTGAGCGAAGTGTTTGCCATTCGCATATGCATCTATGAATCCCCCGAGAGGATGTACCGAGGGTGCGAAGGACATCTGCATCTGCCCGCAGGATTGGCAGAAATCGTGGAAGATGTGCTCGGCCTGATCGAGAGCGAAATCGCAAACATCGAACAGATCATTGGGAAGATCCTGGGCCTGGGAAAACAACAGGGATCGGGGCAGCACTACAAGACTTTCGATTTGATCGTACCTTTATCCGGCCCGAAAGGGGCCGTGAATCCGGCGGAATTCAGCCTTGTGCAGCAGTTTGATGTAGGTTGGCTGCTCGATCCCGGATGCCAGCGGATGCTGGACAACATGCAAGCATCGCCGGTTGCCTTCCAGACTGTCCGAGTGATGAAAGTGTTCACCAGTGGGGGAACACCGGAACTGGGAATTCCGGTAGGCGACAATCCTTCAACTGTCTCGGGAGGTACAGTCTGGCCGGGTGGAGCGCCCAGTTCGTCGATTACCTTTACAACCACGCTGGATGCTCTTTATGAGCTCACCTCGCGAGGGCTAATTCCATTCATCGTCCTCAGCTTTTTTCCCGACGGCGTTTACAACCTCACCGAATATGCGGGTACTTCTCTTCTTCCGATGCCGACCGGTCCAGCTAACGAAGATGGCGTTAACGATTGGTCGCAAATTCTCGCGAACTGGCAGACCCTTGTCCAAGCCTTCTTCAGCGCTCTGATTACCGACAGCCGATTCGGTCCCGCTGCTATCGCCCAGTGGTGGTTCGAGGTCTGGAACGAACCGGACAACCCATCTTTTTGGGGGCCGGACGGCGGCACCGGTAGCCTTACCTATTACCAGCAGCTGTATCAAACTACTTGCGCGGCAGTAGCAGCAACGGTAACTACCGCGGGCTATACCATTCGCCTGGGTGGTCCCACCATCATGGGACCCAGTGTGCTGGGAGAAAATACTACATTCCCCGGCCCACTACCAACCCTTATGTCTGGCTTCATCGATTTTGTTACCGACAACAATCTCAAATGCGACTTCCTTTCGTTCCATGGAAAAGGAGAGTGGGATGGCTGCCTGAACGGCGCGCCTGTCTTGCAGTTGGCGGTAAATTGCGCAGATCAGACAGCATCCAGCGCCCAGAAGGCAGGCCTTAACTCGATCACCATCATCAACGATGAGGCGGACATGAGGGCGAACTACGACGTTCCCTTCCGGCCGCGGATGACGGAGCAATTCCCCGCATGGTTGACCGCGATGATGATCGCCTATGACTCGTTCAGCTCTGAATATGCGCCGATGCGATTCATGGCCGGATCGGACAATGCGGAGCTTCAACTGGTGGGTCAAATCCAGCAGGCGCCAGGTGATGCACCCACCTTTGCCCCGGCAGCCTTTGGTCAACAGCGGTCTATCATGACCGCAAGTTCGGTTAAAGATGATTCACAGACCGGAGATTTTTCTTGGAGCAGCGGGGCGTGCCCGCTCGATCTACTGAAAATCCCAGCCTACAACTTCTACGAGGTGCTCCGGTTGCTCGGCGATCAACACGGCACCTTTCTTACCGGCGCCAGCAACTACTATCCGCACAACTCCGATCTCTTCCACATGATCACCGTGGCAGCCACCAACATCGGCTCAGTCTTTTGCGTTTACCCGCCCAATCCACCTACCGGCCCATCGCAAGGTCCGTGGACGCTCAACTATTCAATCGTGGGGATCAGTTGGCCCGCTATCAATTGGTATCAATTTCAGATCGATGGGACACTTTCAAACGGATTCAAGGCCTCGGGCGCTGCTGCGGCAGAGCCGGTGGCTACGTCCTGCACTCCCGATGTTTTGCCGGTAACCTCTCTTCCTCTCCCACTGGCCAGTTCTGTGGTAAGCGCAGTGCGGCAAAGCCAGGAATTCAGCGTGGCTGCTTCCAGCGTTGGAGAAGTACTTTCGGGCGGGAAGTTCAGCACCGTCGTCAAGATCCCGGCAAACACGACAATTGTGTTCTGGCTGACGGAGAATACGGCGGACGTTCCGGCGACGCCGGCGTGGGAGACGGCCGATCCCTACACTGTGGACACAACAGATTATGGATCGGCGGTGATTCTCCGCTGGCAACCCATCTTGGATCCAACTTTTTACTCGTACGAGGTCAGCCGGGACGATGAAAAAACTGTCATCTCCCCGAGTCCGCTCCGCGCAGCCCTCTGGGTTGACACCAACCCAGAGGCGGGGCCTCATACCTATTGGATTCGAGCGTTCAGCGCATCGGGCGTCCCCAGCGCATATTCGTTGCCGTTGGCGGTTACTGTTTAGTGATTCAGGAACAATCGTAACCGTCATTGCCGCGAAATCGATACGCCTGCTTATCTTCGTCGCATGGATAGTTGCGCGACGACTCTCTTCTGACTAAGCATTCCCAGCCCCTACAATATTTCCTCCGCCCAAACGTCTACCTACATAGATGGCCGAGGCATCGATGGCTGAAGCGCTCAGAAAGCAATGGCTGATGACGCAACAGGATAAGCGCATCTCTGACGTTGTAGAGCGGGAGTACGCCAGAGTGCGCCGGTTCATCCGTGGGCGGGTTGCTGACCGGGATGACGCAGAAGACATTCTGCAGGAAGTCTTTTACGAACTGGTAGAGGCCTACCGCGTGATGCGGCCGGTCGAGCAGGTTAGCGCGTGGCTGTTTCGCGTCGCGCGCAATCGCATGATCGATCTGTTTCGGAGAAAAAAGCGCGAGGCTTCTAGAAGCGAACCGCAGCATGTAAATGAGGAAGGGAAAACGCTACAAATCGATGACATGCTTCCCTCGCCCGATGCCGGCCCGGATGCCGCATACATTCGCAACACCTTGGCTGACGAACTGGATACGGCTTTAGACGAGTTGCCGGAAGAACAGCGGGAAGTGTTCATCGCGCATGAATTGATGGGATACAGCTTTAAAGAAATCTCCGCGCAAACCGGCGTGAACGTCAACACACTGCTTTCACGCAAGCATAATGCGGTGCTGTTTCTGCGTGAGCGTCTACAGGATATTTACGACGAATTTGTGGAAGATGTGAGGACTTGATCTGAGGACTTAACGATGAGAATAATTTTAAAAGTATTTAAATTCTTGCTGATTGCGTTACTTTTTGCCGCTTTGTTCAGTTTTATCGTTATGCGGCTTTGGAACTGGCTTACGCCGGCGCTCTTTGGCTGGCACGTAATCACGTTCTGGCAGGCGCTGGGGATTCTGGTTCTCAGCAAAATTCTGTTTGGAGGATTTCGCGGCGGCCGGTCCGGCCCGCATATGTTTTGGCGGCGGCGAATGATGGAACGGTGGGCACGGATGACTCCGGAGGAGCGCGAGAAATTCCGTGGTTCCATGCGGGGCCGCTGCGGCCCATTTCGCGCGCCGAGTGTGGATCAGGCAGACCAGAAGGCTTAAGCAGCATTTCAGAAAGGAGCCAGTCGATGTCCGGGTTGAATGTAACCGTTGAAAATACGCGTGACGCAGTGACCCTACGCTGTGAGGGAACACTAGTGGGCGGCGAGGAATTTGCCCTGCTATGCGCGGCGCTCCAGCACGGGCAGGATATTTCTCTGGAACTTAGTGGCGTTACTGCAATGGATGCGGAAGGGCTCGGCGCTCTGCTGGCGCTACGGGCGACGGGAATTCATCTCCGGCTCGAAAATCCCTCCGAGCCGGTACGCCAAATTTTGCACTCTGCCAACCTGGATTCCATCTTCGAAACCCTTCCGCAAGTGATCAAAACCCAACTTTTTACCTGCGAATTCGTCTAATTCCGCGTCTGCCGAATTAGCTTTTTGTATCTCTGAATCCTTTTGATAATTGTTAAAATCATATGCAGAACGGCGTGTTTGGTACCGATAGTCATCCCAGACAATACAGGCTGTTTTTGTGGACGCGGGAGAGAATGCATGGCGAAACGGATGATTTTGATGTTGGTGGTGATGTTGGCCATCATTGGCGGCTTGGGGTTTTTGAAATACCGGCAGGTTGAAGCCGCTATCGCGATGGGCGCGAGTTTTCAAATGCCGCCGACCGCAGTGACCACCGTGGTGGCAAAGCAGGAAACTTGGCCTTCAACGTTGAGTGTCATCGGCACCGCCGCGGCCATCCAGGGCGTTACGGTTAGCGCCGATTTACCGGGAACTGTCGACAAGATTCATTTCGAATCCGGTCAGTCGGTGCATGAGGGCGACATTCTGGTAGAGATGGATACCCGCCAGGAGCAGGCGCAGCTCGCCAATTTGGAGGCACAGCGCGATTTAGCAAAGATTAACTACGACCGCGCGCAGGAACTGGTAAAAGCCGGCGTCATTTCGCGCTCCGATTACGACAACGCCGTGGCGCAGCAAAAAGCGACTGTAGCGCAGGCGAACGACATTCGCGCTGCAATTGCGCGCAAGACCATCCACGCGCCTTTCACGGGCGTGTTGGGACTTCGTCAAATCAGCCTGGGCCAATACCTGGCAGCCGGCCAGGCGATTGTTTCTCTTCAGGCGTTGAATCCGATTTATGTGAACTTCGGCGTGCCGCAGCAAGAAACGGCGAAAATGATGATGGGCCGCGAGTTGCGCGTAACCAACGACAATTTGCCCGGGGTTTCGTTCCACGGCAAAATTACGGCGCTTGATTCCACCGTGAATGAGCAGACCCGCAACATTCAGGTACAGGCCACCTTCGCAAATCCCGGAGGCAAGCTGCGCCCCGGAATGTTTGTGCAGGTCGAGCTTCCGGTAGGCAAGTCGCGCGACGTGATTCCACTGCCCGCCTCTGCCATTAATTACGCGCCTTACGGCGACTCGGTTTTCATCGTTACTGAGATGAAAGATGCCAAGGGGAACACCTACCACGGAGTCCGCCAGCAGGTAGTAAAAATTGAGGGATCGCGCGGCGATCAGGTGGCGATCACTTCCGGCCTCAACCCCGGCGATGAAGTGGTGAGCTCCGGTGTTTTCCGCCTGCGCAATGCCGCGCCTGTTCTGGTGAACAATACGGTAAAGCCCAGCGACAGCCCGAATCCACATCCCGAGGAAAGTTAATCTCGGCAGCAGTTTCAGCGAGGGTTCTGTATGAAGTTTACGGATCTATTCGTTAAACGCCCGGTTTTGGCGATTGTTGTAAACCTCGTCATTCTTATCGCCGGATTGCAAGCCATCCGTTCGCTCAGCGTGCGTCAGTATCCACGCAGCGATATCTCCGTGATTCAGGTCACCACGGTCTACGTGGGCGCGAACGCCGATCTGGTTCGCGGCTTCGTGACGACGCCGATTGAGCGCGTGATTGCCAGCGCCGACGGCATCGACTACATGGAGTCGACTAGCGCGCAGGGCCTGAGCACCATCTCGGTGCATCTGAAAATTAATTACGACACAACTGCGGCGTTGACCCAGATTCAGGCGAAGGTGGCGCAGGTACGCAACGATCTTCCTCCGGACGCGCAAATTCCGGTCATCGACTTAACCACTGCCGACACTGAGTTTGCGGCGATGTACATCGGCATTTCGTCCGCCAATCTCGATCAGAACCAGATCACCGACTATTTGACGCGCGTGGTGCAGCCCAAGCTGAGCTCGATCAGCGGCGTGCAGCGGGCCGACATTCTCGGCGACCGGACCTTCGCGATGCGCATTTGGCTCAAACCCCAGGAAATGGCTGCGCGCGGCGTCTCGCCCTCCGATGTGCATGATGCACTGGCAAAGAACAACTATCTTTCGGCGCTCGGCGCAACCAAAGGCACGATGGTTTCGGTGAACTTGATCGCGAACACCGATCTGCGCAGCCCTGATGAATTTCGTGACATGGTGGTAAAGCAGGATAACGGCGTTGTTGTTCGCCTGGGCGAAATTGCGGATGTGCAGCTCGGCGCCGAAAACTATGACCAGGATGTCCGCTTCAACGGCGAAACCGCGACGTTCATGGGCATCTGGGTTCTTCCCACCGCCAATTCCCTGGAAGTGATTCGCAATGTGCGCGCGACGCTGCCTGCCATCGAGCAGCAGTTGCCCGCCGGCATGAAGCTTGGAGTTCCCTACGATTCGACCGAATACATTCAAGACGCGATCAATGAAGTGCTGCACACGCTTATCGAGACTTTGCTGATCGTGGTTGTTGTCATCTTCCTCTTCCTCGGTTCGTTCCGCTCCGTTCTTATTCCGGTCGTTGCGATTCCGATCTCGCTGATCGGCGCGGTTTTCCTGATGCTCATCGCCGGCTTCACCATCAACCTGCTGACGCTACTGGCGATTGTGCTCTCCGTCGGACTGGTTGTGGACGACGCCATCGTCATGGTGGAGAACGTCGAACGCCATTTGCACTTAGGCAAATCTCCGTTCCGCGCGGCGCAGGATGCAGCGCGCGAACTGGTCGGTCCCATCATTGCCATGACAATCACGCTGGCCGCGGTTTACGCGCCCATCGGAATTCAGGGTGGCTTGACGGGTGCACTGTTCCGGGAGTTCGCCTTCACGCTGGCGGGAGCGGTTGTGGTGTCCGGTATCGTTGCTCTAACGTTGTCGCCCATGATGGGTTCGAAGTTGTTACGTTCCGGCGACACGGAGCGCGGTTTCCCCGGCATTGTCAACCGGCGCTTTGAGAACGTGCGCACATTGTATGTTCGCCTGCTGTCGGGAACGCTGCGATATCGCCCGGTCGTGCTTGCTCTCTGGGCGATCGTTGCTGTGCTGATGGTTCCGTTTTACATGTTCTCGCAGCGGGAACTCGCGCCATCCGAAGACCAGGGCGTTGTGTTCGGCGTGATTCAATCGTCGGCGAACTCCACTCTCGACCAGACCAATCTGTTCACCGATGAGGTCTACAACGTTTATCACTCGTTCCCCGAGAGCGGGAGCATCTTTCAGATTACGAATCCTAATGGCGGCTTCGGCGGTATGGTCACCAAACCCTGGAGCCAGCGTAAGAAAACGACGCAGCAATTGCTCGTGGAATCAACCGGGCCATTGTCCAAGATCGCCGGGATCCGCGTGATTCCACTGACGCCTCCACCGCTACCCGGAGGCGGCAATTTCCCCGTGGATTTTGCCATCGTCTCGGCAGCTGAGCCACAGCAGGTAAGCCAGCTTGCCGAGCAGCTTGTGCAGAAGGCTATGGCCAGCGGGCTTTTCATCTTCGCGGATACCGACGTGAAGTTCGACCAGCCGCAGACCGAAGTCGTGTTCGACCGTGACAAGCTTCGTTCTCAGGGCGTGGATCTGAGCCAGGCCGGCCAGGATTTATCGACCATGCTCGGCGGAAATTATGTTAACCGCTTCAGCATTCAGGGACGCAGCTACAAAGTGATTCCACAGGTGCAGCGGGCCGAACGACTGACGCCCGAGCAGCTTTCGCAAATTTATGTGAAAGGATCGGCAGATAAGCTGGTTCCGCTCTCCACCTTTGCGACCTTGAAGACCACAACCGAGCCGAGATCGCTGAATAAATTTCAGCAGTTGAATGCAGTGCGTATTCAGGGCGTGATCCCGCCGAACGTGCCGCTGGACAAGGCTTTGACGTTCCTGGAAGATCAAGCCAAACTGATATTGCCGCAAGGTTTCACCGTGGACTACGCGGGTGAGTCCCGGCAGTTGCGCGTGGAAGGCAGCAAGTTTCTGGGAACGTTCCTGCTCTCCGCGATCCTGATCTACCTTGTGCTCGCCGCGCAGTTCGAGAGCTTCCGTGATCCGTTCATTATTTTGGCCGGATCGGTTCCGCTGGCAATTTCGGGTGCTCTTGCCTTTTCGTTCCTCGGCTTCACGACGCTGAACATTTACAGTCAGGTCGGATTGATCACGCTAGTCGGCTTGATTGCGAAGAACGGAATTCTGATCGTGGAGTTCGCCAACCATTTGCAGGAAACCGGCTTGAGCAAGCTGGAGGCGATTACCGGCGCAGCCAGCACGCGGCTGCGGCCTATTCTCATGACCACAGCGGCGACTGTCTTCGGCCATTTCCCGCTAGTTCTCGCAACCGGCCCCGGCGCTGGTGCGCGAAACAGCATTGGTATCATGCTGGTCAGCGGCATGATCATCGGCACGGTGTTCACGCTGTTTGTGGTGCCGTCGATTTATATGCTGGTCGCCAAGACTCATACCGCGATTCACGATGAGGAAGAGGAGCCGATCAGGATTCACGATCACGCGGAAGCTGTGGTCTAGGCTATTCGCGGTACTCAGCGTTTCAAATCTTGATTGAGCCCGGTGCGAGGATTAAAACTTGCATTCGGGCTCATTTTCGTTCATCCCGTCCACTTCGCCCTCTTTTGCAGAACTTGGATTGCCTTTTCTACTCTTCGCTCTCGGGTTTCTTCTTTTTTCGCATCGGCAATCCAAAGCGCTATTTCTTTCTTGTGGGTGAAGGCCATTTTTTCCCAATTCGCTTTGGCTGTCTTATTTTTCACCAGCGCTTTTTTTAGGGCTGCCGGCGCGTCCACGGTTCGCTCTTGGTCATCCCGCTCCATCACCACATCCACGACGTCCCCGGATTGAACTCCGGCGCCCGCGCACAGAGCCTTGTTCACCGGCATCCTGTGGCAGCCGCCCATGGGCATGAGCGATGAGCGAAATGGAAATCCATCGATCGTTCCCCGGATGGGCACTCGTGCCCGCGTTCCGAAAAATTCAAATACATCCACCGGAGGAGAAATCGCGGCCACTACTCCAGCCTCTCTGCCTTGGATCTTCGTTCTGAATCGCAGCGTTTCTTTCGCCATTTGGGCCCACTAAGCCCTACTCGAGCTTGGGCTGTTAAACTTTATCTCGGCCGGTGCTACGTGGCAATATTTTTCAGTGAAGAAATGACGGCGGCTCATCAAGTTCACCCCGTTCCTGCGGCCCATGTCGCGCCTCGGATCGTTTCGATTCCTGAGGGCTGGTTTCTCATGGGATCGGACTCCGGCCAGGATTGCGAACGCCCCATTCACCGCGTCTGGATCGATTGCTTCCAACTTGCCGCCACGCAAGTGACCAATGAGGAGTACCAGCACTTTTTGCAAGCAACGGGATCACAGCCTCCACCCTTCTGGAACGATCCGAATTTCAATCATTCAGTGCAGCCGGTCGCGGGTGTTTCGTGGTTTCAGGCCGAGGAATACTGCCAATGGCTGAGCGCGCAAACCGGCCGCAGTTACCGCCTCCCCACCGAAGCCGAATGGGAGCGGGCCGCACGCGGCGGTTTGGAACAGGCCAATTTTCCCTGGGGAGATGAACCTCCGCAATCGTTGCCCGATTATGCGATGCGCTGGCAAACCGGTCCCGAGCCTATTGCCCGCTATGCGCCGAATGCGTTCGGTCTGTATAACATGTGCGACAACGTTCATGAGTGGTGCAGCGACTGGTACGACCCCAATTACTACGCGATTTCTCCCGATCGCAATCCGCATGGCCCCGAACCCGGCTCGGGAAAAGGCCTGCGCAAAGCCTCGCGCGGCGGATCGTGGCGGCATCACGTGAAAGTTTCCCGCTGCTCCGCGCGCTCCAGCATCCCACCGGAGTTTCAGTATGCGGATTACGGATTTCGAGTAGCGGGCGACATTTGCTTCCAAAGCTCGCTGCAATGCAAAATTGAGTGATGGGCGATTGCGTGATTTTGTGATTTGAAATCATCAACTCTCGACTCAAGTTGTTCAATCGCGCAATGGCTTAATCGCTCCATGACTCAATTCCCCATGTTTCGGACCGATCTTCTCCAAGACAAACGCATCCTCATTACCGGCGGCGGCACAGGACTTGGTAAAGCCATGGCGCAGCGCTTCCTCGAACTTGGCGCCACCGCCTACATCTGTGGACGCCGCGAGGACGTTCTCGAGCAAACTGCCGCTGAGCTCTCCTCCGTGACAAAAGGCGCCATTCACGCTCTTCCCTGCGATGTGCGTAGTCCCGATGCGGTCGAGGCAATGATCGATTCCATCTGGCAGGATGGACCGCTCGACATTCTTGTCAACAATGCCGCCGGAAATTTCATCGCGCGCACCGAAGAGCTTTCTCCGCGCGCCTGGGAAGCTGTCATCGGCATCGTGCTTATGGGAACCCTGCACTGCACGATGGCCTGCGGTCGCCGCTGGCTCAAGGCCGAACATCCCGGCACCGTTCTCAGTATCTCGGCTACCTACGCACCTGTCGGCTCCGCATACGTTGTTCCCTCCGCAGTCTCTAAAGCCGGCGTCGAAGCCCTTATGCGCAGCCTCGCTGTCGAGTGGGGTAATCGGGGAATCCGTATGAACGCCATTGCTCCCGGGCCGATTCCTACGCAGGGCGCATTTTCCCGCGTCCTGCCGCGCGCCGATCTTGAGACGCTCGCGCTCGACCGCAATCCCATGCACCGTTTTGGCACAACCGAGGAGTTGGCAAACCTTGCCGCATTCTTAGTCAGTAACGGGTCGGGATACATCAATGGCGAGGTCATCCGGATGGATGGCGGAGAATTCCTGCAAGGCGCGGGAGAATTCAGCAGCCTCGGCCGGGCGTTGAGCGATGCAGATTGGGAGGCGATTAAGCCGCGCAAGACGAAGGGTTAGAGGTTACGATCTGCCTTCAGCCGGAAACACCAGCCACTTCAGCAGCATATTCACCAAACTCAGTACAATCGCTCCCACGAACGCAGCGAAGAAACCGCGTACCTGAAAGCCTGGCACCAGCGCGGAAGCAAACTTCAGCATGAGCGCATTGATGATGAGCCAGAACAATCCGAGCGTGAGCAGCGTCAGAGGGAAGGTCAAAATTTTCAGCACCAGCCCAATCGTCGCGTTGATAAAGCCGATCGCCAATGCCGCAATGAGCGCGGCTACCGGGCCGCTCACATAAATTCCCGGTACCACGCGCGACACAATCCATACGGCCAGTGCACTCAAGACCCAGTTCAGCAACATTCGCATATACGTTCCTTGGGCTTCTTAAAATCGGAATTACATAAATGATCCCGCAAGCTTACACGAAACCAAACTGCATGTCCCATGGTCATTCCGGCAATAAATTTACACGCGGTTCGCCGTCTCGCATACCGCATTGCGATACACTACACAATTCATATTGCCTGAGGAGAAACTCACATGCCCGAATCCGTGCTTAGTGGTTCTGAATTCAAAAATCATTTGCGTCAAGGTACGCCCAAGCTGGGCTTGTTCCTCAATTCGCACAGTCCCACGGTGGCTGAGCAGCTTGCACACAGCGGCTACGACTGGCTGCTGGTCGATACCCAGCACGGACCGATGGATCACGAGAAACTTTCTTATACGCTCTGCGCCATCGCCAGTGGCGGTGCGAAATCCATCGTCCGCGTCGGCGGATACGACGACCGCCCCGGCATCCAGCAGGCGCTGGACCTCGGGGCCGACGGCGTGCTCATTCCTTACATCAATACCGCCGAAGAGGCGCGCCAGGCGATCAGTTGCGCGAAATATCCAACGGTCGGCACGCGCTCGGTTTATTTTCCACAGCGTTCCATGGATAAAGCCGGGCTGCTTGGCTACGCGGGAACCTTTAACAAAGAAGGCATTGTTGCGCTGCAGGTTGAAACCGCTTCCTGCATCCAAAATATCGCGGAGATCGCCGCCGTTCCCGGCGTCGATATTCTTTTTCTCGGGCAAAACGATCTATGCATGTCGATGGGCCTTTACGAAAAATATAAATTTCCGGACATGTACACTTCGCCCGAACTCGACGCCGCGACCAAGAAATTGGTCGAACATGCCCGAAAAAACAACGTCATCCTTGGACTGTTCTTGTTCGGTACCGCGCGCGTCGGCGAATTTCTCGACAAAGGATTTACCTTCTTCAGCGTAGGCAATGATCTGCACCACCTGGTGACGCAAGTCGCCGCCTACGTAAATGACGTGGAAAAAGTCTCGGTGGAAAAGGGCAAGCCGTGGAAGCGGCGGCCTACTGCGCTGTTCTAGAAGTTCCCTCTAACTTAAGTGGGTACCCCATGTCTCGCCGCGTTTGCTAGACACGGTTTTTCGTTCCGGAGGATTTTATTCAGAGTACGGTTTCAGTTCTGTGTTTCCGCCCGCTTCCACTGTCCAAAATTTCCGGCCACGATAATAACCCAGCAACTCCCGATTTTTCTCCACGCCCATATCGCGCGCCCAAACAATTTTTTGTCCATCGATATCGGCCCCGTTGTAAACCCATTCTCGATCCAGATCAAAATCCGCAGCATAGCTCACCAGCACTACCTGTTGTCCCGGCATCGCATCCAACTCGCGGACAATCGCCGCCCGCTCCGTGTCGCCATGCTGCCACTCTTTTTCCGGATGCACATGTGTTACCGCCAGCCCGATCCGCAGCAGCGCGGTGGCAATATATACGATACAAATTGCACGTACTAACGCGATTCCCACCCGACGCCCGCGCCACTCAAACCATCGCAAATGCCGGGCGCAATGCATCAAAACCAAGTACAGCAGCGCCGCTACCGGAGCAAAGTAATGCGGCATAAACCAAACTTCCAACGCCAGTCCGGCCACAAAAATCCCGCCAATCATCCACGGGATGCGCAATCGCCGGTCGCGCACCGCACATGGCAGAGCGATCAAAAGAAAAGGCAGCGGCGCAACCAGATAAGTAATCCAGAAATAATAGAACTTGCTTCCCCCACGCTCGAAAAATCCGCGAAGTGTCTGGTTCTCGTTTGCCTCGCGCAACTCCCGTTCGTAATAAGCGCGCATCATGGCGTGATCGTAGGTTTTTGGCGGCCAAGATTTTTGCCAGATGAAATACCGCCCCATCGCGTACATATCTCGGTTGGCGTCATAGGCCATGTGGAAGGGACTCCCGGTAACGCGGTAGTAGTAATAACCGGTCCAAGCCGCAAGAGGTATCAACGTGAGTACAAGAGGCAGAACAATCTTTGCTGCGGAAACCCGCAGCGGCGGCGCTTTCTTGCTGAACAGCCATGCCAGCAGGGCAAGCGCTGCCCCAGCGCTTAGCAACAATCCTTCATAAGGGCGGGTGTTCGCGAGGATGAATAATCCCACGGCCATAATGGCAGCATGTAATTTTCGCGCATCATGTTGTAGCCTCGGCAATGCTCCCAAAACCAATGCGCCGCCAACCGCCGGCAAACATGCGCTCCAATATCCATTGGTGAAATAGCTCAGTAATCCCAGGCGCGCGACTGCCAGAACGCCGCCGAGCAGCGCCCAGCGCGCAGGAATCCACCCTTGCAGCATCCAACAGATTGCCGCACACATTAGCGCCGAAGCCAACAACTGGCCGATCCACGGATTCCCCAAGACCTCGCCCAGCGCCAGAATCAACCCCTGTCCCGGCGGATACATTGACATATAGGTCGGGTGCCAGATCACGTGGAAGGTTTCGAAGTGAATCCACATGGGATGCGAAGAATTTGACAATCTTCCATGTGCGAAGGTGTCGGCGGCCAGCAGATAGCTGAATTCATCGTGATAGCGCGGCAACGGCACGCCCGTGAACAATGTGCCGGTTCCTCGGACTGCAAACAACGAGAGCCCGACGAGAAAAACGGAGAGTGATTTTCTTTTAGAGATTTCCCTTCCAAACTCCTCCAGCCCCCTGAGACCGAGAGATGCCCACAATTGCGGGAATTTAATTTGCAGGTAAGCCACAACACCAACCACCGCGGCCGGCTTTAATATTCTTAGCGGCCAAAAGAAAATATGTGCGAGAAGCGCCGCAGCCACAGGAAGATTCATCATGGCGCTTGCACCTGCGATTGTTGTGGCATCGCTATAGGATATTCAATTGCGGGAAGTTGCGTTGTCTGGAAATATTGCTGAAACTTTCATGAAGGGTTGACGGCTTAACGCCGGCAAGCGCACTCAATCGGCGGGCTCGCAAGGATGCTCACCCGGCTGCAACATGGGAGCTGGATGTTCCTTGAGCAGGCGGTCGAGTTCCGCGCGAGTTTGATCGATCAGTGCTTCGGCGAACTGGCGCGCCGATTGCTGCCGTTCGGCGGAGAGATCCCGTACTCGGAGGTTGAGCAGGGGCACATCCGCTTCGAACCGGCGCAAGGTTTTCTGTACTTGAGCGACGCGGTAACTGGCAGGTAGCATGGCGATTTCTCCGGTCCCAACAGATTGCCATGCCAATACACGGGCGCAAATTACCAACTGAATACCTGGGATCATGGGGAATTTACGATCTATGAATCTGGTTTCTAATTTTTCGATACCGGGGTTTTCGGCTCCATCTGGCTATCGAGCCAGCGTTCGAGAGCTTCCTGGGTGCTGGCGGGGACATTGCGGAAACGCAATCCGACGCACCCTTCGAGGTCGGCCCAGGCGATTTCCGAGTCCAGATCCAGGGCAATCGTACTATTCGGCAGCGTGAATTTCAGCCGGGGGGTCGCGTTCTTCGGGAGCGCCTGATGCAGTTGCAGAGCAATGCCCCCCTCGCTAAGATTCGTGCTGGTGGCCTTCAATTCTTTATCCTCAAGCACCAGATCGACCGGCATCTTTGCTGGATGGCGGAAGTAGCGGCGCCGCTCCCGCACCATGAAATTCAAAGCTGCGTTGAAGCAGCGGGAGGCGTTCAGGACCGAAAGCGGCTTATGCAGAACGAAGTTAACCCCCAGGCCGAATGCTTCCTGCGTGGTCGTTTTCTTGCCGTTCACGATGGCGAAGGTCACGGAATTTTTGTTACTGGGAGTAACACGCAATCCTTCCAACACTTCGACGCCACCCGGCAGATCGTCGCAGTCAACGATTACAGCGTCGAACTTTTCCGTGATCAAAATCTCGCTGGCTTTTTTCGCCTCCTGGCAGATTTCGACCTCGATCGAAAGCTTTTCCAGAGTCGGGCGCAGGATGCGAAATACTTCCACGTCGCGACTCAGTAACAGAGACTCCAACATGGTTTAATTCTAGAAGCGGGCCCTCAGGAGCGGAAAGTGACCAAGGTATCAGCTTCATAATTACCATGTGGACCTATCTTTCTTTGGGATCGAACATCGGCGACCGCGAGGCACATCTGCGCGAGGCACAAGGCCGATTGGAGGCAGTTGGTCAGGTGGCCAACGTATCTTCCTATTACGAAACGGAGCCGGTTGAATTCACTGGGCAGCCATGGTTTTTAAATTGTGCGCTCGCGCTGGAAACGAGCCAAACTCCGCAGGAGCTGATGAATTCGATCCTCCGCATTGAGCGGGAGATGGGACGGCAGCGAGCACAAAAAAAGGGGCCGCGCACCATTGATATTGATATTTTGTTGTTCGGCGATGAGGTCATAGATTCTTCGGAGCTTACGATCCCGCATCCCGCCATGCACCAGCGGCGCTTCGTATTAGAGCCGCTAGCGGAGATTGCGCCGGATGTGCACCATCCTACGTTGAAGAAAAGCATTCGCGAATTGCGGGATGCACTGCCAGAAGGGCAGACGGTGCGAAGACGCTCCCAAAACTAGCCCTATGGGACGATGATGCGGCTGCCAGCATCCTGTGGCGCGACCACAGCGGATTGCTGTTCAGGAAATTGCGCGACGAGAAAATCGATGAATGCGCGCGATTTGGGGCGGCCCGAGGTGCGTCCATGGCCAAGGCGGAGCAGAAAGACCAAAGCGCCGAGAACATCGGCGTCGCGCAAGTTGGAATAGCCCAGTTGCTTCTGCTCGGCTTCGCGATACTGCTTCACCATTTCTTCTATTTGAGCCGCAACGGACTGCTGCGAGCGGCTGGTGAGCGGCTGCTCGTAGTGCAGCCCGGAATTGGCCAGGCGCTCGTAGCTGGTGCACATGGCCGAAAGCGCGGAGATTAAATCGCGATCGTTAAGGCTACGATCTGCCTGCGCCGCTTTCGCCAGTGCATAGCTCAATCCCATGAGAAGGTGCTCGCGCTCGTAGGTAAACTGTTCGGAGACTTCGATGTGCAGAAATAATGACGCCGCGTCGAAATCGCCGGCTGGGCGCGGCTTTTCATGCTGCCGTGCCTGCTGCAAATAAGGACAATCGCTGGGGCAATCCAGTGTGACTTCACGCTGCTCGCCGCAGCATTGCGGGCAGATGCGGCCGTGAACCGCGGGACAGAAGCGTTTTTCCTTGCGAATTTCGCAGATGGCGCAACTCAAACCGGGTGAATCTCCTTTGTTGCATTATCGCACCGCGATCTTGCGGCCAAAAAGAATCGCGACCGAAGCAGGTATCGGTGCCACCAATAATAGCTGTCCTGCGATGTGAGGTAACTCTTCAGATACGCATGTTTGGGCCATTTTGGGACGGTCATTGATAAAAAAGCTTGTAAAAATGGCCCTTTCGTGGTGCTATATATGCAAAACCCGCGTAAAATAAGGGTGTTTTCCACAGGGGCGTTCATGTAAGATCGCACCCGGAATTAAATTTCCAAATCATTTCAAGGAGGAAACAATGGCATCAGGATTGACCAAGACCCAACTCGTCCGCCATCTGGCCGAGAAAACCGAAATCCCCAACAAGACCGCGGCGGCATTTCTTGAAGAGCTCGCCGACGTTGCCGTAAAAGAAACCAAGAAAAACGGTATATTCGTTGTGCCCGGGCTGGGCCGTTTAGTGAAGGCACACCGCAAAGCCCGCGTGGGACGGAATCCGCAGACCGGTGAGCCCATTCAGATCAAGGCCAAAACCGTGGTAAAGTTCCGCGTGGCCAAGGCTGCCAAGGACGCGATCGCTCCCAAGAAGTAGTTGCATATACTGAGATCGATGAATAGGGCCGGCTTACGGGCTGGCCCTTCGATTTTCTGCCTGATCGTTTTCTGCCGACGCCGGAACAGGATCGCCTGACTATGCTGAACTGGATTGTGGTTGGAATTGGAGACATCTCGACGCGGCGGGTGATCCCTGCGGTTCAGACTGCGCCGGGAAACTCGCTTTACGGACTAGTCACGCGCGATGCTGCCAAGGCCGCGCCTTATAAAACTCGCGTTTGGACCAGCCTCGACGAAGCTCTCGCGGATTCCGCAGTAGATGCGGTTTACGTGGCCACTCCAGTTTTTCTGCATGCGCCGCAAACCATCCAGTCTCTGCGCGCGGGCAAACATGTGCTGTGCGAAAAGCCCATGGCCATGAACGAATCTGAGGCGGGCTCGATGGTGCGGACAGCGGAAGAGTGCGGAAAAATGTTCGGCGTGGCTTACTATCGCCGGGCTTATCCGAAGGTGCAGCGGGCGAAGCAATTGCTCGCAGCCGGAGCGATCGGCGAACCTGTACTCGCGGAACTTACCTGCCATGAATGGCGCGGAGACGACACGAGTTTTCGGGGATGGCTTCTCGATCCAGCAAAGGCGGGAGGTGGACCGCTTTACGATATCGCTTCGCACCGCATTGACGTTTCGAATTTTTTGTTCGGGCAGCCAGTGCGGGCCGCGGGGTCTCTTTCCAATGTGGTTCATCACTATCCGGTAGAGGACAATGCGACAGTCATGATCGACTACGCAGGCGGCGTACGCGGCGTAGTGGATGTTCGCTGGCATTCGAAGGTAAAGCGTGATGAATGCCGCATTCGGGGCACCGACGGCGAGATGGAGTTAAGTCCCCTGAACGGTCCTGATCTGATTTATCCAGG
The DNA here is from genome assembly GCA_035486715.1 of Candidatus Aquilonibacter sp. Classification (GTDB taxonomy): domain Bacteria; phylum Acidobacteriota; class Terriglobia; order Terriglobales; family Acidobacteriaceae; genus Sulfotelmatobacter. The sequence goes on from DATHMV010000007.1 coordinate 117,186, forward strand.
TGGGCGGGAACATCTCCCGGTACAAGAGAACGTGCATGTCCCGCTGATTGAAAATTTTGCGGATGCGGTGAATGGAAAGGCTGCGCTACTGGCCAGCGGTGCGGATTCTTACTGGACCGACTGGATCACGGAGCGGGCACAATTGAAATAGCAATTGCGGCTCACTTCGCGTAATCGTTCCTCACCACTTCTCCGCCCTTCATCACAAACTTCACGCGCTCCAGTGTAGTTACATCTTTCAGCGGATCGCCATCGACGGCGATGATATCAGCCCATGCGCCTTGATCAAGGCTCCCGACCTTCCCTGACCACCCAAGCAGGTCAGCGGCGTTGATCGTGGCCGATTGAATAGCCTGTAGCGGAGTCAATCCCAGCTTCACCATCACCGCGAACTCATGCGCATTCATGCCGTGGGGATAAACCGCAGCATCGGTCCCGAAGGCAACTTTCACTCCGCTGGCGAAGGCGTGCGCAATATTCTTGCGCGCGACCAGCATTACAGCTTTGGCCTTGGCGAGATAGAAATCGGGCACATGATTGGCGGCGGCATTTTCCAGGAACCAATCGCCCAGATAAAGCGTCGGGACGAGATAGGTGCCGTTCTTCTTCATCTCGGCGATGCCGGCATCGTCAATATAGGAGCCGTGCTCGATGGAATCCACGCCGGCTTCCGATGCCCAGAGAATGCCCTGTGCACCATGAGCGTGGGCCGCGACCTTGCGTCCCAGGCGATGCGCATCGGCGACGATGGCTGTCATCTCTTCGAGCGTGTACTGCGAAGCCTGCGGGTCATCACCTTTGGAGAGTACGCCTCCGGTGGCGCAAATCTTGATGAGGTCGGAGCCATATTTGATGTTCTCGCGTACTTTATGCTGCACCCCGGCAATACCATCGGCTACGCCGTCGCCGACGGCGTGATACTCGTAGGGAAGCAGATTGTTGTCGCAGTGCCCACCGGTAATACCCAGCGCCGGGCCGCTCACCAGCATCCGCGGGCCGGGGACATCGCCGGCATTGATGGCATCGCGCAGGGCAACATCGGTATAGCCGTCGGCGCCGACGTTGCGCACTGTGGTAAATCCGGCATTCAGAGTGACGCGAGCGTTCTTGGCTCCGATGAGCGCTTCGCGCGGTATCGAGATGGCCAACTCTTCATAGCCAAACGTGGGATTGGCAGTAAGGTGCGTGTGCGCATCGATCAACCCGGGCAGAATGGTGGCGTTCGGCAGTTCGATACGCGCGGCATCGGCCGGAGCTTTTGATGCCGAGGCCTCGCTGACGCTTACGATTTTGCCATCTGTGATGACCACGATTTGATCGGCAAGCAGTTTGCCGGTCTTAACTTCGAGCACGTGCCCGGCATGGATAGCGACAACATTGGAACTCTGCTCACCACCGGTCTGCTGAGAAATGCCGTGCCCGCAAATCCCCAGAACCGCAACCACAGCCACAACAGAATGTAGAAATCCCCTCATGATCATTTCCCTCACAATGTGCGACTGCCCCGGGGCACCCTATGGAAGCCCAGCACTTCAGTGCTGGGTAGAGGTAAACGTATAGGGACCAAGCCCCGGGGGACGACAGAGACCTTCGCTGTGCATGAAGAACTAGCCTCCGGGTCCGTCATTGGATACATACTGTTCGAGCGATTCCAGTTCGCGGTTGAGGTCCGCAACTTGCCATTCCAACAGATTGCGAATGGAAAGAATTCCCAGCAGCCGGCCATTCTCGTCGGCCACCGGCAAGTGCCGGAAATGGCGCTCCAGCATCGTAGTTAGCGCTTCATCCGGTTCGGTGCGCCTCGTTGCCATCTCCACCGGCGTAGTCATCAATTCGCGGATCGATGTAGCTTCCGGGTCTGTGCGGGTGAGTGCCATTTTGCGAAGGACGTCGCGTTCGGTGAAAATTCCCGCGACCCGATAGTCGGAGTCGACCACGACCACGGCACCGACGTGATGATCGAGCATTTTGTTGATAGCGTCGGCTACGCTGGCTTCCAGAGGAACCGCCGCAATTTCCCGGTCACAAAGTTCCAGCACGCTCATAAATCCCCCTCGGCTCAAAATACGGAGCCGGTTTCACTGCCAGATTAGAAATCGGGATGGCTGAATTATGCTTGTGCCGGGGCCGATGTCAAGGGAATTAGAGCAAATTAATAAATAGCCGGTTCTTGATCAAGAAAGGAATTCTTAAGCATCAACCGATATAAGCATCCGCTTCAATCTCCACCAGAATCTCGGGCGAGATCAACCCGCTCACCTGAACCATCGAAGTAGCGGGACGAATGTTGCCGAAAAATTCTCCGTGGGCTTTGCCGACCTTCTCCCACTGCGTAATGTCCGTCACATAGATTCGCGTGCGCACCACGTCTTTCATGCTGGCGCCGGCTTTCTGCAGAGCGCTCTCAAGATTTTTTAGGATCTGTATTGACTGCGCGTATACGTCTCCCAAGCCCAAGATCTTGCCATCCGTACTGGTCGCCGTCGTGCCTGAAACGTGCACATATGGTCCAATCTTTACCGCGCGAGAGTAACCGACTATGGGTTCCCACTGCGTGCCACTTGAAATGTTCGTTCTTTCCATTCGCTCACTTCCTCCTTAGGCATGTCCATTCTAATGCGTTTACGCGTAGCATTAGCAGCCGCAGCTCCAGTGTGCCAACAAAAAAGGCCTAGCAAACTTTGCAAAGCTTTGCGCCTCCAATCATTGACGGAAATGATGCATGCCAGAAACAAAAGTCACTTGCTTTTGACTTGCATGTGAGGTAACTAGTTACTTAGTACGTGAGAAAGTCCGCTTGCAACGCGGCTTTTGGGGAGTGAAAGAGAAATGATTCCGGAATCGCATCCGTTGCGGAAACTGTTCGAAGAATTGGTTGGGCGTCACTACGCCGAAGAGATCGGCATCCGCGATCCGCAAGTTGTTTCTTACGTCTCCCATTTGCTGACCGAATTTTGCGAGGCGGATCAATTGTTTAAGATTCACGATATCGCCGACCGCCCGCTTACCGATGTAGGCGAGATGCTGCTCGAGTCCGATCCAGTTTACGGCCCTGCGCCCTCGTTCGACCGCGAACGCCAGGTGCGAAAACATATTGGCGATTACGCTTTGTTTTTCACCGGAATGTTTCCCGAGAGCATTAATCATCTTCGCCTGCGCCGTAACCGGCTGGAGAGTTTTGTCGAGTGGATGAAGGCTGGAAAAGAGAGTTATTACATTGTCTCGAAGTTTGAGCACTTCGAGTACGCGAAAGTCGCACCCTTGTTTGCGCATCTTTCAAAAGACTTTGAAGGTTGCGTTTACGGCCTGAATATGGTGAAGAACGATTTGCAGGAGATGCAGCACCCAATTATGCGCAGAGGCACCGAACTGATCATGTAATTGCGCGTATTATTCGGCGGAAAGCTTCCTACCGAAATGCTCGTTCAAATCCGGGCTTCCGCCGATACGGAAAAAGCTGAGCGCATTATTTCCCTGCACCAGCCGGCGCACGCGTCGCAATGAGCCAAATTCGTCGCCCAGGTCGAACTGCTTTTCGTGCTCCGCAATCACTAATGACATAGCCCAAACAAGTGTTGATTCGGAGAGCGCCGTAAGCGTCTCTTTGTAGGCCTCCCGCATGCGGTAAGGCGGGTCCAGGAACACAACATCAGCCGTGATATGTTGCCGCTGCAATCGCCAGATAATTTTCGCCAGGTCGTCGGGCAAAATTTTGTAACCTTCGCCGATTTCCAGGCTCTGCAGGTTTCGCTCGATCAACTTCGCCGCGCGGTCCGAATTCTCCACGAAGTAGACTTGCCTGGCGCCCCGGCTGAGCGCCTCAATTCCCACCGCGCCCGTTCCCGCAAACAAATCCATCCAAACGGTGCCTTCGAGCGCGGCAGGGTTGCCCGCGGTCAGCACATTGAATAAAGTCTCGCGTAAACGGTCGGAAGTGGGCCGGATATCCTGGCCGCTCAATGAGCGCAGAACGCGCCCGCGATATTTGCCTGCGATCACCCGCACGGCTTTGAACCTTCGAGTACCGCAGACACTATATCCGACCATGTAAAATAACAGTAGTACCCAAACTCATGCGAAGCTTTTCTATCCACGTCGGGCGGTTATTCGGAGTGGAAGTCCGCCTTCATCTGACCTTCCTGCTTTTGCCGCTGTTCGTTTTCTGGACGGAGTACAACGTGCACGGCTCCGCCAACGGATCGCGCGATGTGGCCTTGGTGGGAATTGTGCTGGCGTGCGTAGCCGCGCATGAAATCGGCCATATGCTGGTGGCGCAGCGCGCTGGATTGACGGCGAAGGCCGTGATTCTCCTGCCGCTCAGCGGCGTAACCGTGTTTGAAGAATCACGCACCCAACCAGCGCAATCGAGCCAGGAAGCGTGGACGCGGGATGTGCGCATTGCCCTTACCGGGCCCCTGGTCAATCTTGGATTGGCCGCGCTGGCGGCAGGCGTGATCTACGCCACCGGGTCCGGCGCTAATTTGTGGAAGTGGCCATTTTTCCAATCCGGTAATTTGCCGCGAAGTTTGGTTTGGGCGAATCTTTATTTGGCGGGCATCAATCTTTTGCCCGCTTACCCTCTGGATGGTGGCCGCGTGCTGCGAGCTTATTTTGCGCGGAGCATCGATCCTGCTGCCGCAACACGGCGCGCGGTTTCCATCAGCCATGCCATGGCGATGCTGCTGATGGTTGCCGGATTGTTCAGCGACACCTGGCTCACCATGGTCGGCGTCATTATTTTTTCCGCGGCGCAACTCGAAGAGCGCGCGGTGATCTTCCAGTCGGTGCTCGATAATGTGCGGCTGGAAGAAGTTATGCTCACCGATTTTGCGACCCTATCGCCGGCGGATACGCTGCAAGATGCTTTGGATAAAGCCGTTCACTCGCTACAGGATGATTTCCCCGTGGTTCGCGGCAGCGACATGGTGGGCGTGATTTCACGGCAGCGCATTCTGGAAGCTTTGCGGGTTGAAGGCAACGGCTACGTGCAGGCTGTGATGAACAAGCTCTTTGAAGTTTCCATGCGGCAGGAATCACTCGCCTCGGCTTTCCGCAAGCTCACCGCGCGCAACGCCAGCATCATTCCAGTGGTTGAGGACGAGCGACTGGTGGGCATCGTAACGCTGCAAAATTTGATGCATTCCATGGCGTTACTGGCCGAGAGCCGCAAGCTTCGCCGGGATGAAGCGTAGGTTAGACCTGTTCTACTGTCTATTTTTCTAGAACAGCCTTACCGCTTTCGCCTGTCGCACCGCAGGAATCTCCTCCAACTTCCGCAGCACTGCTTCGGGCACATGCCCATCCACGTGAACCACGGCAATGGCCTCGCGCGGCTTCGAAGATGATTCAGCGCTGCGCCGTCCCAAGGAAAAGTCAGCGATGTTGATCTCGTTTTCGCCCAGGATCGTGCCCACCTTGCCGATCACGCCCGGAACGTCGTTATTCCGCAGAAAGATGAGATCGCGTCCCAGCGGAGCCTCTACATCAATATCGTCGATGTGCAGCAATCGCGACGCGATGCCATGCAGCACCGCACCTTTCACCATGTGCTCTTCGGTGGAACTCTTCAGGAAAACCGAGAGCACGCTGCCTGCGCCGCCGGTTGAGGCTTTCGCCTTATGCGCTTCGTGAACGCGCAGCCCGCGTAGATCGGCCAAGGATGCCGCATTCACCAGATTAGCCTTTTCCTCCAGCGTCTGGTTCAAAATACCTTTGATGGCTGCATTGCGAATCAGTTCCGTCTTCCACTCCGCAATATGACCGCTGTAGCGCAGCGAGATCTCCTCGATCGAGCCGGCAGAAATTTGCGCCAGGAACGATCCCATGCGCTCCGCCAGAACGATGTAGGGCTGCATTTCGGCATACTCCTCGGCGGAGACAGAAGGCACGTTTACCGCATTTTGAATGACGCCATGCTTGAGATATTCGCGGACCTGCTGCGCAATCTGCACACCTACAGCTTCCTGCGCCTCATAAGTCTGTCCGCCGATGTGGGGCGTGAGAATAACATTCTCCATCGCCTGCAGTGGTGAGCTCTTCAACGGTTCTTCATTGAAGACGTCGAGTGCAGCCGAGGCTACGTGGGCCTGCTTTAATGCCGCTGCCAAGTCTACTTCATTCACCAGCTCTCCGCGGGCGCAATTTACCAGACGCACGCCTTTTTTCATCTTCTTGATCGCGGCTTCGTTGATCATTCCCGTGGTCTGCGGTGTGAGGCCCACGTGGAGGGTAATGTAATCCGCCGCGGCATAGAGTTCATCGAGGCTCGTTAGGCGAATGCCTTGTTCCTTGGCCACGGCAACGGAGACGAACGGATCGTGTCCGACGATCTCCATTCCAAATGCCCGCGCCCGCCGCGCCACCTCCATGCCGATCCGGCCCAGGCCGGCGATGCCGAGAGTCTTGCCGCGCAGTTCGGTCCCTTGCAGCGCTTTTTTCTCCCATTTGCCTGCATGCATTAATGCATCGGCGCGGCAAAGATGGCGCGCCATGGCGAGCATCATGCCCAATGTCTGTTCGGCTACGGCCACGGCATTCGCGCCCGGCGTGTTCATTACGGCAATGCCCTGGCGCGTCGCGGCATCGAGATCGATATTGTCCACGCCCACGCCGGCGCGGCCGATCACGCGCAGCTTTTTTGCGTGTGCCAGCAGAGCCGCATCCGCCTGCACGGCGGAGCGCACAATCAGCGCATCGGCGGACTCTAATTCCGCTTCCAGCTTGCCGGCGAGCTGATCTGCGGTAAGCACAACCCAGCCCGGCTCTCGCAGTTGTTCCACTGCCGAAGCGGAAATTTTTTCCGCTATCAGAATTTTCACGGATGCACTCTTCTCTTTCTCAGTTTAGTAATGATGATTTTAGGAATTTGAAGACAACGATTGGTAGCGCCGGAATCGCGACGGCGCAACCATTCCTTTAACCTATGAAGTTCTAGCGATGTTAGGCTCCCACCGGCTGTGGATCGCTCTTTAGGCCCCGCGCATAGACTTCCTGCGCAGCGCGGAGAGCACCACCATAATCCACTGTTTTTCCGGCCACGCGCGCCAGCACATGCTCAAGAGCGCCCAAAATACCGATAGTGTCGAGATAATCGTAATAGCCGATGTGCGCGATGCGGAACAACTGGCCCTTCATCTCGCCCTGGCCATTCGCGACTACTGCATCGAACGACTCGCGGAATTCTTTCACGATTTTTCCGGAGTCCATTCCACCGGGTGAGCAGATGGCAGTCAGCGCCGCAGCCGGAGAACTCGCATAAAGCCTCAAACCCAAAGCCTTGGCTCCGGCACGCGTCATCTCGGCGCAGAGTTCGGCATTTTCCACCAGCGCTTCGCGACCCTTCGCCAAATGGCCATTACCCATGGCGCGGATGAACTCCAACGCCGCTCCCAGCGCGGCAAACAGCGAGGTCGCAGGCGTGTACGCCGATTCGCCTTTCGCCGCCGACTTGCGCTCCTTACGCAGATCGAAATAATAACGTGGCGATGTCGTTGTCTCCATCCGCTTCCATGTGCGTTCACTCACTGCACAATACGCAAGCCCTGGCGGCATCATCAGCGCCTTCTGTGAGCCGCCGATAATCACATCCACACCCCAACCGTCGACATCGAGATGAGTCGTTCCCAATCCTGTGATGGCATCTACAACCAGCAGGGTGTCTTCCTGTTCACGAACAATCTTCGCGATCCCGCGAACATCATGGCGCACTCCGGTCGAACTCTCTGTCGCCTGAACAAATACCGCGCGCACATCGGGAGTGAGCCGGGCGCGGATTTCATCCAGCGAAAAGGTTTCGCCGTAAGGCTTGCTCAACACTTCTACCTTGCAGCCAAACGCCTTCGCCAAACCCGTCCAGCGCTCGCCAAACTTGCCCGCAGTGAGCACTAATACTTTATCGCCCGGGGAGGTGAGGTTTGACACCGAAGCTTCCATGACGCCCGTGCCCGAAGAAGCCAGCACCAGCACGTCATTTTTCGTACCGATAAAGTCCTTCATGTCGGCCAGCACGCGCTGAAACAGTGCCTTAAAATCGGCCGTGCGGTGGTGCGCCGTGAACGATGCCATGGCCGTTTGCGCCGCCGGCAGTAGCGGCGTTGGGCCCGGAGTAAAAAGGCGGTTCTTGCGTAGCATTCCAATAATCCTGAAAAGAAGAAAATAGTGCTTCCTACACAGTTTATCGGAAGCGGACGCGCTATCGGCGTTGCTGGTTAAGCTTTCTCACGAAATTAACGATCTGAATATCGCATCGCGAGAAATCAAAAAACGAATTCAGCGCTTCATCCCTTTTGCCGCCAGGACTTCCGGCTTGGCCATTTCGGGAGGCTTCGCCAAAAGTTCGTCCGCTTTGGCGAAGAGGGCCTTGGCAATTTCGCCATTCAAGTGCGCGTTGCGGCCATTTTCGTCGGCAAAAGTGTCGAAAATGCCGAATTTTCCCGGCCCCATTTTGATCGCATACCAGGAAACCGTTCCCGGCTCCCGCTCGGCCATCGGCTGAGCCGATTTCAGAAATTCCTCCAATTCCTTTTCTTTACCGGCCTTTGCTTCGAATTGTGCCCAAATGGCAAGTTTACTCATGATGAATTCCTCCTAAGCATCTGATGCACGAGTGGCCGGTCCGACAATAGAAAAAACGAAAAAAAGGCGCGCGAGGCCCTTCGATATAATTGGTGCCCATGAGCCTTATCGAACAGATACAGCAGGATATTATCGCCGCCATGAAGGCGCGCGAGGAGCAACGCTTATCCACTCTGCGCATGGTTAAGACTGCGTTGAAAAATCGCGAGATCGAAAAAATGGCGCCCCTCGACGAGAAAGAGACGCAGGCCGTTCTCACCACGCTGATCAAGCAACGCAAGGAGTCAGTTGAGCAGTTCACCAAAGGTGGCCGTCAGGAGATGGCTGACAAGGAAGCGGCCGAGATTACTGTGATCGAGAATTATTTGCCCAAGGCTGCCGGAGAAAATGAAGTAATCGCAGGCGTGAAAGCGGTCATCGCCGAGATGGGCCAGCCCACGATGAAAGATATGGGCACCGTGATGAAGAATGCGATGGCGCGGTTTTCCGGCGCGGGAATGCGCGTGGACGGCAAGATGGTAAGCGAAGCGGTGAAGAGGGAGCTGGCGGGGAAGTGAGTGGTTAGCTTGACTCCAAGCAACGCATTGGCCCATTCCACGCATATAAGATAATGTTGATATCGATATGCGGACAATCGGATTCTTCCTTTTCACAATTCTTTTTTTGCCAACCCTCGCGCTAGCGCAGGCGCCAGCGCCGGAACAAACTGCGCCTTCGCGCGTCAACGTTTTTGCAGGCTACTCGTTTTACAGCACTGCTCTTTCGTCGCAAGGACGAGCTAGCACCTATGGCTGGGAAGGCTCCGGCGAGGTCAGACTCTATCGCTGGGTGGGGATCGTTGGCGACATTGACACTCACTACGGACAACAGGGCTTTCCCATTTGCCAGACCTTTCCCACCACCGGCTATGGGTGCTCTACCTTCACCGCCGATATTATCGAGCGGAATTTTTTAGTCGGCCCGCGAGTCTCGTTTACGACAGGAGCTTTTCGTCCCTTCGCGGAAGTACTGGTGGGCGGCGCGCACGTGAATGCAGGTGTTTTTGCCGGTACCGACAATTCCTGGGCGGCGGCCATTGGCGGCGGCGCCGACTACACAATTACTCGCCGCTTCGGCTGGCGCTTGCAGGCGGATTACGTGCGAACCCAGTTTTTCGGCAACACGCAGAACAATGTCCGCGCGTCCACCGGACTTGTCGTTCGCTTTTGAAGCTTCGCAATTTCTCATCCCTGCAAAACAGGATCCGGCTGGTTGGCTGGATCCTGTTTTTGTGGCCACCAGGAAAAATCGCTGTGAAAACTTGCGCAAGCTGGCAGCGAGTTATGCCTGCCAATACTTGTGATCGCGCAAAAAGTAACTCTCGTTCCAATAATTCATCGCCGTCTTCAGAAACAGCCAGCCCACCCGCAGATGCCCCATCTTCTTGAATCTACGGTTGGTCGTGTAAACTCCGCCGCGCACAATCCCAAAGCGCTTGCGCTCTACCTGTTGGCTGAGAAGATAATCTTCCGCAAACGCCACCTGCTCGTGGAACCCGCGCAGCTTGCGGAATTGTTTCAGGTCGAACAGCATGAACATTCCCGTCGCGAAAGGATGATGCAACTGCGATAGATATTGAAAAAGATCGTTGCCCGCATAGAAAACCTTGTCGATCCAGTTGCCGTCGCGGCAAATAATGTTCGTGGTCACGCAGTGAAGCCGCTTGCGCTGCGCCAGCTCCACCGTTCGCCGCACCAGCGACGGACTTGCCAGCTCAATATCCGCATCGAGGAACAGAACGAAATCGCTCTCCGCCTGCGCCGCTCCCAGGTTGCGCCCAACCGAAGGCATACCGCCCCTAATCACGCTTACATTCAAGCGGTCGCGAAAGCCGCGCACAACTTCCGGCGTGCCATCGGTCGAATTAGCGTCGGCCACCAACACTCTCGTACTCGACATCTTCGAGTAATCCTGATTCATCAGCGAAGTCAGCAAACGCGGAATCAGCTTCGCTTCGTTCTTCGCTGGAATCACGATCGTCAGCTCGCTGGATGTGTTCATGCTCGTTGTATTCGGGCTTGTCATAGTCACGCTCGTTATAGTCATGGATGCGAACCCCCTGGTCACCAACGGTCAAGTAAGTCAGGCGGGAGTCGACCCAGCCGCCTGAGTTGTAATATTCGATTCCCTCCTGCTCCACGCGCACGGCTTCATGCGTGTGCCCACAGAAAATGCGGCTGGCTTGGTGCTGCCGCGCATAGTGCAAAGCTCCGGCTGCCACCTTCGACGACATGCGAAGCCAGCGCGTGTTCAGGCGGTCGATCAGCCGCGCAATCGGCTTGCTCTTGAAATCCAATTTTTGCAGCTTGAGGTACAGCTCAGTGCCCACCCGGCTGAGCCGCACATTGTTCACTTGAAATCCGTCGAACTGATGCCCGTGAATCGCAATGTGCCTTAGTCCGTCATACTGCCACGCATAACGCTGGTAGACGCGCACTCCCACCAGGTGCGACATGATGTCCGTAAGGCCGTGATCGTGATTGCCTTCCACCCACACCACTTCAATATTTCGTTTCGGGTTCGACAGCTTGCGGATGTAGCCGAGAAATTTCCAGTGGTCTTTGGTCAGGCGCGCAAAGTTCAAGTCAGCGAAGATATCGCCCAGTAGAATCAGCCGATGAAAAACGTTTTCCTTGAGCACGCGGGTGGCTTCGCGCGCGTGACTCGTTGCCGCACCGAGGTGCAGGTCAGAGAGGATCAGCGTGTTGTACACGGGCAGATCCATGTTCCAGTTGTAGTCAGGAAATGTTGAAGGAGTGTTAAGAACGGGTGAAAATTGCATCAAAATCGGTGCAGGTAACTAAAGAAGTAACTCTGCAAAGTTGATTATCGGCACGAACCAAGAAATATCTGCTTAAAACAATCGACTTAAGCAATCGACCCTTACCTTAGTACTCGTGCACGGTTCGGCATCGAACAGTCGGCGAAATGCATGGCCGATATAGTGAGCTTTCTCATGGCTGTCCCAAAACGAAAAGGAGCGCCAAGTTTGACGTTGAAAGATACACGCGAAGACGCCCGTTGTCCCTATTGCATTCAGGACGATAAATTTCGCGTGATGAACGTGCTTTCTAACGGCCGACTGATCTGCGGCAACTGCGGGCACATTGTTTTTCCCGACGATTCGGCATTTAAATGTCCATGTCTGAAATGTGTGGAGATCAATTTTTCGCCCAAGATTCGCCGACTGCGCGGAGCGAAAGATCGAACCCGGAGCAACTCCAAACCAACCCCTTCCCGGCCAGCTTCAAATGCCTTCCCGATTACACGGCTGCGGGCAGCGCTACGCGCCACGAAAATCTTCCTGGCAACCCTGCTGGCACCGCGCGGGTAAGCGGATGGAAAACTACTACTTGTCCTGAGCTGGAAAGGTATAGCCCATGCCCGCTAAAACTCCTCGCATGTAAGAAAAGCTGGCGATCACGCCGGGCATGGGGTCATCGGGATGAACCTCATACTCCAGGTCAACGAAACCGTTGTACCTCGTCGCAATCAGGGCTTCAAAAATCTTGCGCACAGGCATGATTCCCTCCCCAACCGCGACCTGGCTTTCTTTGCTCTGAAAATTCGTAAGGTCTTTCATGTGTACGTTAAACAATCTTGGGCCTGCCTCACGAATCGCTTGTGGCACATCCGTGCCGGCGCGAACCGCGTGACCTACGTCGATGCAGCATCCCATGCGCGGATCCATGCCTTTGACGGCCTTCAGGACATCCAGCGGCGAAGGCCAAAGCTTATCTTCCGGACCATGATTGTGGATCGCAATGCGGATGTCGTATTCTCTGGCGAATTTTTCGAGGCGCGGCAAAGTTTCAAGCGCTGGATCGCCGGCAACAATCACGGCGATGCCGGCGCGCTTGCAATACTCGAACTTAGCGCGGATGTCGGCATCCTCATCTTTCGGAAAATAGATGGCTCCCGCGGCGTGAAGCTTGATGCCCGCCGCTGCGTAGTCGTTCAGCGCCGATGATTCTTCCTGCGGATCCATGGGCAGATGATCTTTCACATCTTTCGCGTTGAGCGCAGATAGATTGAGCTGCTTCATGAAGCCGATCAACGGCGCGCGAGTGAAGTTGCGGAATGTGTAACTGGCCAGCCCCAGGCGAGCCGGCGACGCGTGATTAACCGGCTGCCGGCCCAGCGCAAATGCCGAGAGCTTGCTCGACGCAGGAATAGCCGCTGCCCCGATTACGCTCGCGCGCACGAAGTCGCGGCGTGAGATGGCAGTCTTGTTAGGCATGCGGCGCCCAGCCTTTTTCATATTCCCGTTCCCACATTTTCATCGCCTCGGCATCGCCCTGTATGCACCCATCTTTCGGATTGAGACGCAGTTCGCGATTTACTCCCCACGCAATGTTCGACAATTGCAACATCGTCACCGCGATGTTGCCGACAGAGACAGGAGCATGGAGCTTCTCGCCTTTGCGAATGCCAGCGATAAAGTTCGCGAAATGAGCGTCGGTCATGGAATCGCTGCCAATGAGATCGGCCGAGGAACTCTCGCTTCCGGCTTTAAACTCGCTGGTTTTATTTCCCCCGAGATCGTAGATTTCATAACCATCGCGGTCCACCAACACCGTGCCATTCGTTCCCATGATTGTAGAACCGCGGTCGCGGCCGTAATATTTCATTCCCTCGCAGCTTTTACCTTCCCAGGTAATCATTGAATCTTCGTACTCGAAACTGGTCACCAACGTGTCATAAAACTGCCAGTCGTCTTTGAAGTGGTATCTGCCGCCTAAGGCTGCAACTCGCTCCGGATAATCAACGCCCAGCGCCCACCGGCAAACATCCACCTCGTGGGTGCCGTTGTTTAGCGTCTCGCCCGTGCCATACATTCTGAACCAGTGCCAGTTGTAGGGATGAACGTTATCGCGGTAGGGATGGCGCGGAGCCGGTCCCTGCCACAAATCCCAATCCAGTTGCGGCGGCGCAGGTACTTCCTTGCCGGTGCCAATGGACTTTCGCACATTTACGTACCAGGCTTTGGCAAAGTACGGCTTGCCGATTACCCCGCCATGAATTTTTTCGACAATCTCTATCGTGTGTGATGAAGAGCGTTGCTGCGTGCCCATCTGCACCAGCTTGCGATATTTCTGCTGTGCCCGTACCAGCATTTCACCCTCAGCGGGATTGTGACTGCATGGCTTCTCCACGTAAACGTGCTTACCCGCCTGCAATGCGGCAATCGCCATGGGCGCGTGCCAGTGGTCGGGCGTGGCGATCGTGATGGCATCCACATCTTTCGATTCTAGAATTTTACGGAAATCTTTTTCGGCGACGGCAGACTCGCCCATCTCTTTTTGCGTACGGTCAGAGAATTTGCTAAGAATATTGCCATCCACATCGCAAATGTGCGAGATGCGCGCAGCATCTTTATTCGCTTTGAGAGATGCCAGATGTGCATAGCCACGGCCATTCAAACCGATGACCGCAAAGTTAACGCGCTCATTCGAACCGAGAATTTGTGCGTAGCTTTTGGCTGTCGATCCCACGGTAAGGCCAGCCGCACCGATCGCCAGCGCATCGATAAACTCACGTCTTGTAAGCATTTTCTCGTCTCCGTTCGCGAAACTGAGTCCGTTCCGACCACTGGTTTGTTTCTTAGCAGCTTTTTCTATGGATCGCCATCCCAAAGTCAATTCTTGTCCGTGTTTTTTGCAATCTCAAGCCATGCCGTTTGGACGCTCATAGAACATAGGAATTGACCTTCAGTGAACCTTGGGCAGACATACTCTCCACTGTGTTAGCCTTCCCCTCAGGCTTAATATATTCATCTGGAATCAAAAGTGCCCGCATGATCGACAAGCTCAAGTCAGCGCCTCTCGCCTACGAAAACCAACCTTTTCTTACCAGCCCCGATGGACGCATTCTACGCATCCTCGCCGAATATCAGGAACCGCTGGCACGTTTTCGCCGCGAGCAGATTCAGGACACGGTAGTTTTCTTCGGCTCCGCCCGTTTCCAGGGCAGCGATGCCGCAAAAGCAAATCTCGACGCAGCCGAGCATGATCGCGCCAAAGTTCTGGCTGCCGAGCAGCAGGAAAATATTAAGCGCGCCCGCGCCGCGGTCGATATGGCCCGCTACTACGAGGACGCGCGCCGCCTGGCGTTCCTTCTCACCCAATGGTCAATTCAAATTCCCGCCCGCCGACGCCGCTTTGTTGTCACCACCGGCGGAGGTCCCGGCATTATGGAAGCCGCGAACCGCGGCGCTCACGAAGCGGGAGGCAAAAGCATTGGTCTCAATATTAATCTTCCGTTCGAGCAGTATCCCAATCCCTACATCACGCCCGCGCTCAACTTCGAATTCCATTATTTCTTCATGCGCAAATTCTGGTTCGCCTATCTCGCCAAAGCGCTGGTGATTTTTCCCGGCGGCTTTGGCACGATCGACGAACTCTTTGAAATCCTCACCCTCGCGCAAACCGACAAGCTGGCCAAAAAAATCCTCGTGGTCATTTACGGCAGCGAATACTGGCACCGCATCATGAACTTTCAGGCCTTTGTCGACGCCGGCACCATCTCTCCAAATGATCTCAACTTGTTTAAATTCGTGGAAACCCCCGAAGACGCCTTCGCGTTTCTCCGCGACGGCCTTTCCGAATATCATTTAGGCGGCACACCCAAGAAAGAAAAGGAAGAAGTTCTGCCGGAAATCGCGAAGACGAGACCGTAAGTTATCAAACGAAATTGTTGATCGATCTCTTAATCACTCCCAAAATTTTGTCATTCTGAGCGAAGCAAAGAACCTCTTGTACTTCTGGCACTACCACCGGCCCGTCAAAGAATTTCCAGCATCGCACTTGCCTTTTCCCTCTTGACCTGATAGCTGAAAGCTGATGGCTGATAGCTGCGTTCTCTACTACATCACCAACCGTCAAGCCTTCCCCGGCGAGGAATCCACGCGCCGCCGCAGTCTTCTCGACAAAATTGCCGAGGCTGCGAACTCCGGTGTCGATTACATCCAACTTCGGGAAAAGGATCTCCCTGGGCGCGAACTCGAATCATTGGCTCGAGAAGCCATGCGAATCATCCAGCGGGCAAATGAGCAGAATGCTCAAAACCAGCAACCGGAAACAGCGTTGCTAATTAACTCCCGCGCCGATGTAGCGCTGGCTACAAAAGCGCATGGTGTTCATATCCCCTCAAAC
Organism: Candidatus Aquilonibacter sp.; assembly: GCA_035486715.1. GTDB lineage: Bacteria > Acidobacteriota > Terriglobia > Terriglobales > Acidobacteriaceae > Sulfotelmatobacter. The sequence goes on from DATHMV010000007.1 coordinate 132,953, forward strand.
GATATCTCTCTGGAAGAAGTTCGAAAGATCTACTCGCGTGGTTATGGGCAACTCGCCAGCGAACTCTCGCCGCACATTTCTGTCTCCTGTCACTCACCGGCAGAAGCTATCCATGCTGCCGCCGCCGGAGCCACTCTGGCCCTGTTCGGCCCCGTATTTGAAAAAAAAGATGTTCCGGGCGCCGCGCCAAAAGGCTTAACTGCCGTTCATCAGGCCGCATGCGTCAATATCCCGGTTTTCGCGCTTGGAGGAATCACTCTTGAAAATGCCGCATCCTGTGTCCGCGCGGGTGCAGCCGGCATTGCCGCAATTCGCCTCTTTCAGGAGAACGATATTGCCACGGTCGTCCGTGCGTTGCTGCACAGATCGTGAATAATATCCCCACGATGTTTGTGAAGATTTGGTGAAGATCGCAAGTTGTCGTTTATCGAAGCAGTAGACTATATGTTATGGCAGACTACGAACCCAATGCCCACCGTTTCAGCCAATGGGTTCTATACGACAACCAATGCGGGTTTTGCTCACGCTTGGTTCGGTTCTGGCAAGGGGTGCTCGCCAAGCGGGATATTGGTATCGCCGGGCTGCAAGAGCTTTGGGTCATCGAACGACTAGGACTTACTGGCGACGAACTTTTGCACGATATCCGCCTTTTGACGGCAAAGAGTGCCGTCATATCGGGAGCCGACGTCTATTTGTATGTAACACGGCAAATCTGGTGGGCGTGGCCATTTTATGCGGTATTTAGTCTGCCCGGCTTCAACCAGCTTATGCATCTCGCCTATCGCTGGTTCGCACATAATCGTCATCGTATTTCTGCTACTTGCAAACTCGAAGCTTCTTCTGACCTCGCATCCAAGCAAAAATCCGATATACATCTACGCGGTTAGTTACCGCCTCTCGTCCACGCAGGTGTATGATTCCGCCATGCTTGGCGGACGGACCAGCGACCAGTGGATCGCACAATATGCCTCCAGCCACCAGCATCCTGCAAATCGGATTTGCCACACTCTAGGCATCCCAATCATTCTGCTTTCGCTCGGCGCTTTTGTTGGCAGTATTTTCATTCACCGGTTGTGGCCGTATGCGCTCTCCTCGTTTGTTATCGGATGGATCTTTCAATTCATCGGCCACGCCTTTGAAGGCAAGCCTCCTGAATTTTTCCAGGATTGGCGTTTTCTTTTTGTCGGCGTGCGCTGGTGGTGGGCCAAGATTCGTGGAAGAGCTTAGCGCCGGACCATCTGAGTCTAGGTATGAATTTATATCCACAACCTTAGGTTGAGTCCGATTTACCAAATGGCGCCTATGTTCGGCAATCTATTTTCTTATTCAACCATACATCGAAAGAGAGAGGTTAACGTAAGTATGAACCAATCTTGCCTTCTGTTTGCTTTCCGCATCTGGCGTTGATAAGCTTCCAGCAACGTTTCCCATGCAGCGTCGCATCGCCAAATTATTGTTGTTCGTTGCGCTCGCGGGAAATCTTGCCCCGTTGGCGCTGGCCGCTGCGTATTCCCCGGCACATGCCTGTTGCCTGCGCAAGGGCTCTCATCATTGCCCTGAAGCGGGCCAGAACGACTCCTCCCAACCTATTGTTCGCGATGCCAGCTGTTGTAACGGATGCTGCCGCGCTGTAATCAACGCCAAATGGGCTCACTCACAGCCCAAACCAGCCGTCTTTTTCTTAGAGATCGTCAAGCTACGACGGGCTGGATCTCAACCCGATGCTCCGGCCACTGTCTCTGTCGACTTGCAATCCACGCGCGCTCCACCTGCGTGCTGAAGTTGTCTCCCGCTTAAATTCCATTCGCTTTGCGCAATTTTTCGGAACGTGTCGCCATCCGTTGTCTTTCCAGCGATGCGGCAATCGTTCCATTTGACTGCTCTGTTCCGCAATTTCGGCGGACAGGCGGCATGGCTCGACAGCCCTGAAAAATGGAGAGATTTTATGAGACAGCTAGTCGGCTCGACAGCCGTGGTTTTGTTCCTGGCGGCCACGGTTTTTGCCACGATTTTCGGCTCCGTTCGCGGCATTATTCATGATCCGCAGCACCGTCCCATCCAGGGTGCGCGCGTTACGCTGAAGGCGCAAAACTCGGACTGGACACAGTCCCAGGATTGCAACGACAGGGGAGAATTTGAATTCAATTCCGTCCCCATCGGGAATTACACGGTTAGAGTCTTGTCTCGCGGATTTGAGCAAACCCAACAAGACGTGATAGTCCAGTCCGACACAAGCCCCGTGCTGCATTTCCAGTTGTCGGTCGCGGGTGCGAAGGAAACCGTCGCCGTCTCCGGAACCCCGGTGGAAGCGACGACCGAGAGTGTAACTCCTACGACGATGGTGAACCGCGAGGATATTCAGGAAACTCCCGGCGCGGACCGCACGAACGGCATGCAGATGATTACCGATTACGTGCCCGCCGCATATGTGACGCACGACATGCTGCACATGCGCGGAGGCCATCAGGTGGAGTGGCTGATCGACGGCGTGCCCATTCCAAATACGAATATCGCCACGAACATCGGGCCGCAGATCGATCCCAAGGACATCGACTATCTCGAAGTTCAACGCGGCAGCTATGGCGCCGATTATGGAGATCGCACCTACGGAATCTTCAACATTGCGCCGCGCACAGGTTTTGAGCGCGACCGCGAATGCGATCTTATGATCAGCGCCGGAAATTTTTATCAGACCAACGATCAGATCAGCTGCGGCGGGCACACGGAACGCTTCGCATATTACGCCAGCCTGAATGGCAACCGTAGCAACTACGGCCTGCAAACCCCGATCCCGCAGGTGGTTCACGATGCCGACAACGGTTATGGAGGGTTCGCTTCCTTCATCTTCAATCCGAATGCCGCAAATCAGTTTCGCATCGTCGGCTCGCTGCGGCAGGATTACTATCAGATTCCCATCGACCCCGATCCTCATTCGGTAACAAACGTATACTTTCCCAGCTTTGGTCTGCGCGATGCCGAGCGCGAACCCGATGGCTACGCAACCTTCTCATGGGTGCACACGTTCAATCCCCATGATCTACTCACCGTTTCACCCTTCTATCACTACAATGGCGCCGACTATAAAGGCGGAGCGAACGATTTTCCAGTGATCTCTACCGTCAACCAGAACGCCAGCTACGGAGGCGCACAGATAGCCTTCAACGCGAACTTCTCGAAGAACGATCTTCAGGCCGGCGTCTATGGTTTCGGCCAGCACCAATACAACTACTTCTTCAACCAATACACGGACGGCACGCCCAACGTCTCACCTTCGTCGATCGCCGTCAACGGTGGCGTGGCTGCATTCTTCATCAACGACAAGTTCAAGGTCACACCCTGGCTTACGTTGATCGCCGGCCTGCGCGAAACGGAATTCAGCTCCACCATTTCCGAGCACGCAAGCGATCCCCGGGTTGGCGCGGCCATCCGAATTCCCCACCTGAGTTGGGTTTTCCGCGGCTTTTACGGCTACTTCTACCAGGCGCCGCCGCTTTCTACGGCGACCAGTCAATTGCAAGATTTGGCAAGCAGTCAGGGCTTCGCTTTTTCTCCGTTGCACGGCGAACGCGATATCGAGTGGCAATTTGGCGTCACCATCCCACTACAAGGCTGGACCCTCAGCGCCGACAACTACGAAACCCGCGCCGAAAATTGGCTCGATCACAACAACATCGGCGAGTCAAACATCTTCTGGCCCATCACGTGGGACTATGCCCTGATCCAGGGCTGGGAGGTCACTGTGCGTTCTCCGCAAGCCTGGCATCACGGGCAATTTCATCTCGCCTATGCCAATCAAATCGCGCAGGCTACTTCGCCAATCACCGGCGGCCTCATCTGCCCCAGCCCGATCACACCATCGTGCGGGCTCGATATTCCTCCGGGATTATCGCCTGTCGATCACGATCAACGGAACACCTTGAACGTAGGCTTTAACTCTACTCTGCCATGGCACGCCTATGCGTCAACTAACGTGTATTACGGCTCGGGTTTCACGAATGGCCTTCCCGGCGTGCAGTATCCCGGTGATTATCTGCCCGGCCACACTACATTCGATCTCGCCATCGGGAAAACCTTCGCCGAAAAATACACCGTTTCCGTGGACGCCTTGAACGTGGCCAACCGCCGCGTGCAACTCGATAACAGCCTCACGTTTGGCGGATTCCACTGGAACGACCCCCGGCAAATCTATGCGGAGTTTCGCTACCGGTTTCACTACTGAAGCAGTAAACAAAACAAATACGCCGTGATCGGAGATAATCAAGAAAACGGAACATGCCCACAAACCGAAATTCACTTTCGCCGCGTCTTTTGTTGTTGTGCCTCGCCGGTCTGCTCATTTTGTGCGGTGCCTGTAATCGTGGAAAAGAACAGTCCGCCGCCGGCTTTCAATCCTCCGGCGCCAAGCGCTACGCGTTCAAAGGCAAGGTAATGTCCGTGGACAAGAATGCCGGTACGGCCAATATCGATAACGAACCCATCGCCGGTTTCATGGACTCAATGGTGATGCCGTATTCGTTTAAGCCGCTGAGCCAGATCGATCAACTTCAGCCGGGTGATTCAATCACTGCCGATGTGGTCGTCGATTCCGAAAAATATTGGCTGGAGAACGTTAAGGTGACCGGGCATTCGCAAGCGCCCGCGGATAAGCCAACCGCCAGCATTCACATTCCTTCACCCGGCGATGAAGTTCCGGATTTCAAGCTCGTCAACCAGAGTGGCAAAAGTATTTCCCTGCATCAGTATCGCGGCCAGACTGTACTTCTCACTCTCATCTACACGCGCTGCCCGTTTCCCGACTTCTGCCCGCGCGTCGGCCACGAGTTCGTTGAGATCGACCGCCAACTTCGTAGCGACCCGGCTCATTACGGCAAGACGCATTTGCTCAGCATCAGTTTCGATCCGGCTCACGACACGCCCAAAGTTCTGCGCGCCTACGGTTTTTCGTGCGCGGGAAGCCAAGACCCTGCGCTGTTTCAAAACTGGGAGTTCACCGTCATCCCGCAAGACGAATTGCCGCAATTCGCGAATTATTTCGCTCTCACCTACAAAGAGGAAGGTGGCATGATCACGCACTCGCTCAGCACCGCAGTGATCGCTCCCAATGGAAAGATCTTTAAGTGGTATCACGGAGCGGATTGGCAGGCATTGGATCTTTTGCAAGATGTTGCTTCCGCACATGCGGCAAGTTGAGCTTTTGTCCCGGTCTTTTCGTTGAACTACCCTCATAAAAGTGCGCCGCACTTGCATCTGGCAACTTGCAATCCTGAACTGTTACTATCGCGGCAGTGGCTACCGCACGAAATCCCAACCTGAATTACAGCCCGGAGCGCCTGGTTTCCGCGGCAGCGGTGGAAGACGATTCTTCGTTTGAGCTTAAGCTGCGCCCGCAGCGGCTGGCCGAGTTCATTGGACAGGCCAAGGTTAAAGAAAATCTAGCGGTTGCGATTGAGGCGGCGCGCTCTCGCGGCGAGGCCATGGATCATGTGTTGCTGTACGGTCCTCCCGGCCTGGGTAAAACAACGCTGGCGAATATCATCGCTAATGAGCTGAGAGTTCACTTTCAGCCAACCGCTGCCCCGCTGCTGCAAATCAAAGGCGACCTGACGGCGATCGTCACCAATTTGCAGGACAAGCAAGTTCTCTTCATTGATGAGATTCACCGACTGCAGCCAGTGCTCGAAGAGTTGCTGTATTCGGCGCTGGAAGATTACAAGCTCGACATCATCATTGGACAAGGCCCCTCGGCGCGTACCCACACGCTGGAAGTGAAGCCTTTTACTTTTGTCGGCGCGACCACGCGCGCGGGTTTGATTTCCGCGCCGCTGCGTGCACGCTTTGGCATCGTGCTGCGGCTGGAGTTTTATACGCCGCAAGACTTGCAGGTGATTGTTGAACGGTCTGCCGAGATTCTGGGAGTGCAGATCGACGACGCTGGGGCTATCGAAATTGCCAGCCGTTCGCGGGGAACGCCGCGCATCGCCAATCGACTGCTGCGCCGCGTGCGCGACTACGCGCAGGTGCGCGGCGCCGGCAAAATCGACTTGCCCACGGCGCAGGCGGCCCTGCAAATGATGGAAGTGGATCAATATGGCTTCGATGAGGTCGATCGCAAGTTGTTGCTGACGATTATCGAGAAATATCAGGGTGGTCCAGTGGGCGTGAACACGCTCGCAGCCGTTCTTTCCGAAGAGCCCGATGCTATCGAAGAAATCTACGAGCCTTTCCTCATGCAGATCGGCTTCCTCAACCGCACTCCCCGCGGCCGCGTGGCCACGCAGTTGGCGTATGAATATTTTGGCATTACCCCGAGTCGAAGGCAGAGTTCGTTGTTCTGAAACGCAGCGGGTGAGTTCATCTCAGGCAAGTTAAGTCCACAATTCCGGTTTTCCGAACAAAACATTCTTTTTTGTTTCATTACGCCGCAAATAGTGTATCTTGCACAATTCCCCGTAGGGGGCGGGGAGAAGCGGGGAGCTTTGCGTCCGTCTCGATTTCTGGCACGAAAAAACAATTTTTCCTCGAAGCTAGCTCTTGTCGCCTGTCTTGCTTTGTGTGGGACAGTAAATTTCGTATTGGCGCAAGAGTTGCGGACTGAAATTTCGCAGAATTCAAGCGCGAATCTGCAGAATACCGGCTCATCGCCATCGAATTCCAATCCCCAGAATCCGCAGATAACACCACAAAACCCGCCGCCGCCTCCCGAAGCCAATCCTTCACCACCCGGTCAGAAGCCGCAGCCTACGCCGCAAAATCCAGCGCCCTCGGCGCAGGAACCCGAGCCTGCCATCAAAAATCCCGAAGTTCAGCCTGCACCGAAAGCGCCGAAGGTGGCGCCCGCGCTAACCATTCCGCGCCTCGCGCATGCGCCTGTGCTGGAAGATTTTTTGACCATGAAGCCCGAAGGAGAAACGGCCTCGCAGATGGCGAAGGTCACCGGATTCGCGCAGCGTAATCCGCATGACGGCGAACCAGTTTCAGAGGCGACGGAGGCCTATCTCGGTTACGACCAGAAAAATCTTTACATCGTCTTCGTCTGCTTTGACGATCCTCGGAAAGTGCGGGCGCGCATGTCCCGCCGCGAGGATATTTACGATGATGATCAAGTCGAAGTCATGCTCGATACTTTTCACGATCGTCGACGCGCCTATGCCTTCCAAACCACGCCGCTCGGCGTGCAATGGGACGCCATCTGGAGCGAAGCCACACGCGATGAAATCAGCGGAAACTTCGACACCTCATTCGATACCGTGTGGGATTCAAAAGGCAAAGTCACCGGTCGCGGCTTTGTCGTCTGGATGGCAATTCCATTCAAGAGCTTGCGCTTTCCTTCGACAAAACAGCAGGATTGGGGAATCATCCTTTATCGCGGCATAGTCCGTAAAAACGAAGACTCATTTTGGCCGCAAATTTCTTACAAGGTGCAAGGCAGGCTAGGCCAGGCGGCGACGTTACTCGGCCTGGAAGGCATCTCGCCGGGCCGCGATATCGAACTCATCCCTTACGGCATCATGCGCGGCTTTCGCGCGCTTGATCAGCGTGATCCCTACAATCCGTATTTTCAAAATGCCGATGCCCAGGGCCAAACGGGCATGGACGCGAAGTTTGTGATCCGCGATCATTTTGTCCTGGATCTAACGGCGAATCCAGATTTCAGCCAGGTCGAGTCGGAAGATCCGCAGATCACTGTCAATCAGCGCTTCGAAGTTTATTTTCCGGAGAAGCGTCCATTTTTTCTGGAAAATGAAGATTATTTCCGCACGCCCCTCGACTTGTTTTTCACCCGCAACATTCAGGATCCGTCAGCCGGCATTCGCCTCACGGGAAAAGAAGGGCCGTATTCGGTCGGCATCATGTCGACCGACGATCGAGCACCCGGACTGGCCGTGCCCGATTACTGCCCCGCAACTTCCCTCATTTGCTCCGACGCGCTGTCCGGCATCCGCTCCTATTTCACGATTGCCCGCGTAAGCCGCGACATATTTAAGCAGTCGAGCATCGGTGCGGTCTATACCGATTGGGAATGTCCGACGACCGGTGAGTTCAACCGCGTGGGCGGAGTCGATACCCGGCTAAAGTTCAACTCTAATTGGAGTCTTGACGCACAGGCAGTCACCAGCTCCAGCAATCTGCTGGGCCTGAACACTGGCAACCTGGAATCGACCTGCGAATACAATTTGTATCCCTTTAACTCCGGCAACCTTGGTAACAACAATTACTACGCCGGACCCGCCGACAAACTCGACCTGAAGCGCGAAGGCCTGCACTTTTCCTACGAGGGAATTTACGACGACATCAGCCCCGGTTTCGTCACCGTGCCGGGATTCGTGAACCGCGTCGACATTCGCGGACTTTACCAGATTGCCGACTATCGCTTCCGTCCGAAAAAAGGCTGGATCGTCGATTGGGGTCCTTCGCTGAACCAGCGTTATGTATTCGATCACGAAGGCAATCGACTCGACACCGACTATCAGCCTTACCTCGCGATACAAGGCCGCGGGCAGACTTTTATCTATTTGTTTCCCTACGAAGAATTAAGAGAGCGGCTGCGCCCGCAAGATTTCTGCTTCCTCGGCTTCTCCTGCCAGGTCCAAGGCAATCAGGACTATCACGAGCACAGCAGCGGCGCTTCGGTGCAGACCAGCGTTCTCCCCAAAATAACCGTGGGCGCCAGCTATCACTGGGGTGACGGCGGGAACTTCGTCGCGTCTCCCGGCGCCCCTGCGCCGCTCAACCTGCCATTTCTGGCGAGGGAAGACACCGCAACAGGCACGCTGACGCTTCGCCCCATGAAGCCCCTGAAAATTGAAAACACGTATCTCTACGAACGCTTGCGGGCGACAGAGAACACGTACCTGATCGCCGCTTCTCAGATTCCCGGCATAGGCAAGGGCATTTTCAACGACCACATCGTGCGCAGCAAATGGAACTGGCAGTTCACCCCGCAGCTCTCTCTGCGCGTCATCATGCAATACAACGGGTTGCTGGCCAGCACGCCGGGAAACACCATTTATCCATACACTTATCTGCCCACCGAGAAGGAATTTAACGCCGATGTGCTGCTGACGTATCTGGTGCACCCGGGAACGGCAATTTACGTTGGCTACAACAGCGACCTACAAAATCTGAATCACGACCTCATGCAGGACCCAGCAGGCTTGGCCGGACTCTACACGTCCCGGGGCTTCATGAACGATAGCCGGCAATTCTTCGTGAAGGTGTCGTATCAGTTCCGGTTCTGAGGCCTAGCCCAAGGCTCGGCATTGCTGAATCCCCAACAGTTCCGGTAGAATCTATAGGTTTGCATCGAGGTCTAACCTATGAAAGCAGCCATTCATCCCGCTTATAACGAAGTTCGCGTGCATTGTGCATGCGGCAGCACTTTTACGACCCGCTCTACCCATAAGGGCGATATCTCTGTGGAAATTTGCTCCGCCTGCCATCCCTTCTTTACCGGCAAGCAGAAGCTGATGGATACCGCCGGCCGCGTCGAGCGCTTCCGCCGCAAGTACGCCAAGGCTGGCGAAACTGCCAAGAAGTAAGGTTTTTCAACACTTTGACATTGGCCCTCGCTTCGGCGGGGGCCTTAATTTTGCAGGCCCAAGTAGAATAGAACGGTGAAGAAGTTCTGGGACAACTCGGGTAGGGCAGACAGTCTCGTCCGCCAGGCTGGGCCTTCGAAGGTTGTTCCCATGAGTCTTCAGATCGGCAAGGTCCGTATTGCCCCTGCCACAGTCCTCGCCCCCATGGCCGGGGTCACCGACACTGTTTTCCGCCGATTCATCCGCAATCTCGGCGGATGCGGACTGATCATGACCGAGTTCACCTCAGCCGATGGTATCCTCCGAAAAAAAGATCAGAAGGCCAAGCGTTACCTGCATTTCTACGAAGACGAGCATCCCATCTCAGCGCAGCTTTTTGGCAGTAATCCCGAAGTGATGGCCGAGGCCGCCCGTATGGTCGAGGGTTTCGGTTTCGATCTCGTTGATTTGAATCTGGGATGTCCCGCGAAAAAAGTTGTGAAATGCAATGGAGGCTCCGGACTTCTGCGCGATCTTCCAGCAATAGGCCGCATCTTTGAAGCCGTACGCGCCGCCGTGACCATTCCCTTCACCGTGAAATTTCGCGCGGGATGGAACGAAGACGAAATCGTGTGCGTGGAATTGGCTCGCATGGCCGAATCCTGCGGATTGGCCGCCGTCGCTCTTCACGCCCGTACTCGTGAGCAAGGTTACAGCGGCCAGGCCCGCTGGGAGTGGATCGCGGCCGTGAAAGACGCAGTAAAGATTCCCGTGATTGGCAACGGCGACATTCGCTCACCGGAAGACGCCTGCGCCATGGTTACGCAGACTGGTTGCGATGCAGTCATGATCGGCCGGACCGCGCCCTCGAATCCGTGGATTTTCCGCCAGATTGAACAGTATCGCGGTGTAGTTGGTAATCCTTACGACCAACCCACCGAAGCCGATCGCTACCAGATGATCCGAGCCTACTTTCAAATGCTGATCGAAGAAGAACTTCCCGATGCAGTTGGCAAAATGAAGCAGTTTGCCTCCTGGTTTACGCATGGCGTACCCGGTGGAGCCGGACTTCGCAAGGCAATCTACGACTCGAAGAGCGCGGTCGATATCTTAACGAGGGTAGAGGAATTCTTTGAAGCGAGATTGTGTGACGCGGGGCAGGCTATGGACCAGGAAACTACCGGAGCAATCGCACAGACTTGAATTTCGCGCTAACCCTGTCTGGCAATTTCTGCCGGTCAGCCCTTGGACGAGCATTTACTGCCTTAATCCCATCCAGCTCTCCGAAACTACAAGCGAGTTGCCGGGATTGTGCGGGTCATACTTGACTGAGGTCGGCAGCCCGAGCCGGCACGAATGAAGATTGATCCATTGCCGCAGATAGGTTACATCCTGCGAACATTCGTACGACACTCCCGCCACGTCATATTTGTAAATCAGCAAAACGGCCGCGTGATGGCCATCGAGAGGCGGCATTTCATGTACGTCAATCACAGTACCATCCGTGATGCGGCCGATGCCGTCGAGCCATGTGCGCCGTTCGCGCTCCAATTCCGCTGGGCCTTTGGGTTTGCGGCGCAGGAGCACGTATGCGCCGAAAAGAACTATAGTGCCGCCTGCAGCCACCAGCGAATAAAAACTAAGTCCATCCATACTGAGAGTGAATTTTGCAGCAGGCTTACGTGGGCTGCTTTTCGAATATCAGCATATGACGGAAACGCCGCAGGTGGAAGTGGTCGAGAGGTTACCGAGGTGCCAGCCTTGTGGAAAATTTACCTCGCGGTCAACGAACTTTGGAGAGTACAACCAGCCAGAGTTCTTCCGCAAACGCTGTGATAAGTAAGGAGGTAGCTCGGGCGGGATGATTCACTTCTGCTTGCAAACAAAATCTCGAGCCAATTCGCCAAAGTTGCCCTCAGCCAATTCGCCAAATTGATCGTCCCGTCGGGTCTTCTTGCTTACCACCAGTTTTCCGCTGTGATCGCGCGAATAGAACCATTCCGAATTCGGCACAGCGCTTCCGCTCGCACAATTAAATCGAACCCGGGCTCTCAGCTCGACAAACGGGCCACCCTGCGGCAACTTCGTTGGGTCTTTATATTCCACGCGAATCCACGCGCTGCGCAGGCCGTTCTTGTGATTGGTAACCGAGCTGATTGAAACTTCGTCTCCGCCAGCAGTGGACCCAATCGACCGCCAGTCGCCCGCAGCCAGCGCGACCACGCCTACAAACAAAACTGGCGCAAGCACCAGCACCAGAGCAACAAGGAAGCCTTTTTTCACAGGACTTCGGAAGAGAGCCATAAGCACGCCGCACACACTTTGGGGCAAAACTGCCTTTCTGTCAACGTCTGATGTCTTTTTTCAGTTTGGGGTGGACCAGCCGAATTCGGACCTTAAGGCCGGAACCGGGGTCAAATTGCCCAGGACCTCTGCTATCGTGGTGTGCTGTAAGGAGATCGCTGCCATGGAAACGCTGCACACCGCGAGTATCGATTCGGCCATTGGGCCTTTATTTTTCGCCGCGTCGGCCAAAGGATTGGTCGCCTTGGAATTCGATGCCAGATTGCCCGGACAGCAATCCATCCGTCCTAACCCGCGCGATCTTCGGGAGGAAAAGAAGGGATTCGTGTTCGAAGCTTCTCCGGATCGCCTTCGTCTCTACACGGAAGAACTCAAAGAATATTTTGCCAGCGATCGGCGCAAGTTCACTTTTCCCCTCGATCCGCGTGGCACCGATTTCCAACTTGCTTGCTGGCGAGCATTGCTGGCCATCCCTTACGGCGAAACCCGCACCTACGCAGATATAGCGCGTGCAGTTGGCAAGCCGAGCGCCTTTCGCGCCGTAGGCATGGCGAACAACCGCAATCCAATTGCGATCGTCGTCCCCTGTCATCGCGTCATCGCCTCCAATGGCACACTTTGCGGTTATGGAGGCGGCCTGGAATTGAAACGCCGGCTACTGGAGTTGGAAGGCGCGCTGACAAAGCCGTTGGCCGCATAGCGGTTTCGCAAAGATTCAACAAAACACTTTGACCACCTCCAACACTTCTACGCTCCGCAAAGCCAGCCTCTTCTACCTCGTCTTCGTCATGTTCTCGTACACCACCGGAGGGCCGTTCGGCCTGGAAGATATGGTCACGACCTCCGGTCCGGGAATGACATTGATCTACCTGCTGATCCTGCCGTTCTTCTGGTGCATTCCGGTTTCTCTGGTTTCGGCGGAACTCACCACGGCGATGCCCGTGGAAGGCGGCTTCTATCGCTGGACCCGTGCCGCATTTGGCGACTTCTGGGGTTTTCTTGCCGGCTGGTGGAACTGGTCCGCTTCGTTTCTGCTGGGCGGAGCTTACGCCGTTCTCTTCACCGATTATCTCGTCTACTACTATCCCGGCATCACGGGGTGGAAGCACTATCTGATTTCTGTCGCGCTGATCACCGTCATCACCTGGATCAACGTGCGTGGGATTCAAATGGTGGGGCAAGTCGCGACCGCGCTGGAAATTTTCATCTTCATTCCGGTCATCGCGATGATCGTGATGGGATTCATGAAGTGGCATCACAACCCATTTGTCCCGTTGGTTCCTCCGCATCAGCCTACATTTAAGATCTTCGGCGTGGGATTGGCGCTCGGCCTTTGGCTCTACTCGGGCTACGAACAACTTTCCACCGTAGCGGAAGAAGTCGAGAACCCACAACACGCCTATCCGCGGGCGCTTGCATTAGTGGTGCCGCTCTCGATTGCAGCCTATTTCGTGCCCACGCTGGCCGCACTCGCTTCGGCAGGGGCATGGGAAAAATGGCACACCGGATTTTTTTCAGATGCAGCCAGAATCATCGGCGGACCATGGCTCGGCACCTGGATGACCCTAGCAGCCATGGTAGGCAATGTGGCCTTGCTAAACAGCACTGTCCTCACAACCACCCGTATGCCATTTGCCATGGCGGAAGACGGATATCTTCCCGCCGTGCTCACTCACAAGCATTCGCGCTATGGAACGCCCTGGCTGGCCATTGTTGTGTCGACGGTGATCTACGCGCTGTTGGCGTGGCAAAGTCTTGGTCAACTTATTTCGGTATACATCTGGCTGCGTTCGGCAACCACGGTGCTGACGGTGCTATCGGCATGGAAGCTTCGTCGCACCCGACCAGAGAGGCGGCGGACATTCCTGATCCCCGGCGGTCGTACAGGATTGTTCTACGTAGTGGCGGCACCGGTGGTGATGGCGCTGGTAGCACTCTTAGGCAGCGACCACTTTGCGGTGATCGGCGGCGCGATTGCGTTGGTGCTGGGACCAGTAGTTTACCGAGTAATTCGCTTCAGTTCCCGCCCGATATAATAATGCACGAGTACAGCGTGCACCCTGCTGACGGGAGCAAAACTCGATCTGCAGCGCGCACTGCCGGTGGCACAACAGAGGGCTGGATCAAGTCGGCCACTCACAGCCTGCTCAGAGACTTTGCGTTCTCAACTGGATAAGCCCCAACTGCTCTTAAAGTCTACAGAGTGATCGGTGCTGATCTCGTTCTAACTGTCGTAACATCCCCATCACTCAAATGCGTAGCAGGTCGAGTAGCTATCTTGGGATCGTGGCTGATCACCGCCGGTCAGCGGAAGATGGGCCGCCCTTTCGATGCAGACTTGCGCGAATACGAGTAGCAGAGTAAAAGAATCTTACGTCCCCGGCATCTTCCCTTGGCCGGTTTTGAAGTGATTATCGTTGGCCGCTTTTCAACTGATCACTGAGGCTAAAGTCCTCCGGCAGCAGAGAACCTTGCTCACCCCAAAAGCTGCCCGGTGCCCCATCGTTGGCGTTCTTTGCCCAAGGTGGGATTCCACAGCCCTCAACCTCTTGGGCTCTCGTTTTTCACACACCCCACCGTTCATCTACCCTTGTCTAGCTTTCCGCAATATCAAATACTGTCTTTTGTAGCTCATTAACTCAAGTAAACATATAGGCCGACTAACCCGCGAGGGCTCAAGATTTTGCCTCTAACCAATTACAGCCCGGAGATTAACTCGCAAATTTCCGCTAACCCTCACATTACAAGACCCCGCAGGGGCATAGGGTAACACCGTAGGAGATCATCATGGCTCGTTTGCCAAAGCCGTGCATGCACATCATGGCGGAGGGCGTCCACTGCGGATCGCCTGCCATGCGCCGCAGCCGCTTCTGCTACCACCACAAGCGCCACCACGAACAGCGCGTTGCAGTCAGCGCCGAGCGCGTGCGCAACAACCGCAGCCTCCCTTTCACGCTGCCCGTCCTCGAAGACGCCGACTCCATCCAGCTTTCGCTCACCCAAGTCATGCGCCTGCTGGCCGCCGGCCAGATCGACCGCAAAACTGCCAGCCTGCTGCTCTACTCCCTGCAAATCGCTACCTCAAACCTCCAGCAGTTGGACAATCAGCCTTGAGTGTTCCAACGGACATCCTCTCCACTGAATCGGCTCGCGTTGAATACAATTGCAATATGGGCAAAGTAAAAGTTGCTGCATTTTCGGTTTCCATTGATGGGTTTGGGGCCGGGCCTCGGCAGGATTTGCAGAATCCGCTTGGCGTGCGCGGGCTCGAACTGCATGGCTGGTTTTTCCAGACAGAAGCATTCAAGAAGATGCACAGTCAAAGCGGCGGGAACACGGGCATCGACAACGATGTAGCTGCGCTGTCTTTCGAAAATGTTGGCGCGTGGATCTTAGGGCGCAATATGTTTGGGCCGGTCCGTGGTCCGTGGAAAGACGATTCGTGGAAAGGATGGTGGGGCGAGAATCCGCCGTACCATACGCCGGTTTTTGTGCTCACGCATCACGTGCGCGCTCCGCTCGCGATGGAAGGCGGCACTACGTTTCACTTTGTCGCCGATGGATTGGAAGCTGCTCTTATGCAAGCGAAAGCGGCGGCCGCGGGTAAGGATGTGCGGATTGGCGGCGGAGTTTCCACGATTCGTCAGTACCTTAGCGCCGGCCAAATCGACGAGATGCATTTAGCCGTGTCACCGGTTCTGCTGGGCGAAGGGGAGAATTTATTTTCCGGGATCGATCTACCGAAGCTTGGCTTCTCTATTTCGCAAACCGTCGCGGGAGAAAACGCTACTCACGTTTTTGTGAAGAGATAACCGAGGCGCCCGCCAAGGACGCACGCCTCGGAATGACAAGGACCGATGTTAGGTCACCCGCTGGTTGTAACTATTTCGGTTCTTACTACTGTTCTCGTCCGGCACAACCGAGCGCCAGGCATCCCAGGCTGCCGGATTCTTTTACCTCTTCCGGTCCTGATGTGGTTCCGGCTTGAATCGGACGATCGGCTACGCTCTCTACCGCGTAGCCGGTAAAGGTCGCTTTGATGTGGAGTCCGCCGGTCAGGTTTCCCGAGTTCGCTACGGTGAAGCGGGCCCAGCCGTAGTGCGTTTCGCCGTTGAGAACGAAGCGCAATCCCAGATAGCGGTTGCTGACATTCGCCCACGGGCCGTAGGCCATGGTCAGGCTGCTGTCGGACAGGAATTCAACTTTCTCCATGCGAATGGGACTGGACTGAAAAGCTGCGTCGGGGCCTATGCTGGCGCCCGCGGCAAGCGCTTCGGCGTATCCCTTGCCAACCACGACGGCTGCTCCATTCAACGGGCGAACCGACAGGTTATCGAAGGAGAAAGAGTTCGCATGGAAGCCGTCAAAGAATGTCCAACCAGCGCCGTTGCCTCCCTGGATTGGCAGGGTGAAGCTTCCGCTGGTGAGAACTTTGGTTGCGGGAACGTAGACGACTTTCGCTTCCACGCTCGAAGGAGTAAGAGCACCCAAACCTACGGCTGCGGCGGTCAGGGCATAGGCGCTCAATCGTTTTTCTAGAGAGGGGATAAGCTTGATAGGTTGGCGGGTACGGGACTGGCGCTCGGACATTTGGTTCCTTTGGGAAATGTGAATTGGAAAAAAGGGACTGCGAATGGAAGCTGGCTAATTTTAATACAAGGCTGTTCACACAGCGGCTAAATATTTATCGCGGAGGTGTCGAAAGCGGCTCTGGGCGGGTATTTTGCGGCTGCTTGTTTGTCTTCCTTTGCAAGTCTTTTTGCTTCAGGTCTTTCGTTTCCGGAGATTAAGACAACAACCTCATGTCAACGCATTTATCCCTTGACATCGTAGTACGTGCAACGTACTATATCGTATAACGTAGTACGTATCGCGTACTATATGGAGTGAATGCGGGATGATGCGAAAAACCAACAACGATGCTGAGCTGGATGACTTTGGCAGATTCTCGGAGCCGGCCTTGCTCATTCTGGTGAGCCTGGCGGAGGGCCCGAGGCATGGCTACTCCATGACGGAAGATATTGAAGCCATTGCCGGGGTGCGGCTGGGGCCGGGAACGCTTTATGGAGCGCTGGCCCGGCTGGAGGCGCGGCGGCTGATTGAGCCGTTGAAAAGTGAAGACCGTCGCAATCCTTACAAGCTGACTGCACTGGGCGAGCGCGCTTTGCGCGCCCGGCTGGATTCGATGATGGCAGTGGCACGCACGGGGCAGCGGAGGCTGGCCAGCGCATGAACTGGCTGCTACGGCTTTATCCGGCGCGGTGGCGGGAGCGCTACGGCGAGGAGTTCGGGGCTGTGCTGGCGAGCCAGCGAACTTCTCCGGGGCTGGTGTTGGACGTGTTAGCGGGGGCTATCGATGCTCACCTTTATCCGCAGATTCCGCGGTCGGACATTCAGCAGCAAGAGGTTCAGGATTTGCAGCAAGCGTCGATTCAACAAGGTTTGCTTCAACAGGCAACGCTTCAACAATCGCAGGCGACACTAATCGAAGGGAAGGACACAATGACATTTCAACTGTTGCAACGATGCGCGGCGGGCGGGCCAAAGCTTTCGCGGGAGGACCGGCAGGCTGCACAGCGCACTATGATCTGGAGCGCGCTGGCGATGTCAGCGTTATACATGGGGCTGACGAAGATCTATCGCGACGCTCCTGCAGTGCAGGCTTTGTTCTACTCGTCTTTTCCATTCCTGGCGCTGGTGCGTGAGCAGACGGCGTACTTGCGGAAGCGGACGCGGGCGACGCAAATGTTGCTCCTGGTTGTGGGATTTTCGGGAATGTATCTGTTTACGCTGGGCGCGTTCTTGCTCGCGCGCGCGTTGTAATTACTTTTCGGCTTCTTCGTCGTCCTCTTCTTCGGTGATCAGGTCTACTAAGTGGCCGCGGACAGCGAAGGTTTGTTTGGCGGCGTTTGTTGGCTCGAAACTTACTCGGGCGGGAGATCGTTGCCACGCGGGGGCTGGGCAGATGGAGTCGGGAGATGGGATTTTTTCTTCATCTTTCATGGCCGCGCTGTCGAGAACCTTTTTCAATACCGGCTTGCGGCGGTTGATTTGCGCTACTACGGCGTAGATTTTTTTACCATCGTCGGAGAGACCGCAATAGGCGGCGTAGTCGCGGTACCAACTGACTGCGGAATATTGCGTGTCGAATTCGGGAAGATTCAAAGGAGAAATGCGGGCGGTTACGCGGTCGACCAGAAGCCATCCACCGCGCTGCCATTGCCAATGCGGCGGGGATGCGGATTCCTCGGGCAGGCTGTCATTCATGCGAAAGGCGCGGCGGATCACGAACAGGCGGTCGGTGACGTCGTGCGGCAGGCCGAGAGTGAATTCTTTCATGCGGGCATCAACCAGCAGCGGCCGGACTTTCAGCGGGATCGCTTTTGCATTTTCGGCATCCCTTTCCGCAAACCATTGGACTGAAATCGATTTGCCGAAGGTGATGATATGCGGCTTATTTGTGGAGAAGGCGGTTGTGCTTTGACTTATGACGGAGATGAGTATCAGTTGTAGGTGGAAGCGCGATAGAGATAGCTGGAGCATGAGGCGAGAGTAGGCAGAAGTTGCACAATCGCACAAGGATCGGCGTCACAGCAAAGCAACGTTGTGCCGAATTGGGAATGCAAAAATAAATGACTGCTGGTTCTGTTGTTGTCGCGTCTCACGGTTGTGACTGCACGAATTGCAGTAAAATAAATTCGTTCATCTCATCATGAGCCTTCCGCGTGAATTTCGTTCGAAACTGAATCATCTGCTGACAACTTCCTTGCGCGAACGCGCTTCTCATCCAGGGATGGGTGAGGTAGCGACAAGCCGAAAGGCGCCGCGAATTCTGGTGGTCGATGACAACCCCAGCATCGCCGGGCTGATGACGCAACTGCTTACCATGCGCGGCTACGAAGTGATTACGGCGGCGGATGCGCAGCAGGCCGAGGCGGAGGTGCGCCGCCAGCCTCCTGATTTGATTTTGTCGGATGTGCGTATGCCGGGGAAATCGGGCTATGAGTTGTGCCGTGATTTGAAAGACAATCCGGCGACGCGGCTGATTCCTTTTGTGCTGATTACCGGATTGGTGGACAGTTCGGATAAGGTGCGCGGCATCGAGGCGGGTGCGGACGATTTTTTGAACAAGCCGGTGCTGGCCGAAGAGCTGACGGCCCGGGTCAAGTCGCTGCTGCGCATGAAGGAGTTTACCGACGAACTGGAGACGGTGGACTCCGTACTTTGCGCTATGGCGCTGATCGTGGAGGGCCGCGATCCTTATACCGAGGGACATTGCGAACGGCTGGCGGTGAACGCGGCCGATATGGGGCGGTATTTGCGGCTGGACGAGGATTCGATTATCGCCCTACGCCGGGGCGGGTATCTGCACGATTTGGGAAAGGTTGCCGTCCCGGACGAAATTTTGAAGAAAGGCAGCGATCTTACACCGGATGAGTGGGAGATTATGAAGCAGCATCCGGTGACTGGGGAAAATATTTGCAAGCCGCTGAAATCACTGCGGCTGGTGCTGCCGATTATCCGGCATCATCATGAGCATATGAATGGTTCGGGTTACCCGGATGGATTGCGGGAGGGTGAGATTCCGCTGCTGGCGCGGATTTTGCAAGTGGTTGACGTGTATGATGCTTTACGCACGGAAAGGCCTTATAAACCGGCATTTGGCCACGATCAGTCGGCGCAGGTAATGTTTGAGAAGGCCCGCCAGGGATTGCTCGATGGCGGCCTGGTGAATGCGTTTCTCGGCATGCTCCGGGAAGAGCGAAATGTGGCCTGAAAGGCCCGGTTCGTGCCTTGCACCTCAATTCCCAATCGTCCGCCCGGGACGTACAATAACTCAGCATTTGGATGGGCAACAGGTAAGAGAAAACCTACATCTTAAGCTATCCGGGCGGCCGGATGGCATGATCAAGCGCATCGACAGTGATATGACGTACAGCATCGTTATCCCCGCATACAACGAAAGCGCGCGCCTCAGGGCAACCCTGGAAAAAGTGCTGGCCTATGTGCAACAACAGGGATGGGATGCGGAAGTGATTGTGGTGAACGACGGCTCGCGCGATAACACGGCCGAGATCGTACGCGAATTTGCCAAAAAGAATCCCATCCTTCGATTGGTGGAGAATCCGGGGAATCGCGGCAAGGGCTATAGCGTGCGCAATGGGATTTTGAGTTCGCGCGGCGATATCGTACTGTTCAGCGACGCCGATTTATCCTCGCCGATCGAGGAAATGCCGAAGCTGCTGCAAGCTTTGGATGGGGGAGCGGACATTGCCATTGGATCGCGCTGGCTGCGCGCGGAGCTGCAAACGCACCGGCAGTCGCTGCACCGGCAGTTGTTTGGCAGAATCTTCAATTTATTGCTGCGAATGATTTTGGGTTTGCAATTCGCAGATACGCAATGCGGCTTTAAAGCGTTTACGCGCCGCGCGGCGCAGACCATCCTTCCTTTGCAGCGTATTGAGCGCTGGGGCTTCGATCCGGAGATTCTTTTTCTGGCGCGCAAATTCAGTTTCCGCGTGGAAGAGGTCCCGGTGCGCTGGGGCCACAGCGGGGGCACGCGCATCAATCCGCTGATGGATGGAGCACGCATGTTTCAGGAGATGCTGCGGGTACGCTGGTACAGCATGACGGGAAAATACGATGGCGGAGTTGCGGTGGCTCCGCAGCCAGTGAAGACCCTGCCTGGGCGACCTTCATCGAGAATTTGATCTTTCTATTCAGCTTTTTTTTGCTTTTGATAAGCCTGCACCGCTTCAACCACTCTACCTCCCATCTCCGACGTAGAGGCCGCAGTCTCCCTTGTCCGGACCAGATCCGCGGTGCGAATTCCTTCATTCAGGACGGCGCTTACGGCGTCCTCGACGCACTCTGCTTCGCGTTCCAGATGGAAGGAATGGCGCAGGAGCAGGGCCACGGTAAGAATTGCGCCTAATGGGTTTGCAATCCCCTTGCCGGCGATGTCGGGTGCCGAGCCGTGTACCGGCTCGTAAAGGCCGACCGGGCCGCCGATGCTGGCTGAGGCCAGCAGGCCCAGCGATCCCACTACGCCTCCGGCTTGATCGGAAAGAATGTCGCCGAACATATTTTCGGTGAGCAGCACGTCGAAATCTTTGGGGCGCTGCACCAGGTACATGGCGGCGGAATCGACATAGGTGTGCGAGAGCTGCACCTGGGGATAATCTTTGGCGCAGTGGATCACGACTTCGCGCCACAAGCGCGAGCACTCGAGCACGTTGGCTTTGTCGACGGACAGGACTTTTTTGCGGCGCTTCATCGCCAGGTCAAAGGCAACGCGGGCGATGCGCTCAATGGCTGCTTCACCGTAAGTCATGGTATTGGTGGCCACACGCGCGCCCGCCGCGCCTGTGATGGAGCGCGGTTCGCCGAAGTAAAGGCCGCCCAGCAGCTCGCGCACGATCATGATGTCGGTTCCGCGGACCAGTTCCGGGCGTAGCGGCGAGGAATCTTCGAGTGCAGGAAAACAAATCGCGGGGCGCAGATTTGCGTAGGCGCCTAGCTCACGACGCAAGCGTAACAATCCGGCTTCCGGGCGAAGGTGATTGGGATAGTGATCGAACTTTGGATTTCCGACCGCGCCCATCAGCACTGCGGAAGAAGTCAGGCAGGCTTGCAGAGTGTCGGCGGGCAGAGGATCTTCTACAGCGGCTAGCGCCACGCCGCCGATATTTTTGGATTGCAGTTGAAGTTGATGTCCGAAGGAATCGGCAATCGTGCGAAGAATTAGGACGGCTTGCTCAGTGACTTCAGGGCCGATGCCGTCGCCGGGGAGGATGGTCAGGTTTAGGAGCATGCAGGGAGTTAGTTTAGCGGAAGTTTCTACGCTCTGACTAAAACGCTACACGCCCCACAAATAATCTTCCTGATCGTGATGCTGTTCCGCGGCGACGGGCAGCGGGAGATTGAAGGCGTCTTTTGGCGGAACGAGAGGAAATGGGCGCGGCGATTCGTGCACGGGCACGCTGGCGGCGGCTGCGGCACTGGGAAGCGGCTCGAACAAAGGTGTGGCCGAGGCTGCGGGCTTGTGCGTGTCGCGGATCAACTCCAGCAGGTGGTGATCTTCCACGTGCTTGATTTTGTCGGCGAGGCGGACGAAGCGGCGATAGATGTCATCCAGGGCGCGGCGGTCGAAGTGATAGCCGAGTTGTTCGCAACGCATGTTGAGCGCGTGGCGTCCGGAGTGCTTGCCCAGCACGAGTTTTGAATCGGGCACGCCGACGGATTGCGGCGTCATAATTTCGTAGGTCAGCGGATTTTTGAGCACGCCGTCCTGGTGGATTCCGGCTTCGTGGGCGAAGGCGTTGCGTCCGGTGACGGCTTTGTTGGGCTGCACGGGTACGCCGATAATCTCGCTCAGCATCTGGCTGGCAGAGAAAAGTTGTTCGCTGGCAATGCCGGTTTCGTAAGGATAGCGATCGCGGCGTACGCGCATTGCCATCACGATTTCTTCCAGCGCAGCGTTGCCGGCGCGCTCACCGATCCCGTTGATGGTGCACTCCACTTGCCGCGCACCGGCGGCGACGGCGGCCATGGTGTTGGCAACGGCCATGCCGAGATCGTTGTGGCAGTGGGCGGAAATGGTTACGTTTTCAATTCCCTTCACGCGGCGGCGGATGGTCTGGATAAGATTGCCGAATTCCGTGGGTATGGTGAAGCCAACGGTATCGGGAATGTTCAGCGTGGTTGCGCCAGCTTCTATTACGGCTTCGAGCACGCGACATAGAAAATCGGGGTCGGTACGGGTGGCGTCTTCCGGAGAAAATTCCACATCGTTGCAGAGCGACCTGGCAAAGCGCACAGCCTCGCGAGCTTGCGCGAGACACTCGTCGCGCGTGATGCGCAGCTTGTATTGCAGGTGGATGTCAGAAGTGGCGAGGAAGATGTGAATGCGGGGATGGGCGGCGTCTTTCAGAGCTTCCCAGGCGCGTTCGATGTCGGGGCGGCAGGCGCGAGCCAGGCCCGCGATGATGGGCCGGCGGATCACACTGGCGATGGCCTTCACGGATTCAAAGTCACCGTCGGATGAGATGGGAAATCCGGCTTCGATTACATCCACGCCCAGGCGGTCGAGCTGGTGCGCCAGACGGACCTTTTCCTGATGATTCATGCTGCAACCGGGCGACTGTTCTCCGTCGCGCAGCGTGGTGTCGAAAACGGTAATGCGAACTTGCTCTGCGGCCATGAATTCTTTCCTCAAAGAATTACGAATGCTGTAGTAACTTCATGATACGGGGTGAGGCAGATGAAGTGATGCTTATAATTATTAAGCAATCATTAGTGTTTCTTCTATGATAAGATTTACTAATGTATATTGCATAATTTATTAAGGCGTGATTTATGGAACTTTCGCAATTGGAAGTGTTTTTAAGCGTGGCCCGGGAGCGGCGATTTTCACGCGCCGCGGAGAAGCTACACCGGACGCAATCGGCGGTGAGTCAGACCATCCGCAAGCTGGAGGATGAGCTGGGCGAAGCTTTGTTCGATCGTTCTTCACGCGAGGGCATTCTCACCGATGCGGGGCAGGTGCTTTATGAATATGCCGAGAAGTTGTTGAACCTGCGCCACGATGCGCAGGAATCGCTTTCCGAGTTGCGCGAGCTGCAAAAAGGCAAGCTCGTGATTGCCGCGAATGAACTGACCGCGCTTTATTTGCTGCCGGTGCTGGCCGAGTATCGCAGGCTGCATCCCATGATAAAAATCACGGTGCAGCGGGCGCTGGGCAGCAGAATTCCGGACGATGTCTTGCAGCACAGCGCTGAACTCGGAGTGCTGTCGTATAAGCCGGAGGAACCGCGGTTGCATTCCGTGGTGGCCTATCTCGATGAGTTGGTGCTGGTAGTTCCTCCCACGCATACTCTGGCCGCGGCGCCGGAGGTGAGTATCCGGCAACTGGGAACAGAGTCGTTTGTGGCGCACATTGTTTCCTCTCCATACCGCGACAAGGTTTTGCAGATGTTTCAGAAATACAAAACGCCGCTGCACATGGCTTTGGAACTGCCTACGTTGCAGGCCATCAAACAATTCGTGGCTTTCGGAAGCGGCGTGGCGCTGATGCCGGAGATCAGCGTGGAGACGGAAATCGCGCGCGGGGAGTTGATTCGAATTCCGGTGCGCGAGCTGCGGGTGCAGCGCAAGCTGCGCTTGATTTACAGGAAAGAGGCGGGGCTTTCGCATGCGGCGCGAGCATTTCTGAAGGTGGCGGAAGCGGTTGCGACGGAGCGGGCGGGGCGCTATCGATTTCAGCGGGAAAGCTAAAAGGCGGGATCGAATTCGATCCCGCCTTTATTCTAAGGAAGACACGTTCTGTTCAAAAAAGAATCAACAATCGGCGCAGACTTCCGACGGTTGGAAGGACGCCAGTGCTTCGCCGAGGCTGGGGTGAATCTCGAAGAACGAATTGAGCCCCGTGAGGTCGAACAAATTGCGCACAAATGGACGCGGACCGGCGTATTTCAATTCGACGTTTTTATCCTGCGCCCAGGTGTGAAGCTGAACCAATTCACCGATCCCAGCGCTGTCGATCGCGCTGACGCCGCTGAGATCGAGCACGACTTTGCCGCCGCACTCGACGATTTCGCTCACGAGGTGCGACAGCGCCGCAGCCTCATCGCGATACACGATACGGCCCTGGCAGTGAATAATCACCACGTCGGCGCGATAGCGAGTTTCTAAACTGAGCTTCAACTGCGACTCCTTGGGTTGAATTCCCGGCGCGACCACACATTGCGGGGGCGCCCATGTTTGCCAAACTGCCTCTGTAGATTGCATGCTAGTAGATAGACGCTTGGGAAGTGGTTTCGGAATCATAAAAAATGGGGAAATTTTTGCACGAAGGTACCAAAGCCGGATGCCCACAAATTTGGAACGGCTGGCATCTTGGCGCTCGGGTACACTGCATCTAACGAATTTCACGCATTCAGGTAGAATTTGCTGCTGGCAATAATTTGCCGGGGAGGAATTATTTTCGTGTCAAAAACCGCAGCCTTGGTTCTGGCGTTGCTGGGCATGATGTTGCTGGCGAATACGTCGCACGCGCAACTGCTTCCGGGTGGAAACGTATATGTGGGAGCCTCTTACGCCGATTCGGTGGACGTGATCAACCGTTACACCTTGCGCGGATGGAACGCGTCGTTTGAAGATTTCCCGCTCACCCGCCACCCGTGGTTCGGCGCGGTGCTCGATGGCAGCGGTTTTTACCGCCAGGGAATCCAGCAATATAACCTGTTCCTGGGGCCGCGTGTATCCATGAATTATGGTAAGTGGCGGCCGTTCGTGCATATTTTGGGCGGCGAGCAACGTATGGACTCGGACAACTTTGTGCATTATGCGGTGGCGGAAGATCTGGGCGGCGGAGTCGATCGCAAATTTCAGTTTTGGTTTTTACATCATTTCGCGTGGCGAGTGCAGTTCGACTACATGCACACCCATACGTTGAGCGCTACGCAAAATGATTTCCGCGGATCGACGGGATTGGTCTGGCGATTCTGATTTCGCTTTTGCGCAGGTTGAACTTGATGGTCTATTGTTCGCGCGGAATACCCTTCTGCAGGTGAACGATTTCGTTTTTGGAATGATTCCGAATATTAACCAGATTTTACTTGCGCAAATTCTGTAAATTTTTGTCACTCCACATACCTAACTAAGATTTTCCCGCATCTAATTCCTCCGTATCCAACTTACTTCCATATAAGCGGTTAGACCGGAAAGGGAAGGTTTAGATTGTCATGCAAAAAATCAGCC
The DNA here is from genome assembly GCA_035486715.1 of Candidatus Aquilonibacter sp. Classification (GTDB taxonomy): domain Bacteria; phylum Acidobacteriota; class Terriglobia; order Terriglobales; family Acidobacteriaceae; genus Sulfotelmatobacter. The sequence goes on from DATHMV010000007.1 coordinate 158,536, forward strand.
TCATCGTAGCTTCTTTGCTTTTGTTTGCGGGTCTGGCGAGCGCGCAGGTTCCCACCAGCGGGAACGTTTTTGTGGGCTACTCGTTCGAGAACACGAGTTCGTCGTCGCTGGATTTCCTCAACTCGAATCGCGCCAATCTTAATGGGTGGGAAGCCACGCTCGAAGGCAAAGTGTTTCCCTGGGTGGGCATTGTGGCGGATTTTGCCGGCCACTACGGCACACAGACGGAACAATTCGAGCTGGGCGGAATCAATTCGACGGCCAGCGTAAATGCGCACGAATTCACGGCGCTCTTTGGGCCGCGAGTTTCAGTGAGCGTCGGCAAATTCCGTCCCTTCGCCGAGGCGCTGTTTGGAGCGGGCCACATTACAACCAGCGACACATCGGGCGGGGTGGGTCTGGTATCGCCCAGCGACACTTCTTTTGCCACGGCGCTCGGCGGCGGCCTCGATTACAAAATCATCCGTCCCGTCGCGGTGCGCTTTCAGGGCGACTATGTACAAACACGCTTCTTTGGCAATACGCAAAACGACGTGCGGTTCTCAACGGGTATTGTGCTCAGATTCTAGACCGCGGTGGCAATTCGGGGCGGGAGTTGATTCCCGCCCCGAAGGCAGCACTAAATCCCGCTCTCAAGTTTGATATAGGTGGCATGCCTTGATACAAATCTTCACTTGATTGATCTACTATGCTTTTCGCATGATTCGGAGTGCATCATTTAACTCGTTGCCATTCGCGATAGACTTCGCTTTTTGAGATCCCGCGCTCTTTGGCAACTTTTTTTAACGCATCTTTCTCATCCAGCTTTTCTTCCGTCATCATTTGTTCCATACGTTGACGAATTGAAGGATGGGTGAGGGCGCCCGTTGCGGCACTGGTTTTGTCTTCCGGTTTGCCGATCAGCAGCGTGATTTCGCCTTTTACAGCGTCGCGTGATTTCAGTGTGTCGAGCAATTCAGCCGCGCTTCCGCGCAGAAATTCTTCGTGCAGCTTCGTGACTTCGCGCGCAATCACGACCTGACGCGTGGCGCCTAGAACTTCCACAACATCGGCAAGCGTTTCAAGGATGCGGTGCGGCGCTTCGTAGAAAACCTGCGTTAGTTGCGATACCCCGATCGCTTCCAATGCCGCTCGGCGCGCGCCGTGTTTGGGGGGAAGAAATCCGTTGAAGCGGAAGGAATCGGTAGGCAGGCCACTCGCAACCAGTGCAGCGAGAAATGCGGACGCGCCGGGGATCGGCACCACCTGCACTCGATGCTGGATGGCCAGAGAAATCAGGCGAAATCCGGGATCGGAAATTCCCGGCATGCCCGCATCCGTTACCAGAGCGACGCTGGCGCCTTGCTGAAGATCTTTTACCAGCTCAGCCGCGCGCGCCGCTTCATTGTGTTGGTGATAGCTGATGGTACGCGTGGCTATGGCGTAATGATTGAGGAGTTTTTGGGTTTGCCGCGTGTCTTCACAGGCGATCACATCCACTTCTTTGAGCACACGCAGGGCGCGCAGGGTAATGTCCTCGAGATTACCGATGGGGGTAGCGACGATGTAAAGCGCGGGTGGGCATCCGGCGATTTCGGAGCCATCCAATTTTCGATCTGCGCTCTTCATGGCCGGAGTCTATCATTGCATTTGCCGCTTGCATTGACGGCAGTGAACTTTCGCCCCTAGAATCAATGTGGAGTTGCTTTCCGTTACAACCGTCTCAAACTCATGCCTCTTTACGAATATAAGTGTCAGAAGTGCGGTCATCGCTTCGAAAAAATTCAGAAATTTTCCGACAAGATGGTCAAGAAGTGCCCAGAGTGCGGCGGGCGCGTGGAGCAAATGATCTCCGCGCCGGCGGTGCAGTTTAAGGGATCGGGCTGGTATGTGACCGATTACGCGAATAAATCGCATGCACCGTCCGATGGCGGCTCAGAGTCGAAGAAAGACGAAAAGTCGAAGCCCGGAGATTCTTCGAAAGAATCGTCTTCCAAAGAATCCTCCGCGAAAGAATCTTCGAAGAGCGATTCGGGTAAAGAGTCCCCCGGAAAAGCGAGTTCCAGCAAAGATAGTTCGAGCCGAAAGACAGGCAAAAACAAGTAGGCTCAACCGGGCTAAAGCCCTTTTTGTTTTTGAGGTTTGACGGCACAACTAAAGTCGTACCTTCCCAGATTTTCTTACCCTTCTACTTTAACTCCCGTTCAAAGTGCTCTTCGATCATGTGGAACAAATGATCGCGGGCGTCGCTGCCGGCGATGCTGTGCGTTTTGTTGGGATAAATCATCAGGCGGAATTGCTTGCCGGCTTTGATCAGCGCGTCGATCATTTGAACGCTGTTCTGGAAGTGAACGTTGTCATCGCCGGTGCCGTGCGCTATCAATAATGCGCCGTGGAGATTGGCGGCTGAAGCGGTGACGTCGGATTCGCGATAGCCGGCCGCGTCATCTTTCAATTGGCCCATGTAGCGTTCGGTGTAAATGGTGTCGTAATTAATTTGATCCGTCACCGGCGCGACGGCCACGCCAGCGCGGAAGCGATCGGAATGCGTCATGGCATAGAGGGTCATCGAGCCGCCATTCGACCATCCCCACATCGCCATGCGGTCCTGATCGAGTTGCGGATATTTGGCGAAAAGCTGATCGAGCGCGGTGAGCTGATCTTTCAATTCAATCGCGCCAAATTCGTGACGAATCGCCGTTTGAAATTTTCGATCGCGGCCGGGCGTGCCGCGATTATCGACGGAGAAAATTGCGAAGCCCTGGCGCGCCAGGATTTCATCGAATGCACTCGATGGCGCTTTCAAAACCGTCTGCGCCGCCGGACCGCCATAGATATTTACGATCAGCGGAATCTTGCCGCCGGCGGGCGCGTTGGGCGGAAGCAACAAGCGGCCGTAGAGAGTTGTTCCGTCGTCCGCTTTGAACTCCAGAAACTTTGGCGCGCGCAATCCATATTCCGCTACTTGGTCGTTCGCCTGCCAGACAGGAGCGCAAGTTGCTCCCACCGTGCATAGCGATATGCGCGGGGAAACCGACGGGCTCATAAATGTCCATTGATAGTGCTTGCCGTCTTCGGAAAACATTGCGGACGACATGCCTTCATCATGGGTCAGCGGCTGCATGCCGGTTCCATCCAGCTTGACGGAAAAAATGTGACGCTGCCGGGGATCGTCTTTGTCGCTGGAAAAAAATACGGTGCCCGCATCCTCGTCCACGCCTTCGACTCCCAGCACTTCGAAATCACCCTGCGTAAGCTGCCGCTCGAGCTTCGCTTCCGCGCCTAGAGGGTTTTGTTTGTCGAAGCTGTAGAGATAAAGATGGGTATGGCCATCGCGCCAGCTTGACCACAGGAAACGATCGCCGGATTTGAGAACGCGGAAGTCGTCGTTCACATCGATCCATGCACCGGAAGCGTCTTCGGCGAGTACTTTCGTGGACTTGCCGGACTTGGCATCGACAAAATACAAATCCATTTTGTCCTGATTGCGATTGAGGACTTCGGCCCAGACGATTCCGTCGCGCACCCAGCCAAAGCGCGGAATGTAGGCTTCGGGGTCGTTGGTCAAAGAAATCCAGCGAGTCTTCCCTTTTTCGGCGTCAACTACTCCAAGTTTTACGACCGGATTTACGTCGCCGACTTTAGGATATTTCTCGTTATCGACGGTGGGATGTGTGGGAATCCAGTTAGTGATCGGGTAAGTCGGGACCTTCGATTCGTCCATGTGCAGAAAGACGATCTCTTTGCTGTTGGGCGACCAGAAATAATTGCTGCGCACGGACAATTCTTCGGCGTAGACCCAGTCGATATCGCCGTTGAAGAGATCATCGGCGGTATCGCGGGTGAGCTGCTTCTCGTCTTTGCCATCGGCGGGCCGCACGTAGAGATTGTGTTTGCGGATGTACGAAACCCGGCTGCCATCGGGAGAAAATTTTGGGTCGCCGCTGGGATCGGTGGCTGAGGTGAACTGCACAGCGGTGCCGGAGGCTAAATCGAAGAGCCAAAGCTGGCCCTGGGAATCGAAGATCAGATGCTTCGAATCCGGCGACCATAAATACGCGGCGACGTGATAACGCGTGAGGCGCTCTTTTTCGCGCTCGTCTTTCACCTTGTTGTAATCAGGCGCGAGCGAGGCAAGTTTGGCCGCGCTGACTAAAATTTTCTTTTCGCCGGTGGCGGCGTCCACGTACCAGAGTTCGCCGTGTTCCCCTTCGCCATCGCGTTGCACGAAGGAGAGCTTGGCGCCATCGGGGCTCCATTCAAAAGTTTCCGGACCGCGTCCGCCGAGGCCGCCCGGCGCGAAGATAGCTTCAATAGTGAGGGGCTTGGTTGGCGATGACGATTGTGCCCAAAGGGTGGAAAGCAGGAACAGCGGAACGGCACAGGCGAAGCAGCGCTTGGCGCTAGAAACATTTTTTTTCACAGTGGACCCCGGAATTAGAAATGCGGGTAAGCAGAACCGAAAAGTTTACACCCAGAACGGGGTCTAGTGCAGTTGGGCCTGCCGCTGGGTGGCGGATTGGTTTGAGAAAGATTTGTATCAGGGCATGCCTTCAGGGATGCCCTGAAACATCAAGCTGGAGCTGGCTTTAGCCTCTGCGCCTTGTCAGTTACGCACAGCGGCTGATGCCGTTTTTTTCTTGTGCCGCGAACGGCATTGCTAAAACGATGTCACAGCAATGCCAAATACGGACATTCCAAACTGAGCCGCTATCCGCATGGCTGGCCGAAAGCCGTGTTTGCGCGTGCTAGAATCAAAGCTGAGTTCTCCTGGAATGCTGCCAGAAATAGAAAACCTTCTGAAACTGCAAGAAGCGGACAAGGAAATTCGCCGCCTGCAGGATGAAATCGCCGAACTTCCCAAACGCGTGGCCGCAATCGAACTTAAGCTGGCCGGCACGAAACTCCACCTGGAAAAAGCGCAGACTGCAGTGAAGGCCGATGAAGCCGCGCGGCGCAAGTTCGACACGACCATCGCCGACTTGCGCGGCAAGATTTCCAAGTATCGCGACCAGTCGCTCGATGTGAAAACCAACGACCAGTACAAGGCGCTATTGCACGAGATCCAGTTTGCGGAAAAAGAGATTGCCGCGACCGAGGACAAGATCCTTGAATTGATGGTGAATGCCGATGCGCGCGATAAAGAAGTAAAAACAGCGCAGGCTGAGTTGAAGGCGGAAACCGCCGAGATTGAGAGAGAAAAAGAGCAAGCACGACAGCGTACCGCCGAGGATGAAAAACAACTGGTGGAGTGGCGCGGGAAACGTGACCAGATGCGCGCGGGAGTGGGCGAAGACCTGCTGCGGCACTACGAGCGCGTTTCAAAATTTCGCGGCAGCGGCATATCGGAAGTGCGCGATCACAAATGCATGGCCTGCCAGGTGATGCTGCGGCCACAGATTTATAACGATGTGCGCACCGGGCAGCAAACCGTGGTCTGCGATTCCTGCCAGCGCATTCTTTACTTCAATCCTGCGAATGAAATGCAGGCAATCGAACCGGAGCTTAAGCGGGCGCGGCGGCATCATCCGAAGATCGATGCTGCGCAGGCCTGGTATTACCGTGAGGAATACGGCGAGCTGGGCGAAGCACTCTTGTGCCTGAATAATGCCGGTGGGCAAGCCAGCCGACGCGTCTTCGATTTCAGTACCGGCCGCCTGATGGGCGACATCCTCAACCGCGAAGGCGATTACCGTCAGGCTTTTCCGGAAGACATTACCGGCGCGATCCGCCTGAACGGAAACTGGTCGGAAGACGAGATGGAAACTTGGGGCACCGAAATGCCTACCAATGCGCTCGATTCTCTCCATTTTGATCTGGAAGCCGCACGGCATGAGATGAAGGCGCGTCCTGCGGTGAAGCCCGACGTTACCGCTGCCATCCCCACCGGACAAGCCGCCAGCTAGCACAAATAGTACCGAGAGATGTTTTCCTGCTGCCTAAAGCTCGCTCCGGAGGCTGCCAGCGTTGAATGGATGTGGCGTGGTATCCATTAAAAACGATGTAACCCGGGCAATTGACTGTGTAAATACAATTCCTCGATCGGTGTCGGAGATTTCACGTTCTGGCCGCAATCCGGATAGTTTCCCCCTCGCAATTGTTGAGCGACTCGGTTCGCCATCGCTTCGCTGCCACCATGACAGATTGCGTGCGCTAGTTCGTGACTCACGGCGAAGGGGAGCAACTGGTCGAAAGGCGTATGAAAACGCTGCACTAATTCTTCTGTCCGCTTCGATTGCGGAAAGAACAGAGCATCTTCCAGGAATGTTTCCCGTTGCCCGAGGGCGGTAAACGCGGGGCTTTCCCGAGCCAGTTGAAGGCTCTGCATCAACGGTTGCCAATCTTCGGAAGAGATGATCACCCAGCTCCAACGCTTCGGCGCACCCGCGGGATACTGGATTAATAGCGCTTTCAACTGAGCGATGCGCCGTCCACAAACCTGAGGGTCATATCCCGTGTGGCAGAAAAACTCCTGCGTTTTGAGGGCACTGTTCTGCTTTCGCTGCAGAGCATTCGCAACATGAGGGCAAGCGCCGAGAAAGATGATGCAGAGCAAGCACGCGTAGACCGTGGAGATTGAGAAGCGGTGAGAGCGTTTTACGGTAGTCATGAGCCGAATCTGTCAGCACATGACCGCGCTGGCAATTCAAAATGGGTCAACTGCCGGTTGTTCTTGGCAAGCGCCAGCCAGCCGTGGGGGAAAATCCGAATGCAGTGTTGCTACCAAAATGACAGCGGCCTGGTCCAAAGTTAAAGAAGACCTCGGCGTTCGAAGCCATGCCAAGCGCGTTCGCCAGCGAAGAATGTGCGTTCGCCCGGTTTCTATTGCGTCAATGCCTTCGCGGAGCCAGAATTGCACGACAAGCCGGGTCTGAAGGAGCCTCTATGACGAAGGGCAACGTTGCAACGAAAAAACAACGCACACATTTCATAGCTCATGTGTGGTTAAGTTGGACCGCGATTGCAATTGTGGGCTATGCCCGCCACTATTTCGAGTCTACTCATCCAATCGCATGGTCCACTGGATCAGGGCCCGAGTTGCTCTCCTGGTTAGGTTGTTTCTACCCCTGGGCAGTGCTAACCCCGTTTATTTTCCGAATCGAGGAGCGCTTCCCGCTGGCGGGGAGTGCATGGAAGCGCAGGTTAGGAATTGCTGTTGTTGCCAGCGTGATCTTTTCCTATGCCGCCATGCAGATGAGCGCCTTGCTGAATTTTGGAATTGACTACGCTTTCGGCCGGCCTGCTTCACTCTCTGGTTTCTTCCGGAGTTTTCCCTGGATCGAATTCGGTTTCGAAGAATTTTTCTTCTGGGGCACTTTTACCGCCGCCTGTGCGATCCGGCACTTCACTCAATTCCATCGCCAAGCGCGCCAGGCGACGCAGCTTGCCCTGGAAAAGTCGCAGCTTGAAGCGAGCCTGCGTCAGGCGGAATTAGAAAACTTGCGGATGCGTCTGAATCCCCACTTCCTCTTTAATACCTTGCAGAATATTTCCGTGCTCGCGCAGCAGAACGGGAAAGTTGCCAGTCAAATGCTGGTTCGCCTGGGGGATCTCCTCCGTTCGGCGCTTCGGCGCAACGTTTCAGCCGAGACCACGGTAAGCGAGGAAATGGCATTGGTCCGTGATTATCTGGCCGTCGAAGAAATGAGGTTTGGCAATCGGCTTACGGTGTTGGTGGACGTGACGCCGGAATCCGATGACGCTTTGATTCCTAGCTTCCTGCTTCAGCCTCTGGTGGAAAATGCCATCATTCATGGCCTTCGGGGAATCTCGCAAGTGGGCACCATCGCAATCCGCGCCACGATCGACGGCGACCGGTTGGTGCTGATCGTTGCCGATAACGGAGTTGGCGTTCCTGCCGAATGGTCCGGCGAGTCACACATTGGCATTGGGCTCAGTTCCACGCGGGAGAGACTGGCGAGAATGTTCCCCGGCGATCACCAATTCGCGATTCGGAAACTGGACGAAGGCGGAACTGAAGTCCGCATCGCGCTTCCCTATGCGCGAAGGGATCACCCGCAAGAGGAGAATATCCAAAGTGAACAGCTTGCGAGTGTTGATCGTTGATGACGAACCGCTGATTCGGCAGGGCATCCGCAACGGCCTCTCCGGCTGCGAGGGAATCGAGATCGCCGGGGAATGCGACTCGGGCTTGCAAGCCATCGATACGATTCTTTCCGCGCGCCCCGACCTTGTTCTCCTGGATGTGCAGATGGCCGACTGCACCGGGCTTGACGTGGTGCGCGACGTGGGCCCGCAGCGCATGCCAGCTGTGATTTTTGTAACCGCCTACGACCAATATGCCGTTAGCGCCTTTGAGCTGAATGCCGTCGATTATTTGCTGAAACCGTTTGACGATGACCGGCTGCGAGCCGCGATCGGGCGGGCTCGGGAACGAATCTCGTCCCAACGGGAAGCTTCCCTCGCGCAACAATTGCAGGCGCTCCTGGAAATGAAAGAGCGCAAATGGCCAGAGCGGCTGGCGTTCCGGGATGGCGAGGCTTTTTGTTTAGTGCCGGTGGATACGGTGGACTGGATTGAGTCGGCGAACAACTACGTTGTGCTCCATTGTGGCTTAAAACATCACATCATGGGAGAGACTTTAACCAACCTGGAGAACAGTCTTAGCCCCGATAGCTTTCTCCGAATTCATCGGTGCCGCATCGTGAACGTGTCGCGGGTTAGTTCGGTCCGTCCTTTCTTGAGCGGAACCTATCAGCTTGAGCTGCATAACGGCACGCGGTTGAGTAGCGGAAAACAATATGGCGAGGCGGTGCGGAAATTAATTAGGAAATAGAACGTCATACTCTGCTACTCCGCTCATCCGGCTTGCGCTGTCCTTGTTCAGTTAACATCAGATAGTGAATAAGATTGCGGATCCGCATTCCGGTTTTACCGTCAAAGTTTCCCCGCGCGGAGCGACTCGGCTGAAGGATGGTCACGTTTGGGTCTATCGCTCCGATATCGTTTCGGCTGAGGGCGTGCCGCCTGGTGCTGTCGTTGCGGTCAACGACCACCGTGGGCAGTTCCTCGGGACCGCCCTCTATTCCAGTTCTTCGCAGATCGCGATTCGTTTAGTTTCCCGAGAACCCGTCGCTGATTTTCCTCAACTGCTTCGTAAGCGCATCGCCGATGCGGTTGCGTATCGAGACTCCATGGTCCGCGATACCGACGCTTACCGCTTGGTGTTCAGCGAGGCCGATTTCCTGCCGGGACTGATTGTCGATCGCTACAACGACATTCTTTCGGTTCAAGTTCTCACGCAGGCGATGGATGCGGAAGCGGTTCGCGAAGCGTTCGTCTCCGAACTCGACGAACGCCTCAAGCCTGCTTCGATCATCGAGCGCGTCGATCCGAAAATCCGCCTGTTGGAAGACTTGCCGCCGCGCACCTCCGGCCTGCTGAGTGGCGAACGCACCTCGACCGTCTTCACGATGAATGGGAAAGGCGGCGCGAGCGGAGTGCGCTTCCACTTCGACGCCCTCGAAGGCCAGAAAACAGGAGCCTTCCTCGATCAGCGCGAAAACTATGCTGCCGCTGCGCGGTATGCCCACGGCGAGGCCCTCGACGTCTTTTGCTATCAGGGAGGATTTGCCCTGCACCTTGCTCCGCGCTGTGCGCATCTGGCGGCCGTGGATAGCTCGCGTCCAGCGCTCGAAGTGGCCGATCAGAATATGGCGCTGAACCAGGCGCTGCTCGGCGACAAGGAGATCGAATGGATCGAGGCTAACGCCTTCGATCTGCTTAAGGACTACGCCGCCTCGGGCAAGCAATACGACTGCATCGTTCTCGATCCCCCAGCCTTTGCCAAGTCGAAACGCGAGCTGGATGCCGCCCTGCGCGGCTACAAAGAGATCAACCTGCGCGCCCTTAAGATGCTGCGTCCGGGAGGGATTCTGGTGACGTGTTCCTGCTCTTACCACGTCAGTCAGGCCGATTTTCTAGGAATGCTGGCTGGAGCGGCGCGTGACGCGCATCGGCAGCTTCGGCTGGTCGAGGTTCGCGGGCAGGCCAAAGACCATCCAGTCCTGCTGAGCATCGCGGAAACTTCCTATCTAAAGTGCGTTATAGCCTCTGTAACAAACTGAAACTGCTGCAAATAACTTACTTGACAGTAATACACTCATATTTTATGCTTCTTTTGTGCTGATGACACATCTAAGCATTTGAACGGCAACGCCGAATTCCAGAATCCAGCACAGAAGGAGAATTTTTAGCCATGACAGTTTTAACCCGTTGGGAGCCTTTCCGTGAGTTTTCCACCTTGCAGGACCGCATCAACCGCGCGTTCCGCGAGTCCTACAGCGACAGTGGCCGGGACGAATCCCTCGCCGCATCCAGCTTTTCCCCAGCCGTCGATGTCTACGAAGACGAGCACAACATCACGTTGAAGATTGAAGCGACCGGAATCGATGAGAAAGACATCGACGTGCGCCTGGAGAACAACACCCTCACCGTCCACGGCGAACGCAAGATCGAGAAGGAAGAGAAAGAAGAGAACTTCCGCCGCGTGGAGAGCCGCTATGGCAGCTTCACTCGCACCTTCACCCTGCCCACCACGGTGGACACCGAAAGCGTGCAGGCGAACTACGATAAAGGCGTGTTAAAGATCACGCTGGCCAAGAAAGCCGAAGCCAAGCCGAAGCAGATCAAGGTCAACGTAGGCGCGGGCGTCGAGAAGACGCTCGAAGCCAAAGGGCCCAGCAAAGCCGCGTAAGCTCGGCGATGCTCGGGACTAGCGGTGCTCATGTGGGGACAGCCGCCCTCGGCTGTCCAGTCGAGCGAAGCTTGACTTGCTCTTTGCTGACAGCAGCATGAACGGGAAGGGCACGACTTTAATCGTGCCGTCCAGAGGCAAGAACTATGCGGGCTTTAGCCCCTGGGGGTTTAATTAGGAGGCGGCAGAGATGACGCCTCCTATAATTTTGCAACTTAGAAATTTTGCAATCGAGTAATCTAAGCCGGACGCCCACTGGCATCATCCAATTACCCAATTACAAAATCACTAAATTACTAAATCGAGGTTCCCATGCCCATTCGTTGGGACAAATTCACTGTGAAAGCGCAAGAAGCTGTACAAAGAGCGAACAATCTCGCTTCCGAGCACGGCAATCCCGAGCTGCTGCCGCTGCATTTGCTGGCGGCACTGCTAGAAGATAAAGAAGGCATCGTTCCGCCGGTTCTCGAAAAAATCGGCATCGGCCCGCAAGCCGTGCTCAGCGATGTGTATCGCGAGATCGAAAAGCTGCCGAAAGTTTCCGGAGAATCCGCGCAGGCCACGATCTCGAACGCCGCAAACAAGATGCTGGAGCAGGCGTTCAAAGAAGCTTCCAATTTTAAAGACGAGTACGTCTCCACCGAGCATTTACTGCTGGCGATCACGCATCTCAAGCAGGACGCAGCCGCGAAGGCGCTCATGCAACACGGTGCGACGTATGACGCGATCCTCAAGGCGTTAACCTCGGTTCGCGGATCGCAGAAGGTTACCGACCAGAATCCGGAAGCGAAGTATCAGGCGCTGGAGCGCTACGCCCGCGACCTGACCGAGCAGGCACGGCGCGGCAAGCTCGATCCCGTCATCGGACGCGACGAAGAAATTCGCCGCGTGGTGCAGGTTCTCTCGCGCCGCACGAAGAATAATCCTGTGCTCATCGGCGAACCGGGCGTCGGCAAGACTGCCATCGTCGAGGGCTTGGCACAAAGAATTATTTCCGGCGACGTGCCCGAAATTCTCAAGAATAAGCGTGTGGTTTCGCTCGACTTGGGCGCAATGCTCGCTGGCGCAAAATACCGCGGCGAGTTTGAGGACCGGCTGAAGGCTGTGCTTAAAGAAATTGAAGACGCGGCCGGGCAAGTGATTTTGTTTATCGACGAGCTGCACACGCTCGTCGGAGCTGGAGCCAGCGAAGGCGCAATCGATGCCTCCAACATGCTGAAGCCAGCGCTCGCTCGCGGAGAGCTGCGCGCGATTGGCGCGACGACGCTGAACGAGTACCGCAAGTACATCGAAAAGGATGCCGCGCTCGAACGGCGATTCCAGATTGTTTTTGTCGGCGAGCCGAACGTCGAAGATACGATTGCGATCCTCCGCGGATTGAAAGAGAAGTACGAGGTGCATCATGGGGTTCGTATTAAAGATTCCGCGATTGTCTCCGCCGCGACGCTCTCGCATCGTTACATCTCCGATCGTTTTCTCCCTGACAAGGCAATCGATTTGGTAGATGAAGCGGCTGCTTCGATTCGTATTCAGATCGATTCACTGCCTACGGATATCGACCAGTTGGAGCGCCGCGCCATGCAGCTGGAGATCGAGAAACAGGCCTTAAAGAAAGAAGACGACGCCAATTCGCGCGACCGGCTGGGCGTGATCCAAAAAGAGTTGGCCGAGATTCGCGAGAAGTCGAATGCACTGAAGGCGGCCTGGAAAAAAGAAAAGGACGACATCGCGCACACTCGAGAGGTGAAAGAGAAGATCGAAAGACTCAAGCTCGAAGAACAAGCCGAAGAGCGCAAGGGCAATTTGCAGCGCGTGGCGGAGATTCGCTATGGCCTGCTGCGGCAGGCTGAAGCCGAACTCGCCAAGCTTACAGAAAAAGCGGGCGAGGGCGCCCGCTCTACACGGATGTTGAAAGAGGAAGTGGACGAGGAAGATATCGCCCGCATCGTTTCCAAGTGGACTGGCATTCCGGTCTCGAAGATGCTTGAAGGCGAAGTGAAAAAGCTGGTCAACATGGAAGAGCGGCTGCGGCATCGCGTGGTCGGGCAGGATCAGGCTCTCGAGCGCGTGTCCAATGCTATCCGCCGTTCGAGAGCAGGGCTTAGCGATCCGAAGAAGCCTATCGGTTCGTTCATTTTCCTTGGCCCGACTGGCGTAGGCAAGACCGAACTGGCTCGCGCTCTCGCCGAATTTCTGTTCGACGACGAACGCGCGCTGCTCCGCATCGACATGTCCGAGTACATGGAGAAGCATTCGGTGTCGCGCCTGATCGGCGCGCCTCCGGGATACGTCGGCTACGACGAGGGAGGGCAGCTTACCGAGCAGGTGCGCCGCCGTCCGTACGCGGTTGTGCTCTTCGACGAAATCGAAAAGGCGCATCCCGACGTGTTCAACATCATGCTCCAGATCATGGACGATGGCCGGCTCACCGACGGCAAAGGCCGCGTGGTCGATTTCAAGAACACGATCCTCATCATGACGTCTAATTTGGGGTCGAGTTATTTGCAGGCCGAGAATCTGCGCACGCCGCAGGATTTCGAGAAGGCTAGTGAGCAGGTAATGGGCGCGCTGCACGGCCACTTCCGGCCCGAGTTCCTGAATCGCGTCGACGACATCATCGTCTTCGGTCCGCTCGGGAAAGATCAGTTGGTGAAGATCGTCGAGTTGCGGCTGGAAGATGTGCGGCGGCTGCTTGCGGATCGCAAGATTTCGATCGAGCTTACGGATGCTGCGAAAGAATTGCTCTTCACACAAGGCTATGACGCTAACTTCGGAGCGCGTCCATTGAAGCGGGCGATCCAGAAGCTGGTGCAAGATCCGCTGGCGCTGAAGATTCTCGACGGCGAGATATTGCACGGCGACCACATCGTCATCGATGCCGATAAAAAGGCCGGCAAGATGAAGTTCGAGGTCAGCAAACGCGTGGGCGAGAAAGAACCAGTCAAAGCGAAAAAATGAACCATGTAGGGACAGCCGCCTCGGCTGTCCCTTTTTTTATCTTGTCATTCCGAGCGGCGCAAGCCGCGAGGAATCTGTTGTCGCCGGCAGTATCGGCGCTGCCAGCGACAAGCAGATTCCTCCCCCCGGTCGGAATGACAAAATGTTGCGGTCGGAATGCAACGTTATCGTTATACGAATCGTTGTCCGAGAGTATTACGGTTATTTCTTTACAAAAGCCTCGACCACTTCGGGCGACGCAGCCAGTAGCCATGCGATCACGATTCGCACCATGATTTGTCCACCGAGCCAGAAAAAGTGCCAAGTGATATCGCGTGCGGTGGCGGAAACTGCGGGAACTGATCCTGCGACCCCGATCACCAGAATGACAAGCGCGCACCAGCGTGCCCAATTGCGCAGCCGGTAAAGTCCCCAGCCGACCAGCGCCCATCCCAAGCCCACGGAAATCGCGGTCTGCGGACCGTCCAACTCTCTGCCGTACGTCACTCCTGCAACCCGCGTCAGCGAAATCGTTCCCGGTGATATGAACTCGATGAATCCGATTACGATAAGGTATGCCGCGATCAAAAAGAAAAAACCAGAGATCACCGTAACGCTGGCGGGACGTTCCATAGATTGAGTGCTGTCTTTTTCAGGATTCATTGTCCCAGATTTTGTCATTCCGAAGGGCGTAAGCCGTGAGGAATCTGCTTGTAGCCGGCAGTATCAAATGCTGCCAGCGACAGCAGATTCCTCTCTTCGGTCGGAATGACAAGGCTCTACGTAATTGCGGCGATCATTGCGATTTATCCGTGGAGATCCGTGTGGATCCGTGGCGATGAATTTCTTGACTATGGCACACTGGATTCATGCCCAGCCTAACCCTCGGTGACTTCGAACTCAGCGTTTTTTCTGACGGCACTTACCCGCTCGACGGCGGCGCATTTTTTGGCGTGATCCCCAAGGTCATGTGGTCACGCAAAATGGCGGCTGACGAAAAGAATTGCGTTATATCGGGACTGAACTCGCTGGTTATCCGCACAGGTAAACAAACTATCCTGGTGGAAACCGGCATTGGCAACAAGCTCTCCGAACGAATGATCAAGTTTTACGGCCAGCCCGCGCAGTTGCTCACGAATCTTTCAGCAGCGGGTGTCGCGCCCGAAGACATCGACATCGTCATCAACACGCATCTTCATTTTGACCACTGCGGATGGAACACGACGCGCGACAAAAATGGCAAAATCGTTCCGACGTTTCCGCGCGCGAAATATTATGCGCCGGAGGGCGAGTGGCAATACGCGCGCCATCCCAGCGAGCGCGACTCCATCAGCTACATCTCCGACAACTACAATCCGTTGGTTGAAAGCGGACAGATGACGTTGCTTAAGGGTGGCGAGGAAATCGTTCCCGGTATTTCGGTGAAGACTTTCCCAGGGCACACGGCGAGCATGCTGGGCGTGATCGTTCGTGCTCCTGGTGAGAGTTCCCACATCTCGCAAAAGATCCGAGATATGGGGCACCCTGGTTTCACTACCGCCTGCTATATCGGCGACCTCATCCCCACAACAGCGCATATCGACATCGCCTGGGGCATGGGCTTCGATCTCTATCCACTACAGACTATTGAGAGCAAGAAGGAGTACTACACGAAGGCGATTCCCGGGAAATGGCTGACGGTTTTTACGCACGATCCGAAAATACCTTGGGCGTACGTGGAGAAAGATGAGGTGGGGAAGATGGTGGTGCGGACCTAAATGACCCAACTGCGATCAGCTAATCAAATCGATAGAATTCTTCTGGCGGCAGCGGAGTAATGCTGTTGTCGGGATGCTTGTAGAAACCATCCAACGCAACATGCTTGACGAAGGGCACGTAGCGCGCTTTCATAAAGCCCTGCAATACCACGAGCAAATTTCCGTTCGCTTGCCTCTCCACGAATATTCCGATGGTTGAAGGACGCGATTGTACGGATAACTGCTCGACCGGCGCGTCCGCCATTCGCGCAATTTCATTGAAATCGAGAAGCCGAAGTCGTTGACCGCGCTCATTCACAATTCTTCGAAACGTAGCAAGGGACCGAGGGAATGTCTTCACCTAGATGCTCCGAATCGGCACGCTAGCTTTCGCGGGCAAGAGCGCCCGCGCCACACAACCCCTACTTCAACCCATCCACCACATACAAATCCGATAGCTGCCGGCCCAGCGAATATGCGTACGATTTTCCGTCGGCGCTGAACCTGAGGGTCGGGATGCTCTGCACACCTGCCGGATCGGCAGGGGCGATTTCGCGAAAGGGTGTGCGTTTGCCGGTCGCAAGATCGATACGAGTGATTTTTATAGGCACCGAGCGGTTGCGTACCAGCACGCTCTTGCCGCTATCGAAGAAATCGAGAATGACTTCCCCCGGGCCGGTAGTGACGTCCATCTTTTGCGGTTCTCCACCAGCAACGGGATAGAGCCATCGCTGCCGGTTTGCGTCGTACGCGAGAAGGAACTTGCCATCGGGTGTCGCAAGAAAGGCAACGGTATCCTCCGGGGTGATGGGCCGCGGAGCGGCTCCCGGTGAGTCGATATCCAGCAGATAGCTGCGCTGCGGTTGGCCTTGCCGGAATGTACTGAAGAAGATGGTCTTGCCGTCCGGCAGCCATCCGGAATTGAAATGGCGAACTTTATCGTCGGTGAGCTGCCGCGGTTCGCCCACGCGGGTGGGAACGAGCATAAGTTTGGCGGGTTTGCCAGTCTCAATGATGGCCCATTTGCCGTCCGGAGAAAGCTTGCCAAAGTCTCCACTTCCAAGGCGCACGGCGGGAGCGCCATCTGTGCTGCGAATAAAGACGGAATCGTTGTCGCCTGTGGCTTCGCCGCTTTCGCTAAAAAGTATGGTCTTGCCATCGGCAGAAATATCGTTGAGCAGCGACCAGTCGAACCAGGAAAGGCTGCGCTCCTTGGTTTCTCCCGGAGCGAGCGCAAACAGTCCGATGCGGGACTTGTCTGCGGTGAGCAAAACCAACCAATTGCGGCTGATGTCGTGAATCGTAACGCCGCCAGGTGCGCGATAAATAAGGCGCTCTTTGCCGGAAAAATCCAGGGCGTAGAGTGAGCGTGCCGCACCGCCCGGCACGGCGGTAAACCACACTTCCTTGCCACTCGGGCTCCAGGCGAGACCCTGCACGCTGGAATAAAACGAAGAACTAGCCTTGCGATTACCATGCCGGTCAATGATGACGATGCGGCCGTCGTCGCCGCTCGGGATGTGATCGGCGATGGCAAGAAATTGCCCGTCAGGAGAAAAACGAACGTGGCTGACCCAGGCCTGCGGTGTGTAAATTTCGTTGCCGATGGGAAATTCCAGATGGTTGTGGTTCGGGCCGGAGATGCGAATTACGGCAAACGATTCGCCGTCAGGCGCCCAGTCGGCCCACATCACTTGATCGAGAACCTCGCGCGGCGCGCCACCGGCAAGCGGAACCCGCGCCAGCGTTCCAGTTTGCGTAAAGGCGGAATAAGTAGCAGCCCCAAGGCTAATCGCCATCTCGCCTTTCGAAGAAATGGCGAGAATTTGTGCCGGTCCCAGGCTGAGCGGACGGGAGTCGGTGCTATCGAAACGAGTGGAGAAAAGCTCCGGCGGCTTACCTTCCCAGGCTGCGCCATAAATGATGCTCTGGCCGTCCGGCGCGAAGCGGGCGTCCCAGATGGTGCCGTTGCGGAAGGTGATTTCGTGGAAGGTGGGATTGGAGACTGCGCCGCGACGCGCCAGAAAATAAATTGCCGCCCATGACGCGAGCACCAGCACAGCGGCGAGCACTGGAATCAGCCAGCGGCTTTTCTTTTTCTCTTCTTCCAGCGGCAATGCCTGAATGCTGCCGCGGCTGGAAGTGGAAACGTCGGTGAGCGCTTCCAGGTTGAATGCGAGGTCGCGCGCCGATTGAAAACGCTCGGCAGGATTTTTTTCCAGGCAGTGGCGGACGATACGCTCGAGCGCAGAAGAAATGGTGCGATTGGTTTCGGTGAGATCCGGCGGATCTTCTTTGAGAATCGCGCTCATCGTATCCACGGGAGAATCGCCGTGGAACGCGCGTTTGCCCGAGAGCATTTCGTAAAGAATCGCGCCGAAGGCAAAAATGTCGGAGCGCGGGTCGGCGGGCTTGCCACGTACCTGCTCGGGCGCCATGTAGCCAACTGTGCCCATCACGGTTCCGGCGTCGGTGGCGATTTGCTGCGTGGGCGCGTCGCCGGATTGATCGGCCTCGGGATGCGTGAGTTTGGCCAGACCGAAGTCGAGAATTTTTACCCGGCCGTCGTTGGTGATGAACAAATTCTCTGGCTTGAGGTCGCGATGGGTGATGCCTTTCTCGTGCGCGGCGGCGAGGCCGTTGGCAATTTGCCGCGCGTAGTCGATGGCTTTGCGCGAGGTGAGTGGGCCTTCGCGCAAGCGGTCGCGCAGAGTTTCGCCTTCCAATAATTCCGAGACTACATATGGCGCGGCGTGATCTTCTCCAATATCGAAGATCGACAAAATGTTGGGATGGTTCAGCGCTGCCGTGGCGCGGCATTCCAGCGCGAAGCGCTGCAGGCGCTCCTGATCGGCGGAAAAAGACGCGGGAAGAACTTTGATGGCGACGTCGCGGTTGAGGCGCGAGTCGCGAGCGCGGTACACCTCGCCCATACCGCCGGCGCCGATGGGCGATTGAATCTCGTAAGGACCCAGCTTTGTGCCTGAACGGAGTGACATACGCGGCCACGATTATATGCCAAGGACCGGCGGAAGCTGCGGGATGCAATGCTGCTTACATAAATTTCATATTTGATAGTCTTCCTGAAAAAGTTCTTCTGGAGAGATATTGGGAGTCGAAGCCGCTTCTTCGATTTTCGCGATGGGCTCCGCGCCCAGGGCTTCGTGCGTGTGTTGCTGAAACTGGTCGCGTAGTTCATGCAGCTCCGTGGCCAAGCGAATGATTACATCGGAGAGGGGATCGCGGATGTCTTTGGGATCGGTGATCACGACGCGTTTTCCATCGCGCAGAACGATGTGACCCGGCACGCCCACGATGGTGGAATTTGCCGGCACGTTGCGCAGCACCACGGATCCCGCGCCCACGCGGCAGTTGTCTCCAATGGTGATGTTGCCTAATAATTTTGCACCGGAGCCGACGGAAATATTGTTGCCCAGCGTGGGATGGCGCTTGCCTTTTTCTTTGCCGGTTCCTCCGAGGGTCACGCCCTGATAGAGCGTCACATCGTCGCCGATTATGGCAGTTTCGCCGATGACCGTGCCCATGCCGTGATCAATAAATAGACGGCGTCCGAGCTCAGCGCCCGGGTGAATCTCAATTCCGGTGAATACGCGAGCCACCTGCGACACAAATCTTGCCAGAAAGCGCATGTTATGCAGCCAGAGCCAGTGGCTCAAATGATGGGCCCATACCGCGTGCAGGCCAGGATATAAGGTAAGGACCTCGAAGTAGGAACGAGCGGCAGGGTCCGACTCGAAGACGGCTGCGATATCCTCGCGAACGGATTTTAGGAAGCTGATCAAGTTCTCAGTTGCTGGTTCTCAGTCCATGCGTCCGCGGACCGGCAGAAGCGCCGGCCGCTTACATATGCTGAGAACCTATCGCACGTAGCGGAAGAGTGCAAGGCGTTCTCGGAGGCTGCGGTGCCGAGGGCGAAAGACGGCAGGTTCCTCACCCGCGCATCGCGCCGAGTTCGGATGACAAGGCTTCATATGACACATCTCGAGTGGGAAGGTTCGGAGAGTCCAATTAGAAAACTTGAAACCGAAAAACTAGCTGCCCGTCTGCAGGTCGCCGTTGTGCGCAACCATGATGCGGAGATACTTGTAGGGGTTCACAGGAGTGTCATTGATGCGGACTTCGTAGTGTAGATGGGGTCCGGTGGAGCGTCCGCTCAGGCCGACGTAGCCGATGGTATCGCCGCGATGGACGTGCTGTCCGGGAGTAACGGCGAAGCCGGACAGATGGCCGTAGCGCGTGGTGATGCCATGGCCGTGATCCATCATGATGGCCTTGCCGTATCCGCCCATGAAGTCGGCAAAGGTGATCACGCCGTCGGCCGGAGCGATGACCGGCTTGCCGTAGGTGCTTCCGATATCGACTCCGCTATGAAATGCGCCTTCACCGTTGAACGGATCGATGCGTTCGCCAAAGCTGCCCGTCACCTGGCCTTCCACTGGCCATAGATTCGGCGCGGCGTTGGCGCGGTACCAATCGGCGGTGGTGGCGTTACGGGTGAGACCCAGGCTGATGCCGACTGTGGCATCGCCAGTAAGAGCGGAAGAGCGCAGCGCACCCAGGCGGTCGAGTGAAGAAGTGACGTCGGCGTCTTCGATTTTTTGTTCGGAAGCAGTTACAAGCGTGGGCTGAGACTTTAGACCATACAGCGCGGAAACTTCGCTGGCGATCGATCCCAGCGATGCAACCTGCACGTCGCGTTCTTTGGCGACTTCTTCCAGCTTGGAGTAACGATCCTTAAGCTGCTCTTTTTCGGTGCGCAGCTCGTTATAGCGCGAAACCTTCAGCAGCATGCGGGTATAGGAGCTGGCGATGCCGGTGAGGCTGAGGAATCCGATGGCCGCACCGACTACAAAAACATACAAATAATGGACGGGAATGGATATCTTGCGCAACTGGCCATCATCTCCCCGAGCCACGAATAGTATGTAAAAGCGCTTTTGCAAAAAAGCCTGCCTTCTCCGTTTTTTGAATAATCAGGGCCGGAAATCAGGCCAAGTTCTGCGGTTCCAGAAAGCCTGTTCGGACCACCTGATTGCTACCCTAGTCACGTTCCCATCTTGGGAATGGAGATTCTTAATGTGACCTTAACACTCACTTTAACTTACGGCCCTGAGCTTAAATCTCCGTTTCCCCGCAATCTAAAGGGGTTACAGAACTTAGCGCAGCCAAAGGTTGTTGTGAATGCTGGGTAAAGGTAACAAACTGGGTTCTCCCGTGTCAACGACCCAGCGCCGGATTAAATGTTACTTAAGGCGGGTAATCCGAGGTCATTCCCGGACAAGTTACCGCGACAGTTTGAGGCGCGATCTGGTGTTGGTCAAAAAGCGCGTCCATGTTGTGCCTCTCCGCCGTAAGTAAGGGTGCCGATCCGTTTATATTGGTTGCCGTGGTAATTGCCGAGAAAGCGCTGATTGAGCAAATTCGCCGCCTCGCCGGGCTGGGCCGAAACCCGGCGGTTCCTAAAGGCATTGGCGATGACTGCGCGGTGCTGCGGCTTCCAAAGTCTGATGGCAGGCAAGCCGATGTGCTGGTGACGACGGATTTTTCTTTGGAAGGAGTTCATTTCCGCAGGGAGTGGCATTCGCCGGAATCGGTCGGGCGCCGGTGTTTGGCGCGAGGGTTAAGCGATATTGCCGCCATGGGAGGGACGCCGGTTGCGGCATTTCTGTCGCTCGCGCTGCTGCGGGATATGCCGCAAAACTGGGTCCGGCGCTTTATGCAGGGCCTGATGGATTTGGCTAAAAGATATGGTGTGACTCTGGCGGGCGGAGACACGGCGGAGTCGCCGAATGGAATTTTGGCCGACATTATGGTGGTGGGTAGCGTGCCGAAGGGGAAAGCGGTGCTGCGGTCTGGGGCGCGGCCGGGAGATCGGATTTACATAAGCGGAGAGCTTGGCGGGGCGGCAGCTGCGGTGCGCGAAATGAAGAATAAGCCCAGGTGCAAACTTAACCCGGTCGAGTATCCGAGGCATTTCTTTCCCGAGCCGCGCATCGAGCTGGGCCGCGCGCTGCGTGAGAAAGGCCTGGCTTCCGCGATGATCGATACCAGCGACGGCCTCTCAACCGATTTAGCTCACATCTGCGAGGAAAGCGGTGTGGGCGCGGAGATACTCGCCAAGGCTATTCCCCGAGCTGCCGTAGGCAAGCCTTTGCGCGCGGTGGATCTTGAATTCGTGCTGCATGGCGGGGAAGACTACGAACTGTTGTTTACCACGTGTCCCGGCAAACGAATCCCTTCACGCGTGGCCGGAGTCCCGATTACTCAGATCGGGCACATCACACGCTCCAGGAAAATCATCCTCATGAACGACGGCGGCGGCCGCGAACTTAAGCCGCAGGGGTGGGAACACTTTCACAGGTAACGTTACTTTGGTTCCGGTTATCCCCGATGTCCCTACCTTCCGGCCAGCGAGCGGTACTAGAGTAGGGACATGTCGAACTCCCGAGTTTTTCTCCCTCGCGTCCTGTTTCTTGTGTTGGCGATTTCTGCCATGTCCGCAACGCTGTCGGCTGAAAAGAAAGAACCGCCTCCGCCGCCGAAGCCCGCGCACACGCCTACACCTGCGGTTAACAACGAATATGTCCATAAGGAGTTCGGCGATAACTGTTCGCTGCTGGGCGGGCCGCCGCAGTTTGTCGGTGATCTCGATGGCGACGGTGTGGACGATCTGGTGGTCGCGGGCCGCTGTAAAAATCCCATGGCCGACCAGGCCGAGTATGGGTTTCTGGTTATCGATCCCTACGACAAATTTCTGGGATTCGGCGATGTGAAGGTCACCTCGACATTTGCTTCGGATGAACCGGAGCGTAAAGGCGTGTGCCTGCTGGTGGTTCACGGCGTGGGCACGGAGGCGTGGCACTCCGACAAACCCAAGCAGAAGTACGTGATGATTAATCTGCCCTTCAAAACCCTGACAGTAAAAAAGCTGGCGCTGAAAAAGAGAACCGTATTGGGGGTTTATATGGAAGAGCAGGGCGAGGGTGAGCAGACTTCATCCGTGGTTTTCTGGGACGGCAAAAGATATCGCTATCAGATTCTGGGGGCGGACTTCGAATAGGTTTGTATAGCTAAGCTATACTGCGGCTTTGTACCTGCCTGTTTCCTTTATTCAGCCTGCGCTGTAAACTTTGCTTCCATGGAGTGGTTCGAAAGCGAAGACTTTTGGCGCGATTTCTATCCCTACATGTTTCCTCCGGAGCGGTTCTCTGCCGCGAAGGAGGAGGTCAGCCGGATTGTGGCTTTGACCCGATGCAGTGGCGGCAGTGTGCTCGATCTCTGTTGCGGGCCGGGGCGTCATGCGGTGGAGTTCGCGCAACGAGGCTTTCGAGTCACAGGAGTTGACCGGTCTCCCTTTCTGCAGGAACGGGCACGCGAACATGCATCCGAAGCCGCGGTCTCGATTGAGTGGGTACAGGAAGACATGCGCAGTTTTGTTCGTCCTGCGACGTTTGACCTGGTCTGCAATCTCTTTACATCGTTTGGATACTTCAAAGAGGAGCAGGACAATCTTCGGGTTCTGCGCAACATTCATCAGAGCCTCAAAGAAACCGGGGTGCTGGTGATTGAGATTGTGGGTAAAGAGCGGCTGGCGCGAACATGGCAAAATACAATCAGCAGCGAACTGGCAGACGGCTCGGTGTTAGTGCAGCGTCCTCAACTGCGCGACGACTGTTGCCGGGTTTACTCAGACTGGATACTGGTGAAAGACGGACGCACCCGCAGCTTCAGCTTCGAGCACACGATCTACTCCGGCCGTGAACTCAAAGACTGCCTGTTGAACTGCGGATTTAGCCAAGTGCATTTGTTTGGAGACCTGCTGGGCTCCCCTTACAACCTGGAGGCCACGCGGCTGGTGGCGGTTGCGTGCAAATCCAGTTCCTAACATTCTTCCAGCGATCCCACCCGCTATAATTCTCTCCGCATGAATCTTGAAGAAAAACTTGCCGAATTAAAAAAACGCAACCAGCTTGCCGAAGAAGGCGGAGGCGCGAAGCGCCGCGAGCGCCAGCATAAAGAAGGAAAGATGTCGGCGCGGGAGCGCATCGAGTTCTTGCTAGACGACGGAACGTTCGAAGAGACGGACAAGCTGGTCACACACCGCTGCAACGACTTCGGCATGCCCGAGCAGAAATTCTACGGCGACGGATTCATCACGGGTTACGGGCGAATCGAAGGCCGGCTGGTGTATGTGTTCGCGCAGGATTTTACGGTGTTCGGCGGGTCGCTCTCGGAGACGAATGCCGCGAAGATCGTGAAGATCATGGATCTGGCGGCGAAGATAGGCGCGCCCGTGATTGGCCTTAACGACTCCGGTGGGGCGCGCATTCAGGAGGGCGTGCTCTCGCTGGGCGGATACGCGGATATCTTTATGCGCAATACGATTTACAGCGGGGTGGTGCCGCAGATTTCTGCGATTATGGGGCCGTGCGCAGGCGGCGCGGTGTATTCGCCCGCGATCACCGATTTCGTTTTGATGGTTGATAAAACTTCGTACATGTTTATCACCGGGCCGGATGTGATTAAGACGGTGACGCACGAGGAAGTCACGAAAGAGCAACTCGGCGGCGCCATGACGCACAACGAAACTTCAGGCGTGGCGCACTTTCTGGCGCATGACGATGCGGAGTGTTTGTCGATGGTGCGCGAGCTATTGAGTTTTGTGCCATCGAATAATCTGGATGATCCTCCGCGTAAAGCCTGCACCGATCCGATTGACCGGGCTGATACCGCGCTCGACACGATTGTGCCCGCGCAATCGAATATGCCGTACGACATGAAAGATGTGATTCATGCCGTGGTCGACGACAGATATTTTTTCGAAGTGCAGGAGCATTTCGCGAAAAATATTGTGGTTGGATTTGCGCGGATGGATGGGCGATCGGTAGGAATCGTTGCCAACCAACCGGCGATGCTGGCGGGCACGCTCGATATCAATGCCTCGGTGAAGGGTGCGCGCTTCGTACGCTTCTGCGACTGCTTCAACATTCCGCTGATTACGTTTGAAGATGTTCCCGGATTTCTGCCTGGCACGGCGCAGGAATACGGCGGCATTATCAAGCATGGCGCGAAGCTGCTTTACGCATTCGCGGAAGCTACTGTGCCGAAAATTACCGTGATCACGCGCAAAGCTTACGGCGGGGCTTATTGCGTGATGGCGTCAAAGCACATTCGCACGGATGTGAATTATGCTTGGCCTACGGCAGAGATTGCGGTGATGGGGCCGGAAGGAGCAGTGGATATCGTTTACAAGCGCGAACTGGACGGAGTTACCAATGCGCTGGAGCGGCAGGAGGTGCGCCAGGGCAGAGTCGTAGAATTCCGCGACCGCTTTGCCAGCCCTTATGTTGCCGCTGATCGTGGGTTTGTGGATGCCATCATTCAGCCGCGGGAGACGCGAAAGAAGCTGATTCAGGCCTTGGCTATGCTGGTGACCAAGCGCGATAAAAACCCGCCGAAGAAACATGGCAACATACCGCTGTAGAGTGTATAGATGTTGAGCATTTCTGTGTCACTGCGACGCTGCTAATATCCCATCGTGGCCCCGCTTCTCGAAATTCAGAATCTGAACATCGATTTTCCGGTCAACTCTCCTGCTGCGAAAGGCCAGTCTCGCCAGCTTCTTCGTGCCGTGCGTGATCTCAGCTTAACCATCGCACCGGGTGAAGTCCTGGGACTGGTCGGCGAATCCGGCTCCGGCAAGTCCCTTACATCGCTCGCGATTATGCGCCTCCTTCCGCCGCAGGCGCTGGTTTCAGGAGGAATTGTTTTTTCCGGGGATGGTTCGCAGCACAATCTGGCAACCCTCCCAGACGAATCCATGCGCCAACTGCGCGGTTCACGCATTGCGATGATTTTTCAGGAGCCAATGACAGCACTTAATCCCGTTATGCGCGTCGGGGATCAGATCGCGGAAGCGGTGCTGGCTCACAATCGTGTGTCGAAAAGCCAGGCATGGCAACGCGCCGTTGACGCCATGAATGATGTTGCCATCCCCGAACCCGGCCGTCGCGCGCGCGACTATCCTCACCAGCTCTCAGGCGGCATGCGGCAGCGCATCATGATTGCGATGGCAATCGTGAACCGTCCGCAACTACTCATTGCCGACGAGCCGACCACAGCACTTGACGTGACGATTCAATCGCAGATCCTCGAACTGCTCGCGCAACTGCGTTCCAAGTTCGGCCTGGCCATGCTCTTCATCTCGCACGATCTCGCTGTGGTTTCGCAAGTCGCTGGCCGCGTCGCGGTAATGTATGCGGGAAGTATCGTCGAACTCGGAACCAGGCAGGATATTTTCCGCACGCCGGCTCATCCTTACACTCGCGGCCTGCTCAACGCGGTGCCCGATCTGAAGACTGATCGGCATCACCCCCTCGGAACCATCGATGGGACAGTTCCGCCGTTGCATGCAATGCCTTCCGGGTGCGCGTTCGAGCCGCGCTGCGCGTTTCGCATTCCAGAATGCGCACGGGCATTGCCTCCGCTGGCGGAAGTTGCGCCTGCGCATTGGGCTCGCTGCCCGGTGGTGAATCCGAAATAGCGAACACGAAAAAACACGAGCCCGGCATTTTACAAAATCCGGTCAAATCCCCCGTTCTATATCGCATTTCGCTAAACTCGTTCTATAATCGCCATCCATCTGGTGTTCATTGCGCATACTCCTGCTTAGCGACATTCACGCCAATCTCGAAGCCCTGGAAGCCTGTCTCGCGGCCGCCCCGGCATACGATCTCGTCGCCAACCTCGGCGATGTCGTCGGCTACGGAGCATCGCCCAACGAGGTGGTCGACCGCTCACGCGAGCTAGGTAAGATTTTTGTGCGCGGCAATCACGACAAAGCTGCAACTGGCCTGCTTGAACTGGATGACTTCAATCCCCTGGCCGCAGCTGCTGCGATCTGGACCCGGAGTCAACTCACTCCCGAGCATTACGACTGGCTGCATGCGCTGCCGCAAGGGCCGCTTCCTTTGGAGAACTTCGAGGAAATTCAGCTGGTTCACGGCTCGCCCGAAGATGAAGACGCATACGTGGTTTCCGTGGGAGATGCGCTGGTTCCGCTGATTGCGAATGCCACGCCGGTTACCTTTTTTGGCCACACGCATCTGCAAGGTGGATTCTTCGCCAATGGCTCCAGTGCCGACGGGTTTCGTCCCGAGTATCGCACCGTCGGACAGGCCGAGACGGTTTCGTTGCAACTAAAGCCGCACACGCGCTACATGATCAATCCCGGCTCCGTCGGCCAACCGCGCGATGGAGACTGGCGCGCGGCCTTCGCGCTGTTCGATACCGATGCACAAATTGTTCATTTCCACCGCACTCCCTATAACTTGAAAGCGGCGCAGGACCGCATCTTTGCCGCGGAGTTACCGGCGCGCCTGGCTACGCGGCTTGCCGCCGGACGCTAATTATTTCGTTGTAAACTCAAACATGCCTTACCCGCGCCGCTCTATAAATAAAACTCTGTTCGCTCACGAGGATTCCCCGCGCGACAATCCTCCCGATCATTACCTCATTGCGCACAGCGACGGTGGCGCGCGCGGCAATCCCGGTCCAGCCGGCTATGGTGTGGTTATTCAGGATCAGGCCGGACATAAAGTCGCCCAGCTCAGCGAGTATCTCGGCCACCAGACCAATAATTTTGCCGAGTATCAAGGCCTGATTGCCGCGCTTGAATATGCGATTCAACATGGCCCAAAAGCACTCAAGCTGATCAGTGATTCCGAACTGCTGGTTCGCCAGATCAAAGGCATCTACAAAGTGAAGAATCCGGTGCTGCAGGATCTTCACGCGCGCGCGAAGGAATTGATTGCGCGGTTGGAATGGTTCTCTATTGGACATGCTCTACGCGAGCACAATCAGGAAGCTGACAGGTTGGCGAACGAAGCCATGGACAAAGGTATGGGCCGTGGCGTTGCTCGCGTGGGTGCGGGCGACCCGCCCGCGCGTCCTGCGGTAAATCCACTCCAAGCAGAACTGGAGGGCATCGTCCGCAATGAAGTTGTAGAGTTGCTGAACGGCAAATTTCCCGAAGGCACTCGAGTGCAGGTACGAGCGAAGAAGTAGTTGTAAGCGGTATCGGTTATTTCTAAACTCGATCACTTCATTCCGCAACTGAAGTGTGGTCGTGAACGATCTTCCAGCCTTCCGGAAACTTGCGGAACACAAGCGTGAATAACCCATGCGGCGTTTTGCCATCGGGCATCGTCAATAACCACGCTCCGCGCACGAAAGCCGCGTCGCTGCCTAACACCTCAATGCGCAAGCTGGAAAAATCCAGCTTGCCCATTTCATGGCCCGGACTGATATACCTTGCGCGATAACGATCCATCGCAGCCTGCCATCCATTACTTTCTTTCGCGCCGGAGAAGAATGTAAGCACGGGCGAATTCCAATAGCCGGCCATGAAACCATCCAGATCGTGACGGTTCCAGGACTCCTGCTGCGTTCGCAGCACGTGTTCGATCTCAGCCTTCGCGCGGTCGTCCTCACTCGCTAATCGCGGTTGAGCATTAACGCCATAAGCAAGAACCAAAATAACTGCCGACAGCAGCAGTTTTTTCATGCATGATCTCCCGTCATTTGCTTGGAGAGGTAATAAATTGCAAAGATTTACAACTGCCAGGATGCCACGCTTATAATATGCCCGAACCGTAACATGCCCATGCCGCTTCCCTCTATTCGTAAGGAGGATGGGAATGATAATCCGTTACAAGTTTCGCCACTTCTCTTTCTCCATTGCTGCCATCGCCTTTTGTCTCCTGATCGCCGCACACTCTGAAGATAAAACTAACGACAGTAAAACTGACCCACTCAAAATTACCGCGCACTCCGACCTGGTATTGGTGCCGGCGCTGGTGACGGACAAATCCGGCAATCACATCAGCGGACTCAAGCAGGAGGACTTCACCCTGCTGGAAAATGGAACGGCGCAGAAGATTGCGACCTTCGAGGAAGTCACGAGTAATGCGGCGCAGGTGGCGCGCGCGGTAAAGGAAAACGAATTCAGTAATTCGCTGTCGGGCAACGGGCAAGCCGCGCGAGTAACCATTATTGTGCTCGACTTCATCAACACACCATTCATGGCGCAAGCCGATGCGCGCAAGCAATTGCTCAAGTACCTTGCGCAATCGGCGGACGCCCGCGAACCCACCGGCCTTTACACGCTCACACGGACCGGCATCGAAGTCATCCACGACTTTACCAGCGACCCTGCGATTTTAGCCGCCGCGCTGAAGATGGTGAATGGCAATGTCGACCAGATAGTTGACGACCTAGGAATGTCTGGCTCGGGAAGTTCCAGTCCCGGGGGTGACGCGGCGAGCCATCAGGGATCGAAAAGCTCGTCTCATACCGCGGCGCAGAAAGAATCGCAGGCGCTGCAAAAATTGGCGCAAGACCCGGAACAGAATTTCCGCGCCTTTGAACAGCGTATCGCGATTACTTACACGTTGGAGGGTTTACAGCAGATTGCGCAGGCAGTGAGTGGAATTCCGGGACGCAAATCGCTGATCTGGGCGAGCGGCGGATTCCCTTTCAACGTCAGCGACAACATGCAACTTTCGCCCGGACGCGATTCCCTGATTGACGTTCTTCCCTTGTACGAGCATACCTGGCAATTGCTGAACCAGGCGCAGATCGCGCTTTATCCCGTGGATGTGAAGGGACTGCGCGTGTTGCCGATCACCAGCGGGTCCGGCGGCAACCCAAAGAAATTTTCCCAGCAGAAGGCGCGCTGGCGCGAACTCGATACTCAATCCTCGTTCGACGTTTTTGCTTCCGCGACGGGTGGCCGCTCCTACTTCGGCTCCAACGATCTGGCCAAGGGATTCCGCGATGCCGTCAATGACTCGTCCGAGTACTATATGCTCGGCTACTATCGCGATAGCTCGCAGACCAAACCGGGATGGCGCAAGCTCACCGTAAAGACCGATCGCGACCACGTGGCAGTCCGCGCCCGCAGCGGCTTTTACCTGTCGGACGCAAATAGCGATCCGGCGAAAAACCGCAGCCTCGACATTTCGACAGCTCTGCAGTCTCCCGTCGACTTCACTTCGCTATCTCTGGTGGCGCGCTGGAATAAAGTTGAGGCAGGAAAAGAACCGGGCACCAAACATGTGAACTACGAAGTGCGCATTGCCCCAGGCGCGGCGCTGATCGATGACTCGGACAAAAACCACCTTGTGCTCGACTTTGTGGCGCTGGCGAAAGCTCCGGATGGAAAACTGGCTGGCCAGCCGATGGGACAAAAGGTTGACGTTCATCTTCCACCAGAGCGGCTGACTGCGATTCGCCAGCAAGGCGTCCTCTATACCGACGCCGTCGATCTAGCTCCGGGAGACTATAACGTTCGCTTCGTTGTTCGTGATGACCTTAGTGGACGTACCGGTTCCGTTTCCGCGCCGTTGAAAGTGGAGTGATTGACGGAGTTGCGCAGCCCAAGCGAAATAATTAGGTTCTGAACCTAAGCGCGGCCCTTTTTGGCCGCCACGGCCTTACCCGCAACCGCCTTGCCGGCAACTTCCCAGGGGCGTTTCGGGCGATCCACGGTGGCCTTGTCGCGATCTTTAATGCGGTCGTAATGATACGACTCGCTCACCGTTCCCAGCGACTCGTTATAAAGGCTGGGCAGCCCCAGCGCAACTTTCAGCTCTTCGGCGAACGATTGTAGTGCTTTCAGATGATCCGCCGTAGCTGGAATTTCGTTCTTCGAGGTCTTCAAAAATTGCTGATAGCCGCGGTTCACCAGCTTCGAAATCTCATTGCCCACCAGATATCCCGGATAGGCGAAGATCTTCACGGTGTCGTCATCGGTCTTCTGAATCGCAGCCGACACGTTATTTTTCCGGAGGAACACGCGCCCATTCGTTCCCGGCGCATCCGTCACGTCAAAGCCATGATCGCGCAGCCAGGCCAGTGCTTCCTCGTAAGTTTTTGCTTCAATCTCTTTTGGCATTTTTTACGCTTCCAATCTCATGTTTAGATGCAGCTTTTCGTGAAATGTGCGAAATCAATGCAACGCTGCATCAGACTTGCCATCCGTTTCATCTAAGGACACCATACTACATAGCGTGTTTCCATCGTTGTTGCATATTACGATAGTCATGGGAAAAAGTTTCCTGACTGGGCCAAAGTAGAGTTCGATCAGAATTGAAGATGAATCAACCTTCCAACATGTTGGACGGCGCGATCCCGGCGCACGCAGAGGAAGCTGAAACGCCGCGTCCCGGACTGACTCTGCTTGAGCGCATTGGCAATACACCTTTGTTGCGTTTCGATCAGCTTACCCGGCATCTTCCGAACGTTACACTTTTGGGCAAGGCCGAATGGCATAATCCCGGCGGTTCGGTAAAAGACCGCGCGGCTGCCAACATCGTCGCCGAAGGCAGGCGCACCGGACGTTTTGTTTCCGGCAAAACCTTGCTCGATGCCACCAGCGGCAACACCGGTATTGCATATGCCATGCTGGGAGCAGCCGAGGGATTTCCCGTCTCCCTCTGCATGCCACGCAATGTTTCGGATGAGCGCAAAAAGATTTTAGCGGCATACGGCGCAAATATTCTTTACACCGACCCCGGCGAAGGCTCCGACGGTGCGATCCGTTTGGCGCGCGAACTTGCCACCAAGCATCCCGACAAATATTTCTACGCCGATCAATACTCGAACGACGCGAACTGGCAGGCGCACTATCACGGAACCGCCAACGAAATCTGGCAGGAAACTTTTGGCCGCGTCACTCACTTCGTTACCATGCTCGGCACCAGCGGCACATTCATGGGAACGACGCGGCGGCTGAAAGAACTTAATCCCGCAATCCGCTGCATTTCGCTGCAACCCGATTCCGCTTTTCACGGCATCGAGGGCGCGAAGCACATGGCGACAGCGATCGTTCCTAAGATCTATGATGGAAAGCTGGCCGACGAAAATCTGGAAATTGCAACCGAAGACGCCTATGCCATGGCGCGCCGCATCAGCCGCGAGTGCGGACTACTACTGGGGATTTCGGCCGCGGCCGGAGTGTTCGGCAGTTTAAAAATCGCCGAAGGCCTTCGATTAAGAAAAGATCAACAGGGAGTGGTTGTGACTATTTTGTGCGACTCCGGGGATAAATATCTGAGTGAAAGATTCTGGACGGAGTAAGTACCACCACGAAGGCGCAGAGAAAACAAAAACGGGAATCAAAGCGCGGCAATTCGTTATAAACGTTGATTCTAATTCTTTCTTTTTTGATTTCTCTGTGTCTCTGTGCTTCCGTGGTGAATCGCCTTTTATGTTGAAGCTAGCATCCAAAGATTACGAGGCCCTCCGCAAACACGGCGAAGAAACCTACCCGCACGAGTGTTGCGGCGTGCTGCTTGGGCGCTTTGACGACGACGGTTCCCGCATTGTGACTTCGACCGCGCGCTGCGGCAATACCCGCACCGATTCGCCGCAGAACCGCTACAATATCGATCCGCGTGAACTGGTGCGCATTCAGCGGGAAGGCCGCGAGCGCGGCGAAGACATTGTGGGCTTCTACCACTCCCACCCGGACCACCCTGCGCGTTGGTCGCCTACCGATTTTGCCGAGGCGCATTGGATCGGCTGCTCCTATGTCATCACCAGCGTGGACAAGGGCAAAGCGGCGATCACCAATTCTTTCGAGCTCTCCGGGTCCGACGAGTCTAATAAGCAACTGGTCGATGAAAAAATCGAGATCGGCTAGGACTAGATCTAATTAACCATGCATAAATTCCTTGCCTGGTGCAGCTTCTGCGTGATTTTCACAATGTCTAAAGAATCGATGAAAACGCGGAGTTGCATATTCACTCACGAGCAACTGCGAAAAGCCGCATTCTGCGGACCTTTTGCTTGATCTCGTGAAAGTGATTGCACCAATTCCCGTCATAGGCTTGTGGACCCCGTGCACTCCACTGAAAATACGCCAGTTACAAACGTCAACTTTCTGTTGACTCAAAATCTAAAAAGAGTAAAACCATACTCGTTCTTTGACAGCTTCTAAAGTTTTTCCGGTTGGTGCGGCGTCCGGGACTCAAGCGCAGTCACCCTCTTCGCGAAAGCGGGCAGGGAGGGCAAGCAAGGGTCGATTGCAAAGCACTGGTTGAGAAGAACAAGAAGAAACGTCGAAGGCAGGATAGAGTTCCGAGGCGTTGGGTAGGTTTTTCCGGTTGGCGGTAAGCCCGGAGCCCAAGCGAAGATCGCATGCGGCACCCGCAAGGGAGGCTGCCATAGCAGGTCAAGCAAGGGTCGAACGCGAGCTACTGGCCGAGACGAATGGACCTGACATTACCTCGGAACTCTTAATTTTTTACTTCTCATCTGACCCCAACCATTCGGTTGAAATCGGCTAACCATACAAATCTTACTGTCCCAAGATCAGCGGCAGGCCGTTTTTATTATTTCCGATTACGACTACTTTGGAGTTCGGGCTCTTGGCCAGGTTCTCCGTGGCTTCGATGCCTTTCCACTCCAGCAAAGAGGGCGTAATTCCCTGGGCTACGATTTGCTGGAAGTCGCGGACACCCGCGGCTTCGATGCGCTTGCGCTGGGCTTCCTGCGTTTCTTTCTGCAGGCGGAAGTTCATGGCCAGCGATTCCTGCTCGGCCTGCTGTTTGGCTTCGATGGCGGATTTTAGCGTGGCCGGCAGTTGGATGTCGCGCAAGAGAACGTTCTCCACGGTCAGGCCACGCTGATTGAGCTGGGCGCTTACCTGATCGTAAATCTGCTTGCCCACCATTTCGCGTTCGCCGGTGTAGAGTGCATTGGCGGTGTGCGATGCCGTGGCCTCGCGGATGGCGGAGCGGAGTGTGGGTTCAACCACCACGTTTTCGTAATCGGCGCCAATCTTCTGGAAAACCTCAGAGGCGCGGTCGGGATTGAGATGGTAAATGAGCGAGGTATCGAGGCTCATCATGAGGCCTTCGCTGGAAGGCACGCTGGCGGATTCTTTGAGCGTTTGCGTCTGGATGGAAAGTTCGTTGTCGGTCTTCAGCGGGTTGATGACGTGCATGCCCTCGCCGAGAGTTTCGCCCGTCACTCTTCCGAAAAGCGTGAGTACGCCGACGTGGCCGGTGCCCACTCTGGTGACCGCGCTAAACAATAGAATGACCAGCACGAATGCGGCGATGCCGATGCCAATCAGGCGGATCAGCCCGCCGAAACCGTGACCGCCGCCATCAATCACTCGCCCGCGCACTGGATCAAAGATCGTCATCGTTATCGCCCCCGAGGCAATTTTAGGGTTGAGTGCGGGCTGGGGTAAGTGGCTGTCAGGGAACCCTAGGCTGCATGATGCGATGCGCGCTTCGGTCCGACAGTGGTGGTTTGCGAGGGCGTACGGTCCCTCTGAGAGCTATCGCTCTCCTCGGGATTACATCTGTTTGGTAGACGCTGCGCTTCGGAGCAATATGGTTGAATCTTCCCTATTTGTGGGGCATCTTTTATGCTTAGACGCTATGAGCAAGATTCATATTCCTACGCCTTTGCGGCAGTATGTGGGCAAACAATCAACCGTGGATGTGAAGGGCACGACCGTGGGCGAAGCCATGGGCGATTTGCTGGCGCAGCATCCCGATCTGCGGCGGCATCTTTATGCCGACGATGGCAAACTGCGCGCTTTCGTCAATCTTTATGTGAACGACGAAGACATCCGCTACCTGCAAAAAGAGGAAACCGCGGTCAAGGAAGGTGATAACATTTCCATTGTGCCTTCCATTGCCGGAGGCGCTGCTTAAACGCGAGTTGCTATTGAGGATGAACCGCTTCACCACAAGCCGCTGTTGTTGTCGCCTTTCCTGTTGTTAGCGTCAGGATTCTGCTCCCTCTCTTAATGACATTTCAACCGAGGACTTTATGGCCACCCCTACAACCGAAACTCCAGTCACGTTGAATAACGACGAAATCCTGCGCTACTCGCGGCATTTGATCATGCCCGAAGTGGGCATGGAGGGCCAACAGAAGTTGAAGGCGGCGCGCGTCCTCTGCATCGGTACCGGGGGGTTGGGGTCGCCGCTGGCGTTGTATCTTGCCGCGGCCGGCGTGGGTACGCTTGGCTTGGTGGATTTCGACGTGGTCGATTACACGAATTTGCAGCGGCAGATTATCCATTCCACCGCCGATGTGGGGCGCAAGAAGCTGGATTCGGCGGCCGACAAGCTGAGCGCGATCAATCCTTTTGTGAATCTCCGCACTTTTGATACGCGGCTGAGCAGCGAGAACGCGCTCAAAATCTTCCGCGATTTCGACATCATTGCCGACGGCACGGATAATTTTCCCACGCGCTATCTGGTGAATGACGCTTGCGTGCTTACCGGCAAGCCGAATGTATACGGATCGATCTTCCGCTTCGAGGGACAGGCGAGCGTGTTTGCCACCGAGGATGGTCCGTGCTACCGCTGCCTGTATCCCGAACCTCCACCGCCGGGGCTCGTGCCATCTTGCGCGGAGGGCGGTGTGCTGGGCATTCTGCCGGGATTGGTCGGCGTGATTCAGGCTACGGAAGTGATCAAGCTGATTCTCGGCGCGGGCGATCCGCTCATTGGGCGCCTGCTGCTGGTGGATGCGTTAGGCATGAAGTTCCGCGAATTGAAACTGCGAAAAAATCCGGATTGCCCGGTTTGCGGCGCGCATCCGACCGTGACGAAGCTGATAGACTACAACGAGTTTTGTGGAATTCGCGGGGAGGAAAAATCGGTGTCGAATGGAGTCCCGGAGATTCAGGTAGAAGAGCTGAAGCGGCGGCTGGATGCGAAAGAGGATCTGTTTGTGCTTGACGTGCGCGAACCGCATGAGTATCAGATCTGTAACATCGGCGGACATCTGATTCCGCTGAATGATTTGCCGAAGCGCGTGAACGAACTGGACTCAAGCCGCGAGATCGTCGTGCATTGCAAGATGGGCGGACGCAGCGCGAAAGCGGTTGCATTCCTGCAACAGGCGGGATTCGCGAAGGTGCACAATCTGGCTGGCGGGATTACTGCCTGGTCAGAGCGAGTGGATCCGAAGGTGCCGAAGTATTAAAAGCAGGAGTCAGTGGCTGGGAACGCCTTGGCAAATTTTGCATGGGCTTTTTAAAATAACAACGGGAGCGCCATGGTGCTCCCGTTGTTTTTGCTATGGCGAAAGTTACTTGCTCGAGCCATCGGCCATGCCGCCATCGCCGAGATCGAGCGCGGTTTTCTTGCCGGCGAAGCGGACGCCGGCCAGCGTGTTCGGTCCGCTGGCGTTGGTGCGGGTTACGGCTGCGTCGTTTGCGGCCGGTGATTGTAGTTCGATCAGGTGCGCGGGCACCTTTGCAACCACATCCTTGCCCTTGATGATGCTCAGTTCAACGTTTGATCCGGTGCCTTCCCATTGAACTTTATAATCTCCCGGCTTCAGGGTGGTGCCGTTGACGAGAACGGGATTGCTCAATTGCAAACTGCCTTTGGTTGCGGCGAATGCACTCGATGCCAACAGAACCGCCAGACCAAGCACAAGACTCTTTGAAACTGTCGCGAACTTCATGATTGCTCCCTTTTCTTTCCCGAAATTTCGTCGGGAAACGGTTAGGGCGGCCCGGCTCACGACATACGCGAGAAAACTTTGGTGTTTTGCCGCGAATCGCCTTACAATGCATCCGCCGGGGTTCAGTCGGCAAGCCGCAAGGCCTGCCGCACTGCACAATAGGGGTTTTCGCACCTGGGCCGCCAAACCGAGAGTGAGGAAATCCCTAAACCCCGCTAAATTTTGCGATACACAACCGATCAAAAATCCTGGCCGGTTGCCCTTCTTTCATTTACTACGAACCCACGCCTGAAAAAGTTCCGTTATTTCTTGTTTCCCTCTCACTTCTTTTGCCAGCCTGTCCATCATGCTTCTTTCCTCCATTGGACGCGGGGCTGGCGTCTCCGTTAGCAAAGAGTTACGCATGAAACTATTCGTAACATGCGTGTAATGTTTGTGTGGTGGCCGAACTAGAAGACAATAACTATCCCCGCGGAAAGGGGCAATTTAGAAGAGGCTGATGATTGAAATGTAATTTCAAATCAGGAAAATGAAGTTAAGAGAAAACGAGCGGCGATAGCAGTCTTTAATCCGCATCGCCGTGTTGCCGCTTGACCGACCAGATATTCGCCTGATCTTTTTCGAAGGGGTAGACATGAACCATCCAATTCAACACAACAGGAAGAAATGTTCCGCCCGCGGCATCGCACGCTTCCTGCGTCGCTATGGATCCCTTAAAGCCAAAGAGCGCATGCGGTCCGAACGATTCCATTTTTTTGTCCAGAGGCGCCTTGCAGAAATTTACGTGCTCGTGCCACTGCGCAATGCTGAGGGGAACGCGCTCGTCAAGCTGATCTTCGCTCAGTTCCCGCGATGCGGTATACATCACACCGACCAGCTTGTAATCGTCGCCGTGTTTTTCGTAGAGCAATGATGTTGGGCGCTCGGGATCGAAGTTGAACCGGTTCTCGAATCCGTATTTGTAGTTGGTGAAGTGATACATTGGCTGCTTAATATTGGGCAGAAAAATCTTGAAGCCATCGGCCAGCGCAGTGTGATAGTCCATATATTTGGCTGAGGCCTTGCGCGCGCCTTCCACGATTTTTTCGGCGCGGTCGGCGTCGCCGGGCTTGGCTGGGCGCAACGCGGTCATCTTCATGTGCGGGCCCATGTCCATGTGGCCTTCCATGGAGTGCACGGCGCCGGCATCGGCGTCTTTGTCCGCATCCTTGCCGTTGTCGTTGCCCATCGACATGCCTTTCATGTTCGACATATCGTGGCCCGGCATATCCATGCCCGGCATGTTCTGCGAGCCGTTGGAAGGCTGTTGCTGTCCCCAGGCGGCGCTGGTCAGGATAAAAATAGAGATCAGGAAAGCGATTCGGTTTGGCATGGCAGCTCTCTTCGTTTTAAAATTCGACTTCTAAAATTCGCTTACTCCGCTCATACTAACCCTGCCGCATGGCAGTTGTTTCCGCAACACAGATGAGTTATTGAACGTTACAGTAGTAATTCACTGTAACGGCGCGGAGACGTGTTCGTGCACGATCATCCACTTGCCGTCCTGATTTTCGAAAACTGCGGTCCAGCGGAAGCTGCCCATCTGAACTTTTCCAGATTTTGTCGTCATCTCTTCTTTTAGTGTCGATGTGACCCACACTAGGTCCCCATGGGGATGGATGGCAAGGTCATCGTTCAGCGTGAATTTCGCGCTTTTGTAATCGGACAACTCACCCTTTACTCCGGTTTTATATTCGTCCCAACTGCCGTACTTCAGCGGTGCGATATCGAAAAACGTGTGCGGACCGCCGGCATAGAATTTTGCAACGTTGTCCGGGTTAAGCGTGGACCAGCCATCCCAGATTTTTTGCAAATAGTTCCCGTCGGGAGCGGCTGGGACGGAAGATTTCTTGTTTGATGGTTTTGCCAAAGCGGAAAAAGAGAGCATGAACAGGCACAGGAGCACGGACAGACGTTTCACGATTCCTCCGGGAGTCGTCGGAATTTTCGCATAAGAAAGAGCGATTCAACAAAGCTTGCATTGACCGATTTCCACAGCGCACGATAAAATGGTTGAGTTTGCCTGTACTCGCCGACCCGTTCTGGGGAGGCTCGCCCTGGCTTCAAGCGCCGTGGCGGAAAACACAGCAAGCATGGGAAGTTCAGCGGGAAGTTTCAGGGCAAGCCAGGGGTTACGCCCGTGTGCGCAGGGTTGCGTTTGGTGAGCTGACTTCCACGATATTTTGACGGAGGCAGACGTATGTACGCGGTCATCCGCGCCGGTGGGAAGCAATACCGGGTGGCGCCCGGAGACGTGATTCGCGTGGAGAAACTAGCTACGGGCACCGATGGCGAGGTGGAGTTCCCAGAGATCTTGGCCGTATCGGGCGGAGAAGGTCAGATCGGCAAACCACAATCAGGAGCGCGGGTCGTCGGTCAACTGGTTGAAGAAGGCCGCGGCGCCAAGATCCTGGTCTTCCACTACAAGCGCAAGAAACAGTATAAGAAGCTGCGCGGGCACCGGCAGTCCTTCAGCGCGGTGCGCATCACGGAGATCGCGTTTGATGGGCAGAGCTTCAAAGCTCCCGAGTTGGCGAAGAAAAAGCCGAAGCCGGCGAAGGTCGTGTCCGCGGACGCGGAAGAGCCGGGGACGGAAGTGAAGGCAGCGGGGTCGGCGCACAAGAAAGCTGCGCCCAAGAAAGCGGCAAAGAAAGCGAGTTCGAAGAAGAAGAAGAAAACGTAAGGACGGGCGAATGCCCATCCCCCACGATTTTGCTGGCAACTGGCCACCGGAAGCTGATTTCTTATGGCACATAAAAAAGGACAAGGCACTTCACGAAACGGGCGCGACTCCAACGCGCAGCGGCTGGGATTCAAGGCATTCGGCGG
>DATHMV010000008.1:0-141924 GCA_035486715.1 Candidatus Aquilonibacter sp.
CCACCTTCGCTATTCGGATGTCAAGGAACTAGCGGCTAGAATCTTTGCGACAAAGGATTTCGGTGCAGAGCCGATTGGCTTGTGTCGTCTGACACGCCATCCACCATCATCGCCCACGCGCTGGGCTGTGGACAAGGTTAGATGTCACAAAGGCGGGTAGAAATTCCTCGATGGGTGGCTTCGGAGCTTTGTCCCACCCGCGTATTGTGCGGCGGCAAGTGGCCTGATATGTTCTCACCTCAGGCTGGCCTCGATCATGAGTGGCGCAACTCAATTGGCAGCAAAGGCAATCGTTCCGATCGCCGTCGTGGTCGGCATCGCACTTGCCCGCAGGTGCCTGAGGCCTTCAGTTCGATTGTCGGAAGCACAACTCTTTGCGCTTGATGCACGCTTCCAACGCACGCAATGGGTGGTCGGGGTTAGCTTGATCGCTGTCGCGGTCGTATTTGTTTGGACCGCTCACCACATACTCGTTTCGTTAAATCGCTATCTGGCGGCTAGTGACGGTGCGGAAACGTCGTTGCGGTTGTGGCCGCAGACTGCCATTTGGTGGTTCTTTCCGGGATTTGCAGCAGTCGCACTCTGTTGGGAAATCACCCTTAAGCTCTGGTCCGCGTTCGGGCAGGGTGACACCGCGAGATCGTACCGCCTCTGGTCAGATGGACGTACGGGTTTTGACTGCACAAGAATTCTGCGCTGGATGGCGCTCGTCGTCGCACTGCCAATCGGAGTTTTTACGGTTATGGCTCTGCCGATGCACACGGCTCTCCGTCACCAAGATATTCGCGTTTGCGGATACGCGTGGGCAGGATGCCAGACCTTCGATTACTCAAAAGCTGTGCGGATGACGCTGATAGAAGGGTTCCGGGACCGCGATGGGAAGCTCCACCCTCGGGCCGGAATCGTTTTGGATTTCGCCGACGGACGAAGATGGTCGTCTGCTGATATCGGCGACTTCAATAAGAGCGTTGACCCTACACTTTTGACCTATCTCATCGAACGTACTGGTCTGCCGCTGGAGCAAGCGGAAACCGAAATGGACATTCCGAAAGTTAACAGTAGGACTTAGCCACCCATCGAGTTAACAGCTTGGGCGACAGCTTCCGTTGGCGAAATAGTCCCATTGCGCGATTGACCCCCAGATGGCTCTACGACGTTCTAGATTCCGTCCAAGAATCCCGGTGGCAGTTCAAGCGCTTTGTCGAGCACTTCACTGCGCACAGATGACGATGAAAACTCTGGTCCTTTCCTGCTGCCAGTCGGAAAGAGTATCGGCGCTGGCTCTTTGGGCGCATGACCGAATCCCATGTTTTCCCTTGCCGTTTTCTTGCTATGGCATTCGTGACAGAGACCTTGCAGATTTTTCAAGTCGGAAAACAGCGCCCAATCTCCGCGATGGGATCTGATGTGATCTACTTCCGTCGAAGGCGCACGGCGACAGATGCAGCAGATTGGATCGCGATGGAGGACCAGTTTCCGCAGGTTCGTCCAGTGTGCTCTCTTGTACCAACGATCTGATTCGTGATGCTGTCTCATTACCGACGCTCCTTTTCGTAGTGGCGGTCTGGCATCTTTTCGAGATCGACTACCGGAGCACCAAGGTCGATGACCTGCGCGTATCGCGGATCGATGATCGTATTGCGGGCTTCACGATACGTCTCGAACAGCAGAATCTTGGACAGCGGACCAGCAGCAGGCGCATACACCGCGAACTTTCCGTTACCTCCCACGCAGTGGGAGGGCCAGCGCCTCTTTGCTATTTCTAGATAGTTAGTCATGGCTTTCCCTCTGCCTTCTTCTCCAGCGCAGCGATCACGGCACGACGTATGAATTCACTTACAGAGCAGCCTGTCCGCTGGCGCTCAGCCTTGAGCGCTTCAACAGTTGACTTCTCAAAATGAACGAGGATCGGCTGCATATCTCGGTGTATCTCCCTATATAGTCGGCCAATGTGTGACAGCCAGCTTTTGATCTTGATTGATACAAGACGAACGCACTCAGTCACATTCCGCTTGGCGGTATCTGAGATTAGGAATCGGAGACTAATATTTATCGGAGACTCAACATCGGAGACTAGGTCCCCCCTTAGGTGGAGTGGTGGGTTCCCCCCTTAGGTGTGAGGGTCCCGGCAAAGCATCCCCCCTTAGGTGGAGTGGTGGGGTTCCCCCCTTAGGGGGTGTGGTCTTTGGTATATTGCGCTCGCAATTGATCTTGAAATCTCTTACGACGGCCACGGCTGCCATTGCCCTTGTCGTGCTCCATGAAGAGTTTGCCAGCTTGCTCGATCTGCTCATCAGTGGCGCCTGTGTTCCGCAGCCCCTTCAGCAGGTTCGGGAAATATTCTTCACCACCAAGGATCCCAAACAGTTTCTTGCCAAGTGGATCTTCATCAGGAAACAGCTTCTCTATCTTTTTCGTGCAGTATCCGGGATGCGTTTCCGCCCATTGTTTGTGACCAACAACTCGATACTGTGTCGGCTTGCCTTTCTCCGCTTCGATGACCTGAAAAAAACCTGTCAGGACGAGCAGATTGACTGCGCTGTACACATAGTCTTCTTTGGCGTTCAGGTATTTTGCAATTCTCACAACTGAAGCAGCAAAGTTGCCGCTATCACCAGCGATGTGGAATGCAATGCCGTACACCAGCGGAGCCAACGATGCGCCATCACCTGTAAAGCGTGCGAAGTGCCACTCAGCGCTGCAATGAAAAGGTGAGTCCTCATTATCTGGATTGATTCTCTTGAGACCACCACGTTCTTGGTCGCGGATGGCTTCGAGCCATTGCTCTGGAAATTCGTCTACCTTAATTCGTTTGAGGATGCGAGTGCGAGTCTCTTTGTTCATCGCGCACCCCCGAGCAACTGCTCCGCTGTAGAACGGGCGCGGTCAACATTTCGCATGCAAGCGCTGGCATAGCGGTAGGCATCTTGTTCACTTGGGAGCGCTGTGTCAGAACGACGGGTGGTCTGCCGCTTGTACCAGCCAGCAGTCACGCTCACTCCCTTTGCGATTACCTCATCGGGATATTGTTCAGCCCATGTGATGAGTTGGGTGCGATCAAGAGGAAACGGAAGGTCCGCAGCCCACTGCTCAAGCATCTTGCAGAGGAACGGCGTGTCTTTCTTAGTGAGGCTTCTCATTATGCTTCTCCATGTCCCGTAAGCCACGGGATAACGGCTACTTCATTTTGCAGACTTCACCGGACAGCATCCAGTTACGTCAGTCACGCGGTTTCAACGCGCAACAGCCTTCCTTGTTCTCAGCCACTCTGCAACAGCGTGCGGATCGAATCGAACACACGTTCCGATTCTGAATGAGGGAATTCTTCCCCTGGCTGCGTGTTTGAAAATAGTGATCCGAGAAACGGACAGCAGTGAGGCAAGCTGATCCGCAGTGAGGGCATTGCCCAGCCCTTCAATTTTGTCAGCAAGAGATTTTGACAAGGGAACCCCAAACAAGATGGTTCTTATTTGGGCAACTCGGGTTTGCAACCGAGATGGCCGGGAGGCCAACAGGCGCTTAAAGGTTACGGGATCACCCAAGTGTGATCGAGGTTCGTGAAACGCGCCAGCAACACCAGTATACTGCGGAAACCCCACAAAATCAATGGTTTTCTAGGCGACGCTCACTGTCTAAACGTTTCATTGACCTTCTGCTGCACTGCTTGACTACGCGATGGCTTCAAATACCGCATTGTCGATTCGATGTCGGTATGACCAAGCCATAACTGCACCGTTCGCAGATCGACGCCAGCCCACAGATGCCACGTCGCGAATGTGGCGCGAAATTTATGCAGCCAAAAGTTCTCCGGCTCCAACTCCGCGCGCTCCGCCACAGCCTTTAGATCGTCGAGGAAATTCAATTTCGGTTTGCAGCCGGCGGTAGGGAAAACCAGTTTGCATTTTTTGTCTGCCTTCGTTTTCCATGACTCCAACAACTCTGTCAGCTTGCGCGGAATAGGAATCGTGCGCTCCTTGTACGCTTTCGGCGTCCAGTTCAGGTCGGGCTTGTGAGTGACGCGCACCGTATTCGCTTTCAGGTTGATGTCCGTCCAATAGGAGTTTTGAACTTCCTGTTCGCGCTCTCCTGTCATCAGGTAGAAAGAAAACCAGACCAGTTCTTCCTCATCGCAAGCCCCAAATAGCTGATCGAGTTCGTCCTGCTCGTAGATTTCCGGCTCCTCTTCAACGAACTGCGGCCAGTCATTCTTTTTCACAAGTTTGCTGATGCCGTTCGCCTTCAGAAACGACATCACATTCGAGAATTTGTTCCAGCAGGTACGCGGTGACTGTTCCTTCTCATCCCGCAGAAAAGCGTGGAACTTCAGCATGTCCTTGCGCTCGATGTCGGACAGGTGCATTTTATGGCACGACTCAGTGAAGTAGTCCAGCGACGTAGTGTAAGCCGCAAGCGTCTTCGGCTTCTTCGTCAGCTTGATTTCATCGAGATAGTCGGCTTTGGCCGCCGCAATCGTCGTTCGCCCCTCTTCTGCGACGATGGAGATGCCGTGTCCCTTCGCATTCAGTTCGGCTGTCTTGCGCTTGCACGCGGCGGCTGCGTCTTGAGCATCTCTGTCGACGGACACCCGCACCCGTTTGGTGCCTTCAGTCCAATCGAGATAATAGCCGCCTTCAGGGTGGCGCTCTTCTTGGCCGTTCACCATCACGACATCAGGTTTGACGCGGCCATTGGTGGCTTCGACGACGGGACAGTAGCGGAGTCCCTCGGCGGTCTTCACACGCTTGGTGAGATTGACAATGCGGTTCATGGTGATCCTCTCCTGACATTTTTCGTATCAGTTTCGTATCACCATGCTCTAAGTGCAAGATTACAAAAGACTGGCGGAGAGAGTGGGATTCGAACCCACGTTACCCTTTCGAGTAAACACGCTTTCCAAGCGTGCGCCTTCAGCCACTCGGCCATCTCTCCGGCGAAAATCGGGTGGAAAAACTGCTTTAGAATGTTTGGGCCGAGCTGGTCATTATTCCAACCTGGCTTCTCCCCATTTTATGGGCATT
The DNA here is from genome assembly GCA_035486715.1 of Candidatus Aquilonibacter sp. Taxonomy (GTDB): domain Bacteria; phylum Acidobacteriota; class Terriglobia; order Terriglobales; family Acidobacteriaceae; genus Sulfotelmatobacter. Next base: position 5,019 of record DATHMV010000008.1, read on the forward strand.
GGAACAACAGGGCAAATCTTTGTTTCCGAAACTTCTGCGGAGATTAAATTACTATGGAGCGCCCTGCGATTTTATTGCTTCTAAGGTCCTCAAATTTCCATTGGCTTTCGTGGATATGGCCTTCGCAGAAAAGCGCGCTCTCAGGCATGACGTTTGACAGGTGGGGACCTGCCTGTAAAATAGAAAAGTTGATCTTCCTGACTCGGTGGCCTTAGGGCCGCCGCTGCATTGTAGTTCTAAGATTGCCATCGTGGCGGAATTGGCAGACGCGCATGGTTCAGGTCCATGTACCGGCAACGGTGTGGGGGTTCGAGTCCCTTCGATGGCACCAAGAAATTAGTTAGTCCCTCTCCGGTCTGACGAGTTTCCATTTACCCTGATTCTTCATCCCTTGCCGACAAACAGTCCGTTGCCTGAAGTAAACTCTTTTTCATGAAAAATCTAGTCTGGCTAATTGGCTGCAAGTGTGTCCGTTGGTTTGTTTTATCTCTGGGACTGGCTGGGATTTGTGCGGCGCAGAAGCTGGCCATCACCTTTGACGATCTGCCGCGCAATGGAGAATTGCCCCCGGGAATTACTCAGGTTGAAACCGCGCAAAATGTACTTGCGATTCTCAAGAAGCGGCACGTTCCTCCGGTATATGGGTTTATCAATGCGAAAAAGCTGGAAGGAAATGACGATGCCGCAGAGGCATTAAAGTTATGGGCGGCGGCGGAACCTTTTGGAAATCATACGTACTCCCATATGGATCTGGAGCAGAACACGCCGGAGTTGTTTGAGCGGGATATCGAAGAAAACGAGCCGGCGCTGGAATTGCTGAATCATGACGCGAAAAATAACTGGCATTGGTTGCGCTATCCCTATCTGCATGAGGGGGACACAGTCGAGAAGCGCCGGGCAGTGCGGAGTTATTTGAAAGCGCACGGTTACCGGATCGCGCAGGTAACGCTGGATTGGGAAGACTACTTGTGGAATTTTGCCTATGCCAAGTGCGTGGCAAAAAACGATACGAAGTCGATCGAATGGCTGCGATCGAGTTATCTGAGCACGGCGGCGGCATTCCTCGATCTGGGGCGCGAGCAGGCGAAGCTGATTTACGGGCATGACATTAACTACGTGCTGCTCATGCATCTGGGAGCATTCAGCAGCACGATTTTGCCCGACGCGCTGGATTTGCTGAAGAAGAAGGGATTCAAGCTGGTGACGCTGGAGGAAGCGGAGAGCGATCCGATTTACGAACAGGATCCCGATGTGGGGATGCACGATGCAGGGACGTTGCTCGACCAATGGATGCAGGTGAAGCAAATTAAAGATCCGGAGCATGTGGAGAAACCTTATAAGCAGTTGGAGAGTATTTGTCAGTAGATCAATCGTGGAAAAACACGGAGAAATGCCGCGGAGAACGCTGAGCAAGTCCGGGAACGGATCGTTCCTCCCGTATAATTCAGGCACCTGGTATGCCTGTCTCTCTTGATCAAATTGTGAGCGCCACGCGGGCGAAAGTCACTGCCACCAGGCATTCAGCCGATCTGCGGGATTTGGAGCAGCGTGCCGAACAGCATGTGCCGCGCGGGTTTCGGCGGGCTCTCGAAGATAAAAGCCGGGATGGCGTGGCAGTGATCGCGGAGTTGAAAAAGGCATCGCCTTCGAAGGGATTGATTCGGGCGGAGTTTCATGTGGAGGAGTTGGCGAAGGAACTGGAAGCAGCGGGAGCGGCCACGCTGTCAGTGCTGACCGATGAAGAATTCTTCCAGGGATCGCTGGGAAATTTACGTTTGGCTTCTGCAATGGTCAGAATTCCGTGCCTGCGCAAAGATTTTATTGTGGATGAATTTCAGCTGGTCGAGGCGCGGGCGAATTTGGCGGATGCGGTTTTGCTGATTGTGGCAGCGTTGACACAGGACGAGTTGGCGACGCTGGCGCGGGGTGCTCGCTCGTGCGGGCTGGATGTTTTGTGCGAAGTGCATGACGAAGACGAGTTGCAGCAAGCGTTGGATATTGGCTGCGATTTGATTGGAGTCAATACGCGTGATTTGCGGACATTCAAGGTCGATCCCGAGACGGCGTTCCGGCTGGCACAAAAGCTCCCTAAGAATGTACTGCGGGTGGCGGAGAGCGGGATTCGGTCGGGCGATGACATCGCGCGACTACGAGCAGCGGGGTATCAGGCGTTTTTGATTGGCGAGTCGCTGATGCGGGCGGAGCGGCCGGGAGATGCATTGCAGAAACAGCTGGCGCAGGTGAACAGTACTCACAATGTTGTCCAATGAACGTTTTACCTGTGACTGACAACTTGCATTATGACTTGGGTAAAAATTTGCGGGATGACGAATTTACAGGATGCGCTGACCGCGGTTGAAGCCGGGGCGGATGCTGTGGGGTTTGTGTTTTACGAGAAGAGTCCGCGAAACATTAGCGTGGAAGCGGCGGGAAAGATTATAGAAAAATTACCCGCGAAGATTGAAAAAATAGGGGTGTTTGTTTTGGGATCGGAGCTTGATCCGCATGAAGCTGTCCTTGCGGCGAGACTCACGGGGGCGCAGCAGTATCTGATGGCGGAATGGCCTCCTAAGTTGGACGAGCTTCAAGTTGGGACGGGATCGGCGAAAGCGACCGGGATTAATTATTTTCCACAGCCTGCGAGATTCTTTGCTGCCGTGCCAATTGCGATGTTGCTGGGTAACGAGAAGCAGGTGCAACAGATGGTTTCGGATTACGCGCAAATGCGAAAACTGAGCCCTGAGTTCCCTGCGGGGATTTGGGACACGTATTGTCTCGATTCGGGTACGCTGAAACAACCTGGCGGAACTGGCAAAACATTCGACTGGCCTAAGGCCGTGTCTGTGGTTAAGGAGCTGCAACGGGGCGGTTTGAAAGTAGTGGTCGCCGGTGGATTGAGTCCAGACAATGTGAGGGATGCTATCGACATTCTGCATCCGTGGGGTGTGGATGTAGTCTCGGGCGTGGAGGCATCGCCGGGGAAGAAAGATCCGGAGAAGGTGCGCGCATTTGTGAAAGCAGTGCGGGACGCGGATCGGAAGACGGGTTAGAAATGGCTACAGTTCCGAAAACAATCAAAGTCAAAATCCCCACCCTAATCTCGCCAAAAAACCGCGAGATTAGGGTGGGGCATCCTCGGGTTTCTGCTTCGCATAATCAGCCGGGCCGGTTTGGGGTTTACGGTGGCCGCTACGTGCCCGAAACTTTGATGGCGGCGCTTGAGGAGTTGGAGCGCGAGTATGAGAAGGCGAAGCGCGATAAAAAATTTCAAGCGCGATTGAACGAATTGTTGCGCACGTACGCCGGGCGTCCTACGGCGCTAACGTTTGCGCGGCGGCTTACCGAGAAGCTGGGTGGGGCGAAGATTTATTTAAAGCGCGAGGATTTGCTGCACACTGGGGCGCACAAGATTAACAACTGCCTGGGACAGGCTTTGTTAGTCGAGCGTATGGGCAAGCGGCGCGTGATCGCGGAGACTGGCGCGGGGCAGCATGGCGTGGCTACGGCCACGGTTTGTGCGATGCTTGGTTTTGAGTGCGTGGTGTACATGGGCACGGAGGACATGCGGCGGCAAGAGTTGAATGTGTTCCGCATGAGACTGCTTGGCGCGGGGGTGCGCGGGGTTGAATCAGGTTCGCGAACGCTGAAAGATGCCATTAACGAGGCAATGCGCGACTGGGTCACGAATGTACGAACGACGCATTATTTATTGGGGAGCGTACTGGGGGCGCATCCCTACCCGACAATGGTGAGGGATTTTCATCGCATCATCGGGCGCGAAGCGCGGGCGCAGATTTTGAAGGCTGAAGGAAAGCTGCCGACGGCAGTGATTGCCTGCGTGGGCGGGGGCTCGAACGCGATTGGCATATTTTACGAATTTATCAAGGATAGGAAGGTTCGATTGATTGGCGTGGAAGCCGGTGGTCGCGGCGCGGCTCTGGGCGAACATGCCGCACGATTTCGCGGAGGGTCGCCCGGAGTTTTGCAAGGAACTTATTCTTACGTGCTGCAAGATTCGGCCGGGCAGATTGCGAATACGCATTCGGTTTCGGCGGGGCTGGATTATCCCTCGATTGGGCCGGAACATGCGGCATTGAGAGATGCCGGGCGGGCGGAGTATGTACCGGCATCGGATGCGGAAGCGCTGGAAGCGACGACTTTGCTGGCGCGGACGGAGGGAATCATTCCGGCGCTCGAGTCGGCTCATGCGGTGGCGGAAGCGGTTAAGCGCGCGCCGAAGATGAAGAAATCGGATGTCATGATTGTGAATATTTCAGGGCGCGGAGATAAGGATGTTGGGATTTTGCGGGAGAACCTGAAGATCGATTAAGTAGCGGATGTCCAATCCTGGATGCGCAGTGATGAGCGAGGATGCCGTGATTGGAATGCCTGTTTTGCGCCACACGTAGCAGACGAGTGCAAGGAATTCTTCGCTTCGCTCAGAATGACAGACTTACTACTTTTCTGATTTATGCCTCTGACTTTTTACAACAAGCCGGGTCTGGTTGCTTACGTGACGTGTGGAGATCCCGATCTTGCAACTACGCGCGAGATTGTTCTGGCTGCGATTCAGGCGGGCGCGGATGTAATTGAACTGGGCGTGCCGTTCAGCGATCCGGTGGCGGATGGTCCGGTGATTCAGCGGGCGAGTGAGCGGGCGCTGAAGAACGGGACTTCGCTTGCGCAAGTGCTTACACTCGCTGCCGAGGTGCGGCAGCAGGCGCAGTCTACCGGATTGGTGGTGTTTTCGTATTTGAACCCGATTCTGCGGATGGGAATGGAGAAGTTTTGTTCGGTGGCGCGTCATGCGGGCGTGGATGGCGTCCTGGTGACGGATTTGCCGGTGGAAGAAGCGGATGGGTATTTACACGCGATGAAGGCGTGCGATTTGTCGCCGATTTTTTTGGCTGCGCCAACGAGTCCAGATTCGCGGTTGAAGCGGATTGCGCAGGCCTCGCGCGGATTTGTTTATGCAGTGTCGCGCACGGGAGTGACCGGGGCGCGGCAGCATTTGGCGGACGATGCGCAGAAATTGGTCCGGCGATTGCGGTGCGTGACCAGGCTGCCGGTTGCTGTAGGTTTCGGCATTTCGAACGCTGAGCAGTTGGCGGAAGTTGGCGAATTCGCCGATGCGGTCGTAGTGGGCAGCGCAATCGTGGAGACTATTGAGAAGAATCGGGGGCGCGAGGCGGAGGCGGTTGGGAAGTTTGTTGGGAAGTTGACTGGCGGTCGCAGTCAGGTTTTAGCTTGAGGACACGAAGTCGAAATCTCCATCCTAATCTCGACAAAGAACGTCGAGATTAGGATGGGCACCCGCATAGGGCAAACTGAAAGCTGAGATTAGGTTTCCATGGATATCGCGGATTGGCGAAAGAAAATTGATGAGCTTGACCGGCAGTTGGTGCATCTGCTGAGCGAGCGGGCGCGGGCTGCGGTCGAAATCGGGGCGCTGAAGCGGAATACGAGTTTGCCTATTTACGAGCCCGATCGCGAGCGAATTGTGTTTGAGAATGTGCAGCGATTGAACGGTGGTCCGCTGCCAGGGCGTGAGATGGTCCGGATTTATGAGCGGATCATGGACGTGATGCGAAATATACAAAAGGAAGGGATTGGGACGACGACGAGTTCGCCGAACAAGTAAACGGAATTGGATCGGACTTGAATGATTGAGTTGGAGTTAGCGCTGCAAGCGCAAAGCCGATTCCTGGCTTCGCTCGGAATGACAATGTATTTTGCTAGAAAACTAATAGCCAAGGGCTGGTTGCTGTGGCTCGCAACTCGCGGCTCAGAGCTGGAAAGATTTTTTTATGATCGTAGCAATGCAAGACGTAGCGAGTGAAGAGCAGATTCAGCAGGTGATCGATCATCTCGTGAAGATGGGGTTTGAGGTGCACCGCTCGACCGGCGCACGGCAGACCGTGCTGGGCGCGGTGGGTGCGGTGATCGATTTCGATATCCGCAACTTGGAGTTGTTGTCTGGCGTGCAGGAGGTGCACCGCATCTCGTCGCCGTACAAGTTGGCGGGGAAAAGTTTTCGCCCCGAGGGAACGGTCGTTCAGCTGGCGAATGGCGTGGAGATTGGTGGGAATGCAGTTGTGGTGATGGCGGGCCCTTGCTCGGTGGAGTCGCGCGAGCAGCTTTTTTCTACAGCGGAATCGATCGCTAGGGCTGGGGCGCGCGGGTTGCGGGGTGGGGCGTTTAAGCCCAGGAGTTCTCCTTATTCCTTCCAGGGACACGGAGAAGATGCATTGAAGTTGCTGCGCGAAGCGGGAGATAAATTCGAGTTACTAGTGATCAGCGAGGTAATGGAAATCTCGCAGATTCCAATGATGCTGCCGTATGTCGACATCCTGCAAGTCGGCGCGCGTAATATGCAAAATTTTAATTTATTGCGCGAGTTGGGAAAGGTTCGCAAGCCGGTGCTGCTGAAACGCGGGATCGCGGCCACTTTGGAAGAGTTATTGCTTTCAGCGGAATATATTATGGCGGGCGGCAATTACGATGTGATCTTATGCGAGCGCGGCATTCGTACCTTCGAAACTTACACGCGGAACACCATGGATATTTCGGCCATCCCGATTATTCACAAGCTATCGCATTTGCCAATGACGGCCGATCCTTCACACGGCACGGGACGCCGCGACAAAGTTCCGCCGATGGCGCGCGCGGCGGTGGCCGCGGGAGCGGACGCGTTGCTGATTGAAGTGCATTGCACGCCGGATAAAGCGTGGTCGGATGGAGCGCAGTCGCTGTTTCCAGAGCAGTTCGCGAGGCTGATGGACGAACTGAGGATGATTGCGCCAGCGGTGGGAAGAACAATCGCTTGATTGAGTAATTGGGTAATTTGGTAATTGTGTAATTGAAAAATGCAGCGTACTTGTTGCTTTCAAATTTCTCGATTACTCAATTTCCCAATTACTCAATTTGTTTATGGCTATTCGTCAAATCACGATCATTGGCACCGGCTTGATTGGCGGGTCGTTTGCGCTGGCGCTGCGCAAGCAAAAGTTTGCAGGGCGCATTGTGGGGTGCGACCGCGAAGCGGCATTGAAACGGGCGAAGATGTGTGGCGCAATCGACAATGGATTTTGCGAGCCCGCGGACGCGGTGCGGGGCAGCCAGTTGGTAGTGCTGGCGACGCCAGTTTTGGCGATTGTGGATTTGATTGGGCGGCTGGGGCCGGCTTTGCCTGCATCTACTTTGTTGACTGATGTTGGAAGTACGAAAGCTGCCGTCGCGCAACGGGCCGTCGATATCTTTGGGAAAAATGCTCCGAAGAGATTTCTGGCTGGGCACCCCATGGCGGGCAAAGAAAACAGTGGTGTGGAGTTTGCCGACGCCAACCTATTCCAGAATGCGGTTTGGTTTTTGACGCCGCTACGCGGGCAGAATTTGCATGAAGGTTTATTCGCTGAGTTTCTGGGATGGATCGATCAGATTGGGGCGCGGGTTGCGATGCTCGCTCCGGAGGATCACGACCGGTTATGCGCGTGGATCAGCCATGTACCGCAGATGATTTCTACGGCTCTGGCAGCGGCGCTTGTCGAAGAATTTGGTGAAGAAGCGCCGCTGCTGCCAGCGGGCGGGCGGGCGTTACGGGAAATGACGCGGATTGCGGCGAGTCCGTATTCGATGTGGCGGGATATTGCGATTTCCAACAAAAACAATATTTGGGATGCGTTGTTCAAGGTGGAGCAGCGGATCGCTCATATCCGGGAGAATTTGACTACGCGCGCGCTGGCTGAGGAGTTTGAACAGGCGCATGGGCTGAAGAAGACCGAAAAACAATGACGTAACCACAGAGGCACGGAGACGCAGAGAAAAGAATTCATATTTTTTCTGTATTTTTGGTTTTCTCTGTGCCTCCGTATCTCCGTGGTGAGTTTGATTTAGAATGCGAACGCTATGAACAAAGTTGTGGCTAATGCGGATGAGGCCATTCGCGATGTGGTGGACGGATCGTCGATTATGTTCGGCGGGTTCGGGCTGTGCGGGATTCCGGAGAATCTGATTCGCGCGCTGGTGAAGAAGGGATCGAAGGATTTGACGACCATCAGCAACAACGCCGGAGTGGACGGTCAGGGCATGGGGTTGCTGCTGTCGGCGGGGCAGATTCGGCGGCACATTGGAACTTATGTGGGAGAGAACAAGCTGCTGGAGTCGATGGTGCTGTCAGGCAAGGTGCAGCTTGACTTGGTGCCGCAGGGAACTTTTTCGGAGCGCATTCGCGCGGCCGGTGCAGGGATTCCGGCGTTCTTTACTCCTACCGGTGTGGGCACCGTGGTTGCGGATGGCAAAGAGACGCGCGAGTTCGATGGGCGTACTTATGTGATGGAGCGCTGGCTCCAGGCAGACTTTGCGTTTGTGCGGGCGTGGAAGGGCGACCGCATGGGGAATCTGGTTTACCGGAAGACGGCACGAAATTTTAATCCCATGATGGCGACGGCGGCGAAGGTGACGATTGCAGAGGTCGAGCATCTGGTTGAGGCTGGAGAGTTGGATGGCGATTCGGTTCACACACCTTCGGTGTATGTGAAGAGAATTTTTCAAGGGGAGTTGTATGAGCGAAAGATTGAGAAGCGGACGGTAAGGAAGGCTGGTTCGTAGTATCTAGTACCCGGTACCTAGAGAATTCCACGAGGAGTTTCCGTTCCCAGGATGACATTATGGAAAAAGTTGTGAATAAGCCGGGGAAAGACGTTGAGAAACGCGAGCGCATTGTGAAGCGCATTGCGCGCGAGTTGCGCGATGGGTTTTATGTGAACCTTGGCATTGGAATGCCTACGCTGATTTCGAATTATGTTCCGGCGGGGATGGACGTAATCTTGCAGTCGGAGAACGGGATGCTGGGGATTGGGCCTTATCCGCTAGAAGGCTGCGAGGACGCGGACCTGATCAACGCAGGCAAGGAGACGGTGAGCGAGATGGCGGGAACATCTTATTTTTCGAGCGCCGATTCGTTTGCCATGATCCGCGGCGGGCACGTGGATTTGAGCGTGCTGGGCGCGATGGAAGTGGATGAAGTGGGGAACCTGGCGAACTGGATGATCCCGGGGAAAATGGTGAAGGGCATGGGCGGAGCAATGGATCTGGTGGCCGGGGCACGGCGGGTAGTGGTGGCGATGGAGCACACAACGCGGGAAGGCGCTCCGAAGATTTTGAAAAAATGCACATTGCCGCTCACGGGCGTGGGCGTAGTGGATACAATCGTGACCGAAATGGCTTACATGCGTGTCACGGATCGTGGATTGGTGCTGGAGGAAGTGGCTCCTGGGCTGACCGCGGAGGATGTCCAGCGGGCTACGGAAGCGGGATTAATCGTAAACGAGAATTTAAGGGTGATGGAAAGTTAAGTTCTAGGAATCGCCGCTACAAAATTAAATCCACCGAAGTCCCCGCTCTATAACTGCACGTCTATTGCACATTTACTGCACGTTTACTGGACTACAGGATTTTCTTCTTCCGGCGCTCCATGCCGCCGCAGCAATTGCGGTAAATTCTGCGAGAAAGCCGAACGGGGCAGGACCATGTCGCATCCCACTTCGTGCGCCTTCTGTTTCAGATCGCCCTGCACGTGGGAAAGAAATCCAATGATGGATGTTCCCTTCTTCAGCTTGCTCTTCAGCTTGGGGATGAGCGTGAGCGGCTTGGCGTTGGCGTTGTTGAGATCGAAGATGATCAGCGACGGCTTCTCTTCACCGTTCTGTTGCATGCGCTCCGCGAGATCTTTATCGTTTTTGGCGAACTCGACTTTCACGTTCAGCTTGCGCGCGGTTTCCTGAATTTTAGCGGCAAAGAAAAGATCGTCAACGAAGGCGAAAATGCGCGAACTCGCATCTTCACGCTGCGCGGGCAAAGGGTCGGGATCGGCAGGAGCGTATGGCGCGGCAAAGCCCGGCCGCGGGCCACGGCGCGGACTCTGCCCGTTGTTGCCGTTTCCCGCCAACGCGGCGCGGTAGCTGTGATCCATGGGCGCGGTGTAAATGCCGTCCTGATTATGGCGTGACTGGCCGGGTCCATTGGGACGGGCCCCACGCGCATTGCTCGATCGGCGTCCGCGACGCCGCCGTCTTCCTCCACCACCACCGGAGGGTCTTCCTGGTCCTGCGTTCATAGTCCTCTCAAAGCTGCAAAGCCGGGTTCATTGATCCCGATGCAGGTGTGCAAAAATTGATCCGTTCGCTGCGGTTCCCCAAGACTTAGATTCCATTGCTTACGTTCGGTTCCGCTAATGTTGGTGTGCTGGCAACTCTTCCCCGCCACAAATACACACCGAACCTGATTCACCTGTTTACAGAATGCATTCCACTGGGGCGAAGGAATGACACTTTCCGTGCGGAACTGCCAACCAGACGGGAACACCATCATCCAGGCAGTCGTCTCGATCCGCTATCTGGTAAAACTCGTATTGGCGAAAACTATAAATGTCTGCGTATGGTTAATCCGTTGCCGGATCCGTCGCGCCGCCGGGACAGCTTGGGACGCGGAAGGCCTACGCGGGAACGTGGCCAATGAGAACAGGATAATGGTACCCGTTCGCAACCGGGCGCGCAAGGGGCAAAGCACCCAAGTTTTGCACAAGAGGACATCGGCTTCCGGAGCTTAAGGCGGGAACCCGTTCGTGAGCCGCGCTGGAAGGCTTTTTATCTCATGCTCCGCTTGAAACTTCCCGAGCCCACTCTTGCGCCTGCCAGTACGACGCTGCGACCGCATCGCCGTCGAGTTGCAGTCGGTCGCAGATTTCCCGGGCGGCATCCCATTCGCCGCTCTCATGCGCCAACATGAGTTGATAGATGGGACGCAATAAACTAGGCTCGCCGCGCAGTACGGCTTTGGTTTCCGAATCGAGCGGAATTTTGTTCAGAATTTCCGCGATTGGCGTTTCCAGCATCACATCGAGCATCGATAGCAGTCCCAGCAGAAACAGATCGGAGTCCCCATGGGACATAAGCGGTGAGAGCAATTCTCCAAAACGCGCCCGCACCAGCGCGCAGAGCACCAGATCGCTGCTTTTCTCCTTGCCTGCGCCGACCGTCGCGATCAGCCGTACCCAGCGCCGCACTTCGCGGTCTCCGAGAATCGCCAGGGCGTGGCGCACGGAATGAATTTCGCTTTTGAAGCCGAATTTGGCCGAGTTCATATAGCGCAGCAAGCGGTAGCAGATGGAAGCTTCTGTCTTAATCAGGCGCTCAATCTCGGGCACATCCAGTTCGGCGGCGGAAACTGCCTGCAACATGCGCACATAATTCAGCGCATTGGCCGGAACATCGTGCGTGGTCATCATTTCCGGGCGCCGCAGGAAATAGCCCTGGAAGTAAACAAAACCTTGATCCCGCGCGGCCACGAAATCCGCGTGGTTCTCGACCTTTTCGGCTAACAGGCGGCAGCGCCATGGGCCATGCTTTTTTACTAACGCGGCGCGTTGCGCAAGCGTAGTGAGCTTAAGGTCCACTTTCAGAATGTCCGCAATTTCGGTCAACGGCTCGCGCGGATCGTCGCTCACGTAGTCGTCAAGCGCAATCTGATATCCAGCTTCCTTTAACCGCTGGCAGGCTTTCATCACATCCTCATCGGGCGGAACGGTTTCCAGAACTTCGACCACGGTGGAGTGCGACGGTAACAGAGTAATCAGACCGCTGGTCAGAGTTTCGCGCGTACAGTTCAAAAAGGCGCGGCGGCCGTCGCACAGAACGTCGAGGCCGACCAGCAACGAACTATCGACCGTGGACCGCGAGGCCGCATCGAGATCGGCGCCATCATGAAATGCATTTTCCATATCGTCGCGGAAAAGAAGCTCATAGCCGAACACTTTTTCCTCGCGATCGAAAATCGGCTGCCGAGCCACGTACCTTAGCTTGATCCCTTTCGGGCTAATGCGGGCGGCAAGAGAGGCGGTGGGTGAGTGGCGCACTCTCTCGTTATCGGCAGATAAGGAGCAATACTCCAGCGTAAAAATTTAGGGATGTGCTGCGGGATGAGAGAAAAATCATGCAGCATCGTCCATCATCTTTAATACGTTGGCAAAAGAAAAAGCGCCCCAGCAAAACGCCGGGCGCTTTTTCATTGCAGATTATTGAACGGTTAGATTCACAGTCATTGTGGCGGTCAGCGCGTTGGGACCGGTGGTGGTCGCGTTCACAACCACTGAATAACTTCCGGCCGGCGTTCCCGGATTTTTTTGGCTGCTGTTGCTGCTGCCTCCGCAGGCACCCAGCCAAAGCATGGAGAAGCCAAGAATCACAATCAGGCTAAGCAGCCGCGCACCGCGCATCCGCGATCCTCCCGCGAAAACAATCCCAAACAAACCGGGCAACAGCAGGGCGTAGAACAAGCGGTTGCCATGTCCGAATGGAGGACGCAGTTGCGAGGTAGGCGGGGTGGTCGTGATGCTGAGCGTAACCGTGCTTTGAGTGACAGCATCGCCATTCGTAGGGCTAAAGCTGCACGAAGCCTCCGAAGGCAGGCTGCTCTGAAGACAAGTGTAGGTAATCGGCGCCACGGTTGGGCTAAAGTTATTGGTCGGATTGACGGTGATTGTAACCTGCGCCGTCGCGCCCGCATTCACAGAGAAAGTGCTATTTGTAGTTGTGATTTTAAAGCTCTGATTAGTCGCAGTGATGGTAAGGCTAACCGGGGTGGTTGCAGTTGCACCTTCGCTCGTACCGCTAACGGTAACCTGAGTTCCCGATGCGAGTGCCATATACGGCACGGTGCTGATGGTCATAGTAATCGTCGACGCAGTGGAGCCGTTGAGGGCCACGGACCCGCCCTGATTGAAGCTGCAAGTCGCTCCCGGAGGCAGGTTAGTGCAACTGCCGGAACTGAAGCTCACCGTCCCTGTAAAGCCAGGCGATGGCGTAACGGTTATAACCGAGGAAGCTGATTGTCCGGCAGGAACGCTCAGAGCGGATGGTGCAGCAGATATGGTAAACGGTACCGTCACATTGACGGTTGCCGGTAAAGGAGATGTCGAGTTTCCGCTCGATGTATTTCCGTTGTAAGTTGCGGTCACGTTGTCAGTGCCTGCGGGCAGCGCGGTGGTTGAGAATGTTGCGGTCCCGTTCACTAGTGACGCAATTCCCAGAGCAGTTGCAGATCCGTTGTTGTAGAAGCTGACATTTCCTGCGGCTATCGGTGCTGGAGTGACCGTGGCCGTGAAAGTTACACTTGTGCCGGCGTACGCATTCGCCGTGGAAGTGGAAATCGCTGTGGTCGTGGAGCCGCGCGTAGCCGCCCAAGCCAAAGCCAGGTTATTGCCATCGACAGAACCAAGACCGTTGACCAGGTTATATCCCGTCGCCGAATCGGAGTTGGTTGCGCTGTAGCCAATTTGAAGCGTTCCGGTAGTTGGGCATCGCAGCGCCAGCGGTTGGACCGTTGGCTGACCAGATTGGCAGGAGACATAATTATTCCCGGTGGTCACGGGATGAAACGCATGGTTGGATGATGTTGCTGCAAGCATGTAGAGAGTCGGATTGATGTTGCCCAAACCCGGTGAAGATGGTCCCGCCAAATATTGATTTAGCAAGGTGACGATGCCGGCAAAGATGGGGGATGAGGCAGATGTGCCTCCGATAATCGACTCATATGTGTTTATAGCAGTGGTAATGCCGGCGGTGCCGCCAGAACCGCAAGTGCTGCCGGTGCCCGATCCTTCGAGTTCGGAGACTTGGGTACAGAATATGTAGCCCGGAAAATTCGGCGAAGCCATTAACGAAACATCGGGGACGTAGCGGACCCCAGCCGGAGCGCCGCTGACCACCAGTCCCTGCTGCCATGTTGGCTGGGGATCTCCGGCACTGCAAACCGTGCCATTATTGGTGAAGCAGTTGCTCGCACCGCCACCGCCCGCTGAAATCCAGATGTCTTCCTGCACTTGGGCAGCAGTTGCGCTGCTTCCAAGTGCCACCCAACCCGCCACCGCCGGTGAGCCGCCCTGAGAGCAAAATTCATTAGTGGGCTCGCCCTGGCAAAGCTCGGCGAGCTCTTCATCGTCGTTCCACGGAATTTCGGGAAGGTAAACGCCGGGCAACAAAGAGCCACCCGTAGAGCCATTGCTGGTTCCCCAATAGCTGGGAGACTCATCATTGGCAATCGTAACCTCCGTCCCGCCGACTCCGGTGACATATACGCTGCTTGCGGGGTAACTGACAGCCAGCCCACCTACCGCCGCATCATAGGGCACATTGGCATTCGGCGGACTGTAATCGCAGCCGGCGGAACCTACGTCGTCGGAGGAGTTCATAACGGTAACTCCTTCTGCATTTCCCTGTGCCAAAACCGGATCAAGGCCACTCTCGTCTCCATCGAGTTCACAGATGCCGTAGCTCATGCTGATGACGGGGGCCAATGGCGGCCCGCTGGGAGGATTGATGGCCTGGATCAGCGCTGCATTGACGCCGCCGCCGCTTATGTAGTTGCAACTGGGAACGTCATAAATAACCGGCGAGTTTACAAAGATGATTTGCGCATTCTGCGCGATAGCTCCCGACCATTCGATATCAAGATCGGCCTCACCCAGATCGCCGCACGGATAGGTTGTGCCCGGGTCGGTGCCCACCGCCACGTATTGAAAATTGGTGGAATTACAGGCCGTAATAACGCCACTGGTATTGGTTGTGCAGCCGGTAATCTGGCTAAGGTTAAATCCGGAGCGGAAGTTGTTAATGTCGCTCAAATAGACGTCGGTTTGTCCGATGATCGCGAGCTTCTCTCCCGTTCCGTCAATGGAAGCGCTATAGAGAGGCGTAAGGTCGTAGTTTGTGGCGATGTCGCCGGGCGCAAGAAAATTGGCCTGGAAATTCGCGTCGTAGTAGTTCACGCGCGGATTGCGTACATGGCCGGTGCCACCGATCCGGGACGTCGGATGCGGGAAGAAGTTGTGCAATCCCATCACGCTGGCCACAACCCCGTTCAGCACAGAAGGAATCATGACCGGCGTCGCATTGGCAACGTGATTCTTGCCATTCACCCGGTAGTTGTGAATCTCGGTGCCGAAAGCACTTTGGACCTGTCCCGCGGTGCCGCTGAATACCACGGTATTGCGGCCGCCACCGACGCTCTGCACCACAAACCCTTCCGACTTGAGCCAGGCGGTGAGCTTTTGAATGTCATTCTGGGTGAGGCCGAAATTATCGGCATACTGAGCCGGGCTCATCCACTTGTGATAATTGGGAGAAGTGCGATCCTGTTGTTGTGTAAGAAGCAGATTCAGAGCCTTCTGCTGTGTCGCCGAGGGCGCCATCACCAGCGTCATATAGCCGAGTTTGTAGGATGGCGCGACCGTTCCCTGATCGTATTGCGGCTGGGCCTCGGCATGGAGACTGTGGGCCAGCGCGACTCTTGCGTTGGAATCAATCGCTCCCGTAATGCGGTCAGGCTGGGCGGCGAAGCATAGGCTTGAAGCTAGAAGCGGCAACAAAAACTTCCAGGATCGCATGGGGACTCCGTCTGCAAATTTTGGGTTGGTAAGTGGTTCCTAAGCTTATACGGCTTTCCTGCACTCTGATCAAGTTCCGAACGATCTTGGTTGTATCCTTACAAGGAAATTACAAACCCGCCAGTGCAGTAATAGTCTCGGCATCACGAAAGTAATCAATTGCAGGAGGGTATAAAAAAAACAACTACACAGTGGAAGAACATTTTTATCAGTCGAAACCCAATGTTCAAAACGTTCAAAAATCAAATTAAAATCAAAAACTTGCACGATCTTATCGTTGCCGGCCTGCATCCAAAGTTTCATGTAAATCCACGATCTCAATCAGTTACGAGGGTTCCATGCGCTCATTTTCTCGTCTGTATCTTGCCATAGCAATTTTGCTGCCCACGGTTCTGCTTTTCGCGGCCGATGTAGATGCCAACTTCCACAACGCGCCCGCATCCGCGAAGGCTACGAAAAATCCCTACGACGGCCAGGCTGCCGCTGCGGCAGCCGGCAAGGGGTTGTACGCGCGCAATTGCCTCTCCTGCCACGGAAAAGAAGGGAAAGGCACGGGAAATGTGCCCGCGCTGGCCGGCAAGCTCGATTCCATTCCGTCTGGTGAAGTGTTCTGGTTCATTACTCAAGGCGATAAAGACAATGGCATGCCCTCATGGGCCCAACTGCCCACCAAGCAACGCTGGCAGCTCGTCAGCTATGTGAAATCGATGGGAACTTCCTCGAATTCGCAAACGCCAAGTGCCGCGCCCGCCGATACCAGCACCGCGAAATTAAGCGGAGCACCACCCACTCCGCCATTCACCGATTTCCGCTACGAAAAACCCGGAGCGGCTCGCAAAATCACGGCGAACGATCTGCCGGAGCCTTACGCCACTAAATCGGCGGAGAACGGCCCCAAGCTGGTAGCGCGCCCCGAGAATGTATGGCCAATCGCGCCTGCCGGATTCAAAGTGGAGATGTACGCTTCCGGCCTCGACAATCCCCGCACGCTGCGCACTGCGCCCAACGGAGATATTTTTCTTACGGAAAGCGACCCCGGACGCATACGCGTGTATCGCGGCCTCACAAGCGATGGCAAGCCTGAGCAATCGGCCATCTTCGTCAGCGGATTGAACAAGCCCTACGGGCTGGCCTTCTATCCTCCTGGGCCGGACCCGCAATGGCTTTATGTGGGCAACACCAACGAAGTGGTTCGCTTTGCTTATCACAATGGAGATTTGAAGGCCACGGGATCGCCCGAGCATATTGCCGATTTGCCCTCGGGAAAGGGCCACTGGACGCGCGCCGTGGCGTTCTCTCAGGACGGCAAGAAATTGTTCGTTGCCGTAGGCTCGGCGTCGAACGTGGACGACCCCGACACCACTCCCGGCGAGAAAAACCGCGCCGATATTCTTTGGTGCGATCCCGCCAACTGCACGTTAAGCGTCTACGCCTACGGCATTCGCAATGCCGGCGGCGGCATCGAGATCAATCCCCAAACCGGAGAACTATGGTGCTCGGTAAACGAGCGCGACGGATTAGGCGACAATCTTGTTCCCGACTACATCACCCATGTGCAGGAAGGCGGATTTTACGGCTGGCCGTGGTGGTACATGGGTGGCCATCAGGATCCCCGGCATAAAGGCAAGCACCCCGAGTTGAAAGATAAAGCGATTGTGCCCGACGTGCTGTTGCAACCGCACAACGCGTCGCTCGAGTTTGCTTTCTATCAGGGCCAGCAGTTCCCCGCCGAGTATAAAGGAGATATTTTTGCCTCCGAGCACGGCTCCTGGAACAAAACCATACGCGTGGGCTATGAAGTGATTCGCGTGCCCCTGCACCAGACAGGCGACGCCAGCGGCGGGTACGAAGATTTCCTTACCGGATTTGTATTGCCGGATGGCAACGTGTGGGGGCGTCCGGTAGGAATCGCGGCGATTCCCGACGGTTCACTGCTGGTAAGCGACGATGGGTCGAATACGATCTGGAGAGTGAGCTATCGCAGCAAATAGCTAGCCGCGAATTTTTCTGGCCCCCGCGTCCCAGGTTGCAATTGTGTTCTTAAAATAGGCGTGGTTCGCCAGATGGCAACCGATGGCCGCGTTGTTGCCGAAGACTTCATTCTCCACCGTCGGCTTGCGGCTGCGTACCGCCGCGAAGAAATTCGCCTGGTGCGCTGACACGTCGCTGTAGCCGGGAGGTGCGGTGAAAGTCTCCGCTTCGATGGCTTTGTAATCGAGCAGCGAAGGCTGCGGATGTTCCGCGGCCCATTGCTCCAAATATTGTTTGCGCAGCCGCGCCGGCCAGCCTTTGGTCGAATACTCCTCCGCTTTGGGGCTTGCATCCTGCGGCGTGAAAACCAGCGTCTGCCCGTTGATTTCCATCGTACCCTTGGTGCCGTGGAATCGTATCGGTTCACCGCCAGCATTATTCAGATTGCTTCGCAATACCACGCGGAACTTCGGATAATCGAAAAGCGTTTCGATCAGGTCGGGAAAATCGCGCCCGTCTTTCCAGCGAAATAATCCTCCGCTTGACTGCGCGCGTTGCGGCGGTTCGTTGGTTCCGGAGATGAAGTAAATGCCGGAGAGAAGATGCACGAACAGATCGCCGGCCAGGCCTTCGCCATAATCGGAGAAACAACGCCAGCGGAAAAACCGCGCGGCATCGAATGGACGCTTGGGTGCGTCACCGAGGAAAGCGTTCCAATCGATCGTCTGTTCGCTGGCATCGGGAGGAATGGGATAAACCCATGCGCCGCTGGCCGAGTTGCGGTCGGAATAACCTTCGATAAAAAATACCTCGCCGAGCGCGCCCGACGAATATAACTCGCGTGCCTTCTCATAAACAATGGAACTTACGCGCTGGCTCCCTACTTGAAGAATGCGATTGTGTTTTTGCACCGCTTCAACCATGGCGAGGCCGTCTTCCACGTTGTGCGACATCGGCTTCTCGCAATACACATCTTTGCCGGCTGCGCACGCCGCCATCACGATGGGACGATGCTGGTGGTCGGGAACTGCCACGATTACTGCGTCGACATCTTTACGATCGAGAATTTCTTTGTAGTTCCGCGTCGCCGGAACCTGCTTTTGCACAGCTTCTTGCGCCGCTTCATGCCGACTGTCATAAAGATCGCAAACCGCAACACATTCGATGCCAGGCACGGCCAGCGATGCGGTCAGCAATTCGCAACCGCGCGTGCCGGTGCCGATGGACGCAAATCGCACGCGATCGCTGGGCGCTACCTGGCGCCCTGCACCCCAAAGCGCGGCCGGTTGCAAGAGAGTCCACTTCATCGCAGCGCCTGCCGCGACTGAGCCTGAGCCGATTCGCATGAAATCCCGACGCGTGAAAGAACGCATTCCTGATTTCTCCTGGTTTTCAGTTCCTATGATTTACGAGTAACGTCGACGAGTGACGATTAACGAGCGATACGCTACTTCACGTTCAAATCCACATAATGACCGAAGTTGGCGAGCGAAACCTGATCGTTATTGGAAATGTGGAAACCAAATTTTCCCTGGCTCAAATTGCTTCCCGGCGGAGAAAAGCGGTCCAGCACCACCCAGCTATCGCCTTGCTTGATGTGATGGACAATCTCATTCGGTCCCACACGGATGAGCATGGTGCGGAAAGACTTCTTCTCGTTTTTGTGAGGAATCTTGACCTCGTCTCCCTTTTGCCCGTTGTGAATTACCGTGCGATAGAAGTTGTTGTCATCCATTTGGAAAAGGATGTAGTTGTTTACGTCCATGCAGTTTAGCACCCACTCCAAGCGCTTGCCCTTCGTGAGCATGGCGGAAAAAACAAACGTGCCGGACGTGGGAGTGAGGTTATACATCACAAAATCCCCGCCCTTGCGGGTGAACGATCCCTTGTCTTGTTTCCATCCGCTCGGATCATCCCACTTCGACATACCGTCTGGAGCGAGAGCCAAATCCAAATTTTTCAACGAGCCCGCTGTGACATCCACAGTTGCCGAGCGGGTAAAGTTATCGGCAGTTTTCGCGGTAAGAGTGTAGGATCCCGCGGCTAGGCTGAGCGCATTGCCGCTGCTCACTTTGGTTGGAGTTTCGCCTGCTTTGGATAGCGTTACTTGCGCATCTGCCGGCGTGAATGTAATTTTCAACTCTCCCGGCGCAGCCTCCAGAGACATGTCGGTTGCCGTCAAAGAAGCAGGAGCGCCAACCACAAAGTGCTTTTTTATTTGCTTCGGTTTGAACCGGTCCTTTCGTAGTTCAATCGTATGATCGCCGGGATTCACTGTAGCGACATTCAGCGTGCCATCAGGTTGAACCGCCCCAACGGATGCTTGGTCAATAAGAACCGTAGTTCCGGGAACTCCACCCTGGATCACCAGCGAAGCTAAATGAGGCGGAGGTTGAAGATTGAAGGCCAGCCTGGCTTGCTCACCCTTACGAATTCGGACCTTCTGCTCCGGAGGATCCACAAATCCGCTCTTTGACACGCGCACGGAATAATCTTTGAGATCGAGATTTGGAATGCGCAACTGGCCGTTTTGCGTAAGTTGCGGCTGCAGTTTTCCGTTGAGGAAAACTTTCGCTT
The DNA here is from genome assembly GCA_035486715.1 of Candidatus Aquilonibacter sp. Taxonomy (GTDB): domain Bacteria; phylum Acidobacteriota; class Terriglobia; order Terriglobales; family Acidobacteriaceae; genus Sulfotelmatobacter. The sequence goes on from DATHMV010000008.1 coordinate 25,006, forward strand.
TGTCCTGGCCAGTTACGATCAAAAGCGCGCCGAGGTTCTGGCCAGATTCGAGAAAAAGACTTAAAGCGGGGGCTGCTTCCGCATCCACGTCCAATTTGTATTGATCATTGCCGTGGGTGATCGCAAGTTCGTGCACTCCGGCTGAGATCGACGGCAGATCGAGGCCATCCTTCGGAATATCGAGTTGAGGCTGGCCATCGAGGCTAAGCTTGGCGCCCGACACGCTGGAATAGATATGCAGATGATCCGCCATGCTACCGACAACAATTGCCGTCAATCCTTTGGAAGCGGTGTTGTCCTTAACCAAAGGCAGTGCGCCAGCACTGGCAGAGAAAGTGAAAGACGCTTCGCCACGCGCATCTTTTCCCTGTGATTCAAACTTCAACTTGTGTTCTCCCGCCGGTAATTTGTCGAGAGACCACTGTCCATCCTGAAATTCCGCAGGCGGCTGGTCGTCGAGAGTCACCTTTCCTGCCCCGGTATCAGAAGATAATTTCAGCGTCGGTAGGGTTGGTTCCGGAGCGGCAGTTGTGGCGGTGGGAGCCGAAGGTTGAACAGCAACCGGCGCTGGAGTCGAAGCGACTTCAGGAGCGTGATGCTTGCGAGTAAATAAAAAAAACGCTGCCACCAAAACGATGACTACTGCCGAAGCTATAACCAATGTTGGCCGTGACGATTTTGGCGCAGGCGATTGGGATTTGGGTTGGGGCAGACGAACCGAGGTGACAATTTTTTCCAAAGGAAGTGCTGAAGCTGCTGCTTCAATCGGCGGCTGAACTGGGGGCGGAGTCACTGGCTCGGCCACCGGCGGCGGCGCTGCATTGCTCGTGGCCTCCAATGCAGGATCGGGCGATTTTGCCGGTGGAGTGCGGTAGGTAACAGTTGCGCTCTCGCTCTCCGGAGAAACGCTCGCAACTTTCTCTGAGCCTTGCAGCAAACCCAGACGATGCAGAAGGCCGTTGGTGATGGTAAGAACCTCGCCATCGGTTGGATATCTTTTCGCCACTGCCCGCAAGCGGTCGCCCAAATCTTGTTTCGCAGCGTCGTCCGTCGCGGAATCGACTTCGCTTTCCATGCGGCGAAGTTCTTCCACATCGCGGCGACGGGTTTGGCGCCGCTGCGTTTGCAGATCGTGCTGCACCGTTTCCTGAATTTGAATCAACCGCGGCTCGCGCGGATAAACTGACAGTCCTTCTTCAATTCGCGACAAAGCGCCGGCAAGATCGGTCGCGGTTTGCAGTTTGCGTGCCTGCGAAACGCAGTCCTCGACAAAAGTTTCCTTCTTCTGGTCGTGAATCAACGTCTTGATCGTCTTGGCCATGGGATGCGCCGGGTTCAAATCAAGCGCTTCCTTGGACAGCTTCTCCGCCTCTCGCCAATCTGTCTCCACCAGGGAGTGAGCGCGTTCAAGCAGCGCATTCGCCAGAACTGCCCGCGCCAGCGAATTGTTTTCATCCAACTCATAGGCCTGGCGCAGCAATTTGAGCCCGCCTGGAGATTTCTGAGCGAACAAATCCTGGCCTTCGGTCATCAGGCGATGGGCTTCGGTTTTGCGTTTCAGGCCTTCCTGTGCCAACTTTTCGAGCTCTGTCAGTTCTGTATCGTCGGGAAATTCGACCATGGCCCCTTGCAACAGATCGAGGGCGCGAGCGTAGTCACCCGAGCGCAAACCACCGTCGATCTGTTCTACCAGCCGCGCCTTCGATTCAGTGCGAGACTGCTGGTCGCGCCTCTTTTGCAGGCGTTCCACCTCAAATGTCAGGCCCGGATACTGCCCATAGATCGTTCGCAGAATCTCCCAGTCGTTCAGCGCGTCGCCATACGTGCCCTGCTCTTCGTGCAGGTGCGCCCGCGCGACAATCGAGTTCACGAGATCACGCTTGTCCTGCACCAAGCGCAACGCACGCTCAAAATGCGATTCACCCGGATGCAAATCGAGCGCTTCGCGCAAAATACTGACGCGTTTGTCGAGATCCGCTTCAGCCTCCACCTGCCGGTCCACAGAAGCGATAAACGACGACAGTTCCTGCCGCTGCTGCTCCTCAATGTCATATTTCAGAGCCTGAAATATAGCGTTGTTGGGATATTTCGTGAGATATGCCTGACAAGAAGCCGCCGCTTTGCCAAATTTGTGTTCGGCAAGATGCCGCCGCGCCTCGGCGTAGGCCGTATTCATGGCATCGTGTTCGGAGCGCACTTCGTTGTAGAAGCTCTGATAACTCGCACCGCTCTCGTGATTGATGGAATCGGGCGCGCGGCGATCCAGATCGAGCACGACCCCCAATTTGGCGAGGGCGTTGCTCACATCGCCTTTTTGCCATGCATCTACCGCTGCACGATGAATCTGCTCTTTTTCCTGCCGTAGTTTTTTGTACTCCTGCTCCTGACGGTCCACCTCCGCCAGCAACTGGAGCGCGCGGGCTTCTTTAGGCCGGAGTTGCAGAACATTCTGCAAAGCCTCGCGGGCGTGGCCGTAAGCGTGATTGTCGATATGCTGCCGCGCCAGGCGATACCAGTTGTCGATCTGGCGGTCGCTGCGCCGGTTCTCGATTTTGCTTTTCAGGGTTAATGCAGCGGCATTGTCCGGCTCAATCTGCAACACTTCCTGCAACTTCTGCAGCGCCAGCGGATCTTCTTCCTCCTCAAAACGTGCGCGAGCGGCGTCGAGCAGTTGTGAGAGAGTCTTGCGACGCACAGCACCGTCGAGCCGTCGCCGCAGAGCGCCGATAGCCTCATCCATGTGGCCTTCAGCCTCAAGCTCGCCGAGAATTTCTCCGGCAAATTGGAAATCGCCCTCTTCCAGCGCTTTCGTGGCGCGCTGCAAACGAGGACGGGTGCGTTCGGGATCGAAAAATTCGATCGGTTCGTTGCGCAGCGCTTTATTCAGCGTGTCGCCAAAATCGCGCGCCGTGGCAAAACGATGCCACGATTGCTTGGCCATCGCTTTGTGCAGTACACGGCTTACCGGCTGGGTCACCGTGGAATTCAGTTCCACCGCCAGCGGTGGAATGTGTTTCAGAATTGCATCCACAACTTCATCGGCGCGCGCGCGGTGGAAGGGATTGCGTCCAGTCACCGCCTCATAACAAACCACGCCCAGTGAAAAAATATCGGATGCCGGCGTCAGCGCCTTCAGCTCGATCTGCTCCGGAGACATATAGAGCAGTGTTCCCTTTTGCGCCCGCGTGGTATGGGCATCCGCCATGTGGGCCACGCCAAAATCGATGATCTTCACCGAGTCGTCTTCCATCACGAAGATGTTGCTCGGCTTCAGATCGCGATGCACCAACCCACGTTCATGCGCCGCCTGCAAACCGCGGCAAGTCTGCGAAATGATGTCGATCGTCCGCTCGACCGTCAGACGATGGCTGGCCTTTCGAATGAAGTATTCCAGGGTAGTGCCGGGCAGTAGCGGCATCACAAAATACGGTTTTTTCTTGCCCTCTTCTTCGAACTCCCCAATATCGAAAATCTCGACAATATTGGGATGGCTCATGGAAGCCAACACATCGCATTCTTTGTAGAACAACTGGAGTGACGCCGGATCGGGAATGTCGAGGATAGTCTTGACAGCGACTTCGCGGCGCACGACCGTGTCGTAGGCGCGATAAACCAGTCCCATGCCGCCCTGGCCGAGAACCTGCCGGACCTCGTAGCGGCCTGCTAATTTTTTGGATGACGAAGTAGAATCCATGGCCCTCCCCGGGTTTCGGGGGCGCTTAGCATCTTAACCCGATTTGGGCAAAAAGCGGCGATTTCTGCACCCCAAAAAAACTATGCCCGAAGCAGGTTGCGGGCTATGAATAAGACGTTTGCCGGGCGCTCGCCCAGCCTTCTCATGAAATAGGGGTACCACTCGGTGCCGAAAGGGATGTAAACGCGAACGCGCCAGCCTTCCCGCACCAGATTTTGCTGCAAATCCCGGCGAATACCGTAAAGCATCTGAAATTCGAACGAATCGCGCGAGATATTTTCCTGGGTTGCAAAAACTTGCGCTTGCCGAACAATGGCTTCATCGTGGGTCGCCAGTCCATGATAGATACCACTCTTCATCAGCGTTTTCATCAACTTCACGTAATTGGCGTCAACATCGGCCTTGGCCGCGAAAGCGATATCCGGCGATTCTTTATACGCGCCCTTGCAAAGCCGTATGCGGATACCTTCGGCAAGAAGCTTTTCCACGTCCGCTTCGGAGCGCTTCAAATACGCCTGAATTACTGTGCCGACCGACTTCGCGTTGCCGGGCATGCGGTGGAGTTCATGTACGAAATCGAGCGTGCGCTGCGTGTAGGGAGAACCCTCCATATCGACACGGACAAAGCCCGGCGGGTTCATGGACGCGGCTTTGGCGACAAGGCTACTGACGATCTCACGAGCCAGATCCTCATCAACATCGAGCCCCATATGGGTGAGCTTCAGGCTGATGTTCGCATCCAGATGATTGGTAACGATGGCGTCGAGAATTTGTTGATAGAGCTGGGCGCTGTGGCGGGCTTCCTCGGGATTGGTGACATTTTCACCGAGGTTATCGATGGTTACGCTGATTCCGCTGCGGTTAACCGTTTGCGTGGCGCGGACTGCGTCGGCAATCTCCGTTCCAGCCACGAATCGGCCTGAAACCCGGCGGCCCACGGAAGAACGCTCGGCGAATCTGCGTATGGTGGGATTTTCGGAAAGGCGGACAAAGAACGTTCTTAACATGCCGCACCCGGAAATGAGCACGGAAATAGGCGCGCCAGCACAGATTGCTTCGCGAAGACCACAGAATGTTGTATCACAGCCGCGACTAAGGCTTGGAAGGGATAGTAGTCACTACCGATAGACAATTTCTGGACAAAAACGGCAACCGCTAAAGCATGAACTTCAATTCAACGACTTCGTGAGTTTCGTGCGGCGCAGGCTCCCACTTCCACCCGCGCAATGCGTTTTGCGCAGCCTGAACCAGTAAGGGATGGCCGCCTTTGATTTCGACGGACTTGACCGTGCCGTTGGGCGCTACTACAACATCCGCTTTAACGCTGCCTTGGAGGTTCATGGAACGCGCAAGGCTGGGATACTGCGGAGAAATCCGCGTCACTATCTTGCGTGTGCTCTCGGTGGACGTTTGGCTAAGGATGGGATGGGGAGCAATGAACAGCGTGCCCAAGAGAAAGGCCGCCGCGGCGATTCGATGCTGCAGAAAATACCTCATGGGACAGCATGAAGCATATGTGAGATTTAATTCTCATCGTAGATTACGGACGTAACGGAGGCAGCAGAGATCGTCTTTTTTGAGGCCAAATTACTTGCCGTGCTCTTCCAGGAACTTCTCCACTTCAATCGCAGCCATGCAACCGCTTCCCGCCGCGGTAATGGCCTGGCGATAGCGGCGATCCTGCACATCCCCGCAGGCGTAGACCCCGTGGACGCGGGTGTGGACATAGTTGTGCGTTTTGAGGTACCCATCCGCATCAGTATCGAGTAAGCCAGCGAACATCTTCGCGTTAGGTTCGTGTCCGATGCCTAGGAACATCGCGCTAGTCGGGAAGTCTGAAACCTCGCCCGTCTTAAGATTGCGTAGTTTAAGCCCGGTGACTTCCTGCTTGATCGGATCGTAGATATCCTCGACGACCGTATTCGTAAGGAAGTGGATCTTTTCGTTGTGCTGCGCGCGCTCCAGCATGATTTTGGAAGCGCGAAACGAATCGCGCCGGTGAATGAGCGTAACTTTAGTGGCAAAGCGCGTAAGGAAGATGGCTTCTTCCATCGCGGAATCGCCGCCGCCGATTACTGCGATTTCTTTTCCCGAGAAAAAAAACCCATCGCACGTCGCGCAGGAGGAAACGCCATGGCCGATGAGTTTTTGTTCGTTGGGCAGGCCAAGCCAGCGCGCGGAGGCGCCGCTGGCGATGATCAACGTTTGTGCGTGTACCTGATGCACGCCAAGATGAAGCGTAAACGGCCGCTTGCTTAGATCGGCGCTGGTCAAGTGCGCCATGCGATATTCAGCGCCAAAGCGCTCGGCTTGCTTGCGCATATTTTCGATCAGTTGCGGCCCCATGATGCCCTCGGGGAAGCCGGGAAAGTTCTCGACTAACGTCGTGAGAGAGAGCTGGCCGCCCGGCTCATGGCCTTCAATCACGAGCGGTTTCAGATTGGCGCGCGCGGTGTAAAGAGCGGCAGTGTGTCCGGCGCAGCCGGAACCGATGACGACGACGTTGCGAATTTCACTCATGATGGTTAGCCGTTAGATTGTTTGATTTCAGATTTCGATGCACGCTGCCTTTGCCAACAAAAATAGATCACCCTTAGAGGGCATATGGATACACAGAGGATCTTCGTTCATTGCTTCTTACTTGCAGCCTTGGCGGGCTTCGCTTCCGTGGATGACTTTGATTCCGGAATCTGCGCCAGCTCTGCCGTGACGGTACGCTTCACTCCCAGCAATCGGCGATAGCTGGCAAGTACTTCAGAACCGCTGCGGAATAACGGCTCATAGACGGTCTGATCCGGCGCGGGTCCGTTCTCCGAGGCATTACAGCGCGCCAGCGCGATCGACGATTTTCCAAATCGCTCCAACCGAATGCGGCTTACCGGAGTATTAGCAGCAACCATACCGGCGACACTGCCGATGGCCGAAGCGCTGTCTTCCAGGGAAACCTGGATCAAGTCTTTGGGATCGCGCACGTGCATGACCAGAGTCTCAACCATGTTATGGCCGTCATCGCTGAAGGAATACTGCACGCTCGAAAATAAAGCCTGCACGGAGAATTCGCGCCGGATGCGAACATAGCGCGCCACCGAAGGCTCGCCGGATATTTCGGTGCTTTGCCCCGGCTGAAGAAAATTTGGCGCGTCGGTAAGCGTTGAAACGCCATGGGAAATTTCGAAATCGGAACCGAATAGCGGCTGTTTTGGAATGCGCGCCAAAGCTGCGGCGATCTCTTTTTGTTCCTCCGCGGAAGGCGTGCATACATTCAAAAGATTGACCTTTACCTGTGGTTGCGCAGACGATTCGGTGTTTTGCTCGGCAAGCACAGGAAAGCCAAGCAGGAGTGCAGCAAGGATGCAAAAGAATTTTGGATGCACGGCAGAATTCTAAACGATAAGAGCCAAAACCCCACCGAAGACGCAAAAGTTTTCTTCCGAGAGGCAAGGGCGATTAGAATTTACACATGGCGAATTTAACATTGGTTTATGGCATGAGGCTGCTGCCATCGGAAGACGTGGCTTCAGTCGGAGCTGCTCCTGTAAAGCTCACGAATGGGCGCGAGGCGTCAGTCACCATGCACGTGCTCGAAGGCAGCAAAGAGGAAATCGAGAAGCAGTTGCGCACCAGCCTGGAAGCTTTCTTCGATCTGTATCCGGAGATCTAAGCGCAAAAATTTTGGGCGTGCAAGGAGAGATCATCCGCGGCCGAAGCCGGGACACACCATGCGGGAGTCTTACTGGAAATTACGCGCAAGACTACTTGAGGCCGGTCTGTGGCCGCAAGGCTGGGTTGCGCGTGGAGCCTGGTATTCGCTGGGCTCGGCTATTGGACTCTTCATTCTCGAGTTGCTGCTCGACCTTTTCTGGCCGGCCGTCGGTGGAAATCTTGGCGGCTGGGTAAAATTTCTCGTCTTCGATGCTGCTTTGCTGTTTTGTATCCTTTCTTTTCGCTGGCTGAAACGCCGGATTTTGTGGCGTCTGCGCAACCGGCTCATCGTTACCTACGTCTTCATCGGCGTGATTCCAGCAGTGCTGTTGGTGGCGATGGCTTTCATCACCCTCTATCTTTTCGCGGGGCAGTTCGCCAGCTTTGTGGTGACCTCCGAAATCAATTCTCAGCTGCGCAGTATGCAGGCCGCGAATGCGGCCGTGGGCAACGAACTTGCGGCGCGCATCGAAAAAGGGCAAGCGCCAACTGCCGACTCTCTCGCCGGATTGCGAAAACGCGACCACGCCTGGGAAAGACGCAGAGTGTGCGCCTGGCACGGCACGCGCGTATTACTGTTCAGTGCCGGAACCCAAAATGCGGCATTGATGGCCTTCCCCGATTTCTTCAACAAAGACGATACCGAGTTCGCCAAGGCAATTCGCAATGGCGAGTCTTTCAAAGAGATCGTTCGCGATAACGACCAGTTGTATTTGCGCGTGGCCTCGGTATTTGAAGTTGGTCCGGAGAAGCTCACCGTCGTTACTGGTGAGCCGCTGGACAGGTATATGCTTGCCGACATCGCCGCAGACTTAGGCGAGATTATGCTGTACGGGGCTGGGATCCCGCTCAACGCTGAGCAACCAGCCGATCAAAATCAAAATCCTGCAAAGCCACACAGCTTTGAAACCCGCATTTTTAATCAGCCGCAAAAGACTAACTCCGGGGTCTCTGTGAGCGAAGAAGAGTCAGCCGGAGGCTCCGAAAAGAAGAATCAGGTTTTCCATTCAAGTTTCTCTGTAGGCTCGCTCTCCTCTCCTTCGAGCATGATGGATCGTGAAATCACCTTCGCAACGCCGCTTCCAGTAGTGGATTGGAAGAGCGGAGAACGTGCCGGCACCGGCGCCCTCATCAGCGTGCACACCCGACCCTCGGTCCTGTATAAGCACCTCTTCGCGGCGCTGGGAGATATCGCCCGCGGCGTGGAATACATACTGCTCGGAATTCTTATCTTCTTTGCCGTAATTGAGTTGATTGCACTGATCATCGGCACGCGCATGACACGTACCGTCACTGGCGCTGTGGCCCAGCTCGACGATGCTACTAAGCACGTGGATCGCGGCGATTTCAGTCATCGTATTCCGGTAAAGTCTTCCGACCAGTTGGCACAACTTTCGTTGTCGTTCAACTCGATGACCGAATCCATCGAGAAGCTGATTCAAGAGCAGAAAGAAAAGCAGCGGCTGGAGGGCGAACTGGCCATTGCGCAGGAAGTGCAGGCGCAGTTGTTTCCGCGGCAGGTTTCGGAGCTGGAATCGCTTGAAGTGCACGGCTTCTGCCGCCCGGCGCGCACGGTAAGCGGCGACTACTACGACTTTCTTACGGCCAGTTCGCACAAGCTGATCCTCGCCGTCGGCGATATCAGCGGCAAAGGAATTTCGGCCGCGCTGCTGATGGCAACCATCCACTCGGCGGTGCGCGCGTATAGCGTGGAAAGCCTGCCGCAGATGCGCGAGCCGGTAGCCGTGGGCGCAGTGGCCGGCGCGGGCAGAATCATGGCGGCGTGGCCCGAGGGCATCGAAGTCTCCCCCGGCGCGTTGCTTGGCCTGCTCAATCATCAACTCTACGAAAGCACTCCTCCGGAAAAATACGCCACGCTTTTCTTAGGCATCTACGACGGCCGCTCGCACCGGCTGACTTACAGCAACGGAGGGCATCTCCCTCCAATTTTGATTAGCAAGGATGGCGGCGTGCGGCGGCTTGAGGCCGGCGGCACAGTGGTCGGCCTATTCGACAACATGACGTACGACGAAGGATCGGTTGAGATGCATCCCGGCGAAATTTTCGTAGCCTATAGCGATGGCGTCACCGAACCAGAAAATGAATTTGGCGAATTTGGCGAAGAACGCCTGATCGAACTGGTAAGTGCGAACCGTCGTCTGCCGTTAATTCAGATAAGCCAGTACGTTACCGCCGCCGTGGATGAATGGATCGGCGACAACGAACAACCGGACGACATTACGCTCGTGCTGGCACGGGCAAGATAGGGCAATACTTCGCAGTAGAGGAACACTTGTCATTCCGAGCGGAAGCGAGAAATCTTGGTTCGCTGGTGACCGACCCTTTGCGATGGCTGCCATCTTTTGCAGGGTGCAGAAAACCGAAGGCAAACCGCGCCCAGATTTTGCTACCTCTTTATCACGTTCGCGGCTGACCAACTTTTAACAAACTCTCCCAGCCGGTCCAATGCATCGGGAAATTTGTCGGTCATTACAGCGAAGCCTAGACGAAAATGCGAGGGCGTATCCCAGCAATCCCCGGGAGCGAGTAGGATGCCATGTTCCGCAGCAGCCTGGCAAAAGGGGCGGCTGTTTTCTCCACTGAGCAGCCAAGGAAAAGCGGTCACTCCGCCACTAGGAGGAATCCAGCCCAGCGTCTCGCGATGCTCCGACATGAAGGAAACAAGATGCCGAAGATTCCGAGTCGCGGTTTCCTGCGTTCTCCCGAGAACGATATCCCGGTGGCGCATGGCAATCTCCGCCAGTATCTCTCCGGCAGTATTGTTGGAAATGGAAAAAATGGTGCGCGCATTCCAGTAGCGCTCGCGGCGCTTGGCGTCGTGCTCGATCATCCAGCCGATCCGCACTCCGGACAACGGGAAAGCTTTCGAGAAATCGTGGATTATGGTGGCATGCGGCAAACGTGAAGCTGATCTAGTCGCATGTCCATGATAGATAGGGTGGTAGACCTCATCGCTAACCAGTTGAATTTCACGCGACATCGTGAACTCGTGCAGGCTGTCCAGTTCCGCATCGCTAATCGTGGCGCCAGTAGGATTATGCGGACTGTTAATCAGAATCAACTTGGTATTTCGATCCACCAGATGCTTGATCTCATCAAGATCGATGTGGAAGTTGTTCTCCTCGCGAACCGCATAGTAGCGAGTCTCGATCCCAAGGGATTCAGGCAGAGCGGAAAAGGGAGGATAGCCTGGTTGAGGCAGGATAACGTTGGCTCCCGCTTCCGCAGCCAGCCAAAACAGAATAAGGAGCGCTTCAGAGGCGCCGGTTACGACCTGGACCGTGTCGACACTAACATCTTGCATTTCGGCGATGGCTGTACGCAAGCCCTCGGCGCCTGCCGGGCGGCTGTAGGCCAGTTTGTGATTCAGGAAGTGCTGCCGCTCCTCCTCACTGGCAAGGCTCAGGATTTCATTGAGAGTCCAGCGCGGTCCTTCGCTTGAGGCCAGATTGAATTGGATGTCGTGCTCGTAGGTGTCCAGCCACATGTCCAGCAGGAAGGGTTTCAATTGCACGTCGCACCTCGAAAGATTAGATCAGCGGCTTGTCAGGCTGGCCTCACAAACTTTCACACGTTTGCTGGGATGTTGGACGGGATTCCGACCAATGCCAACGCATGGTCTTACCACGTGCGTTTAGATTTTCTTCTTCTTCCACTTCCCCTGCTTAAACAAAATTGCACTAGCCGCAGCCATGGCACTCTCGGCAATCGCGATGGACGCAAATACTCCATTCGAGCGCATATGTAGGGGGATCGCCAGCGTGTAGGCCAGCGGAATTTCTAGCAGCCAGAAGCCGAAGAAATTCACGATGGTAGGAGTGATCGTATCGCCTGCGCCGTTGAAGGCCTGCATCATGACCATGAAGTAGGCGTATCCCAGGTTGCCGTAGCTTACGATGCGCAGGCAAGCCGCGCCCAGCGGGATGACGGCGGGGTCGCTGGTGAACAATCGAATGATAGGCTCGGCGAAAAATATAAAGACCACGCCGACCAGGCCAAGGAAGGTTACGTTGTAGATCCCGGTGCGCCAGACTGATTTTTCTGCGCGCTCGGGATGGCCTGCCCCCAGATTCTGGCCGACCAGCGTGGCCGCGGCGTTGCTCAATCCCCACGACGGTAGGATGACGAAAATTACGATGCGAATGGCGATGGTGTATCCGGCCAGCGCCGCTGCGCCGAAGATGCTGACGATGCGCACGAGGCCGATCCAACTGGTGTGGGCGATGGCGAATTGCAGAATGCCGGTGATCGACACACGGATCAGGCGCAGCAGCACGTCGAAGCGCAGACGAATCTGGCTCTTGAGGATGCGCATGCGTTCGGTTCCGCGCATTAGGCGATAAAACTGGTAGGCGACTCCGATGCTGCGTCCAGTGAGCGTGGCCACGGCCGCGCCGGTTACACCCAGACGCGGAAACGGGCCCAGGCCGAAGATGAGGCAGGGGTCGAGAATTAAGTTGAGAATATTCGACACCCAGAGCAGGCGCATGGCGATAGCTGCGTCACCCGCTCCGCGGAAGATTGCGTTATTGAGAAACAGCAGAAGCACGGCGAAGCTACCACCTAAACAAATTCTGGTATAGCCGCTGCCGGTGGCGATGATTGCGGGGGTCGCGCCCATCAGGCGCAATAAGTTCGGCGCGAAGAAAAAGCATGGAATGCCGATGGCGACCGAAATAAAAAACCCGAGGGCGATCGCTTGCACTCCGGCAACCGCCGCACCCTCCGGATCTTTTTCTCCGATGCGCCGCGCCACCATGGCCGTGGTAGAAAGGCTGAGGCCCATGGCGACGGCGAAAATCAGGCTCAGCAGAGATTCGGTGAGTCCGACTGTGGCAATCGCATCTGCTCCCAAGCGCCCTACCCAAAAAACATCGACCACGGCGAACAGAGATTCCAACACCATCTCGAGCACCATGGGGACGGCCAGCAGCAAAATCGCGCGGTTCAGGCTGCCGGTGGTGTAGTCCTGGTGCGAGCCGCGAACCGCTTCTACAAGAGAACTCCACAGCGTGGGCGGTTTTTCGGCAGCGGGAACCAGAGCGTCCATGAATACTTAGCCTTTTTCATCAAGACAGAATTGCACCGCGAACCGCCTACTTCTTCGGAAACAGTGACACCCTTGCCGTAACTGCCAGATTCTTCGCTATCCCTCCCAGCAACACGGGGCCGATCGGCGTTTCCACCAGCCCCCTGCCGTCAGCCCGCGGGTCGGAAGTATTCTCATCCAACGTTTCCCACTTGTGTGCGTGCAGGTCGAAGTCAAAAGTTAGAGAGGAGACGTCCGGAGGATTGCCATCGTAGGAAGCGCCTTTGTAATCGTGCGGCGTGGCCGTGCCGCCGGAAAAATAAATCCTATGATCGCGGTCTGCGCCGCCTCCGGCAATGCCGAAGCGCGCAGTGCCGGGATGCGGCGGCAGTTTGCTCCATTCGATTTTGGTGGGATCTTTGTGATCGATTTTGCCCAGCCAGCATTCGTCGGAAGCAACATAACGCGGACCTCCGGCGGGACCGGGTTTCGCTCCATCGACAATGACGATGTTTTCGTCCGCTACGCCTCCCGCCACGCCGAAAGCTTGAGTGCCGGGAAATGGCGTAGCCTGGGTCCACGAGTCCTTTTCTATATCGTAGAGTTGCACAATGTTGACCGGGCCGCTGGGCGATCGGCCTCCGATCAAATAAATGAAGTGATCGTGAGTTACGCCAACCACCGCGCTATCGACCGGGATTGGAATATCTTTTCCGCGAGACCAACGGCGAGCCCCGGGTTCATAAACATTTACGTCGGGAACTGTGAGTTCGGCGCCCTTGCTATCGACAACAAAGCCGCCCATGAGAACGACCACGCCTTTTACCCCGCCGGCGGCGGCATTCAAGCGGCCCACAGGTCCGGGCACCTGTCTGGCAGTCGTCCACTTGCCGGCACGCCCGAGGGTCATGATGTAGACGTCGTTCGTAACATCATTCCAATCTTTTTTCGGGCCCACTCCCATGAAAGAAAACAGTTGGAAGCCGCCTTTCAGACCCGCGACAGCGTTGCCCGAAACAGCGGCGGGCATGGGCGGAAATTTTGGCGCGTCCTGGCCGACGGCAAACGCAGCGCAAAGGAGGGAGAGAGAAGACACAAAAAATTTCTTCATCGCAGAAATATTACTCCACAACTAGGGAGAAGAATTAGAAGGTCAAGCCGGGATCAGAACCAGGTATTTCGGCGGTAGTCGCGGTAAGCATCGCCAAACGCCGCTTCCAGCACGTGAGCTTCGCGGCGGGCGCGCAGCACCTGTATCGCAATAATCACCAAAACGAAGATCCAACCTATTGGCCGGTGAAGAATGAGAATAAATCCGGCGATCAACAGCGTTCCGAAGACATAAATCGGGTTGCGAATTTTCGAATAGATTCCCTGCGTAACTAGCTGGTGCGCCTCCGCCCAAATTGCAAAGGAGCGTCCTAACTGATATCGCGCCACCGCAATCCCACTTAGGCCCACGATCATCAATGCCGTCCCAACGTCTCGTTGCCAATCCCATGGGCCCGGCATCGTTAACATAAACCCAAGCAGCGCGCAAGCCAGAACAATTTGGACAACGGTGAACGCATAATACTTTCGAGTTTCCATCTTCAATGCCTTTCCTTGCTCAGCAGCCACGCTCAGTACTCCATCTCGCCTATTCGATAGAGCCCTGGCGCACGGCATGAATGAAGTCCGTATATGCGGGAGCGGCGCCGTTCGCGCGCATCAGGCTGGCGATCTGGCCGCGATGATAAGCGGAATGCATCACGACGTGGGTCAGCACGTCCTGCACGCTGCTGCTCCACAGTTCACCCTTGCTATTTTTGTATTGAATGTTCTCTGCAAGCGTTGCGGAGGAAAGCGCAGCGAAATATTCATTCCAAAGCTTGCCGAGCGCGGCGATCTCGGCTTCGCACTGCTCGAGGCTGAACTCCGGCCACACAGGCAGGCTTTGCGGTTGCCGCTTCAGGCGCTCGAACCATAGCCGATCCGCGGCAAGAATGTGCGCAAGCAGTTGCCGTGCTCGTGTAGCGCCTGATCCCGATAATCTACTGGCTTTCATCGCGGTCAACACTTCGCCATTCGCCCACGCATCGTAGGTAAACTGGCGGTGCAAATGTTCCACCAAGTCCACAAATCAGTCCTTATTTCCAACCCAGCTGAAAGGATAGAGATTGAGAATCGAATCTTCTGCAACAGAAACTGTAGTCGGCATGTCCACAGTCTGGCAACCTACTTGTAACGCTCCTTTCATACACGTCGGTTAGACTGCTCACGGGTTCCAGAGTGAGATACTCTGAACAAGTAACTTTGGGGATTTTACCCAGACTCAACGCCGCCTAAAATGCCTTCCAAGACCTCATCTCGAAAGCCGCCGGAAGAGATGGATACCTCCGAAATGCGGCAGAAACCAGAAGCCGGGAAGAAGGCCCTTAAGAAAGGCCACGCATCTCTTGACAATCTTGCCCAGACCGCGCTGAAGGCTTTTCTCATCGCACGCGATGCTGCTTCCAATGTAAGCGATCTTTTTACGCCATCGTCGCGCATGGCTTTTCTGGCAATTAAAGAGTGCGAGCAGGAACTTGACGTGATCGAGCGCTATATTGACGAGCGCACTCCCGCCGCCATCACGCGGGTGAATGAGGCTCGCGCCCGCCAGTTATTAACCAGCTTAAAATGCACCACCGACCTGGAGCGGATCGGCGACCTGGTGATGAGCATGGCCCTGCGGGTGCAGGCGCGCACCACTAAGATGCCGGCTTCGGATGTGCGCCAGTTAGTCGAGATGGCCGCGATTCTGCGCGAAATGCTCGATCTGGTTTATCAAGGATTCGTCTATCTCGACCTGGAACGCGCCCGCAAAGTCCTGCAAATGGATAAAGACATCGACCGCCTTTGCCATACGCTTTTCCAAAAGCACCTTACCGACCACGCAACGCAAAGCGGCCCTTCGAGCTTTGAAATCCTGCTTATGGCTCAGGCTTTGGAACGCGCCGGCGATCACACCACGAACCTCGCCGAAGACCTCTATAGCTTGATCGAGGGCCGCAGCCTGCGTCACGCCCCCAAGAAGAGAGCCGCCACGTAAAATACTTGCTTTCTTTCTATTTCAGTTGCCGCAAAGCGCATTTGTTGCCCACTCATCACCCGCCACTGCCAGCCAAATTCACCATTCCTTAACAAGCGGGAAACATTCTCGCAACATTGCCCGAATAGATTCTTAGGAACCCGGATGCGAAGTGTGCGGCCTTTGCTCAAGCCGGCATAACGAAAAAATGCATCTCCCCCTAGGATCCTACGAACCGCGCGACGCGGGCACGATTGGAATGCCTCGCCTGCGCGTCTTTGTGGTGGAAGACGACGAAGATATCGCACGCCTTATCTCACACAATCTGCAAGCGGCGGGATTTGACGTTCAAAGTTTTGTCAGCGGTGCGTCGTTAATTTCTGAAGCCCTGCGCGAAATGCCCTCACTCTTTATTTTGGATGTAATGCTGCCCGGCGTCGACGGCTTTGATCTGTGCCGCCAGATTCGCCAGACCTCTACTCTTTCCGCAATTCCAATCATCTTCTTGACTGCCAAAACCGCCGAGTCCGACCGCATTCGGGGACTTGAGCTGGGCGGTGACGACTACATTACCAAACCCTTCAGCCCGCGCGAACTGGTCGCTCGCGTGCGCAGCGTGCTCCGAGGTGTGCGGCAACCGGCGGGTACACCGGAAGTTTTGCGCGTGGGCGATCTGGAGATCGACGCCTCGTCTATGACAGTGCAGGTACAGGGACGCATGGTTCTCACCACAGTTCGTGAGTTCCGGCTTCTGGAATACCTTGCCACACATCTTGGCCGCGTGCTTACGCGCGATCAGTTACTTGACGCGGTATGGAAAGAAACTCCCTTCGTGACACCCCGCTCTATCGACGTCTACGTGCGGCGGTTACGGGAGAAAATTGAAATCGATCCGCGTCATCCGCGCTATCTGAAAACTCTTCGCGGTATCGGCTATCGTTTCGAACTTCCGAAATAGATCCTTCTAATCTCAAAATCTGGCTTCCCCTCTAAGCGACGCGGCATCCCGCCATCGCTTTGGTATTCTGTTTTCTACCGTTCGATTTCTTGAAGCATGACCCAGCCCAAACCATTGTGGAAGGCGGACGATCAGCGATCGCGCCTTTCCGAACTAACGGCGCAGTCGGACGATTCCGTCAAGGATCATCCTCTCCGGCGTGATGTGCGCTCGCTCGGCGCGCTGCTTGGCCGCGTGTTGGTGGAGCAGGTGGGGCCTGAGTTGTTCGATACCGTTGAACAGTTGCGGCGGCTCATGATCCGGCACCGCGAGCGCGTCGGCCGCAATCCCGCCAAGGAAACGCGCAGCGAACTGATGGCCAGCGCTCAAGCCATGATTTCAGGGATGGATTTGGCCCGCGCGTATCAAGTGACAAAGGCCTTCGCTATTTATTTTGAGCTGGCCAATCTTGCCGAAACCAACCATCGCAAGCGCCGTCGACGGGCGCGAGAATTGGACCGGCATCGTACGCCACTGCCCGGGTCTTTCCATGGAACATTGCTGCGCATGAAAGCGTCCGGTATTTCGGCCGATGCGGCCCTCGCGTCTCTTCGCCAAATCATCGTCACTCCCGTGTTCACAGCTCATCCCACGGAAATAGCGCGCCAGAGTGTGCTTTTGAAACGACGCCGCATCTCGGAACAATTGGAGCGCCTTGATCGGCTTCCGCTTCCAGTGGGCGACGCTTTGCGTTGCGAGCGGATCATTCACGCCGAAATTACTTCGCTCTGGCAGACCGACGAAGTGCGGCAAACCAAACCCACCGTCGATGATGAAATCCGCATGGGCCTCCGCTACTTTCGTCTCTCTCTGTTTGAAACGCTGCCGCACATTTATGACGAAATCGCGGAATCCATCCGCGATGTCTACGGTATGGCTCTCGACCCATCAGAATTGCCCAACCTGGTCACCTTCGGATCATGGATCGGCGGCGACCGGGATGGTAATCCGTTGGTCACAGCGGCCTGCGCGAAAGATGCGCTCGAGATGGCACGGTCATTGGTTCTGCGCGAATACATCCGCCAGGTGGAGTTCTTAAGCGACTGCCTGAGCGCTTCGTCGCGGCAGACGGGAGCTTCGCCGGAAATTCTTTCCAGACTGGCGCAGTACCAGCGCTCCATGCCCAGCGCAAAAATGCTTTGGGGGCAAGGCAACACGATAGAGCACTATCGACGCTTTCTTTCTTATGTGGTTCACCGCCTGCAACGCAACCGGGAGGGGTTGCGCGCGCAGGATTCGTACGGCGATGCCGCGGAATTCGAATCCGACCTTGTCTTGCTAAGAGGGAGTTTGACGGCAAATCGTGGAGAGCTTCTGGCCGGGAGCTTGGTCGATCCGCTTTTGCGCCAGCTTCGCACCCTCGGCTTCCACCTGCATGCGCTCGATATACGCCAGCACGCTCGCGTGCACGCTGAAGTGCTGCGAGAGATCACTGACAAGCAACCTAATCTTAGGCAGATCGAAACCAGAAGCACCGAGCCGCCAAACACTAAACTGCGAAAGTCAGAATTACGAACGACCGCTCCAGCTCTGGCTCCCGGCGCACCACCGCCTGAAATTGACGATTCCATTTCTCCTCAGGCTCGCGAGTTAGTCGAAACGTTTCACGCCATTCAGCGGCTTAAGCAAAGCTATCCAGCGCAATCCATTCGTCAGTACATCATTAGTGGCGCAGAGTCCGAAGAAGATGTGCTCAACGTGGTCCGCCTGGCGAAAACTTGTGGCTTGAGTCTGGCGGGATCGGAACACGATCCCGGCGTGATGCCGGTCCCGTTGTTTGAGTCGATCCAGTCTCTACGCGCCGCTGCCGATGTCATGCGGCGCCTGTGGCGAAATTCAGACTACCGGCCATTGCTCGATTCCTGGGGACGATGGCAGGAAGTCATGCTGGGTTACTCGGACTCGAATAAAGATGGTGGAATGCTGACCAGCACATGGGAGCTGCACAAAGCGCACCGCGAATTGCATCGTGCGGCGCGGGAGTGCGAAATAAAATTGCGGCTCTTTCACGGGCGCGGCGGAACCGTGGGACGCGGCGGTGGGCCCACGCATTCGGCAATCCTGGCGCAGCCGGAGGATTGTTTTTCGGGACACATCCGCATCACGGAGCAGGGCGAAGTTCTCAACTGGAAATACGCCGATACCGTGCTGGCGGAATGGAATCTTGAGTTGATGATAGCCGCCAGCCTTGAAGCGCTCACTCGACCAGGCGCGCATCCTAAAAAAGATCAAGCGCGATGGGAAGAGGCGATGGAAGAAATGTCGCAGGAGGCTTTCCGCGTCTATCGCCGCGACATCGCGGAAAATCCGGACGTGCTCGAATATTTCGAGCAAGCCACGCCGGTGCTCGAATTGGATACCGCGCGAATCGGCTCGCGCCCATCGCGGCGGGCGAAGGGCCGAAAGCTGGAAGATTTGCGCGCCATTCCCTGGGTTTTCGGATGGATGCAGAGCCGTCACGCGGTCCCAGCCTGGTACGGAGTCGGTCAGGCGCTGGAGAGTTTTGCTGCCAAAGGAAGAAGCCATGAACGGCTGCTACGCGACATGCTCAAACATTTGTCATTATTTTCGGACCTGATGCGTAACGTGGAACTTGGCATGGCCAAAGCCGACTTCCACATCGCGCGTATGTATTCAGGCTTGGTAAAAAATTCGGCGGTACGCACCCGCGTTTTCGCCATGCTGGAAGATGAGTTTGCACGCTCGCGGCGCATGATTCTGCGCATTACGAGTCAACGCGAGTTGCTGGCCGGCAACCGCGTGCTGGCCCGCTCGATTCATTTGCGCAACCCCTACGTGGACCCCATGAGCCTGATTCAGGTTGAACTCTTGCGGCGCAAACAACAGGACAACGATGTAGCAAAGCTGGAATACCCGCTCGGCGCGACAATCAACGGCATCGCAGCAGGGCTGCACAATACGGGATAAAGTGTAAGGACGTGGCCGACGTAACACGCTAACTATGCGGCTCACGCCCCGTCTGTAGTATGTTGTTCTGTGCCAAAATGCGGGAGTTGGTATTCTTCCCCCTGCTTCTACATTTATGGTCGGTGTACAACTGCTCATTTGCCATCTTGTTCCAATTTCGCTCGTATCCAGAAAGAGGTTCTATGTCTTTTCCTAAAGTTGTGATGGGTCTTGCGCTGCTTATTTCTTCGCTCCCTGTCTGGGCACAAAGCGCGGCCATCAAATCTGCCGGCACTGACCAGGCAGCGGACACGCCCAAACTCGAACACTTCGATCCGAACCTGGTCGACAAATCGCTGAATCCCTGCGATGACTTTTACAAGTACGCCTGCAACAAGTGGATCGCGGCCAATCCCATTCCCGCGGACCAGGTGTATTGGACCACCGGCAGCGGACTGGAAATGTGGAACGATGCCGTGCTGCACGAAACCCTGGAAGCCAACAGCAAGAACGATCCCAAGCGCACTGCTGTACAGCAGAAAATCGGCGACTACTGGACGGCATGTATGGATGAGAGCGATATTGAAGCCGCCGGTCTCAAGCCCTTGCAGCCCGAACTTGATCGCATTGCGGCTCTTTCATCCAAGAAAGAACTCGCGCTTGAGATCGCACACCTTCATCATCTGTTTCCCGGCGCATGGGAAGCCTCCGACAACCAGACCAATGCACCATTCTTTGGTTTTACCGGCGGACAGGATTACGATGACGCTTCCAAAGTAGTCGCGCAAATCGATCAGGGCGGTTTGAGCCTGCCCAACCGCGACTACTACCTCGGCACCGACGCCAAATCAAAGGAGACTCTCGAAAAATATCGCGCGCACGTGCAAAAAATGTTTGTGCTGGCGGGAGAAACGGAAGCGCAGGCCAAAGCCGATGCGGCCACTGTGCTCGAACTGGAAACTCCGCTTGCCACGGCGCAGATGGACAACATTAAGCGCCGCGACCCGAAGAACATTAATAACAAAATGAGTCTGGCCCAGCTTCACGAGATGACTCCTACAATCAATTGGGACGCTTATCTGAAGGCGGTCAACGCCCCGGCCAGCGAGCACTATCTGGTGTCTTCGCCCGATTTTTTCCGCGCCGAAGAAAAGTTACTGGAGCAGCATCCGCTCGAGCATTGGAAGGTTTATATGCGCTGGCAGGTCATACATCATGCCGCTCCTTATTTGACAAAAGCAATCGCGGATGAGAATTTCGATTTCTTCTCGCGCACCCTTGCCGGACAGGAAGAGCAGCTTCCTCGCTGGCGGCGTTGCGTGCATAGCGCAGACCGCGACCTCGGCGAAGCGCTCGGCCAAGCCTATGTAGATCGCGCATTTCCTCCGGATAGCCGCGCCCGCACGCTCGAAATGGTTCATGGCATCGAGCACGCCATGCAGGATGACATCGAAACCGCGGCCTGGATGACGCCGGCCACCAAACAGCAAGCCATCGTCAAGCTAAAAGGGATCGAAGACAAAATTGGCTATCCTACGCATTGGCGCGATTACTCCAGCGTAAAGATCACGCGAGAGAGCTACGTCGGCAATGTTGAGCAGGCCAGTGCCTTCGAATTCGAGCGTTGGGTCGCCAAGATTGGCAAGCCCGTGGACCGCGGAGAGTGGACGATGACGCCACCCACCATCAATGCCTATTACGATCCGCAGTTAAACACCATCAACTTCCCTGCCGGCATTTTGCAGCCGCCATTTTTCGAAAGCAAAATGGACGACTCCGTAAACTACGGCGCTACCGGAATGATTATCGGCCACGAACTGACTCACGGCTTCGACGATCAGGGCCGCAAGTTTGACGCACACGGTAACCTCCGCGACTGGTGGACGGCGGAAGATGCAAAGCAATACGACGAACGCGGCAAGTGCATCTCCGACGAATACACGCAGGACGTTCCCGATGCCGGCCCAGGAGTTAAACAGAATGGATTGCTGACTCAAGGCGAAGATACAGCGGATAACGGCGGCATCCATCTCGCACTGATGGCGCTGGAAGCTGATCTCAAAAAACAAGGCAAGTCGCTCGACGACAAAGGTCCGGACGGCTGGACTTACCTTCAGCGCTTCTTCCTGGCCAATGCTTACTCGTGGTGCTCGAGCGTCCGGCCGGAAGTGGCGCGGTTGATCGTTACTACGAATCCGCATTCATTGCCGATTTTCCGCATCGATAACGTGGATTCAAATATGTCGGAGTTTGCCCAAGCCTTTGGCTGCAAAGCTGGCCAGAAGATGGTGCGGGCGAACGCTTGCAGAGTTTGGTAAGAGCGGAAATCCAATAAATGGTGTCATCCTGAGCGGAGCATTTTCAGCGGAGCAAAGGATCTCCCGTGGTACGCTTCCGTAGTTAGCGTGTCATACCTCATCCGACTTAATGCCGGGTAAGGTATGACACCGCTAACTAGTCGACCTTACCGGTTGATATCTTCCTTGGATTGCAATCGCTTCACATATCCTTGCAGATTGGTTTTGTTCGAATCTGGCGCAGTAGTAAGCGCCGCCTGCATTTCTTTAACGGCGTGGTCGAAGTCGCCCTGCCCGCTATAAACGCGTGCTAGGCCGACATGCGAGGTCCAATAATCCGGATACTTCTTCGCATTCGAGCGATACACCGCGAAAGCCTCTTCCTGTTTCTTGTCAGCCTGCAATTGCCGGCCGTAGAAGTAAAGTTGCAGGGCGGTTCCTTTTTCCAAAGCTTTATTGCGCACTGCTACGGCGTCGTCGTTACGGCCCATCGCTTCCAGAATGCGCGATTTGTTCAGCAGATTGTCGTACCGCTCCTCGGTCTGGATCGACTGGTCTTCATCTTTCAGCGCCTCATCCAGATTAATTTTGGCGGTGAGAAAATAGTTGGCGGCATCGTCCCAGCCTTCCCAATAATATTGATTGAGGCCGCGTATCTGCCGGTGAATGCTGGCCGTGACAAGCTCATTCACATTCACGGCAACCTTGAAGGGTACGGCGACCTTTTCCCAACGCATCGTGATCACGGTCGAATCTGGCTTCAGTTCGTCGAAGTCGTAGGCTAGGGCATCGTGCATGTCGGTCGCCTGCGGTTTCACCGTCACCCGGAGCGCGTCTTCGTCTTGCTTGTAACTGAAGCTGCCCCATGCGGTCGACATTTTGGAAAAAATCACCGTCCACTGATTTTCGCCGGGGATCATGTGCAGTCCGTAGGTTCCTTTGTCGAGCGTCTGCCCCTCAATGGTCACGGGATCGGTAAATGTGATCGTCGTATTTTCGTTCGCTCCCGCGCGCCACACTTCTCCATAAGGCACAAGCTTGCCCCAAATCTGCCGGCCGTTAGTCAGCGGGCGATGGTAATTGATGGTGATGTCGGTGATACCGATGCGCTGCGTGATCTGCGCATGTTGGCTTTGCAGCGGTAAATCGAGCATCACGGTTTGCGCATGACAAAAGCTGGCCACTGCGAAGAAAATCGGCAGCAAAACAAGCAGACGCGGTCTGTGCATAGAAACTCCTCTTCTCTTTATTTCTTTTTGGGGATCAAACAGTCGGTTCAGCCGCAAAATCATTTACGGATCGACACACCCGCGCCTGACCGCTGTGCTGTCTGCAATAGACGGACGACTTATGCCGAGGTGAGCTTAGGGGGCTATGCGGCCTTAGGCGCGTGCCGAAATACTGTCTGGTCAGAGTACACTCATAGGAGATGAGTGATATTGTGGGGAAGTTCAACACTACGTTGCAAGCTGACGGCCTTCGTGCGGCGATGCGTTGGCTCAACGATAGGGTGCCCTATCGCTTCACCGCCATATTCGCATTTGATGGGGATATGCTCCGAAATATTTGTTTGATCGACAAGGAAAACCAGACCATTACAAATTGCTCGGATCAGCCAATCACGGAATCCTATTGCATGTATATACACCGCTCTCGCGAGAGTTTCATCGTAGAGGAGACATTACAGGATAGCCGTGTTGCACTTCACCCCAAACGCCGGAGCGTACAGTGCTACTACGGCATTCCACTGTTCGGAGAAAAAGGGGAATTGCAAGGCACGGTATGCCACTTCGACCACATGCCGATTCGCGTAACCGAAGACGTCGCCAATGTACTCGATGACTTGGCGCCCCTGATAGCCCACGCTGCCTTCATCGAAAAAGCGGCCTAAGTGCGTCACTCCGACATCCGCAGCACAATGAATATTTACGGGGATGCGAATTTGAAGGTAGCTGGACTTGCATTCCAGCAGCCCAATCCCGCTAACCTCTAAAAAAATGGTGGGCGCTATAGGATTCGAACCTATGACTTCCACCGTGTGAGGATGGCACTCTACCGCTGAGTTAAGCGCCCACTTTAGTGCGGTAAGTTCATCATTATACACAAGTTCCAGAACCGCTTCGCGTTCGACCTTTTCTGGTGTCGCTCGCTGTGCTTTTTGCCGAAAAGGGATAGCGAACATCAATTCACTGGGATCATGGTCACCGTGTTGCTCGCTTCGTTCGCCACCCAAATGTTGGCCCCGTCGAAGGCCAATGCACTCGGATTACTTCCCACGGAGTAAGTCCCTATGGTCGCTCCGCTACTGGCTAACAGTTTAGTGACGGTGTTTCCGCCGGGGTCAGCGACCCAAATGTTGGTTCCGTCGAAAGCCACTTGGGCGGCAAAGACCCCAGCGGTGTAAGTGCCCAAAACCGCGCCGGTACTAGCCAACAGCTTGGTCACCGTGCTGCTGCCCTGGTTTGCGACCCAGATGTTGATTCCGTCGAAAGCCAATCCGGTCGGATCCGTGCCAACGGAGTAGGTGCCGACGATCGCGCCAGTGCTGGCCACCATCTTGGTAACCGTGGCGTTGAATTCGTTGGATACCCAAATGTTAGTTCCGTCGAAAGTGAATTGCGACGGCCCTGCGGCAACCGCATATGTCCCCACAACCGTGCCGGTGCTGGCTAAGAGCTTGGTTACGGTGTTGCTTCCGGTGTTTGCCACCCAAATATTGGTTCCATCGAAGGCGATCCCGAACGGACTGCTTCCGACGGCATAAGTACCCACAACCGCTCCGGTGCTAGCCAACAACTCGGTGACGTTATTGTTGCCGAGGTTAGTCACCCAAATATTGGTGCCGTCGAAGGCCGCTCCGAACGGTTCCGTTCCGACCGCGTAAGTGCCCACAACCGCGCCGCTGCTGGCCGACAGCTTGGAGACGGTATTATTGCCGTAGTTCACTGCCCAAATATAGGTGCCATCGAAGGCCAGCGCGAACGGGTTCGTTCCCACTGGATACGTTCTGCCATACCACCGCAAGAGTGCCGCATTCATTGCTGCGAGCGTGACTGAGCCTGGAGGCCCGGCAGGACCCTGCGGACCGGGAGGTCCGGCAATTCCTTGCGGTCCGGCAGGACCGGTGGCTCCCGGATAACCAAGCTGTCCTTGTGGACCCTGCGCACCCGGTGGTCCAGCAATTCCTTGTGGTCCGGTAGGGCCGGTGGCTCCCGTGTTACCGGGCAGTCCCTGTGCACCTTGCGATCCGTTCAGCCCGGGCAATCCTTGCGGTCCGGTCGCTCCGTTTGGTCCGGGATATCCCTGCTGCGCCATGACACTCCACGCACTTGTGTTTTGATCAGGAGTCTGAGTACTCGGACCATTCGCCGCGATCGCCACATAGGATGAGCCGTTATAAGTCACGACATCATTGATGGCATAAGTGGCTGTCGTACTGAAAATATTACGGTAATTGAATCCAACGCCATTTGTGCCCGCTGGACCTTGCGGTCCCGTCGGTCCGTTCAACCCGACCGGCCCCTGTGGGCCTTGCGCTCCGGTCATTCCCGTCAAGCCGATCGGACCTTGTGCTCCCGTTGCTCCTTGAAGCCCAGTTGTTCCTGTTAGACCCGTAGCTCCTTGAGGCCCCTGCGTCCCTGTGGCCCCTTGTTGCGCCATTAGGCTCCAGGCTGTGGAGTTTTGATCCGGAGTCTGAGTATCCGGACCATTGGCCGTTATCGCCACATATGTCGAGCCGCCGTAAGTAACAACATCATTCACGGCATAAGTCGCAGTTGCACTGAAGGTATTGCGGAAGTTGAATCCAATGCCATTTGTGCCCGCTGTTCCTTGCGGTCCCGCCGGCCCTGGAATACCCTGTGAACCCGTCGCACCTTGTGGACCTTGCGCTCCCGCCGCTCCCGTCGCTCCCGTCAAGCCAATCGGCCCCTGTGGTCCGGTGGCACCCTGCAAGCCCTGCGGTCCCGAGGGGCCTTGCGGTCCACTGTTGACGAATACAATATCCAGTTCCGCTGGCTGGCTTGTATTCGTATTCTCTTTACTGTCAAAGCTCGCGTTTAGTGGGCTGTTGGCAACCAGCGCGATCCCGTTGTTCGCCTGGGTTCCGTTCAACCATGCCTGCAGGGCGGAAGTGATGTCGATAAGGATGTACTGGTTGGCACTGGCAGAGGTGAGCGGCACTGCACTCGCAATCGTGCTTCCTAATGCAGGAGAAGACTTCGCGGTGATGGTTGCTTCGGACCATGCGCCGCTGACGTAGTCCACGTTGAAGTTGCCCGCCGTGCTCACCGCATTCACATAGAGTTTGAGCGTGGCCTTGGTGACATTGGTGCTGGTATAGCCAGCGGGAATCGACGCCAGATTGAACTGAATGTAAGTCGTTTGCGAGCCGCTTACCACATTGAGCAGAGCATTAGCGCCGTAGTTAGTGGAAGAGGAGCCAGTGTTCGTGTAAGCATCGGCGCTGGGCGTAATTTGCGCGTACACGCCGGTCAAGGGACATAGTACGGAAAGGATAAGAAGCGCGAGCCTCGTCCTCAAATTTGTCATGGTTTCTCCTCCAAATCTCGACCGTATGGGTAGACTCGGGCTCCGGGAAATCCCCGCCAATTTTGGCATGATGATAGTGGAGGCCCAATAGAAATCGACAAACACCGACGTTATAGTTAAGGTGACCTCGATGAATCTAGGAGTTAGTTCAATGGACGCTGGGTAGAAATCGGCTTGTAGGAAGTTAGCTCTTACTCCGGACCATCAATAAGTCCGTCTAATTTTCTCCTAACCCACCAGAGTAATTAATGCTAAGCTGTTGCCCAATTTGCCCCGGGGGTAGGAGACATATGCCTGAACCCGATGAAACAGCCTCCAGCTTCTCCGCGATTCTCGCGGCGGAACTCGACGAAATCAAGAAACGCCGCGCCGTTCGCGACGTCGATCTCGCTGACAAGGCGACTCCTTCATCAGAACTTCACCGGCCCGAGGAGATTTTTCCCAGGCGAAAAGCAATCAAGTCTTTGACTGCACCTCTGCCTCCTACAGCTTCCAAAAACTCAATCCAGGAAGCCAATCGCCACTCGCTGCTGGGTCTGGCATTTTCCGGAGGCGGGATTCGCAGCGCGACCTTCAACCTCGGTGTTCTGCAAGCCTTGGCGAAACGCAACCTTCTGCACCGTTTTGATTATCTTTCGACCATCTCCGGGGGCGGTTATATCGGCGCATGGCTTGCGGCATGGATTTATCGTCGCGGGTTACGCGAAGTGGAAACCCGCCTCGGCGCTGAGCGCAAGGATCAGCCAAGGTTCAAAGAACCTCCTGAGATCAGCTTCCTGCGTGAGTACAGCAATTATCTGACGCCCAGAAAAGGGTTCCTCGGCGCGGATACCTGGACCGCAATCTCCATTTACTGCCGCAACCTAATCCTGAACCAGCTTGTACTCATCTTTTTTATCGCGGCGATTCTTCTGGCTCCCCGCGCGCTCACGGCCTTCGCCGAACATCCCGCTCACTGGCTTGCGGTCTATCAATGGAAACCCGGAGTTGCTTGTTTGCTGGTATTTGCTCTTGTGGGAATTGTCGTCCTGCTTAGAAACATGCGGGATTACACCATCAATCCAAGGCCGAACCGTGTTCTGGCGAGTGTCACCAGCGATATCACAGATAGTAACGAAGTCGAGGTGAAGTTTTTTCCCAGCGAAACCGAAGATCTGTTCACCAAGCTGCTGGAATCAAGCCCGAAAGTCGAAATTTGGGACCGGACGATCACCTGCCGGAAGGATGTCGTTTCACTGCGCAGGATGTGTGGTTTCACTCGCAATCCTGACAACCGGGGCAAGATGCGTTTTACAAAACCGGTATCGGCAAACGTTAACGACCTCGTGATCGCCGTTTTCCCAGCCATGGACCAGGCCAAACTCATTATTCCCCTGGCGGCAATTCCTCTTTTCTTTGGCTCGATAATTCTGTCCTGCCTCGTCGCCCACTACGGCAGACATGCGGGCGCATCGGTCTTCACAAATCTGGCTTCCCCTCTGTGGTGGGTGGTCGCCGGCGCCATAAATTACACCGTTCTTTGGGGATGCGTTTTTTTTATAAACCGCAATCTGGACGCAGCAGAAGATGGAACTCTGCGGAGATGGCTTTCAAACGGTTCCATGCTCATCAGCCCTTTCATTGCGGGAGCAACCGGTGGTTTGTTGTTGTGGAAGCTGGCTCCCTGTCTGCAACGCTGGGTGGCGCACGATGCTGGAATGTGGAAGGTCCTGGGATTTGGCGCTCCCATCGTTACGCTGATCCTTCTCGCTACCAGCGTTCTCCAGATAGGTCTGTTGGGAGTGGTTTTTTCCGAGGCCCGCCGGGAATGGTGGGGACGTCTTGCAGCTATATTATTGATCACCTGTTTTATGTGGCTGGCGGCGTTTGCCTTGGCGGGATGGTCCCCGCTTCTCCTTCTTTGGCTCTTCCATTTTCCAAAGTCATCCTGGTTGGTGGCAATCGGCTGGGCCGCGACCACCGTTGCCGGCATTCTGGGTGGGAAGAGCGCAAACTCAAGCGGGCTCGACAATAATAAATGGAAGGATGCGGCCCTTAGCGTCACGCCTTACGTTTTCATCGTCGGATTGCTGATGCTGGTATCGCTCGGCATTCATGCCACACTGATGAAAACCATTCACGAGCCCATTGCGCAATCGACTCCGGAAAAAACGGCGATCGAGGTTTCCGGTTCGGGAGAAAAATCCCTTCAACAATTGGGCAACGCTACGATTCAGCTCAAAATAACGCAACGGCAAACCTCGTCGATTCTTGCGGAACCATACTGGAAAAACGTGGAAAAAACGCTTACGCCCTGGGTGTACTACGCTTTTCTGATCTGCCTGGCAGCTTCGTTCCTGCTCGCTCTGCGCGTCGATCTGAACGAGTTTTCCATGCACTATCTCTACCGGAACCGGCTGGTTCGCTGCTATCTGGGCGCGTCCCACCGGGACCGCGTTCCCAATCCATTTACCGGCTTCGACGTAAATGACGATTTACATCTGTCGGAGTTCACAATGGCCAACGACTATGACGGCCCGTTGCCGATTTTCGGAGCTGCCCTGAATCTGGTACATGGCAAAGACCTCGCCTGGCAGGAACGAAAGGCCGAATCGTTTGTGATGACACCATTATTTTGCGGCTTCGATGTTTGGTTTGAGCGCCTGTCCCGTCCCGGACAATGGGATAAACCCGGACTGGAAGCTTTTGGATATCGCCGGACGCAAAATTATGCATATCCGAAGGGCTTTTTCGTTGGTACAGCGATGGCGATTTCGGGTGCGGCGGCCAGTCCGAATATGGGGTACCACAGTTCTCCAGCTTTGGGATTTCTGATGACCGTCTTCAATGTTCGCCTTGGCTGGTGGGTTGGCAATCCAAGGCATTCCAAGTCCTGGCGAAATGCCGGTCCGCTGGTCGGATTGGGTTATTTGCTCGCGGAGTTGTTTGGAGCCACAGACGATTCCGGGAAGTATGTGTACCTCTCGGATGGCGGGCATTTCGAAAATCTCGGCATTTATGAGTTGGTGAAACGGCGGTGCCGTTTTATTCTCGCATGCGATGCCGGGGCGGACAAAGATCTCAAATTTGGGGACCTGGCTTCGGCGATCCGGAAGTGCCGCTCGGATATGGGAATCGATATAAAGCTGCGCACAGACAGGCTGGTCGCAATGGGAACACCTGCATTCAGCAAGTGGCACTGCGCGGTCGGGGAGATTCTTTACAAAGACAGCGACCCCGGCGCTGGCATTGAAAACGGTGTCTTGCTATATATCAAATCTTCGCTTACCTCGGATGAGCCGGCAGACGTACTGAACTACAAGGCACAGTATCCCGATTTTCCCCACCAATCGACGGCAGATCAGTGGTTTACCGAATCTCAATTCGAGGGTTATCGCGCCCTTGGCGAGCACGTGATCGAAAGCGTTCTCTGCGGGCTTCCGGCAGATCTCAAAGGCAGCCTTGCAGGTGTACCTACGGCAGACCTATTCAGCAAACTCGATGCATTCTGGAAAAATAGCTATGAAATTCAGGCGGTTCGCTGGCCGCCCTACGCGGGCCTGTAAGCTCCTTCCCTGATGGTTCCAAGGAAGTTTTTCCGGCGGATTAGTATCCCAATTTATTCAAAACACCGGGTTGGTTCATACAGCCGCCCGTGGTAGCCTATCGGCGGGGCGACGGCTGCTTCGGGCCGTCGATACCCCATGCCAAAAGTAACCTCCATGCCGGACGAAATCAGGCCACTCGGACCTTCCCTATCCCCCTCATCCACGGGGATTTCCGGGGTTTCGTCCGATTCCGAAAAAGAGCAACTTTCCGGCCCCGGCGGGGTTCGAACAAGTGTGAGCACGGCTGCCATGGACCGGAGTGCGCTTATTGCTGCGATGAGCCCGCATCCAGCAGGCAATATGACCCCGGCCATCGCCGGCGTCGAAGGCTATACCGACGCGGAAGTCATGCTGCGGGTGAAAGCAGGAGACCAGTCCGCTTTCGATTATCTGGTACAGAAATATCGCCGGCCGCTGGTGAGTTTTATGTACCGCATGGCGCGCAACACTTCGGCGGCGGAAGATTTGGCACAGGAAGTTTTTTTACGCGTATATCGCTCGCGTCATACGTATGAGGCCAGCGCCAAGTTCACGACCTGGCTCTACCGTATCGCCACCAATTTGGCGGTCAATCATGCCCGCGATACCCGGCACGAAAGGCCAGAGGTCACGATCAGCCTCGACGAGCCGGATGAGGAAACAGGCACCACGGTAGACGTGGCCGACGCCAGCGTTTCCGTGGAACAGGCCATGCTGCGCCGCGAGCGTATGCTGGCGATCCGCAGCAAGGTGGAAGCCCTGCCGGAGCGGCAGAAGCTGGCCGTGATTATGCACAAGTACCAGCAGATGGATTACAAGCAAATTGCCGAAGTATTGAAATTGAGCGAGTCGGCGACGAAATCGTTGTTGTTTCGCGCCTATGAGAGTTTGCGGGAACAGTTAAAAGAATTCATATAGAAACATTTTTCTATTAGCAACAGTGAGCAGTGGCGAAAAGAAATAAGGGGAATATGGTTATGAAGTGCGAGGAAATTCGCGAAGTGATGCCAGACCTGGCATCCGGCTTGATGGAAACGACTCCGGAGATGAGCATGCATGTGGCTGGATGCAGCTCGTGTTCGGGGAAAATGAAGGAATTGCAGCAGATGATGGCGCTGCTGGATGAATGGAAGGCACCAGAGCCGTCACCGTATTTCGATGTGCGCTTGCAGGCGCGTTTGCGGGAAGAAATGGCCAAGCCGCAATCCGGCTGGCTGGCGTGGTTTCGGCGTCCGGTACTGGCCTCGGCTCTTACCGTTTTGTTGGGAGTGGGAGTTGGCCTGTTCTTTACCCAAGGCGGCGGCATCTACAAACCAAGCTCTGATGTGGTTGCATTCGTGGATACGGTGCAGCCGGCCGAACCCGGCACCGCAGTCAGCGACCTGCAAGCGCTCGATAAGAATCACGATTTATATTCCGACTTCGATTTGCTCGATGACTTGGCAGTGCAGCACGACGTGGTTGCGAATCCGTAAATGGAGTAGGAGTAAAGCTGTTGAATACGCGACACGAGTCTGAGGGGGGAAATGCGGGTACGGAACATCATAATGGTGTGGTTGGCAGCGGTGACGCTGGCAGCTGTTATGTCTTCCCCCTGCTTTGCGCAGCGTGATTACTACCGGCCGGTGCAGGGACGGCAGGTTGCGCGCCCTCAGCCTCAGGGTCACGCCGGCGACTGGCTCCGCCACTATCAGGGGCTGTCTCCCGCGGAGCGTGAGCGGGCGCTGCAAAATGATCCTGGCTTCCGCCGGTTATCTCCCGACAAGCAGCAGATGTTGCGTCAGCGGCTGGAGCACTTCTACAACCTTCCGCCCCAGCAACAGCAGCGCGTGCTAAACCGCATGGAGACCTGGGAGCATTTGACGCCCGGTCAAAAACAAGAGGCGCGAGATATATTCGGCCGTATGCAGCAGCTGCCGCCCGACCGCCGCCGCATGGTTACGACCGCGGTACGCGATTTGAGCACCATGCCCCCGGGACAGCGCGAACAGATTATTGATTCCCCCCGCTTCAGAAGCATGTTCTCGCCGCAGGAGCGCGAGATCATGCGCGGAGCCAGCCGTCTGCCGCTTGCTACTCCGCCGGACAATGGCAAGCCTGAAGAATAAATACCTGAATAGTGCCTCAGTTTGAAATTGTCATCCTGACCGAGCGCTTTTTTGCGAAGGGAAGGATCTGGGCGAGCTGCGCGAAGTGTCGCGCTTTTTGCGACGCAATAATCGCGCGTTTGGCTCGCTTCCTTATAACTGCGCTTACTTCTTCTGGCCCTCTTTCAGAAAAGTCCCTTCCTGCAGTTCCGTGAACGCGTGTTGTAACTGCTCCTGCGTGTTCATGACGATCGGACCATACCAGGCCACCGGCTCCTCCAGCGGCTTGCCCGAGACAAGCAAAAACCGGATTCCTTCGTCTCCCGCCTTCACCGTAACTTCATCGCCGCGGTCGAACAGAATCAGTGAGCGGTTATCCGCTTCCACCGGAGGCGCGGTATCCAGCCACTTCACGCCTTCCGTCGGCACGGCCAGCGGACCTGAAGCGTTGCAGAACTTCCCTCCTCCACCGAAAACATAGGCAAAGGCGTGCCGCTTGGTTTCCACCGGCAGCGTCTTCGTTTTGCCCGGAGCTACGGAAACATCTAAATAAATTGGATCGGCAGCGATGCCATCCACCGGCCCTTTCTTTCCCCAGAAACTTCCGCACACAATCCGCACGTGAGTGCCGTCATCATCCGTCACTTCGGGAATCTCGCCGGTCTTCACTTCTTGATAGCGCGGCGGCGTCATCTTCAACGACGACGGAAGATTCGCCCACAACTGAAATCCGTGCATGCGCCCGGCCTGATCACCTTTCGGCATCTCCTGATGAATAATGCCGCTGCCGGCCGTCATCCACTGCACGTCGCCCGCGGCAATCGCCCCACGGTTGCCCATGCTGTCACCATGCTCTACCGTTCCTGCCAGCACATATGTGATGGTTTCGATTCCGCGATGCGGGTGCCAGGGAAATCCGGCGAGATAGTCCTCCGGAACGTCATTACGGAAATCGTCTAACAGTAAAAACGGATCGAAATCTTTCGTGTTTCCAAAACCGAATGCGCGCCGCAGATGCACTCCCGCGCCCTCCATAGTCGGCTTTGCTTGAACAAGTTTTTTCACCGGACGAATCGACATATTCGCTCCCCTGTCACGATAAGTTTTCTGAAAACGTTTTGATGTACAAGTACCCGGTAACGATTCTAGGCGCTTTCAGTGTCCCGCCTGATCCTGCAAGCTGGGCTCCAGCTCGCTTCGAATGATACCCATCTCAACATAGATTGGCCGCATGACTGTGCGGATCGACTTCAATTGCGTCGTGAACCAGAGCGCTCCCGCCAGGCAGAATGCTCCCGTAATCATCACCGCGTGCGGCGCTCCCAGCGTGTGCGCAAGCCCACCGGCGAGGAGGCTCCCGAAAGGCGCCATACCTACAAAAGCCATCGTGTAATAGCTCATCACACGGCCACGCTTATCTTCCGGGACTAACGTCTGAATCACCGTATTGCTCGCCGCCATGCCCTGCATCATGCCAAAGCCAACCACCAGCATCAGGCACATCGACAATAGAAATATTCGCGACAGCCCAAAGCAAATCAGGCCAAGACCGAAAAGAGCGGCTGAAATCTGAATCATAGTGGTCAACCCGCGAACCGTCCTGCGCAGCGCAAGCGATACAGCCGAGATCAGCGCGCCAACGCCCGAAGCTCCTAACAAGAGTCCGAGGGTATGCGGCCCGCCGTGCAACACCTTCGATGCGAAGATGGGCATCAGCACCATGAACGGCATGCCCATCAAACTGATCAGTGCAAACAGCAGCAGAATCGTCCGGATGGGAGAAAATCCGCGCACGTACTCCCAACCTTCTCTCAGTTGTTGCAGCATCGCGGCGGGAGCGCGAGTGACTTGCGCAATCGTGATCCGCATCATTGTTAGTGAAGCGATCACAGCAAGATAGCTCAGGCCGTCAACCAGAAAACAATACCCCTCGCCAACCGATGCGATCACAAATCCAGCTAACGCAGGACCGACCAACCGCGCCATATTCACCATGGAAGAATTCAGCGCGATCGCGTTGCCTAAATCCCGCTTGTCTTCGACCATCTGCACCAGAAATGCCTGCCGCCCGGGCATATCAAAGGCATTGATCAAGCCCTGCAAAACGCTCAACCAGATGATCTCGTGGATGTTGATGATTTTCGCGAGGGTAAGCACAGCCAGCGCGAGCGACTGCAAAGCCGCCAAGGCCTGCGTCCAGACCAGCATGTTGCGCCGGTTCAACCGGTCAAGCCACACGCCGGCAAAAGGAGCCAGCAGAAAAGTAGGAATTTGCCCGGCAAAACCAACCACGCCCAGCAGCAATGCGGACCCGGTAAGCCGGTACACCAGCCAACTGGTCGCGACGCGCGTCATCCAAGTGCCGATCAGCGAAATACTCTGGCCGGTAAAGAACAGCCGGAAATTACGGTGCCGAAGCGCCCGCCAGGCATGGGAAAAGCGGCCGAGTGTAGGTTGCGGGACAGGAGAGGCTTCAGAAGTACCGAGTGGGTTCACTCTCACTATTCTTGCTCAAATCCAGAATGAACGGGGATGGATTTGCAAAAGATTCAAAACCCGAGATTAAGAGTTGGTAGCGCTACCGGGAATCGAACCCGGGTTTGAAGATTGAGAATCTTCCGTCCTAACCCCTAGACGATAGCGCCATCTGGAGAGTTTCGATTATAGCAAAGCCGATCGAGCCAATATCACAAGAAGAATCTGCCCAGTAGGAAGCTTTCCACAGCCACAAAAGGTTTATACTGAAGTTAATCACACATCCAACTCCAACGTCCTCGTAGATATTGCGAGCGAGCATATGTGGTTCTCAGAACAAATCAATTCATTCCTAGATTTAGGTATATGCAAGGAGTACTCAATCATGGCAAAACAAAAATCTATTTCCGGCGGCAAAACTCCGCGCACCCGTAAAGAACAACCAGCAGTAAACGCTCCGGTCATTCCCGATGGAAATCCCACCACGGAAGCGGCGTCTGTCGTCAGCCCGCAACCCGAAGTTAAGTCCATTGACGTTAAGCCAATTGAAGTTAAACCAACCGAAGCAAAGCCCGTTGAAGCAAAGCCCGTTGCGGAGATCAGAAAGTTCGAGTTGCACAAGACCGAACCCCGCAAGAATGTAGTCCCGATCAACATTGAAGATGAAATCCGGCGTCGCGCCTATGAACTGTTCCAGCAGCGCGGACAGCGATCGGGCAGCGAGGCAGATGACTGGCTAACGGCAGAGCGTGAAGTGATGCAACGCTACCATCAGCAGCAGCGCGCGTAATTTCGGCGACTGGCTCGATTCCTCCGGCCCTAGGCGTTAATGGTTGCCTCGCCGGGGCCTTTCTGCAAAAATAGCGCGGAGTTTCCCTCATGGCGGAAATAGGTAGCTTCGCACTCCTGCTAGCCCTCGCGCTGAGCGTTTATGCGTTCGGCGCGGGCATTATTGCGCTGGCTTTTCAGAAGCGGGCTTTATCGCAACCGGTACGCGGCGGCGCAGGCACAATCTCCGCTGACGACGGGTCGCTGGCCGCAATGCTTCGCCAGGGTTCGGAGCGCATCGGCGAGACCGCTCGCCGCGCCGGCATTGCCACGTTCGGCGCGGTTCTTCTCGCCTCGGTCGTTCTGGTGATCTGCGCCTTCCGCGACGATTTCTCCATCGCCTACATTCTCCACCACAGCAATCGCGATCTTCCCGGTCCTTATAAGTTCGCCGTGCTATGGTCCGGGCAGGAAGGCTCGCTGCTCTTCTGGTCCTTATTGTTAGCCGCCTATGGATTCGTCCTGCGGCTGCGCTACAAGACCGATCCCCGGCTCTTCGCCTACGCTTCGGTCGTTCTCTCCGGCGTGCAGATTTTCTTTCTTCTTCTGCTCAATTTCGCGGCGCATCCTTTCGCCATTGTGCAAGGCACCATTCCCGCCGATGGCAACGGATTGAATCCTCTGCTGCAATATCCCGAGATGGTGATTCATCCGCCCATGCTTTATCTCGGGTACGTCGGATTCACCGTTCCCTTTGCCTTCGCGCTAGGTGCGCTGATCATGAAATACCCCGGCGAGAAGTGGATCAACATCACCCGCCGCTGGACCATGGTCACCTGGGCTTTTCTCACCTGCGGAGTTTTTCTAGGCGCGCACTGGGCTTATTCGGTTCTCGGTTGGGGCGGATATTGGGGATGGGATCCCGTCGAGAACGCGTCACTGATGCCCTGGCTGACCGGTACCGCGTTTCTGCACTCGGTAATGATGCAGGAAAAACGCGGCATGTTGAAGATGTGGAATATGTGGCTGGTCTTTGCCACGTTCTGGCTGGCGATCCTGGGAACGTTTCTTACGCGCAGCGGTATCATTAGCTCGGTTCACGCTTTCGCACAGTCTTCCATCGGTGACTGGTTTGCGTGGTTTCTTGCGATCACTTTGATCGTATTCACGTTTTTCTTCATCAAGAACAAATCTCACCTGCGCAGCGAGCACAAACTGGAATCGCTGGTCTCGCGCGAGTCCAGCTTTCTGTTCAACAATCTTCTGTTCGTTCTGCTCTGCTTCACCGTGCTCTGGGGAACATGGTTTCCAAAGATTTCTGAACTGGTGCAGGGGAATAAAGTCACGGTTGGAGCGCCGTTTTACAATCGCGTCGCGATTCCTGTAGCTCTGTTACTTCTGATCCTCACCGCCGTCGGTCCATTGCTGGCATGGCGCAAAACCTCGCTCGAAAGTTTGAAGCGTAATTTTATGTGGCCGGCCATCGGCGCAGTTGTGGTCGCAATTTTTCTGATGATCACGCCGCAGAGTTGGGGATCGGCCTTCGGCCTCAGGCCGTGGCAGGACGTCTCTTATTTCTATTCGCTGATGGCAATTTCGCTCGCAATTCTGGTAGCGCTTACCGTGGCCAGCGAGTTCTACCGCGGCGGTCGCGTCATCGCCAAACACACCGGGCAGGGCATGTTCGCCTCCATGGTGCAGCTTACGCACCGCAACACGCGCCGTTATGGCGGATACATTGTTCACTTCGGCGTGGTGGTCGTCATTATCGGCTTCGCCGGCGCAGCCTTCAATCTGGATAAAGAGCAGGAAATGGCCTACGGCGACAAGATGAACATCGGCCCATATACGTTGATCTGCCGCTCTTATACCGACGATGACGCGCCCAACTATGCCAGCGAGTGGGCGGTGCTCGACGTTTACAAAGGCGGTAAGCAGATCGACACCATGACTCCGGTTCGCCGCTTCTACAAAGCCAGCCAACAAACTTCCACCATGCCCGATATTCGCTCGACCTTGAATGAAGATCTCTATCTCGTATTCGAGGGAGTAAATCAGGATAACGGCCATCCCATTTTGAAAGCGCATTTGAACGCCCTGGTGATGTGGATCTGGATGGGCGTCTGGATCATGCTGATTGGCACGGTTCTGGCGCTCGTGCCGAATGCACCGGCAACAGCACAAGTTGCGGCGCCCGCACGGCTGCAACCCGCCCGCGCTCCAGTAGTGACAGGGGATTGATGTCGAATAGTCGACCAACGAATCTGGGTGCCCCATGTCTCGCTTCTTTTGCGAGACGTGGGGTATTACCTCGAAAGATTTCAGGAACAATTCTCATCTGCGCCGGAGTCTTCGCCCTGCTTGGCGCGGGCGATCCCGCCACACGCTTCAACCAAATCGGCCATCAGATGATGTGCATCTGCGGTTGCAACCAGATTCTTTTGGAATGCAATCACGTTGGCTGTCCGGATTCCGATGGGATGCGTAACGAACTCATGGCCGCAGTGTCTCGGGGAGATAGCGACAGCCTCGTTGAACAAAGTTTCGTGCAAAAATACGGTCCCACCGTGCTAGCGGCTCCAACCACGCAGGGCTTCGACCGTGCCGCGTACATCATGCCATTTGCTGTGCTCATCTTTGGCTTCGGCTTGATCGTGCTTGTAATCCGTGCCTGGAAAAATCGTCCCGCTCCCGCTTTGGCCGACGGGTTGCATCCAGTGCGCGGCGCAGAGCTCGAACAATTTCGTGACCAGGCCCGCAAGGAGACGGACCTATGATCTGGCTTGCCTGTTGTCTTGCGCTGGCAGTCGCATCTTTGTTTTATGTATTTTATCTGCCGGGAAGGCTTTTTCTCGGTCCGGAGAAAACGCGTGCGGGATATTTGCGTGAGCGCAAAGATGCGGTCTACGAAAACCTGCGCGACCTGAATTTCGAATACAGGGCCGGCAAGGTTCCGGACGCCGACTATCAATCATTGAAGTCTTCGCTACAAGATGAAGCCGCTACCATCCTCGCGGAGATCGCCCGGCTGGAACATCCGTCTGGAAGGACCGTTTAGCGGGGTCTAGTCAAGCACAGACCGGGCTCACGAAAATAGCCCGACGCTTCAGCGCCGGGTAGGCCAAAAGATGTAAACTGCGTCCCGTAGGGATGCCTGAAATAATGAGAACGCCTTTAAAATTCCGATCCGCTTTCGCAGCAACCGCGATTCTATTCCTCGCCACTTTCGTTTCCGCTCAAACCCTCATCGGCACGGTCAAGAATTCCACCACTGGCAAACCCTCCGCCGGAGACGATGTGGTTCTGCTCAAGCTCGGCCAAGGGATGGAAGAAGCGGGCCGCGGCAAAACCGACACCAAGGGCCAATTCAGTTTCAAGCTCGACGACGCGCAAGCGCCACATCTGGTCCGCGTCATTCATCAGGACGTTACTTATCACCGCATGGCGCCCCCGGGCACAACTTCGGTTGCGGTCGAAGTTTATGACGTGGCCAAAAAACTCGAGGGCATCAGCGTAGTCGCCGACATAATGCGCATTCAGGCACAACAAGGCCAGGTTTTAGTCACCCGCGAATTTGGCGTGCAGAACGCTTCCACTCCGCCGCGCACGCAAATGAATGAGCGGAACCTCGAGTTCTACGTTCCTGACGGAGCGCACATCATTGACGAATCTGCCTCGGCAACAACTGAAGGCGGGAATCCTCTCAAATCCGCTCCCGTGCCGGAAGGTGAAAAGAACCGCTACGCGTTTATTTTTCCTCTGCGCCCCGGCTTGACGCGCTTCGAGGTCAGCTATCAGTTCCCTTACAGCGGCAGCGCGAATCTCGATCCGAAGTCGATCTATCCTCTTGAGCACTTCGTGGTGATGACTCCTAAGGCGATGCAGTTCACCGCCGCTGCCAATTCGGCCGGATATAAATTGATTAACTATCCCAACGAGCCCGAGGCCGCTGTACAAGTGGCTTCCAATACCACTCCCAGCCAAAATCTGGCGTTCAAGATTTCAGGGGAGGGTATGCTCTCGGATAGTCAGGAGAACGCCGGGCAGGGGAACGGCGCGCAAGGATCGAGTGGAAGCGAGCAAAGTTCGGCTCCCGGAGCAGGTGGCGCTCAAACAGCGGCGCGTCCCGGCGGAGGACTGGGTCCACCCATCGACGCTCCCGATCCGCTGCAAAAATATCGCTGGTGGATTCTAGGCGGCTTCGCCGCCGTCCTGCTTATCGGCGGAGTTTACGTGGCTTCGCGCCAGCAATCGGCGGCGCGTGCCATTGCACGGCAGAAGCCCGGTTCTTCCCGAGTCTTGCACGAAGAGGACTTCGACTCGGAAATCATTCTCGGAGCACCCCGTTCCCCGCATCCTTCTTCCAAGTTGATGGAGGGCATTAAAGAAGAACTCTTCCAACTCGAAGTCGAGCGCAAGAAAGGGCAAATCTCGCAAGCGGAGTATGAGAACGCAAAAGCCGCGCTCGATCAAACTCTGGAGCGTGCACTCCGCCGCGAAGCGCAAAAACAAGCCTGATCGCAAATCGACGATTACACTTCCACCCTCAGAAGATCATGGAGATCAGCAAGTCTGTGCACGTCGACAGCAAAGCCGCCCTTGCGCGAGAACGCCTGCGGCGGAACTATCGTCCCGCTCGGGTGCGAATGCTTTTCATCGGCGAAGCGCCTCCTGCGTCCGGAAGGTTCTTCTATTCGGCCAACTCGGGCCTTTATCGGGCGATCCGGCGGACATTTATTGCTGCGCTGCCGCATCTGGCCGATACCGATTTTCTCGCCGCGTTTCGCGAACTGGGCTGTTATCTGGTCGATTTGTGTGGAACCCCGGTCGATCGCCTTGGCAGGAAGCAACGCACACAAATATGCGATGCGGGCGAAGTTGGGCTCAGCCGCACCATCCGGCAACTTCATCCGGAAATTATCGTCACGGTCGTCCGGTCCATCGCAGCCAATGTAAGGCGCGCGCAACAGCAGGCAGATTGGAAGTGTACGTATCTTGAACTTCCTTATCCCGGCCGCTGGCAACATCATCGACTGGCATTTGCCAAGGCGCTTACACCGGTGCTGCGCAGAGAATTTGCACAAGACTCTCGCCGAACATAAAGCGTAAAGAACGGATCGTCTACTGCTGCGTGCTTTAATGTGAGTATGGCGTACTCTTGGTTCATTCTTCTGCTCTCGGCGGCGGGTGCGGCGTTTCTTCTCCTGCTGATACAAGGCACTTCTCTCGGCGACGTCGTGCACGAACGCATCCCCGACCGGCCACGCCGCCGGCTTTTTGTGGCCTCGGTCAGTTTCTTTCTTACCTTTGCCGGAGTGCGCGCCGTGGTTTATGCGGTATTACACAACATTCCGCCATTCCATTTCATCGAGCATGATGGCAGCCACATTCATCATCTGGTCTTCGGCATCATTATTCTTCTCCTCGTGGGCTATGGATGGCTGGCCGACATCGGCACCGGTGAGGACGATTCGTCGATCCTTCTCAGCCGCATCATGTCGATCCTGTACGGCGTAGGCGCGGCGCTTACGCTCGATGAATTCGCGTTGTGGCTGAACCTGAAAGATGTTTACTGGGCGCCGCAGGGACGCACCAGCATCGACGCCATCGTTCTTTTTGGAGCGCTGCTGGCTGCGAGCGCATGGGGCGCGCCGCTACTGCAAGCGGGTAGCAAGAAAAATTGATCGGCAATCCCGGCCTTAAGCAAAACGAAAGTACGGATTGACTTCGAGGCAGATCGGTCGTAGATTGTAGCCCTCCCTCGTGTAGGAATCCGGCGACTCCTACACTCCTCACCAATCTTCCGCGCACGTTTGCGGAATCTGCCGGGACGCTCAGCGGCATGGGTTGCCGCGAAACGTTTTTAATTGCAAAAAAAATCTTCAGGAGACTTCTCCCATGCATGTTCAAATCGATAGATCAAACTTAGCGAAAAGCGCACGTCGCGCTTTCGCCATCTTCGCCGCAATAGTATGTGTCACCGCAAGTGGATGGGCTGCCGAAACTGTATTGCATTCATTCCCCGGCGGGGCGAACGGCTCCGCTCCGGCGGGCATTCTAGCCACGGATTCCGCAGGCAACCTCTATGGCACTACCAATCAGGGCGGCCTCAGCGGGAACTGTTCTGGAGGAACCTGCGGCGTCGTCTACGAATTGTCTCCGGCTTCCGGCGGCGGCTGGACGGAAACTGTTTTGTACAGTTTTCTAGGCACCACCGACGGCGGCAATCCCCAATCAGGCGTCATACTGGATTCCGCCGGCAATCTGTATGGCACAACCCTGTGGGGCGGTGACACGGATTGCAGCAGCGTTGGCTGCGGAACGGTTTACGAACTCGTGCGCGGTTCCGGCGGAAGCTGGACGGAAAAAATTCTGTACGAGTTTACCGGCGAGAGCGATGGGGGAGATCCTATCGGAGGCCTGGTTTTCGATACTGCGGGCAACCTCTATGGCACCACATCGGCATGGGGCGATCTGGGTGGCTGTAATAACAACGGGTGCGGAGCGGTCTTCGAGTTGTCCCCGGCCTCCGGCGGCACATGGACAGAAACCACCTTGCACACTTTCTCGCATTTAGTCGGTGACGGCAATGCTCCTGCCGCTTCGCTCACGATCGATGCGCACGGAAATCTGTACGGCACAACCCCGCTGGGAGGTTCTTTTCCGAATTATTGTCCGGAAGGTTGCGGCACGGTTTTTGAACTCGCGCCGGCGACGGGCGGGTCCTTCCACTATGGCGTGATCCACCAATTCGGAGCCACCGCTACAGACGGGCAAAATTCCGCTGGAGGGATCATCCTAGTAGAAGGCAAGATCTACGGAACGACCGCCAATGGAGGGTCTGCGGGAGCTGGAACGGTTTGGGAACTTTCCGGAAGCTCAAGGGGCTGGACGGAGACCATCCTGCATAGCTTTCTGGGTGGAACCGATGGCCAATCTCCGACCTCGACCATGGTTTTTGGCCAGTACGGGGCCATCTATGGCACGACCGAATACGGAGGAAACACCACTGCTTGTGCTCCCGGGTGCGGAACCATCTTCCGGCTCGCGCCTTCCGGTTCGACATGGGCCGAGTCCCCATTTTTCCGGTTTAACAGCACCAATGGGAGATTGCCCAATAACAGCGGGCTGACCAAAGATGCCGCAGGAAATTTGTATGGCGTTACCGGCCTCGGCGGCAGTTCGAATGACGGCGTAGTCTTTGAGATTACTTACTAATTTGAATCGCGTTCTGTAGATCGGGTGCCCCATTTCTCGCGCGTACTTGGCGCGAGAAGTGGGGTACTCTGACTACTATTCAAGCCACACAGTTTCGAACGTGGGATTCAAGTGAACGTCGATTTGGCGTAGCGGGCCGTCTCCTGAGTTAGCGAATGTGTGCGGCTCTCCGGCACGAACGATCAAGACATCGCCCGCCTTGGCTTCCCGTTCCTCGCCGCTAACCGTCCATTGTGATCGTCCCTCGATCACATACACGATCTCGTCGTAGTCATGCTTGTGCGGCCTGACTTTGCCTCCGGGTTCGGCAATGACCAGGAAGAACGAGATGGGCACATCCTGCTTGGCTCCGATGAACTCATACGACATTCCAACAAACGGCAACTTCGATTCATGGATAACGTCCATTTGCGGATCCTCAGTTTTTGGATTCGCCCAAACACGAAACGACTCTGTGCGCGGCCCCGTTCTACTTTGAAAGCTCCGATCCGGCTGCCGCAGGCCAAAGAAAAAATAGAACCGATAAGCGCAGGGAGATGTATCATTCGGGGTACATTTCGCGCCCGTCTCTTACTGGACAACCGCGGGACAAATGGGAGTTGCCAGGTCATGGCAGATGTACCCTTTTCCCTGGCAATTTCATCTAGTCCCTTGAGCAGATTGTGGCGCTTAGAAAGAGGTTTCTCATGGCAACAACAATTCCCATCGCATCCGGTCGGCAAGGTTCAACGTTATCGATTCTCTGGGGCGTTCTGCTGGTGATCCTCGGCTTTGTGGCCATCGGTACGCCATTTCTCGCGGTGGTTGCGGTCAGCGTAGTGGTCGCGTGGCTGATCGTCCTTGCCGGCATTGTACACATCGTTCTGGCCTTTCACGCCCACGGCGCGGGCAGCATCAGCTGGAAGCTGCTGGTCGGCCTCGCTTATCTGGTTTTTGGCGGATACACGCTCCTCCATCCCATCCTAAGCGTGGCCTCGCTCACGCTGTTGCTGGCGGTGCTGTTCGTCGTTGAAGGCGCTCTGAACATTGTTCTTTATTTCAAAATGCGCCCGCTGCACGGTTCGAGCTGGGTGCTGGTCGATGGCCTGATCACCTTGCTGCTCGGCGCCATGATTTATGTGCAATGGCCGTTCAGCGCGATCTGGGCCATTGGAATACTCGTAGGCGTCAGCATGATGATCAGCGGATTCACCCGCATCGCGATGTCATGGGCAGTACGCCGCGCGACTGTTTCGCCCGCAGGAGTTTCGAAGCTGGCGGCATAATGGGTGCCCCACTTCTTGCTTCTTTTGCGGGAAGTGGGATTTGTTTTCAAAAAAGTTTTTCACCCAAATCAGATCAGTGTCCCGCCTCCAAAGAACGAAGGGCCGCCGTATGTGCGATGCAGCCCGGCAGGCATGGCAAGACAATGCTATCGGCACCATCGTTCCCGCCCTTGCACAAAACGCAAGAGCGGGGCACCCACATTCTCTAAGCGGGAAACGAAAACCTGTACGAAGGGTGCCACCCGCCCAAAATCTTCGCTGTCGACGGTCGGTCTACTTATCGTTCAGGCTGAGCGGGCCGGAGCCGAATTGGGTGATCAAAAGCGCGCCGCCGAGCATGGACAGGTTTTTCATGAACATGGCCATCTGAATCTGCTGCGTCATGGGATTGGCGACGCCCCAAAATCTGTGCATCGCCGGAGTAATGCAGACGAGGAAAAGAACGATCAACCAGGCACCGAGTCTGGCGCGGTAGCCGAGGAGGATGGAAAGCGCCCCGACGAGCGAAATCACTCCGGAAAGCGGGACGACTATGGAAGCCATGGGCACTCCCTTGGACGCGGCATAGGCGATGCTTCCGCTGCTAAAGTGAGTGAAGCCAGCCATCAAGAAGATGAGCGAGAAGCATAGGCGTCCGAGTAGAACGAGCGGGACGGTGAGTTGAGACGGTTGGTTTGCCATAGGCTCTCCTTAATATTGGTTAGCAAATTTCTGAATTGATTTCTTTATACGCGTCTGGCCCATCCTTTCACACGCCGTTTTTCTTGATGTTCCGAACCTGTGGACGACGATGTTCGATCATGCAAGTGCTTGGACTCAACCTCCCCGATAAATCCTTTCCCTTTTGCGCAAAAAATCCGCCCGCGCGTCGCAGCTCGTGCGACCTGCACTCGGGAGTCACCCTTCATAGCACGATGGCTGGGGCAGCCTCAGCCGTGGTAGTGTCCACTAAGTGCGGCGAAAGATGGGCCAGGACCACGATTGTGGATTTGACGCAGCAACCGGATAAAATCGAAAGCAGCCGTGACAGGGACTTCAATGTTTGAGTTCACAGCGGTATGCTGTGATGGCGGAGGGGACGGGAGTCGAACCCGTAAGACCCGCGACAGGTCAGCGGATTTTAAGTCCGCTGGTCTTAACCGATGACCAACCCTCCGCATGAGACACCTGTACC
This sequence comes from Candidatus Aquilonibacter sp., assembly GCA_035486715.1. Classification (GTDB taxonomy): domain Bacteria; phylum Acidobacteriota; class Terriglobia; order Terriglobales; family Acidobacteriaceae; genus Sulfotelmatobacter. Next base: position 69,809 of record DATHMV010000008.1, read on the forward strand.
CATTGGCACGACGGTATCTCTCCGGGGGAAGGAGTTGGTCTTCGCGGGAAGACTAGCAAAACTGGGGCGGTGAATAAATGACTAAGAAGAGTCTCAAGGTGGACCGCAAAAAGTTTGAGGGAGTCGTGCAGAATTTGCTTCAGGCAAAGCCATTGAAGCGCGAGAAGGTCAAGATCGCGAAGAAGAAGCCTGAGAAGTTATTCCCGCCGGAGAAGTAAAGTTAATTTTCAAAAAGAACTGCATCGAGAATCTTGGTCATTCTGGACGGAACCGTGTATGTCTCTTCGTGATTGCCGAGAGACTTTTTGCAACTGAGAATCCCTTCGCTGGCACAGTGACGGTAGACCCATAGCGCGTTTTGTGCGGTTAACCCCGATGGGAGACTGCCACCAGTACAGCCACCAAAATCGAATGTAATAGATTCTTGTCCGCGAAGATAACGCAATGCAATCACACTTTTTTCTCCGAGAAGCTTAATCGCATCTCTAGCTTTGTCGTAGTCATGCTGCTGTGCTTTCGTGCGTTCGGGAGGAATGGGAACATCTTTGTGAATTACAACAGTGTGACTGATTTGCGGGCTGGCTTCTTGTTTAATGCTAATGGTAGGAAGTGCGGGCGAAGAGGAATTCTTTTCACGCTGCCGCTCTTTTTGCCAGTGAAGAATTGCCAGAAGTGCGGCTAATAGATATAGCAGACAAGAGGCTACGACCAAATAAGGAACGAGCCAACCTAGGCTACTAAAAACACGACCACTCGCCATCGCAATAGCCAACGTCAGCAAGGATGTTGCTCCAGCCAAAACAACGGTAATTAAAGGTGTCATCCGCGTTGCGCGCGGACAAGCTCCTGCGCTATGATCCTTTTGGAGCTGCCCGCTCCTTCCGATCAAGATTCGTAGAAAAGGGCCCGTGAGCGCGGGCCTTTTCTATTTCTTACGGCCTCACAAATGGCGTGAACGCATTCTCTTCTACTAGCTTTGCATAAGGCAAATTCCCTGCCAGTGCCATTCGGCGAACCGTCATCCCGAACAAGTTCGCATCCTTCCGATTGTTGAACCTATAAGAGAACTCGTTCAAGTAGCGTTGCAGGTGCTTTAAGCTCACCTTGTGAGCGCCAGTCAAGCCGCGCTTGAAGAGGGAAAATGCCGACTCGACCGTGTTGGTATAGATTTCACCGCGCACGAATTCGTATTTGCTATGCGCTACGGTTTCGTGTTTGGAGCCGTGGATGCCAGCGGACATCATTGCGGATGGATAAGCGCGTAATTCATCGGTGACAACCATCTTTACTTTGCGTCGATATGCTGTTCGATCTGTTTCGACAGGGCGTCGGACGTGTTGTTCTCAATGTGGATGAGGCGCAGATCGCCGCCGCGCTCCCGAATTCCCATCACTACCTCTTTGGCTTTATTTTTGCCTTTGTTGCCGCGATGCTTTCCGCCGATGTAGGTTTCGTCAACTTCTACGATGCCTGTCAGCTTGGGCGGATTCGCTTCTATCATGGCCTTGCGGATGCGGTGCGCCAGATACCATGCCGTCCGGTACTGCACGCCCAAAGCGCGGGAAAGCTGGTTGGCGGAAATTCCCTTTTTCGATTCGGTAATCAGCGCAATGGCGAGGAACCATTTGCAGAGCGGAAGATGGGTGTCATGGTAGACGGTGCCTGTGGTTGCGGTGAACTGGAATCGGCAATCATTGCATTGGTAGAGTTCACGGTCGGGGCTGCGCTTGCCTGTCTTTTTGTTGAGCTTGCCCTTCGCGGTAATCCGCGTTATCCGCAGGGATTCACAGGCTAGACACTTGACTCCATCGGGCCAGCGCATATGCTCTAGGAAGGTCAGGCACTTCTTTTCGGTGTTGAGTTCCTTGTAAATGTCTAACAGATTCATGGCTGCCTCCGACTGAAGCCAGTATCTCAAAAGGTTTTTGATGTGTCAAGTGCATAATCGTGGCCAGGACCCCTCTTGAGACCCAGAGTTCCGGAGCGGGAAAAACGGACCGGAAAGGCTGGACCAACCTCCCAGCAAAGTTGACTAGAAGGTCCGCAGCGAGAATACTGAGGCGCACCGCGCCGAGCGGAAAATCTCGCTTGCAGTGGGAATCCACGTTCTCCGCCGTCACCGCGTCGCAGAGGAGAAGCACCAATGGCCACGGCAAACATGCACTATCCCCCAGATAAAATTCCGGAGCCACTAACCTACCGCCAAGCCGCAGAGAAGGGATTCGATCTTCTGGCTGCGCAGTACACGCAGAAGCCGGACGTTTTCGATGGAAACTTTTGGTTCGGCGGCAACGCCCTGCACGCCTGCCTCAACTATCTGATTACCGCAAAAAAGCGGGATACCAAAGGGATTCTGCAGGCAGGCTACGCCATTTACAACAGGCTGAAGGGAAGACCCTTCTGGTGGAAGGACGACTATGCCTGGTGGGGCATTGCTTTTACCGAAGCCCTCGCCTCCCGAAACGATTTGGAAGACGGGCCGCATGAAAAAAATGACAAACTGTACGGCAACGTCCAAACCGCCGCACAAGAATGTTGGGATGAACTTGTACTCAACTGGAATAAGGACATGCCTTACAGCCGCACTGCGGACAACGCCAACGACAGTGCCGACGATATTCGCGGCGGCGTTTTCAACTCCCTCGATTCGGGCGACGATTTGAAGGGCAGGAACTCTGTGACCAACGAGTCATTCTGGATCCTGTCGCAGCGCCTCGCCCGGTTGTTTCCCACGGAAACGAAGTATTCCGATGCGGCTACCGCCCAGCATGACTGGTTTGTAGAATGGTTGAAATTCCCCGCAACCCATCCGGGAAAAATTGGGATACTCACGGCCGGTGGACTGGTGTCGGAACGCCCCACCGGGTCTCCGCATTGCAAGGGATGGTATTGGACGGGCGACCAGGGGCTTTTTATAAACGGACTCTCACCGACCGATCGGCAAACAGCTTACACAATTGCCAGCAACGTCATGACGAAAATGAAAGACGACGACGGAGTCCTGCATGAGTTCATGACGAACTACCCCATGAATCACATCTCCGATTACGCGACCGGGAAGGGTATCTTCATGCGGAACCTGGTGCCCCTCATTCAGGGAAATCCGGCTCCCAAAGGATACGCTGACGCCGTCAAATTCATCACAACCAATGCTTCCGCTATCTGGCGCCACCAATCCGCACCGAACCAGTTCACTTTCAACTGGAATCCTAAGAATCCCGAGGATGCCAAGGAGGAGCCGACAATTCTAAGCGTGCCTCCCAATCCCGAGATGCCTTATCTCAAGCAGCTCTGTAATTTGATTATGCAGGCCTCCGCCCAGGATGCGCTCACCGCAGCCTTGGCTGTCGCCCCCGATGAAAAGATCGACTGAACTAAAGCACGATTGAACTCTCGAGCAGCCGGGTGACTTGGTTTTGATAAAACGCGAGGGTGGGCGGCAGCTCACCCTTGCGGTTTTGTGGGGGCTGGCCCACTTTTGCCGACGCCATCACAATTGTGGCTGCATGAACCACAAGATCTACACAGCCCGCCAAAAAATACTCCTATCGGAGCCGGTAGTGGAAGTCCCGTGTCGAGATCAGTTGACGTCCTGGCTTCCCACCCATCGAAAAGCACGATGGGTCGGGCAGCCTCAGCCGTGGTAGCGTCCACCTAGGACAGCGAAAGATGGGCACCAGCTCCCCACTCGCTAAACCCTCAACACTCGCCCCGCACCAACCCCTGTCATTCCGACGCGCGAGCGAAGCGAGACAGGAGGAATCTCTGCTCAGATCCCAGTCTCGAAAGGACGGCATTCATTGACGACACGTGAGTGCTCAACTATCGAAGGGTGCGCCCATCCCAACCTGCACTTGGACGGCGTCGTTTGATCTTTCCACAATCTCCTGGTGACATCCAATCTTGTGCCTCACTCCAATTCGTCGCATGATTGTCCCAGCAAAGGTCGTACATCACCGCGTACGGCTACAAGGCAAAAGGGGTGCATAATTCTTTTGCCTCTTAGATTTTGATACCTAAGTCCTTTCCCCGGCGTACTTTGCCGACAATTTTCTGCTAAGTCGGTGATTCCAATGCCCAGGGAGGGGTAGGGTATCCGTATCCCCATTTTTTATCCGCGCTTTTCCTCCGTGAGACCGAACTGCATCTCCCCGCAAGGCGTAACATCAAATAGCTGAGATTCAATTATGGGAAATACATTCAAGACCGCGTTTCTGCTGACCGCGCTTACGCTGCTGCTGATGTTCTTTGGCCGCTACTTTGGCGGGGAGAATGGGATGATTCTGGCGCTGGTGTTTGCCGCCGTGATGAACTTCGTCTCCTATTTCTACTCCGATAAGATTGCGCTGGCTATGTACCGCGCGCAGCCGGTGACGCGCGAGCAGTTGCCTCGCGCTTATGCTGCCGTGGAGCGGCTTGCCCCGAAGATGGGCATTCCGATGCCGAAGATGTACGTGATTCCAACAGAGTCGCCGAACGCCTTTGCCACGGGACGCAACCCGCACCACGCGTCGGTTGCGGTAACCCATGGGATTTTGGGGTTGCTGAACGACGAGGAGCTGGAAGGCGTTTTGGCGCACGAACTGGGGCATGTGAACAATCGCGACATCCTTATTAGTTCGGTGGCAGCGACGATCGCCGGCGCGATTACCATGCTGGCCAGCATGGGCCGCTTTGCCATGATCTTTGGCGGCTTCGGAGGCGGCAACCGCGATGACCGTCGTGGCGGCGGGCTGGCCGGTCTATTTATGCTGATTGTGGCGCCAATCGCGGCGAGCTTGATTCAGCTGGCGGTGTCGCGTTCGCGCGAATATCAAGCGGACGCTACGGGGGCGCATTTTACAGGCAATCCGTATGCGCTGGCCAGCGCGCTGCAAAAGCTGGATGCTTACTCGCGGCGCGTGCCGATGCAGGCTTCGCCTTCGACGGCGCATCTGTTTATTATTCAGCCGCTGCTCGGAATGAATTTTGGGAATTTGTTTTCCACGCATCCGCCGATTGCCAAGCGGATTGAGCGGTTGACGGGCCGGCCGGCGGAGTTTATGCAGTAGAGCTGAAAGCCGTCAGCTCTCAGCTTTTCAGCTTGCTGTGCTGCAAGATTGGCTGGTGCTTGCGTTCTGAGTTTGTGGGCGGCGCAAAGGAAAGCGGATCCCTCCCCCTTCGCTTTGCTCAGGTTCGGAATGACAACAATTGAGAAGGTTTAAGCGAGTTTGCTACAAGCTGACGGCTGAAAGCTGACAGCCGCTTGTGACATCGGTAACTCTGACGGCGCGTGCTCGGATAGTAAAATCCATTCAATGTCTCCTGAGACCGCAATTGCCATTTCCCATAAAGCCGCTGAACTCGAGAGTACGCTTCGCCGCGTGATTCGCGGGAAGGACGATGTGGTTCGGCTGGCGCTGGTCAGCATCTTCGCCCGTGGACATCTTCTGATTGAAGGCGTTCCCGGCGTTGGCAAAACTACTTTGGGGCAGGCGCTGGCCCGCGCCATTGACTGCACTTTTCAGCGCGTGCAGTTTACCAGCGACATGCTGCCTTCCGACGTGCTGGGCATTTCGGTATACTCCGCGGCGGAGCAGGAGTTTGAGTTCAAGCGCGGCCCGGTGTTCACCAATGTTTTGCTGGCCGACGAAATCAATCGCACCACGCCGAAGACGCAATCTGCGTTGCTGGAGGCGATGAACGAAGGCCAGGTTACGGTGGACGCGCATTCTTACGAATTGCCGCAGCCGTTTCTGGTGATCGCCACGCAGAATCCAGTGGAACATCATGGAACTTATCCGCTGCCTGAGTCTCAGCTGGATCGGTTTTTGATGCGCGTGCGCATGGGATATCCTGATGCGAAAGCCGAGCGCGAGATTTTGCGCTCGGAAGTGGGCGCATCGCGAGTAAACGATCTTCGCCCGGTGCTGAGCGCAACTGACGTGCTCGAGATGCAGGAGGCGGTCAAGCTGGTGCGCGTAGATGAGTCTTTGGTGACCTACGCGCTGCAAATTGTGCAGCGGACGCGGCAATCGGAATATCTTTCGTTAGGCGTGTCGCCGCGCGGGGCGCAGGCACTGTATCGCGCGGCACAGGCCATGGCGTTTCTGGAAGGCCGCAACTTCTGCACTCCGGAGGATTTTAAGCCGCTGGCAGTTCCGGTGTTCGCACATCGCATCGCGGTCAACGGGCAATATGCCTCGACGATGAAGAAGTCGGAACAGGCCGACCAGGTGCTGCGCGAGATTGTGGACGATGTTGCTGTACCTGTGTAGTAGGCAATGGCCAGTGAGCAACGGCATAAATTGGATTGGCGAATAAAAACCGTCCTCGCGGCTTGGCTGATAGCGGCGGTTGCCGGCGCGCTTTTGTTCCGAAATTTGATGCTTGGCGAGTGGAAAGATTTACATATCGTTTCTGGGCTCTTAGTGCCTTTTATTTTGCTTCTCTCTTCCGGCTCTTACTTTTTAATCAGAGAGGCGCGGAGGAATTCAAAGTAGCCACTTACCGTAATCAGTGGCAGTCTTCGTAATGTTTGGCGTGAGGATATAATTCTCCGTCATGTCCTTCCTGCGTTTTCTCATGCTACTATCGCTGATCTGCTGGATTGGCGGACTTATCTTCTTTGCTTTCGTGCTGGCGCCCACGGCATTCAATATTCCAGCGGTGCTGCCTAACACTCATCTTGCGGGCAATGTAGTTGGGCGAGCGTTAGGAAAATTGCACTGGATTGCTATCTTCTCTGGAATTGTCTTTCTAACGAGTTCTCTGCTGTACAGCCGGTTTACGGATGGCACCGCGCATGTGTTCGCAGCGCGCCATATTCTGTTGTGCCTGATGCTGGCGCTTACGCTGATCTCGCAATTCGGCATCATCCCGCGCATGGATGTGCTGCGCGCGTCGCTGGGAGATGTGAAGGCGGCTGCGATTGATAATCCGGAGCGGGTGCAGTTTGATGCTTTGCATGTTTGGTCGACGCGGGTAGAAGGTGCGGTGCTGTTGCTGGGGATGGTGGTGGTGTATTTGATGGCTCGCAGCTTCTAGCTTCTGGCTTTTAGCAAGACCTTTCTGCATCCCCATTGGGCATTGGCCGCCCGATCATTTATCCTGAAACGTTGTGCGCTGTTCGCCCGAGGTCACAGTGCTGATCCAGTCTATAGAGACTCATAGCAGTAGTGAAAACTCCTCTTGGAGCCGCCGGTAGCGAAAACGTGTGAGGGATTTTTCGCTTCGCTCAGAATGACAGAGTAGTCAATTATGAAAACTGGAATCATTGGCCTGCCTCAGGTGGGCAAGACATCGTTGTTTCAAATCCTGACTAAGGCGCATCTTTCGGATCAGGCGCGGGCCAACCCGCGCGAGGCTCACATTGGAGTAGCGAAGGTTCCCGACGATCGTCTGGATCGTTTGGCTGCCCTCTACAATCCGAAGAAACTCACGCACACGTCGGTTGAGTACGTTGACGTGGGCGCGATCGGGCAGGAGGCGTTGAAGGACAACGCTTATGCCGCGCATTTGCGCAATGTGGATGCGCTGGCGCATGTGGTACGAGCTTTCGACGATCCCTCGATTCCTCATACGGCCGGCGAGATCGATCCCCTGCGCGACATCAGGAACGTGGAATTCGATTTGATGATCAGCGATCTGGGTCAGATCGAAAAACGCTTGGAGCGGGTGGAAAAAGACCTCAAGAAGATGAAGACAGCGGAACTCGAAAAAGAGTTCGAGCTGTTGAAGCGGGCGAAGGTGCAATTGGAATCGGAAAAGCCTTTGCGGGAAATGGAGATGACGGCTGAGGACAAGAAGCGTATTCGGGGCTTCATGTTTCTCAGCGAGAAGCCGATTCTGTATGTGCTCAATATCGGCGAATCAAGCAAACTTGGCATAGAGCTGGAAGAAGCGGTGGACAAGTACAAGTTGACGGAAATTGCCGCTAAACCAAATGCCGGAGCTACGGCGATCTGCGGCAAAGTGGAAGCCGAACTGGCCGAAATGAGCGATGCCGATGCGGCTGAATTTCTTTCCAGCTACGGACTCACCGAAAGCGGCCTGACGCGGCTGATTCGCACCACTTACAAATTGCTCGGCGTGATCTCATTCTTCACCGCGGGCGAAGATGAATGCCGCGCCTGGCAGGTTCCCGCCAATTCGCGGGCGCAGGAAGCGGCGGGAGCGATTCACTCCGATCTGGAAAAACATTTCATCCGCGCAGAGACCATCCGTTGGGATCAGTTGCTGGAAGCCGGCTCTGAGGCGAATGCGCGAGCGAAGGGCACGCTGCGACTCGAAGGCAAGGATTACATTGTGCAGGATGGGGATGTGATGCATATCCGGCACTCAGGATAAAACCTAAACTCGCCACGGAGACACTGAGCTACGGAGAAAACCAATCTCTTGATTTTCTCCGTAGCTCAGTGTCTCCGTGGTGGATGCATGTATTAGAACTGATGCCATCCCCGTCAACGCGCCGCGTATACTCTTCCACATATGCTCACTCGCGTCATCCTGTTTGGTTCGGTCCTGGCCTTTGCAAGCTGCGTGTTCGCGCAGACGAATCCCACGCCAGCCACGCCATCGCAAAGCAATGTCGCGCGAACTAGCACGGCAGCTCCTGATTCCCCGGACTGGAGTGAACCCTTCCCTCCACACCGCATGATCGGCAACGTCTATTATGTGGGCAGCCATGGGTTGGCCTCCTACCTGATTACCACACCCGCCGGGCATATTCTGATCAACAGCAATCTGAAAACTTCCGTCCCGCTGATTCGGGAGAGCATTGAAAAACTGGGGTTTCATTTCGAGGACGTAAAGATTCTGCTGATCAGCCATGCTCACTTCGACCACGATGGAGGGAGCGCAGAGGTGAAAAAGCTGATCAGCGCCAAATACATGGTTATGGATGCGGACGTGAACGTCGTCGAATCGGGCGGCAAGAGCGACTTCCAGTACGGTGACAAGGCAGCGCTCTTGTATCCGGCAGCCACGGTGGACCAGGTGCTCCATGATGGTGACGAAGTGAAACTCGGCGATACCTCGCTGACTGCTCACAAGACTGCCGGACATACTCGGGGCTGCACTACTTGGAGTTTAAAAGTGCGAGAGGCGGGTAAAACTTACGATGTTGTGATCGTGGGCAGCCCTAACGTCAATCCGGGATACAAGCTGGTGAATAATGCGAGCTATCCCGAGATTGCCGATGATTACGCGCGCGGCTTTCGCGTGCTCAAATCGCTGCCTTGCGACGTTTTTCTGGGCGCCCACGGCAGTTATTACGGGATGGAAGAAAAGTACGCAAAATTGAACGCAAGTGGGGCCAACCCATACATTGATCCCACAGGCTATAAGAACTACGTGACCGAACGGGAACAAGCATTCCTTGCCGAACTACAGAGGCAAACCGCGGCTGCGAAAAAGCAGTAGTCAGTTCCCTGTACTATCCCCATATGAATCCCATCGCCATCAGCATTTTGCTAGGCCTTACCGCTGCCGCCGCCAATGTTTTTGGCGGAGCGATTATCGTGCAGCACCATTGGGAGCGGCGCTATCTGCGCTATTTCGTCGCGCTGGGCGCGGGGTTTATGCTGGCAACGGCCCTAGTGGAAATGGTTCCAGAGAGCCTCGAACTGCGGGGCCGGAGCGCGGCGTTCCTGATCCTGCTGGGCTATTTGATCGTTCATTTTTTCGAACACACGGTTACGCCGCACTTCCACTTTGGCGAAGAGACACATAAAGATGAGTTCATCCACTCTCACAAAGATTACTCAGTATTGTTCGGGCTTATCATCCATACATTTTTTGACGGTATCGCTATCGCTTCTGGATTTTTAGTTTCGAACGCTTTGGGCTGGCTTATTTTTATCGCTATTTTTTTGCATAAAATTCCAGAAGGCTTCACGGTGAGTTCGGTGATGCTGGCTAGTGGACGCAGCCGCGGAACCGCGTGGGGCGCGTCTGTAATTCTGGGTGGAGCAACCCTGGCGGGAGTTTTGACGATGGCGCTCTTTCGCCATCATGTAAGTGCAGGTTTGCCGCTCGCGGCAGGGGTGACGATTTACGTGGCCGCTTCCGACTTAGTTCCTGAAGTGAATAAGGAACCGGCGATGCGGATGGCTCTGCTGGTATTTGTGGGCTCGGGATTTTTCTTTCTGCTGGAGACGCTGTTCCATTTGCACTGAGAACGCATCTCGCGATCCCGCACCTTTTAGAACAAAGAACCCAATAAAAAACGCGGGCGAGGCGCCCGCGTTCCACATGGTCCGCTTAAGATTTAGGCGTTGGCTAGTGCCGGCTCGACTCCATAAATGGAGTGCCATGAAGTCGCTGCCTTTAGTTTATCGTTGACGTTGTTGATGTTCTTTACGCCTTCGGTTTCCAGCCATTTGCGGAACGCGGCTGCTCCCTGCTTGGCATAGATTGGAATACCGTCTTTCCAGGTCGCACGACCGCAGAGAACACCATTGAATTTCACCCCGGATTCTCCCGCCAGTTCCAGCGTCTCACTGAACTCCGCATTGCTCACGCCGGCAGAAAGATAGATGAATGGTTTCGTGGCTACGTTCGCGGCTTTGTGAAAGAGATCGATGGCTTCCTGCTTGGTATATGCCTTCTGCCCGGCAAAACATTTCACGCCTTCCACGAATTTCATATTCACCGGCACTTCCACTTTGAGCACGTCGACCCCGTAACGGTCTTTGGTGAACTCGCGCATGCTCTCGGTGACGATCTGTGGCTTCTTCTTGGCGTAGTCCAATCCTTTTTCGTCCGCGCCTTCATCGTAGCCGACGAATTCGAGGAAGTAAGGAATGTCATTGGCACGGCATTCGTCGCCAATGCGCTCCACCCAAGCGTGCTTTTTATCGTTCACATCCTTGGGATCGAACGGGGTGTAGTAAAGCAAAATTTTTACGCAATCGGCGCCAGCTTCTTTTAGCCGCCGCGCCGACCAGTGATCGAGCAGATCGCCCAAGCGTCCGGGACCGGTTTTGTCGTATCCGGTTTTTTCGTAAGCGAGAAGCAAGCCGGCGTTCTTGGCGCGGCGCTTGGAAGCCGGCAATCCCCATTCCGGATCAAGCAGGATGGCGCTGGCATGTGGCGTAAGAACTTCAGTGACCAGCGACTTGAACTCTTCCATCATGGCATCGCTGATTTCTCCGCCTTTTTCCTTGCCCAACGATTTTTGCAGGGAGCCGCGCTGGTCCATGGCTGCTGCGGCAATTACACCGTTATCGTTCGAAACTCTTTTAAGGCCAGCGAGTTTGCCGGGGGTAAGCTTCATAAATTCCTCCAGGGCGCTTTAAAGAAGATGAATGCGAAACAACATGCGAAACAACAATTGTAAACCACAGCAGCAGTAAATCGGCACGGAGAACCTGCAATAAGACCAGACCTCTCCCTCAATTGGAGCAATAAAGTCGGAGCAGGCAAGACCTTAATTTAATCCGCCGTAACTAGTCGACTGAGTGCCGGGCCGTATAGCCATCTCGCGCCACTACGTCCACCTTCTGATCTTTACCTTTTTGGTCTTTCACCTTGAGTGGGCCGCCATCGGGCGCTACCACTTCCACTTTGAGCTTGCGGTATGTGCCGTCGAGCTTGTCATTGGTGGGGCGGTAGGTGATGGAGTACTGGTGGCGAATGTCGTTGCCAATCTCCAGAAAATCTTCGCCGTATTCTCCCTGAAAGCGGGGGAAGTAGGCGCGACCGCCGGTTATAGCCGCGAAGGTGCGCATTTCGTTATCGGCCTGGAGATAATCCATTTCGCTTGCGTGAATGCCCATGCTGCGGTTGCCGGCCCGGCCCATGATCCGAGCGATCTGTCCGACGCTGATGGGGAAAATGGTCACGTCTTTCGTGTCTTTTACCTTTTTTGTGATCTTGTCGAGGGTTAATTTGCTGAAGCTGTCGTAGCCCGTGGTGACCAGGATGATGTATTTCTTTCCCTCCACTCGATCGAGACGATCAAGGGTGTCGTATAACGCGTCAAACAAATTGGTCTCGGCGAATCCGGGAATACGCATTTGGTTCAGGGCGCCGTAGACTGCTTTTTTGTCTTGCGTGAAATCGACGAGAATATGCGGCTGCATGTCGTAGTAGGAAACCGCAACCCAATCATCCTTTTGCAAGGTATTGGCGAAGGCGTAGGAAGCTTCCAACGCATCGATGATGAAACTGTAGGTGGTGGACGCGAATTCGACCAGCAATACGGCCGTGATTGGCGCTTTCGAAACGGTGAAGCTGCTGATGTTTTGCGCGGCTCCGTCTTCAAAGAGACGGAAATTTTCTTTCTTAAGCCCGGGAATAAATTGGCCGCTCTTGGTTGTAACCAGCACATCTACGTTTACCAACGGCGCGTTCACGCGAATGGAATAGTCGGGCAGGGACTCATCTTTCTTGAGCGGTGGCGGAGGTGGTGGTGGCGGAGCTTCGTCGGGGTTCTTTCTCGGAATTGCATAGGGGCCAATGTCGCCGCCCGGGCCGCCGGCATCGGGCGGAGCTTCCTGCTTGGGCTTGCCTTCGTTACTGCTCGGCGGATTTTGTGTCGGCTGTGAGGATTGGTCTTGCGCGGACAATGAGATCGCCGAGAAGAAAAGTGATAGCGAGAGCGCTAGCGTAGCGAATTTTTGCATGGGCAAACCTTGCCTAGTAAGGAAGAAGTTGGCAGCCATAAGAACTCCGCGGGAACTAAAGACCTGTGGGGACGAAAAAGTCCCTGTGCTAGTATAGACGCAGGGATTCGCGATTGGGATGTTTGCCCGGCTCCCTTGTTCCCCTCCGTGCAACGACTTACAATCTAGCGAAATCTAATGTGTATAGTGGGATTCTCACATCCTGCCGGGCGTCGTACATGAAAAAATTAGCAGCAACCCTTTTTGCCGCACTTTTGTCTTTTCCCTCGGTTCTCTCCGCGCAAAAACCGGATTCCACGGCAAATCCGCCGATCATTCCAGTCAGCCAAATTCATACCGGCATGCGGGGCGTGGCTTATACGGTGTTTGAAGGCGTGAAGCCTGAGGCCATGGACGTGGAAGTGCTTGGCGTGCTGCACAGTGTGAATGGCCCAAAGGGTGATGTGATTCTGGTGCGATTGCACGGGCAAAAGGTGGAATACACAGGCGTGGTAGCGGGTATGAGCGGCAGCCCGGTTTATCTCGAGGGCAAACTTGCGGGGGCGCTGGCCTTTCGCATTGGAGAATTTTCCAAAGAACCGATCGCCGGGGTAACGCCAATCGCCGACATGCTGGAGATCAATGCACTTGACCGTTCGCCGGCGGAAGAGAGCGCCGCTGTAAAACCTTCGATGAATGCGGTCGCGGGCAAGACTGCATCTCCTGGAGATATTTCTCCGCTGCCTACGCAAGATTCCGGGAACGGCTTCGCGAACTACCTGAAGCCGATTGAAACTCCGTTGGTATTCAATGGATTTTCCGAGCAGGCGATTCATCTTTTTGCGGGACAACTCGGAGCTGCCGGAATTGTGCCTGTGATGGGCGCAGGTTCGATGAGCGAGGATAAACAGCCAGACCCGGTTGTGCCCGGCTCCGCCATCAGCGCCATTTTGGTGCGCGGCGATATGAACATTGAAGCCACCTGCACGGTGACTTATGTCGACCCACAGAGGCTGCTGGCTTGCGGGCATCCGTTGCTGCAGTTTGGTTCGGTCGATCTGCCGATGAACAAGGCGGAAGTGCTGGCGACGCTACCCTCGCCACTGAATGCGTTCAAGATCGTGAATACCACCGAGCCGGTGGGAACGTTTGTGCAGGATCGTCACACTGGCATCATGGGCTTGTTCGACCGCCAGCCTGAGATGATTCCGGTCACCTTGACTATTCACAGCAGCATGGGAGAAAAGCAGTTTCATTACGAAGTATTGAATAATCCCAAGCTCACGCCGGTCGCGTTGACGGTGACGGTGTTCAACGCGCTGCATGGAGTCAACGAGTTTGGCGAGGAGATCACCTACAGGCTGAATGGAAGTATTGGAGTAAAAGGATTTCCCGATGTCACGATCCGCAACATGTTTTCGCCCGCGGAAGGATCGCAGCCGGCGGCGATGCAGGCGGCGACATCTTTAGGCGAACGCTTTGGACGCATCTACGATAATCCCTACAACGCTGCGGCAGTTGCGGGCGTGAAGCTGGATTTTGATCTGGTTCGCGAGCGCCGTTGGGCCCATCTGGAGAGCGCACGTGCCGATGTGACGGAAGTGCGACCGGGCGACGAAGTAATGCTGGAAACCGTGCTGGCTCCCTATCGCGGAGAGCGCATTGTGCAGCGGATTCCAGTGAAGATTCCAACTTCGGCCAGCAAAGGGACGCTGCGCATTCTAGTCTGCGATGGCGACACTCTCGATCACCTCAGCCGCGCCAATACCGCCTTCGGCCGCAAACTCGATCTCGCTTCCACTATTTCGCTGCTCAATAAAGAGCACGCGAATAATCGTGTCTACGTTTCGCTGCTGGAGGCCGACCCCGAAGTCCGGGTCGCCGATAAAGTGATGCCCACGCTGCCCATCTCGATCATGAATGTAATGGATGGGATGCGCAGCAATCAGGAAATGGTGGTGAGTGGCGAATCGAACGTGGACGAAACGGCAACACCGCCACTGGATTATGTGGTGAGCGGGGCGCAATTGCTGACGGTCACGGTGAAGTAAGACTTTGTTTAGTTCGTCGTATCATCTGCCTGTTTGAGGATATTTTTTATATCCTCCGCCGTGATGAGTTTTCCGTGTATCAGATGGCGGATAAGCTGGAGGACCTCGTCTTGCCTAAAACTGCCGGGCCACCTGGACCGTGCCCATGCTTGAGTTTGCCGCCTTCCCCGCATGTGTCTTTGTAATAACTAACCATGATGCCATCGGACACATTGCCCGCCTCTTGCCCGGACGTAAAGAGGACATAAGGAACGTACGTTGGTATCTCGGAAGGGATGCGCACGATTTGCTTAATCTGGCATTGCCATGTCCTTCCTTTCTCTTGGAGTTTGTAACTTCGGAATATAGCCGCAGGGCCTTTGCATTTAGGACAGATTATTTCTCCGCCATTTCGTCCAAATTTTTTGTTCGTACGGTTCTCTATAAGATCCAAGATGTCGTCACATTTTGAAACTCCATGTTTTTTGCAGCGTATCCCGTAGGCCATCTTTGCTTTCTCCGTACTAGGATGCATCAGAACAGCAGTGTCCCAGCTTTGTCCATGTGCTTGAACCCATCGGTGGCTATAGCGGCAAGCACCATCAGCGTTCCGTTGTAGCCTACGTGTGCCAGAAAGCTTGATCCTACAGATTTCGTCACCGCCCGAATTGTGGTGAGCACCACGCCGACCAGAACGATAATCAGCACCGCCGACCAGGAGCGATATTGCAAATAGTGCATCGCGCCAAAAGGGAGCGCGGTAAGAACAATTCCCCAGAATGCTCCCATGCGACGGACCAGCACTGGATAGAGAAATCCGCGAAAGAATAGTTCTTCCATTAGCGGGCCGAGCGTAATGGCGAAGACTGCGGTGAGATAGGCGTCTAATGGCCGGTCGAAAAATTGATCGAAGGGCGTGGTCTTAGGCATGGGCAGGAAACGGCCCAGCAGGTCGAAGCCCAGCATGAGCACGCCGATGCCGACGAGGCTCACTCCGCCAAGCCCCGGCCAATTCCAGCGAATGGCCGGCCAGAAACGCGCGTGATATTTCACCTCAAGCAGAAGGATCATATAGATGGCGATCACGGCGTATGCGATGAGTTCGGAAACCAGTGCCAGGACGGGCTTTTGGGCGACATCGACCCAACTCTGGTGCGAATAGGTAAAGCGGCGAGCGGCAAGTACGACAGCGAGTTGCACGATGAAAAGAACACCGAGGGTGAGCGCAGCGATTAAGAGGACGTCCCAGCCGTTCCAGACGGGGTTTTCGTTGGCTTTGGAGACGGGCGGAGAAATCGGAGGAAACGAATCGGCGGCCAATGCGAGCGGCGTTTGCGGCTCGCTTGTCTGCGGTCGAGAATCCGATTGCGGGTTTTCGAAGGATAACAGATGGGTCCTTTTCAGCAATAGGCGACCGAATACGGTATGCCTTGGCATACGTCTTATGCACGAGATCTCGTTCAGAACCACGGTACGACAGAGAGCTTCCGACGACAAGTAATTACGCGCTCCGCTTCCCACTCCCCGCAAAATATCCTGCCAGCGCCTGCCCCGTATAGGACTTCTTTACCCGCGCCACCGTCTCCGGCGTGCCTTGCGCAACTATGCGGCCGCCGTCTTCACCGCCTTCGGGGCCGAGGTCGATGAGCCAGTCGGCGTTGCGGATTACGTCCAGGTTGTGTTCGATGATAATGATCGAATTGCCCAGGTCGGTTAGGCGGTGGAGCACGTCGAGGAGCTTTCTTACGTCGTCGAAGTGGAGGCCGGTCGTGGGCTCGTCGAGAAGGTAAAGAGTTTTGCCGGTCTGGCGTTTGCTTAGCTCGCGGGCTAGCTTGATACGCTGGGCTTCGCCGCCGGACAAAGTTACTGCAGACTGGCCAAGATGAATGTAGCCCAGGCCCACGTCGACTAGGGTTTGCAGCTTTTGTTTTACCTGCGGAATGTTTTCGAGAATGGGCAGCGCGTCGGAGACCGGCATTTCCAGCAGATCGGCGATGGAATTGCCGTTATACTTCACGGCCAAGGTTTCGCGGTTGTACCGACGTCCGCCGCAGACTTCGCAGAGCACATAGACGTCGGGCAGGAAATTCATTTCGATGCGGCGCTGGCCTTCGCCCTGGCAGGCTTCGCAGCGTCCGCCAGTGACGTTGAAAGAAAAACGTCCGGCTTTGTAGCCGCGCTCGCGTGCTTCGGGCAGCATGGCGTAAATCTCGCGAATCGAGGTAAAGACGCCGGTGTAGGTGGCGGGATTCGAGCGCGGCGTGCGGCCGATGGGCGATTGATCGATACGGATGACTTTGTCTATGTTCTCCGCGCCGACGATGGATTTGTGATCTCCGGATTTTTCGCGCGAGCGGTAGAGCTGGCGGGCGAGAGCGCGATAGAGAATGTCATTGACCAGCGTGGATTTGCCGGAGCCGGAAACTCCCGTAACAACTGTCATTACGCCGAGCGGGAAAGTTACATCGAGATTTTTTAGATTGTTTTCCTTCGCGCCAAGAATGGTGAGCGCGGCGCCATTGGCCTGACGGCGCTCGGACAGCATATTGATTTGCGTGCGGCCCGAGATGTATGCGCCGGTGAGCGAATTCGGCTCGCGCATGATTTCTACCGGCGTGCCATGAGCGACCAGGCCGCCGCCGTGCCGGCCGGCGCCGGGGCCGAGGTCGATCACGTAATCGGCGCGGCGGATGGTTTCTTCGTCGTGCTCGACTACGAGCACGGTGTTGCCTAGATCGCGTAGATTTTCCAGTGCGGTGAGCAGACGACCGTTGTCGCGGTGGTGCAGGCCGATGGAAGGCTCGTCTAATACGTAGAGAACGCCGCGCAGTTTGGAGCCGATTTGCGTGGCCAGGCGAATACGCTGGCCTTCGCCGCCGGAAAGCGTTGCGGCGGAGCGGTCGAGAGAAATATAGTTCAGTCCTACGGCGTTGAGAAATTGCAGGCGTTCGATGACTTCGTGCATTACGCGGCCGGCGATTTGTTCTTCTCTGCCTGCCAACTTAATGCGCTGCGCTGCTTCGAGCGCTCTCGAAATAGGCAACGCGGTGAAGTCGGCAATCGACATGTTGCTTACTTTTACGGCGAGGCTTTCCGGGCGCAGGCGCTTGCCATGACATGCCGGGCATTCGGTCGCGGACATGTGATCCATGAGCCACTCGCGGTAGCCTTCGGAGGTGGATTCTTCGAGATTCTGCTTCAGGTAGCCGAAGATGCCTCGGAATCCGGTTTTGCCGCGGCCCGATTCGCCGTTCAACAAGAGATCCTGAATCTTCTCGGGAAGTTTTTCGAATGGAGAATTGAGGTTGATGCCGTGTGCGGCTGCGGTGATTTGCAGGGCATGAATCAATCCCTGCGAGGCGGAGCCCGGGCCGAGTCCGCCATCGAGCAGCGGCTTGGACCAATCAGTGATGACCTTCGCGGGATCGAAGTCATAACGGCTGCCGAGGCCGTGGCATTCGGGACAGGCTCCATACATGCTGTTGAAGGAGAAGGAGCGGGGCTCGAGTTGGGGAACGCTGATGCCGCAATCGGGGCAGGCCAGTTTTTCGGAATATAGCATCTCCTCGCCGCCTACGACGGCAACCTGCACCAGCCCGCCGGCCAGTTTCATCGCTAGGCCGATCGACATTTCGAGACGATGCTCGATTCCCGGCTTCACCAACAGGCGATCCACGAGCACCTCAATCGTGTGGTTCTTGCGCTTGTCGAGGTTTAGGTCATCCTCCAGATTCACCAGTTCGCCATCGACGCGTGCGCGGGTGTAGCCGTGCTTAAGCAGCGTCTCCATTTCTTTCTTGAATTCGCCCTTGCGCCCGCGGACAATCGGCGCCAGTACCATGACGCGATCTTCAGGCGTGAGCGCCATTACACGTTGCACGATCTGATCCGCGGACTGCCGACTGATGGGGTTACCGCATTTTGGACAGTGGGGAATGCCTATTGAAGCGAACAATAGGCGAAGATAATCATAAATTTCAGTGATCGTGCCGACGGTCGAGCGCGGGCTGCGACTAGTGGTCTTCTGCTCAATGGAAATGGAGGGGCTAAGTCCATCAATGGCATCAACATCCGGGCGCTCCATCTGGTCGAGGAACTGGCGGGCGTAGGTGGATAGTGTCTCGACGTAGCGGCGCTGGCCTTCGGCATAAATGGTGTCGAAGGCAAGTGAGGATTTACCCGACCCGCTCAACCCCGTCACCACCGTCAGCGTGTTACGCGGAATCTCGACGTTGATGTTTTTGAGATTATGCTGGCGCGCCCCGCGCACGGAGATGCTGGTAATAGCCATTTAGTGATGTCTGAAATGCGGACTGGATTGGCCTTCCGTAATGTCGACAGGTCTACAGAACTGTTCGAAATTAGGAGTGCACAGCTCTACTTCGTATTTTACTACGGGGCGGGGCAGGACGCGGCGAATCTGGGTCGTCACTAGCGACCTTCGTCAATGTAAGTAAATTGAAGAAGCTGTGTAGACGAAATTTGTTTTCGCGGCATCTGAAGGTTGCAAGTTTTACCAGGGTTGCGGTCAAGAAAAATAAGGGTGGTTGATTGTGATTTCGCTCTTCATGCCTCTCATTCTCTGCGTTACGGTCGTGGCTTCGTTCGGAATTGGCGTTGCCGCCGCTTATGGCATTGTCATCGGCATCCTGTATACGTTCGGCCGTACTTCGCAACCACGCCTAGCGACATCGAAACCCAGGCTGGTTCTTGTGCCTACGCAGAATCACGCCAGCGGCGATTAGGCGCTTACCGCCCGGTTTCTTTACTCAAATAGACATCCTACAAAACACTGGTCCCTGAGCCAGCCATCCATTTTCCACTCTCGTGCCTTCACTCTGACGCAACTAGCCCGGTTGTGCAGTGTTGGTCATTGTTCGACATCGAACATACTGAATATGGGGAACTTGTAATACTCCGTGGTCGCGATGAACAAGGACGACAACGACCGAATCTACCAGCTTTGCTCGTTGATTGCTGCCGAACAGGATCGGGATAAGTTCCTCAAGCTGGTAGAAGAGTTGAATCTCATACTGGGCACAAAACACGACCAGCTTCCAAACAAGAAGCCGGGAAGCTAAAAACGCTGTCAAATTTTTGGGCCAAGCACCGATTTAGTTTTCGTTTGACACTTGTTATGAAAGCAGGCGGAATTGTGCCAACAGGTTCACTGGGAGAAATGAACGCATATCTTCTCCGTATGTTCCCCTCTGGATTACCTACTCAAGTACATCGTAATACGATTCGAATTACAGCCTGCGGCCACAAATCCGACGCCGGGCTCCGCATCCCATTAACGAAATGTTTATACAGGAAGACATCTCGTTGAAGAACCTGACTAAAACAGTCAAAAACCTTCCCTTGCAGCCCGGCGCCCGCTGCGACGCCGGGGGAAAAGCGGTGTGCAATGTCATTCTTTTGTCATTGCCCGATGAGGAATACAACTTGCTTCGCCCTCATTTGGAACCGACCGATTTACCGCAGCATGAAATTCTGCACGAACCGGGACAGAGAATTGAATTCGTTTATTTCCTGAATGAAGGTATGACCTCGCTGGTAGCTCTGAGCGGAGATGGCCGGAGTGTGGAAGTTGGCATCGTCGGCAAAGAAGGAATGGTAGGAATGTCGCTGACAGTGGGCCTGCGGCGAGAAATGTTCCGCGCCATCATGCAGATGTCGGGAAATGGAGTACGAGTTCCGCGAGAGATTTTTCAGAGTGCACTGATGAAATCTCCTGTGCTTCGTTCGGAACTCAGCCGCTTTGCACTGGTGCAGGGAATGCAGGTTGCCCAGCTTGCGGCGTGTAATCGTCTGCACGAAACCGAGCAGCGGCTGATCCGCTGGCTGCTGATGTGCCAGGACCGGGTCGATTCAAAAATGCTGCCCTTAACCCATGAATTTCTGGCGCAGATGCTCGGCACAGGGCGTCCCAGCGTGAGCTTAGCGGCTGGTGCACTAGAGAATGCTGGATTAATTGAAAACTCGCGAGGCACGGTGAAGATACTGAATCGCAAGAGCCTGGAAGCTCTGGCCTGCGAATGCTATGGAGTAATCCAGCATTTCAACGGCGGGCTGGGATTGAAGTAGCGGACCCAAAACTTGCAAACGCTGCAACTGGATCAAATTGCGTTTGTGCCACTTACTTGCAAACATCAAATTCCTCCCGCTTCGCATTCGTTTCCTACGGGAACTGAATATGGTGCAAGCAATAAAAAACCAAAGGTGGACCAACCCCTCCGCGTAGCGAATCACTGCTCCCGTGTTAGCATTTCGTTATCTACCGCTTCCCTGGCGGAATGCGCATGATCCGCATTGGTCCAACTTCGGCGTCACTTCTGGTTGTGATGCTGGGCATTCTTCTTCCAATGTCTGCGCGTGAGCAGGAGCCTTCGCCGTGGCTCGAAATTCATTCCACCCATTTCACCGTGATTACCGATGCTGGGGATAAAAAAGGCAAAGAAGTTGCGCTGCGCTTTGAGCAGATGCGGGCTTCCTTTGCCATCCTGATGATGAAAGACCGGCTCAACCAGCCAGTGCCGCTCACTATTCTTGCCTTCAAAAACGATAAGGACTATTACCAGAGCGCGCCGCTGCGGCAGGAGCAGCCGATCGGGGCTCCGGGATTTTTTGTGCCCGGCGAGGATCAGAATTTTATTGTTCTTAACTTATTTGAAGTGGAGCCGTGGCGCGCCGTCGCCCACGACTTTGCCCATCTGATGCTGAACTACAACTATCCTCCGGTCGAAGGCTGGTTTGACGAAGGGATGGCGGAATATTTCAGCTCCGTTCGCATCGATAACAGCCAGGTTCAGATCGGCGGCGATCCGGAGCTGAATCCGATTTACACCGAAGATATTTTGGAGAATCAGCGCGAGGCGCATAATCCGCCGAAGTCGCTCACTGAATTGCTCAGTGGGCAAGTGTGGCTGGCGTTGCCCGATCTGTTCACCATGCAACATGACGCGTCCGGCTATAACGAGGCCACACATCACACGCTTTTCTATGCGCAGTCGTGGATGATAGTGCATTACCTGCTTCACGAGAAAAAGCTGCCGGAGACTGGAACATATTTTGATCTGGTCGAAAATCAGCATGTGCCAGTGGAAGAAGCCGTGCAGAAGACGTACGGCATGACGCCTGCGCAATTTGATCAGGCGGTGAAAACCTACTTCCACTCGCTCACGCCGTTGTTCACGGCGCTCGACGATTCGAAACAGCCGAAAGCCTCGCCGAATCCGGCGCAGCCTTATCAATTTCCAACGCCGGTGGGCGCCGGTGACAGCGCGATTCTTTCTAAGCCGGTGCGCGAGAGCGATGCGAAGGCCATCATTGGAGAAATAAAGGTCAGAATTCCGGAGCGCCGTGCAGTAGCTCTGCAGGAGTTGCAGGTGCTGGCTACCACTCCCGATCCCGCGGTTAAGCCGGACGAAAAGAAAAACCCAAAAAGTGACGATGCTCAGCTGATTGCTGCCACGGGGAACGAGATCGCACACCGCGCGCTGGCGTGGGATCACTTGCAGCATGACGAGTTCGATGCAGCTGCCGAGGAACTGAGCGACGCGGCCGTACTCAATCAACGCGACATGTGGATCCGTTACGATCTCGCTTTGTTGAAGTACAAGGCAGCAGCCGCGAAGCATGCGGATATCCAGGGACTGCCGAATATGATTCAGGATTTGCGCGCCGTGCTCGAGTGGTATCCCGAATTCGCCAACGCTTACGACATGATGGGCGTGGCGCGGCTGGAAGGCGGCGGCACGGTATCGGCCATGCAGGCAGCGCGGGCCGCGATCCAACTCAGTCCGCGCAATCAGGAATATCTTTATCATCTGGCGAAAATTTACGTTGAAGATAAAAAATGGGACGCGGCGCGAACTTTGCTGGATCGCTTGAAAACCAGCAGCAATCCGCAGGTTGCGGCCGAGTCACGCGATCAACTCAGCAAGCTGGCGAACGAGCAGAAATATGGATTATCCGCGGCATCGGTGGGCGGCTCTGGGAAGTTGGCGCCACAACCTTCTCCCTTCGATATTCTAGAGCAAGACGCCGCCAAACGCGCCGCACAAGCGCAGGCCGCGCCCACTTCTGGAACCGCCGACAAGCGCCCGCCGAAGTTTCTTCAGGGCCGATTGGTTGATGTGGATTGCTCGCAGTCCCCGGCTGCGGTTCTCACCGTGGCATCGGGCGGGGCGGTTTTGAAGCTTCGCACCGCGGATTACAAATCTCTGCTGCTGATTGGGGCCGACAAGTTTTCCTGCGAATGGAATAACCGGTCGGTATCGGTGAACTACAAACCCGGTGGCTCCAGTGATGGGGATTTGGTTTCGGTTGAGCTGCGGTGATCTTAAGACCTGTGTACTCCCCGTACCCGATATTGAAAACCGGCTGGTTAACTTAGGCATAGGGGACTAAGCGACAGCGGTGTTCAGCGTACTGCTTCTACATAAGATGTCCCGTCACAGTAAAACCTGACAATGAATGGTACCAATCAGCGGGGGCACGCGTGACCGTTGAACAGCAGGTATTGCAATTGTCAGCTATATCGAGCGACCCGTCCGTCCCTAGTTGCCAGAAGCACTCGGGATTGGAAATATGAGCCAGATGGCCGGCAATCATCCCCCCCAAAAAAAATTATTTCCAAAGGTTGAAACGCTTACGACTCTTGCAGCACTATTCATGATAGTTGCGTGGCAGACGTGGCGTGAAACCACTCTGGCAGACGATATTCGACCTCGGGAATCCGACGAAGGCTGTTGCAGGAAGGTCAAAACCCTATGACCAAGGCAGACGAGCACTTATTACTTGTCGAAAAGGCAGGCTTTATCTTTCGCGGCAGAGTCGTGAGGCATGGAACCACAGACACCCAGTTCACGGCGTCGGCTCCCGAAAAGATCGTGACGGTGCAAATCGAAGAAATCTTCAACAGCACCGAGGTGCTGCGCGGGCTTGCCGGCAAAGAAGCGATCGTCATCAGCGATCTGGCCGCAGGCATGAAAGAGGGCAACACGCTCATTCTGTTCACAAATTGCGTCTCCCTCGGGAATTCCTTGGTGTTGCGCGAACTCGCACAATTGCAAGCCTCGCGCGAAAACGAACGCGAGGTTATGCAAGCGGTGAACACCAGGAACGAGCAGCCATTGCGAAACCGCGTGGAAAAAGCGGACCTGATTATCACCGGGAGAGTGATCGACAGCCAATCGGCCGGAACGACTTCGATTCTGAAGTCGGAGCACGATCCCGATTGGTGGATCGCACGAGTGGCAGTGCAGTCTGTGCTGAAAGGCAAGGAAACGAAAAAAGAAATCGAAGTTCTGTTTCCAAACAGCACCGACATCGTTTGGTACAAGGTTCCCAAATTACGCGAAGGTATGAGGGGGATATTTCTTCTTCAGCATTTGAGGGAGAAGGAATCGCCAAAAGAAGTGGCGCGAGCGATTTATCAGATCACCGATCCTCTGGATTTCCTCCCTGGTGACCGACTCAACGATGTGCAGAACATGCTTGAGTCAGAGAAAGGGGGACGCTGAAATGCCGGATTTCATCAAAGTCGTCAACATGATCCCCAACCTCTCGAGTGGGGAGACCAATCAGGACAGCGAACCCAGCCTGGCAGTAAACCCGGTAAATCATCTGGAGATGGCAGGCACCGCTTTCACGCCCAGCCCGAATTTGGGCAGCCCCAACTCGCCGGTTTATTACTCAACGGACGGGGGAAACATCTGGGCGCTGAAAGATCTCATCGCTGGGACACCGGTACGGGATCAGACCCTACGTTTTGCCTCCACCAGCGGCATGCTCTATGCCGGCGTATTGTGGGGCGGTGGAAACAATATTGCGCTCATCAATTTCGACATTCTAAGAACCAACAACTTCTCCGGCTCGGTCCCAATGGATGTAATGGCGCAGCGCAAGAACGATGATCAGCCGTTCATTCAGGCAGCTACGGTACCGGCAGGCGCCGGTGCTGGCAAGGATCGCATCTACGTCGGCAGCAACGATCATGCGCCCGCGAATATTCCTTCCACCCTGGACCTCTCGCTGGATGCCACAGCGGCTGCGCCGATCACCAAGACTTTTCGTCTGGAACAGCGTGCGGTGGCGCGCGACGGTTTTCAGACTCGTCCGGCGATTCACTCGAGTGGCGTTGTCTATGCCGCTTATTACGCGCTGATTGGCAGCGCCGCGACCTGTGATGTAGTTGTGGTTCGCGATGACGATTGGGGGAGCGGCGCAACTCCTTTCATGGCTCTGATCGATACCGGCGATCTCAAGCAGGGAGTTCGCATTGCACAGGGGGTGAACAATCCTTTTCTCGGCTTGTTTATAGGCCAGCAGAGGATCGGAGGCGATCTGTCGATCACGGTAGATCCCAACGATAGCGCCAGGGTCTACGTTTGCTTCGGGGATCAGCAAGGCGGCGTGTACCGACTTCGCGTCTGGAAATCGATTGATTCTGGAGCGAACTGGATTCAGGATTTGAGGATCGTAGACAACGCCACGAACCCGGCGCTTGCGATCAACAGCCATGGCAGAGTCGGATTTTTATATCAGCAGGTTATCGGCACAAGTAGCCAACGGTGGCTGACAACGGTGGAGTTGACGGAAGACGATTTTGGTTCCTTCCAGTCTCATACGCTCGCGAACACACCTGCGACGACGCCGGCAAAAGCCTACGATCCGTATCTCGGCGATTATTTGTACATGATGGCGGCGGACAGAGATTTCTACGGAATTTTTTGCGCGAACAACACGCCGGATCACGCGAATTTCCCCAATGGCGTCAGTTATCAGCGCAACGCGAATTTCAGTACGCATACCCTGCTGGCCAACGATAACGTTACCCCGGTAGCGGTATCGATCGATCCTTTCTTTTTCAAGGTGACGCACGGATTCGGCAAAGTGGTAACTGCTATTGCACACGCAGGTAAGTTCGGGAACGTTTGCCTGGGATCTTTCGCGGATGAATTGCTGACCATTAACAATAGCGGGACAGCGCTGTTGTCGATCACTAATATCCTCTCGAGTTCGCCCGACTTCCTGACGCCAGATGTGCTCGCTTATCCGATCAAGATAAGTCCGGGAGCATCGACCGAAGTAGTAATACGCTTCCAGCCTGTAGGTGGCTCTGGTCCTAAAGCTGGCGTAATTACCGTGATCAGTAACGATCCTCATGGGCCGCACAAAATCCCCGTATCGGGAGATGCGCTCGCGCCCCGGCTGAATTTGGTGATTGCCAATCATGGCAACTTTGGCAAGGTTTGCGTCGGCTCTTTCGCCGATGAGCCGTTAATCCTGAACAATGGGGGCAAGTGTGCCCTCTCGATCACGGATGTTACTTCGTCCTCGATCGAGTTCCAAGTTCCTTTAACTTTGTCATATCCGTTGTCGATTGCAGGTGGAGACTCCCTGCCTCTGCCGATTCGTTTTGCTCCGACCAGCTTTGGCTTCAAATCGGCAAACATCACGGTAATGAGCAACGATCCAACCGGATCGCATTCGATCGACGTCACTGGCGATGCGCCGGCAGGCAAACTGGCAGTTACCGGCTCGCTGTGCTTTGGGGGAGTCAAAGCATGTTGCCGGGCAGAACGGACGGTCTCTATTTGCAATGTGGGCGACTGCAGCCTTCATGTGACCAGTGTGGCGTTCAAACGCAAAAGCCATTACTGGAAGTTGATTAATAATCCATTTCCGGCGACGCTGCACCCGGGCTCGTGTCTGGGAGTTGTCATTCGGTATCTCGCGACACAGAAATGCCCAGTTTGCTGCGAATTAGTAATTACGAGCGACGATCCGATGACGCCGATCAAGACGCTCGATGTCATGGCCTACACCATCTGGAACCAGTGCAGCTGTGCACAGCATTGCGACGACTGCAAAAAGGGCTGTTGTGAGAAAAGCCACTCGGAATGCTGTTGTGAAGGAAGTGCGGACGATTGTTGTGAAGAAGACAGCGATAGCCACGAAGGATAGTTGTGCTCGCGGCTATAACTTCAGTGTGCCATACCGTTCGGCGGCACGCCGGAAGTGAGATTCAGTATGAAATTAGGAGAGTAGCTATGAACTTCATCGAACGAATATTGGGAATTTCACCCGACGGCGGCACAGGTACGTTTGAGTTTCTGCTGTTCCTGATTCCCCTTGTAGGTGTGTGGATTTTTTACGAAATCAAATTCATGAAGAGCAAGCGCTCGAAGTAACGGTTAGATCAGGGATTTTAGGATTCCACACTACTCTCGCGCAGTGCAATATTTTTTAGCGGAGAACAATAGAAAACCCTCCCGCGCCAAACGGGAGGGTTGCAATCGGCGATGATCGCTTTAGGCGCGGACAACGTTGCCCGCCTGAAAGCCCTTGGGGCCTTTCAGCAGATCGAACTCCACGGTCTCACCCTCGTTGAGCGAGCGGTAACCGTTTTCTTGAATCGCGGAGAAATGTACGAAAACGTCCTCCCCTGTAGAGCGCTGGATGAAGCCATATCCCTTCGCCCCGTTGAACCACTTCACTGTTCCCTTCTCTCTCACAGAAAAACTCCTTTCACCTGGTCGCTCAGAATAGTTCCCGCATTTCCCGTATGTGCCCCAGCGAACCGTGGCGCCCCCTCGGAAAATACGATGAACTCAGTTGCGTCTTATTGTTTTGTTCCGTGAAGCTTCACCCCAAAAGGAAAAGACTCCTCGGTTCAACGCCGGGCAGAGAAACTGCGGCGTGAACTTCTGGAGCCTTGCACTGTCGAAGCTGTTTTCTACGGCCCTACTCAAGACGTCAACCTACCTTACAGACTCATTTCCCAGCCTTCGCCGGTAATGAGCAAACGATAATAAGCACTACTAAATCGTTTGACAAGAAGAATTAGTGAATTCATCGCCAAAATAACCCCCGGTCACAATTGAAGCTTTAACACAGTATAAGAAAAGCCGGGGATTTGGCGAAAACTTTGGTTTTTCGGCGGTGCGTAGATCGCGCCCTGCCCTTGATACGATGATGACGATCCCATCGTGCTCGAGCAAAAGACATCTGAGGCCGTCGCCACAGCGGAAATCGAACCTATGGTTCCGCAGCCGCCGCCAAGCCGTGTTTGCCGAGGTATGGTAGCTTCCACGGTAAAATACCTGCTGCGCACGGATGTGCATACTTTTGCATTTTCGGTTGCGGCGAATTCGATTCTGTCGTTCTTTCCCTTTGTCGTACTGCTGATGACGCTTATCCGGCGCGTTTTCCATTCGCGCGTGATGTCGGACGTGGTGGTGGAACTGCTTCGCGACAATCTCCCGGCGGGGCAGGAATTTGTTATCCGCAACCTGAACGCCATGGTCAACAGCCGGCAGCGCGTGCAGGTGGTTTCGCTGATCATCCTGCTGGTGACTTCTTCCGGCGTGTTCATGCCGCTGGAAGTTGCGCTTAACCGGATATGGCGTTTTCCCAACAACCGCTCGTACTTCGGCAATCAACTGATTTCGCTGGGGCTGGCCTTCGCGTGCGGCGTGCTGGCGCTGCTTTCGATCGCGCTGACGGCCAGCAATGTCGCCTTGATGGAGTTTCTATTGCGCGGCCACGGCAGCGGATTTATTCGTCTGGTGGGATTTTTAGTGATGAAGCTGTTCGCCGTCGCTGCCAGCATCGGAATCTTCTTTCTTATTTACTGGCTGCTACCGAACGGCAAAGTCCCGGCGCGGGCCGTGCTGCCGACCGCAGTCATCATGGGATTGCTTTCGGAAGCTTTGAAATACGGCTATATCATGGCGCTGCCCTGGCTCAACTTTTCGGAAGTATATGGGCCTTTTGCCCTGTCGGTGAGCATGATGTTTTGGGCGTTTCTGTCCGGCTTGCTGTTGCTTACGGGGGCGAATCTCTCCGCCGAAGAGCACATACGGCGCACGCGTTAGCGAATTTCGCGCACAGCAATTCACAGCTTCAATGTGACATCGATCACTGCGCGTTCTCCCGATCCAATCTAGTATCACTACGGTTTCCCAAAGCCCTCTGAGCAGACATTCGATCCAGGTTATTTTTCATGACAGGAAAACGCTGTCGGCGTCTGCTCGCCGTGTGGTTGCTATTTTTTTTAGCGATTGTATTCCTGCGAGCGCAGGATGCTGCCGCGTATCGCTATAACCCTTCGCAGAATACTCTTCCGCCGACCACGGCTTTTGCGCGTACGCCGTATATTCCAATTCCTGCGCCGGTGAGCGCACCTGGGCCCAAAATACTGCCGCGGCCGGTCGCTCCCCACAGGATCACTTTGCCGCTGATGACTGATGCTGCTGGGATCATTTTTTCTGGGCAGGTGATTTCGGTTGGGCGTGCGGAAGGACAGTCCGCGGCGATTGTGGGACCAAATGTTGCTCCCACCACCATAACCTTCGAAGTGGAAGATGGCATTCGCGGAATCGCGACAGGACAAAGGTTAACGATTCACGAATGGGCTGGACTGTGGACCAATGCCGAGCGGTATCGCGTTGGCGAACGGGTTTTCTTGTTTCTCCATTCCCCTAGCAGGCTGGGGCTTACGAGTCCGGTATTCGGTTCGCTGGGCAGATTTTCGATGGACCCGCAAAGAAGAATCATCCTGAGCGCGCAGCATGTCTCGGCCTTGGCAGACGATGCCTTGCTTGCCGGAGACTTGCTCACCGGAAAAACGATCATCCCCTACGCCAATTTTGCCGAAGCCGTGCGGCGAGTGAGCATTTTGAAATGAGTCGAATGTGAATTCAGCAAAGTACATTACGGCAATCACGCGTCTTATCTTGCGGCTGTGCGCGGCCTTGACTCTTATTTTGTGTGCTATTGAGCTAACCCGTGCTGGTGGGCCGGAATACATAGCGGGTTCGAGTTATTTCAACCCTTCGAGCATGGGAGAACCTCTAACCTGGTCGCAGGGTCAAATCAATTACTACACCGATCAGGGAAGCTTGAGCCCCATCCTTTCCAATTCCGCCGCCAACGATTTGGTCGCCAGCGCTTTTTCGCAGTGGACATCGGTTGCCACAGCCGTGGTTACGGCAAATGCCGCCGGACAACTAGCCGAAGATGTAAACGGAAGCAACATTGAAGTTGGCCCCTACGGGGTAGTTACCGCACCTGCCGATATCACCCCCTCGGCCACGCAAACTCCGGTTGGCATTGTTTACGATTACGACGGCTCGGTCACCGACGCTCTTCTCGGCGAAGGAGCGGGCGATCCATCGCAATGTTTTTGGAATGCGGTTTATGGAGGGATCGATAACTTCGGGAGTACCGCGAATTTTCTGCATGCCTTGGTGGTGATTAACGGCCAGTGTGCACTCGAGTCGTCGCAAATGGCAGATGTGGAGTACCGCTTGGTGCGTGTGCTAGGCCGCGTGCTGGGTCTGGGTTGGTCGCAGTTGAATCTAAATGTTGTCACCGGCCAGCCTCCACCAACGCCAGCCGAATTTGCAGGTTTTCCGGTGATGCATTACATGGACTCTATCAATTGCGTGCCGATCACGATTTGCTATCCGAATCCGTATCAGCTTGCGCCCGATGATGTCGCGGAGCTCTCCCGTCTTTACCCAGCTGCTCCGGGCAATCCAGTCCCAACTGCCCGCATTTACGGATCGGTATATTTTGTGAATCACTCCGGCGGCGCAGGCCAGCCGATGGAGGGAGTAAACGTGGTCGCGCAATGGATCGATCCAGCCACCGGTTTGCCCTCGACTCAATATTCGGCTTCGGCCGTGTCCGGATTCCTTTTCACCGGCAACGCTGGAAATCCCATCACCGGACTAACCAATCCCCTTGGTGTCTCTTACAGTGAATTTGGATCGAACGACACAGCCGTGGAGGGATTTTTCGATCTGGGTGGGTTGCCCATACCCAACGGCGCAACAATCGCAC
Source organism: Candidatus Aquilonibacter sp. (assembly GCA_035486715.1). Classification (GTDB taxonomy): domain Bacteria; phylum Acidobacteriota; class Terriglobia; order Terriglobales; family Acidobacteriaceae; genus Sulfotelmatobacter. The sequence continues at coordinate 100,284 of DATHMV010000008.1, forward strand.
AATATCAACTCTCTGTCGAAGCGATCGATCCTTTATGGTCGGCTGGGGTTGGACCTTATGTCGATTTTCAGGTGACGCCATCGGGAACATTCGAACCTATTATCGTCACTGTAACAGCAGGGGGCGAATTCGAGCAGGACCTAACAATGTCGGGCAGCGCACAGGCTATGCCTCCGTGGGCTGCAACCGAAACATGGAATGCTCCAGCGCAGGTTCTTTCCCCCGGCGACTGGGTCGGATCTCTAAGCGGCTATGGCGATGTGCCTTATTTTCTAATTACCGCTCAGGCCAATCGGACATTATCCGTTGCAGTTACGGCGCTGGACGAGAACAGTTCAGCCACTATTTCGAAAGCTGCGCCCGTGATCGGCATATGGACGTTGGGCGATCCGCAAGGGATTGCTCCGCCGACCTTTACTCCCGGCGCTTTTAATTCCGGGAACTTTGGCATGAGCCTGCTCAGCGCCGAGGTTCTGAATTCGAACGGCTTTATTATTGGGATATCCGATGTGCGCGGCGATGGTCGCCCCGACTACTCCTATCATGCCCACATACTTTACGGCGACTCAGCAACCCCCTCGCGCCTGCCGACTACCGGCGGCGCCATCACTTTGCAGGGTATTGGGCTAGAGCCCAATCAAGTTGTGACGGTTGGGAATACGGGGGTTCTTCTAATAATGGCAAGTAACGCTAGCCAACTGCTGGTTAGCGCGCCGGCGCAGGGCGATGGGCCGCAAACTATCACCGTAACCGATCCGGTCAGCGGCGCATTCTCCTCCATGACTAATGTGCTTACTTTCGGCGCTTCCGCGACCGACCAAATTCTCCTCTTGCAGGGAGGAAATCCGCCAACGCCCGTGGGCACACAAGCCACAAACCCGGTCAGCGTACGCGTGGTGGCATCGGATGGCGTCACTCCGGTAAGCGGGGCGACTGTGGGATGGAGTACGACAAACGGCACATCGTTCTCGGCCTGTAATGGAGCTCCCAGTTGTTCCGTCAGCAGCGATGAAGGTGGCTCAGCTTCTACTTTTGTCACGCCGACGGCCCCCGGAGTTGCAACCATCACAGCAACGCTTGCACCAGGAGTTTACAGTCCGCCGAAATCGGTCTCCGGCACGCTTTTTGCGACCTCGACTTCTTTGGATATCGGAGTAACCACACCTTATCTCTGGATTGCACAGGGAGCCAGCATCAGCGTGCCCATTACAGCGCGCGTGGTAAGCCTGGGGATAGCGAAAAGCGGAGTCACGGTAGATTTCGCAATCGCGCAGGGATCGGGATCGTTAAGCGCCGGCAGCGCTGTGACCAACAGTGCAGGTTATGCTTCGGTCACGCTTACGGTGACGAATCTCACCGCGAATGTGCAGCTCACGGCATGCGCAACACCCGGTGGCACCCCCTGCGCAACTGTTTATGGAAATGCGATTGCGCCTGCGCTATGGAATTTGCAGGCTGTAGGCGGCGCCGGGCAAGTCGTCGCGGGAACAGCGTTTCAACCTTTAACCGTGCGCGTCACAGACTCTGCTACACCGCCTGATCCTATTCTTGGGGCCAGCGTCCTGTTTCAATCGACGATATTGCGTCTAGCAGCGGGGGATATCTCGCTCACCGGTACACAAACAGGAACGCCTGTGATTTTGGGCGTGAGCAATAATACGGTGCAGAGCGATGTAAACGGTTTGGCCAGTATTGCTCCATCCGTGGGATCGTTTACTGGACCACTGGAGGTTGAGATACAGGTTTCGGCGGGAACTGCCACGGCGCTCCAGGATGTTATGGAAAGTTTTCCGCCCTAGCGCTACCACTTACCTCGACCTTTCGCGAAGCGGAAAGGGAGAAATCTGCTGTTATGCCGCTACCTGCGGAGAGCTGATTCCTCCCTTCGGTCGGAATGACAAAACTTGTGCTTGGGTCTGCGCTCGTGCTTTGGTCCGCCGACCCGCGCTACGAGACGAAATTTATTTCTTCGTCCCCGGATCTGTCGTCCATTGATCCACCCAGTCGTTTACCGTTCTGTACCAGAGCTGTGAATTCTGCGGCTTCAGTACCCAATGGCCTTCGTCGGGGAAGTAGAGCATTTTCGAGGGCACGCCTTCCATTTGCAGCGTGGTGAAGAGCTGCAGGCCTTCACTTACGTCGAGGCGGTAGTCCCGCTGGCCGTGGATTACCAGTGTTGGCGTCTTGAAATTCTTGGCGTACTGGTGCGGCGACCACTTCTCATAGCTCGCGCGATTGTCGTAGGGAGTGCCTTTGAACTCCCAGTTGTTGAACCAGAGTTCTTCGGTGGTGCCCCAGGCCGACTCGGCGTTGAACATGCCGTCGTGCGACACCAGGCACTTGAAGCGGTCGGTGTGGCCGAGTATCCAGTTAATCATGTATCCGCCGTAGCTGGCGCCCAGCGCGCACTCGCGGTCTTTATCGATGAACGGGTAGGTCTTCTCCGCGTAGTCGAGGCCCTTCATCAGATCTTCAAATGGAGCGCCGCCCCAGTCGCCGTTGATGGCGTCGATAAACTTCTGCCCATAGCCGGTCGAGCCGTGGAAGTTGATCATGATGACCACGTATCCGCTGGGTGTCGAAGAAGTTGGCGCCGCGAAGAGTTCGGCGTTCCAGCGATAGCTCCAGTCGTCTCCCCAGGCGCCCTGGGGCCCGCCGTGAATGAGAAACTTCACGGGGTATTTCTTGCTGGGGTCGAAGTTCGGCGGCTTGACCAGGAAGCCTTCGACTTTGTCGCCGTTCGCCCCAATAAACCAGAATGCTGTGAGTGGAGATATCGAAATCTGCGAAAGGACTTCGTCGTTGACATGAGTCAGACGTTCAGACCTCCCCGGAGGAATTATCACCTTCTCGATCTCGGTCGGCCGCTGAATGGTCATTCTTGTAAAAAATAGAGTTTTGCCATCCTTCGTAAATGCGAGATCGTCGCTGTACCCTGCCCCATCTTCGTGCGTAAGGAGAATCCCCCCTCCAGACCCATCAACGTTCACGACGGATATTAGGGAGGTGGCCAACATCTCCGAGCTAAAGTAAATGCTGGATGAATCAGGGAACCAAGCGAACGTCCCGACCCAGGTGCTTAGCTTCTTCGCAAGATTCTTCTTCTCTCCCGCCTTGCGGTCGTAAAGCATAAGCCGAAAGCGGTCACTCTCATATCCGGGACGCTGCTGGGCGCGGTACGCAATGTAGCGCCCGTCCGGCGAATAGAGCGGTGACGTGTCGCTGGCGGGATTGTCGGCGGTGATGTTCTTGGCTTCGCCTCCGGTCACGGGGACGATCCAGAGATCGTTGTTGGTAGAAGCGGCCGGATTCTTGTCGTGATTCGAGGTGTAGCAAACTTCTTTGCCGTCAGGCGAGAAGGCGTAATCGTCCTGCCCGCCGAGCGAGAATACGGGTGCGTCGTAGTCGCCGGGCGTGAGATCAATCGGGAGAGCTCCGATGCCGGTGGAGAATTGAGATCGAGTTACAAAGATATGAGTCCGCTTGCCCTCCTTGTAAGCGTTCCAGTGCCGATAGAGCAGGTGAGTGAATATCTGCGCTTTGACTTTTGATTGCTCCAACTCTTTCAACTTCTTCGCGTTGCAAGATGTCTCTGCCGCTGGCTCACCGTCACACTCGGGATACACGTCCGAAGTAAAGAGAATGTTTTTCCCATCCGGCGACCAGAGTTCACCGCTAGCCTCCGTCGCAATCTCGGTAAGCCTGTAACTTCTGAGTGCGTTTCCGGCCGCGCCATCAAAATCCGCGATCCAAACTTGCGAACCCGCTTCCTTGGTGGATAAAAACGTAAACCGCTTCCCATCCGGCGACCAGCGCGGACGGTCGGCATCCTGATCGGCGATGATCTCGCGCTCCTGGCCACCCGCCGTGGGCACGATCCAGATGTGCGGCGTCTTCGTGTTGGCTTCCAGACTCACATCGACCACGCTGAAGATCACCCACTTGCCGTCGGGCGAAACTTGCGGATCGCCCACGCGCTTCAGCTTCATCATGTCTTCGAAGGTGAAGGGGTGCTTGGCCTGGGCGAAGGCGGAAAACGTGAAAGCGAAGCAACCAAGAAAAACTAGAAAAAGACGACGCATGACGAACTCTCCTCGGCAAACGGATGAGTTTAGCAGGTTTGGCAGAGCCCGCGTCCTCTCTAATATGCTCAGATTAGAGCGGAGAGCGGTGCCGTAGGCGCCGTCGAAAATAGGCCGCCAGTTTCACTGGCTGGAACGCATCAGTCAAAATCTCATCGAGTCCAGGCGGGACGCCTGAAACGAGGTCGTCGCACCTGGAGCGGGCGTCTCCAGCGGGGCGGGCATAGTGTTCCGCAGCCTTCAAGCCGGACGCCGAGGGCCGGAAAGCCGCATTTTTTGTGACGGCAACCCCTTTGCCAACATGGCATCCAACTTTGCGGCAGAACTGCAGCGCCCTACCCCCGGCCTCACTGAGCGGAGAGGGGTCGGGGGAGGGTTGCCGCGGGGCCGCTTAGTCGCATAACGGCGCAGGATTTGTCTGCGCAAACCCATCCAGCTTTTATTCGCTAGAATAGATCTATGAACCGGCCGTATCGCGTTGTTCCGCTGTTCGCTGCCTTGGCTTTCTGCCTGTTAGTCAGTCTGTCCACGGGCGCCCAGGAAGGTCCCCTCGAAAACGCGCAGCCCAAAGGCGTCACGCCCGAGGAAATCATCACGCACTTTGCGGCGCGCGAAAAATTATTCAAAGATGCGCGGGAGAACTATACCTACCGGCAGGACATTAAGGTTCAGACTCGTGACGGCGATACGGTCACCGGCGAATATCACGAAGTATTCGACGTGCTCTACGACGATAAGGGGCATCGCATCGAGAACGTCGTGTTTGCGCCGCAGTCTTCGCTGGATCAGGGTGGGCTCTCGCTCGACGAAGGCGACGTGCAGGATTTCCGCAACCGCCTCCCCTTTGTGCTGACCACGGAGGAAGTCCCGGAATACAACATTCTTTATGTGGGCCAGCAACAGGAAGACCAGTTGCACTGCTTTGTTTTCGACATCGCTCCCAAGCAGATTGTCGGGAAGAAGCGATATTTCCAAGGACGCATCTGGGTAGACGATCACGACTTCCAGATCGTGAAGACCTATGGTCAGGCCGTGCCGGAAATTAAGGATACGAAGAAGAAGGGTAAGGAAGAACATCTTTATCCTAAGTTCACGACATGGCGGCAGCAGGTCGACAATCAATACTGGTTTCCTACTTACACTCGCGCCGACGACACGCTGCACTTCAATACCGGCGACATTCACATCCGCGAGATCGTGAAATACGAGGACTACAAACGGTTCGGATCGAATGTCAGGATTTTGTATAACGGGCAGGAAGTGCAGAAGGCGGAGCCGAAGCCGGGGCAGAACCCGCAGGAAGCACCGCCAGTTCCGGATCAAAAACAGCCGGAAACGGCACCGAATCCGCCACAGAAGTAGCGATCAACTCTTGGCTTTCAGCCAAACCGGAATCCCGGGGTGGTTTGATCATGAGTGTGGCATTTAGTCTGCGAAGAACTCTCGATTAAGTTGTTCGATCCGTCCGTTGGATAAAGCTCCAGACTGAATCATGCGGTTGAGAAAAACTGGAAACATCTCGTGGCCATCGGGAAAGTGCTGTTGCTTCATCAAGCTGTAAACGGCCACTGCCAGCACATGAATACCGTCGTCCTGCTCCTTCCAGTAGCGGCGCGGGTTCCCACCCATTCCCAAGGGCTCGGCGAGGATTTGCTCCAGGGCCTGGACGCAGTCTTCTTCCTCTAAGCCTTCCAGAGAGTTATAGCCGAAAGACCGGTTGTGGTGTTCCACTTTGTCCATCAGGAAAGCATCACTGCGCAAGGATTGCAAAGATGCGCGCAAACTCGCATCGTGGGCCAAGTCGTAAGGCGGGTGCATCATTTCATGAATTGCATTGCGCAGCACGACGCGGAACGGATAAGAGTAATGGGTGAGAAAGCGTGCGCCCGTGATCTTGATGCCGTGTGGTTTGGAATAGTAGAGCAAATAAACGGTAATTTTATTGGAGGGGCGAGGCACGCCCAGAACCGATTCAATGCTGGGAATGACATTGTATTTGGGCAGATCCTGCGCGACGGCAGCGCGTGCTTTTTCGACGCTAGGCAGCGCTTGTTTCCGCCAGTCGGCCTCGAAATGAATGCGCTTCAACGCTTTGAAGGCGACTTCCAGATCATTGCGACTTTCCTCGTACACCTTCCAGCCGTCATCGCTGTAGTACGAAGTGGCTTTCAGGTTTCGCTGCATTGCCGAACTATCTTTCACGACATGGATCATGTCTTCGAGCGTTTCTGCATTGGTGGCGGAAAAATATAGAGCCAGTTGAGCGGAGATTATGCCGCCATTCTGATCCTTGATACGGTGTTTCAAACTGATGAACGCGGCGCGTTCCCTGGGGCGTAACTGCGGGGAAAGGCGATCGTAGTCGGACTGATAGAAATCCAGATAATACTTGTCTCCACTGAGGAAGTTGAGCGCACACAGAGTATCGAACATGAACGACGGACGAAGGTCCCAATCGGTCGTGGAGTGAAATCCAGCAGGCAGATTCTGTGCCTGAAGCCATGTCGCCAGGCCAATAAATATCGCGATAAGGGCTGGAAGAATGCGGATTCGCACGAGCGTTAGACGCTGCTTTCTACCGAAAGTTAGAAGCTACCTCAGTAGAAGAGGTACTTTCTCCACTTATCGTCGCTGCGCCCCATGAGGCGCATGATGTGGCGGCTGGTGTGGAGGTTGAAGGCGCGGGGCTCGCGCATCAGCTTCATGCCCGCTTCCAATGGAAACTGATTGCCTTTGCGGCGATTGCAGGTGTGGCAGCAAGCGACTAAGTTCTCCCATGTGGAAGAACCTCCGCGAGAACGGGGGATTACGTGGTCGAGGGTCAGTTCACCGGAAGGCAGCACGGTGGCGCAGTACTGGCAGGTATTGCGGTCGCGCAGTAAAATATTTTTCCGCGACAAGGCGCGGCTCTGGTGTGGAATGCGGCGATATTCGAGCAAGCGAATCACCGAAGGCACGCGCATGGCGACTCGTGCCGCGTGCAGAAAATGTCCATTCTCTTCTTCGGTCATGGCCACGCCCTTGAGCACCAGAACCAAAGCCCGGCGCGCGGCGCATACATTGATCGGCTCATAGGAGGCGTTCAGCACGAGCACGGGTGCGTGCAGCGCGTGCCCGTCGCCATCGCGATGCGCAACAGCTCCGGCCAACAGATTCGCGGCGTGCCTGCCGCTGAATCCCGCATCGACTTCAATTCTCGCTGACATAATGCTCGGCTCGCTTCCCCGGAACCGCATCCGCGTTTCTCCTCACGGCGCTGCGTTCAATCCCTGTTTCTGATAACTATTCTTTTACTTAGATGCGGCGTCTCGCCTCCGCATCCTGCTCCGGCTCAAAACTCAAATACCGGCTGCGCGAGCCAAAACTTCCTGACCCGCGTCAACGTCTTCGCCGGGCAGTTGAATCTCGACATGCCGTTCCGCCAGTTTCAGCGTGCGGGCAACTGTGGCCACCCAAATTTTGGTTGCACCGGCGCGGCGTAAGACACGCGCACATTCGGAGACCGTTGCGCCCGTGGTGAAAACGTCATCCACCAGCAAAACTTCGTGGCCCTCGACGGCTTCAAGCTCGGTTACCCGAAATGCTCCGCGCACATTTTCGCGGCGCTGATGGCGAGTGAGTCCGGTCTGTGAAACGGTTTCGCGCTTTCTCTCCAGCGCTTCAGGGTGCAAAAGCAAGCGTCCATCTTTGAACCCGAATTTCATGGCCTCGCGGGCAATCAACTCCGCGTGGTTGAACTCGCGCTGACGCAGCTTGCCGCGGAACAAAGGCACAGGAACTACTAAAACTGAATCTCCCGTAAACTGCGGCTCAAGATCGGCCATCGCCTCCGCCAACATGCGTCCCAACACTTTTGCAGCAGGCCGTACAGCGGCGTATTTCAAAAGATGAATCAACTCGCGCAGGCCGCCCTCGTAACTGCCATAGGCCACGGCACGGGTGAATGCGGGTTCGATGCGCTGGCACAACCCGCATCGCGGCTCACTTTCGAGCGACGACAACACGTAAGGAGAGAACACACGTTCGCCGCAAATGGCGCAAAGCCCGCCCGAGATGCGCTGCATGGCAGCGAGGCACTCGGGGCATACCGGAAGACGGGAAAGATTTGTCAGAGGCAGGTCGCAAATGCGGCAATCGGAGGGGAACAAAACGGCGAAAAGACTTTTGGCGGCGTGAAGGGAAACTTGGCGCGCCCAGGAGCGAGCATTTATGGAAGCAATAGAACTCCCTGCCACTGGGGCTTTGGCCTGGATAGCCCGAATTCGGTCTCCACTACTGCTGAAGACGGCCTCCGTGACGCCCGCAAGAAATCGAACTCTTTGCGCGGTGCTGCTGCAGCAAGTATAACGGCGTCCGCGTCCGCTAAGCAACGTGCCGAGTACTTTCGGAACCACCTACGGAAACCGGGGGCTTGGGAGACACTTCCGACAGCCGCTCCCGCACTGGGACGAACACCAGCCGGTAGTCTCGGCGGAAACATTCTGCGCAGCGCACAGGACGCAGAAGGAAAACCGGAAGGATGTAGCGTTCCGTCAACGTGCGGCGGCGCGAACGGAAGCCGATTTCGCTGCCGCAGTCGTCACAGTGATATTCAAAATAGCGTTCGAACCAGAGCTGGGCGGAGGAGTTTCTTGTCACACGACACCTCGAATGGTCAAACTACGAAGGGCGGACAGAACCGATTAACTTCATTGTACTCCTTATCAAAGAAACCGATCGCCGGAAGCCATCCGCGCCGGGCTATAAGGCCGGTGGATTCCGGTCCTGGACATTTAAACGCTCCCCGAAACACGCGCCTTACTTGTAAACTATCTCACTTGCATGCTAACGTGCGCCGTTCCGTATTTCTTGAAAGCGGAACGATTTTGTTTTCACCTAAAACGCGAAGAGGATTCCGACTATGAGCAGTCCCGTGCGCCCCGAGACAGGAACCGTTGTTAAAAAACACGTTCCTTTTGTTCCAGAGCACATGCAGATGAAGGAGTTCACGCTGCGCGCGGTGCTGCTGGGACTTCTTATGACCATCGTCCTGGGAGCAGCTAATGCATACCTGGGACTGCGCGCCGGCATCACGATCGCAGCTACGTATCCGGCCGCAGTGATTGCGATGGCGGCGATGCGGGCATGGAAGGGATCACTGCTGGAAGAAAACATTGCGCGCACCGCGGGATCGATTGGTGAGTCGGTGGCTGCGGGCGCGATTTTTACTTTGCCCGCATTTCTTCTGGCCAAGGCGTGGCCTTCGTTTCGCTTTGCGGACGCTTACTGGAAATCGACGGCATTAATCATGGTCGGCAGCATTCTCGGAGTGCTGTTTATTTCATTGGTGCGGCGCGCCATGGTGGAAGATCCGGAGCTGCCGTTTCCTGAGTCACTCGCAGCGTCGGAAATTCACAAGGCGGGACAACGGGGAGCGCAGGCGGCGAAATATCTTTTCTGGAATATCGGGGTCGGTGGCGTGGTTTACATTCTCGGAAAGTTTGGGCTGTTCTCCGCTGATACCGACCTTCACGTGGGCGTGGGCAGTCTAGGACACAGCCAGGTTCGATTGGGCAGCGTGGGAAACACACATATTTTGCCGACTGGCGGAACCAGCGTTTTCGCCGCTCCGAGCGTGAGCCCAGCTTATTTGGGCGTCGGTTACATCATTGGAGTCCGGCTGGCGTCGATTCAGTTTGCGGGCAGCGTGCTGGCGTGGGGGCTGCTGGTACCGTTGATGATTTATTTTCTCGGTCCGCAACTCAAGGCATACATTCCTGTCGATACTCCCGACAACTGGGCGGCGATGGCGGATGCGGTATGGAGATATATTGTGCGTCCGATCGCGGTGGGAGGAATGCTGGTGGGCGCCGCATATACGCTGTTCAAAATGCGCGCCAGCCTTACAGCTGGAATTGGAAAAGCTTTCGCGGATTTGCGACAGACGGCGGCGGACCAGGCGAAACTGGCGCGCACCGAACGTTACATGAGTTCAAAAATTGTCTTCGGTCTGATCGCGGTCATGTTTGTGCTGATGTGCCTGCTGTATATCAGAATTTCGGGCCTGCTGTGGCCGGCGATTTTGGCGGCTGTGGTGATGATTCTGGTGGGATTTTTCTTCGCGACTGTATCCGGCAACCTGGTGGGATTTATCGGGTCTTCGAACAATCCAATCTCGGGCTTAACGTTATCGACGCTGTTGATTGCGGCATTGCTGATGGTGGCATTGGGAGTTTCGGGTAGCTCTGGTGTGGCTGCGGTTTTGGGCGTGGCGGCTGTGGTGTGTGTTTCGTCGGCGGTGGCGGGTGAGCTTTTGCAGGATTTCAAAGTTGGATACATATTGGGAGGCACGCCGCAGAAGATTCAGGCTGCTGAATTGATTGCGGTAGTGGTGGCAAGCCTGGTGATGTATTTTCCGCTGATGCTGCTGCATGAAGGGAACATTCGAGCTGGCGGAGTGGGGTTTGGCGGGGCCGATTTGCCCGCGCCGCAGGCCGGTTTGATGGCGACACTGGCGATGGGCATTGTGGGCCACGATATGGCTTGGCCTTTGGTGGTGGTGGGAATTCTTTTTGGCATTGCGATGATCATGATGCAGGTGAAAAGTCCGATGCTGGTGGCGGTTGGGATGTATTTGCCGTTTGGAACCACATTCGCAATTTTTGTAGGCGGCGTTTTTCGCTCGATTGGCGACTGGGCCGCGGAGCGACGCGGATTCAACAGTGCGCAAAAAGCGCGGGTGGAAAACGCGGGCGTGCTAGTTGCCTCCGGGCTGATCGCGGGAGAAGCCTTGCTGGGGCTGGTTTGGGCGGGATTGCAGTTCGTGCCCTCGTGGGGCGCGCCGAATCATCCACCGCAGATTTTCAACAATCCGTCGTATTTGGTGGGAGGGATGATCGTGCTGGCGGGACTGGCGGCGCTGATGATCTTTGCGCCGGGGACAGCGGCGGGCGATCCGAATGAACCGGCGCCACCGACGGCAATGATGTAATCGCAGAAGCGATCGTGCTTCGATTAGTTTTTTTTGCTTTGCTTAGCTTCGAGCCGTCCTGACTGTGTTTTATTCTTCGATGCCGTTCGCCTCGCCCTGATCTCATGTCTATTGCTGCAAATATTTCCGCGAATATTTCTACGATCAAAGAGCGAATGGTTGCTGCTACGCGGAGGGCTGGACGCAGTGTTGAAACAGTTACGCTGATGGCGGTGAGCAAGACGCAGACGGCGGAGCGAGTGCGCGAGGCTTATGAAGCTGGACTGAGAGTCTTCGGCGAAAATCGCGTGCAGGAATTTTCCGGCAAGTTCGACGCGCTTCAAGATTTGCGCGATGCGGATTGGCATATGATCGGCCACTTGCAGACGAATAAATCCGGCAAGGCTGCGGAGTTTTTCGCTGCGATAGATTCGGTGGATTCGGTCAAGCTGGCAGAGAAGCTGAATGCATCAGCACGGCAGCTCGGTAAGAAATTAAGCGTGCTGATGGAAATCAATGTAGGCGGGGAGTTGGCCAAGAGCGGACTGGCTGCGGATTCTAGCGAATTGGAAGAACTGTTATTGGCTGCGTCACGGTTGGAAGCTTTGGAATTTCATGGGCTGATGACTGTGCCTCCGTTCACTGACGATCCTGAAGGTGCGCGCCCTTATTTCCGGAAGCTGCGCGAATTGCGCGATTCGATTGCGGCGCGCAAGCTGACCAACATTGCAATGGATCAGCTTTCCATGGGCATGTCACATGATTTCGAGGTGGCGATTGAGGAAGGCTCAACTTGCGTGCGCGTGGGAACGGCTATTTTCGGGGAGAGAGTAAAAGCTTGAAATGGCGTTCTCGCTGAGAAAGAATCGGTGATTCCTTTTCATGAGGCAACGGGACGGCGTTACGTTCGCGGTGAAGGTGCATCCTCGGGCGAAAAAGAATGCCATCACCGGAGCGCTCGGCGATGCGCTCAAAGTTTCTCTTACTGCTCCACCCATCGATAGCAAAGCGAACGACGCTTGCGTGGAATTCTTCGCAAAAATTTTGAAGGTTCCGCGATCTTCCATTAGTATTGCCGCTGGCCACAGCAGCCGCAATAAAGTGATCCGTGTTATCGGCCTGTCAGCCGACGAAATCGAGCAGCGTATTCGCCTGCTGGTGACTTAGGTCGGAAAAATGTGGGCAAGAGTGCCCGCGCCACACGAGTCATCGCATTAATCATCCCAGGGAGCGACTTTGACCTTCTCCGAACGTTTTCATGAAATCCGCACCGGCTTCGAGCGACCATTCTGGGTCGCGAACGTTAGCGAACTTTTCGAGCGGCTTTCGTATTACGCAGTGTTTGCGGTGATGGTGCGCTATCTACATGAAGGCTTGCATTTTGATGTAGAACGCGCGAGCAACCTGACTGGAATGTTCGGCGGCTGGGTGTGGTTTCTGGCAGTGATCGGCGGAGCGGTTGCAGACAGGCTGGGCTTCCGGCGGGCGCTTTCGCTGGCGTACCTGATTCTCAGCATGGCGTATTTTCTGCTGGGATCTATCGGCGCGGAGTGGTTCGCTCCCGTGCGGAATACGATGCCGCTGGCAACACTGGTGGGAATCGTTTTGATTTTGCCCGCTCTCGGTGTCGCGCTGGTGAAGCCGAGCGTGGTTGGAACTACGGCGCGAGCTTCCAACGAGAACGTGCGGTCGGTGGGTTATTCGATTTACTACACGCTGGTGAACGTGGGCAGCACGTTAGGGCCGCTACTCGCAGGCTGGGAAGAAGCGCATGGGCGCGTGGACAGCGTGTTTCGCATCGCGGCTTTGAGCGTGTTTCTGATGCTCTTCCTGGTGCTGTTTCTCTTCAAGGAGCCGCGGCGCGTGGGAGCGGAGAAGTCGCCGAGCCTGGGCGAGGTAGGCAAGAATTTCCTTACCGTGCTTTCGAACCCGCGCTTCATGATTTTCCTGCTTATCTTCACGGGATACTGGATTGTGTTTTGGCAGGAATTCATTGCGCTGCCACTGTACATTTCCGCGTACATCGACCCCAACGCCAATACCGCGCGGATTCTGGCGACCGACCCGATTGTGGTTATCTGCTTCACGATGGTGATCGGTTTTCTGACCAAACGCATGCAGGCATTTCATGCCATTGTGCTGGGGACGTTGATCTCGAGCCTGGCGTGGATTTTGTTGATCGTGCACCCGTCGGTTTGGATGGCGGTGGCCACTTTGGTGGTGGTCGCGATCGGAGAGATTACACAGCAGCCGCGTTATTACGATTACATCTCGCGGCTGGCTCCGCCCGAGCAACAAGGAACCTACATGGGATTCGCGTTTCTTCCGCTGGGCATTGGGTCGTTTATTGCGGGGAAGTTCAGCGGGTGGCTGATGCATCATTTTGGCGAAGAGCTGCACCGGCCGCAGATGGTCTGGTGGTCCGTAATTAGTGTTGGCCTTGCGACTACGCTGCTGCTGTGGGTTTACGATTTGTATCTTCGCCAAAAAGCGAACCACGAAAGATGAATTATTGTCAGCTAGTTTTCCTACAGTGAACTCATGCCTACCCTCAAAACGTCACCAGCGACCGTGGCTGCGCAAATTCGCCGCGTCCTCAAAGACGGCGGCTCTAGTGAACATGCCACAGGAGTGCAGTGGTACTTCAAAGACGAAATCAAATCTCATGGATGGTATACCGCAGACTTGCGCCGCGCGGCGGTGCGTTTTCGGAGGGAATTAAGAAAAGAATACGGACTCGATTTTCTGATCGCTGTTGCCGATCAGCTTTTTAAGGGATCGGTACTGGAAGAAAAAATTACGGCAGTTTTTTTGCTGGAGAAGCTGGACGGCGAATTTGGTGGTCACGAGTTCAAGCTGTTCGAATCCTGGCTGGACCGCATCAGCAGTTGGGCCGATCACGATGGGCTGGTTCATTATCTGATCGCTCCGATGGTCGCAGCTAAACCTGAGCGTGCAAAAGCCGCCTTTCGATGGGCAAAATCTCCAAACCGCTGGCACCGGCGCGCGGCCTGTGTGGCGCTGATTCGCGGGACGCGCGTTCGAATGTTTTTTGCGGAGATTACGAAGCTTTCGGATTTGCTGCTCGCTGATGAAGACGACATGGTGCAGAAAGGCTTGGGTTGGCTGCTGCGCGAGACGGCCAAGTACGATCCTAAGAAAACTATCCCTTATCTCATGAAAATTCGGGCAAGCGCGCCCCGACTCGTGCTGCGTACGGCTTGCGAGAAATTGCCGGCATCAGCGAAAAATTCTCGACCGCGCTCAGAAATAGCTTAGCCACCACTCCCTGCGGCGCAGGCGTACGCCTGCGAACCATCGGCAGAGGGGATAGAGTGCAGCCACGACTACGCACCACACCAAATAGACAATGGGCAGCGGATATCCCCAGCCGGGCGGAGGCATGATGGGAAAGAACTGGATTAACGGCGACTCGAACATCCAATGCACTTGGCCATAGCGGGCGTAGCAAACGGCGATGGCAAGCAGGTGAATCAGTGGAATATGCAGTAGGTAATAAAACATTGGAACCTTGCCGAAGATCAGCGCGGGGCGCAGAAAGCTCGGTGCACCTGCGTCGACGGCCCATAGAAATAGAAGCGCTGGGCCAAGCGTCATCAATAGATACAAAAGTGACGGCGGATATTTTGTGGTATTCAGAAATGAGAGCACGGTAAAAGCCGCGGATTTTTGCGAACTCCAGCGAGATGGGTCGCCATAAATATTCACGCTGCGCAATACAATAAACAGACTTGTGGCGATCAATCCGAGGCGAAGCAGTAGGGGTCTTCTGCGATCGGCGGGCCAGCTATAAATCTGTCCGAGGCCGTAGCCGGCGGCGGTGACGCCAACCCAGGGGATTAAGGCGTAACCAACAAAAATAGTGTGCAGAGGCGTTGCGAGGATTATCCCCGGCGCGTGGAGAATCATCCACAACGGATTTGAGGACTGGATTGGGTCGGTTAAATTGTGCGTCGCGATCATCACGATGCCGCATGCCGTCACTACAGATGGCGGAAGATAAACGAGTGCGGACAAGACGATCATTGCCCAGCCCAAGGCCCACAGCACAATCAGCACAGTGACACGATAGTCGAAGTTGAATTGCCATCCCAAGCCGCGGGAGACTATCAGTTCCAGAAAAATCAGCCACAAACCACGGGTAAAAAGAAACCGCGATAATTCCCCGGTCGATTTGTGCCGGCCCGCCAGCCAAGCGCCGGTTCCCGTGAGCAGGAAGAAAACGGGAGCGCAGAAATGAGTGATCCAGCGGGTGAAGAACAGAGGAATGGTTGTGGTGGCGGGATCGGTGGGATTGAGGCCAGAATTTCCAAAGAAGTCGCGCGTGTGATCCAGCGCCATCAGGATCATGATGAGACCGCGAACCACGTCGATGGACTCGATGCGGACACGTTTTACGGCAACGGCTGGGCTTGGTGAGTGCATCTGGCCCGCGAGTTTAGCAGAAAAGCGGTGGATGATTTCGCCGGAGATCGAGCTTTGCACGACTGGGCAGCCGAGGGTGGCTGCCCCCACATACACATTTTGGCAGCTACACTAATCATTGGCGATTCGCTGAAATCACGGGCATTGTTTACAATAGACGTTTGCCCATGGACCTGCCTGCCATTCAATCAGCCCTGCGCGAGCGCAATATTGACGCGTGGCTTTTCTACGATCACCATCATCGCGATCCTATTGCCTATCGCGTGCTGGGTTTGCCAAAGGATTTGATGGTTACGCGGCGATGGTTCTATCTTGTACCGGCGCAGGGTGAACCGATGAAACTGGTTCACAAGATTGAAGCTGGACATCTCGATTCACTTCCCGGCGACAAGCGCCAGTATTCCGGATGGCAGGAATTATTCGACAGCCTGAAAGCGATTCTCGCTTCCTATCGCGATATCGCGATGCAATATTCGCCGAATAATATTGTGTTCACCATTTCGCTGGTCGATGGCGGGACGATCGAGTTGCTGCGCGGGCTGGGGAAAAACGTGGTCAGCTCGGCGGATTTAGTTGCCCAGTTCGAAGCGACGTGGAGCGAAGAGCAGATTAAGACGCACTTTGCGGCGCGCGACAGCGTCGATTCGATTGTGGCGGCTGCATTCAAAGAGATTGGGAAGCGCGTGCGCAACGGCGGAACTACGGAGCATGAAATCCAGAACTGGTTCATGGAAGCATTCCGGCGCGAACATCTACTTACCGACGACCCTCCAATCGTCGCGGTGAATGCGAACGCGGGAAACCCGCACTACGAGCCGCGCGCGGATCGTCCGGTACCCATTCGCGAGGGCGATTTCGTGTTGCTCGATGTGTGGGGGAAAAAAAATATTCCGGACGCGGTCTACTATGACATTACCTGGGTAGGTTTTGTGGGGGCAGCACCTTCGCAGCGCCAGCGCGAGGTGTTTGAGGTGGTGCGGGATGCGCGGGATGCGGGCGTGAAAACTGTTACCGACGCGATTGCCGCCGGACGACGGATTGCGGGATGGGAAGTGGACCGCGCCACACGCAACCACATTAAAGAAAAAGGTTACGGCGAGTATTTCATTCATCGCACGGGACATTCCATCGGCACCGACGTCCATTCCAATGGCGCGAACATGGACGATCTAGAAATTCATGACGAGCGCCAGATTCTTCCCAACTCCTGCTTTTCGATCGAGCCCGGAATTTATCTGCCCGAGTTCGGCGTGCGGAGTGAAGTAAATATGCTGGTGCGGAAGAAATCAGCGGAAGTTACAGGAAACATTCAACGCGAGATCGTAATCATCTGATGGCAAATTCCACGACAACTAAAGCAAAAGCGGCAGAGCCGGCGCGGCCCGCCAGCATGATGCCAGTGATTGCGCCTGCCATTGGCTGGCTCATCCCGGGCGCCGGACACTTAATTCAACGGCATTGGATTCGCGGACTGCTGTTGCTGATCTCTATTACAGCCTTGTTCGTGCTCGGCCTGATGATGCAGGGCCACATATACAAAGCGAACGGCGGCGACATTCTCGACATGCTGGGTTTTATTGGTGACCTCGGCGCGGGCGGAATGTACATTGTTACGCTCGCCATGAATGGCGGACAGGGCGCAATTGCATTCGCGATCGCGGATTATGGAACTAAATTTATGATCGTCGCGGGACTGTTGAACTTTATTGCCGTGGCCGACGCCTACCATATTGCGATCGGGAAGAAACAATGACGATCCAACTCTCACACTTCAGCGCGGCCTTTGTTTTTGCGTTGTTCGCATCCATCGTCTTCGGCATTACGCATCGCGAGACCACGCGCGACATGATTCGGTATGGCTTGTACTGCTTTGCGATGTTCCTTGGCGGGGTATTGGTAGCCGGTTGGGCGATGTGGTTGATTCGCCGCTAAAGCAAGTGCCCGCTGCTCAATCGTAATCAGTGATCTTGCGTGGCGAGTTTCTTCTCCAAACCGCTTACCGATCCAACCTGAAAATCTGGTTCCACATTTTTCGCCAGCGTTAGCGCTTTCTGGTAATAGCCGCGCGCTTCATCGGGATGGCCATCTGCGGCCAGAACGTCTCCCATCAACGAATTCGGTTTCACGGCATTCGGCGCTAGAGACAGAGCCTTTTGCGCCTCAAGCAGCGCCGCGTCTATGTGGTGCTCATCCAGCAACCACTGTGCTTTTTGAGAGTGCCCGATCGACGCGGCGAGCGGAATCTCGAAGTGTCCGTTATAAAAGAACACTCCGTAATCGATGACGGCCGTGGGATGCGCGGTTTTGAACTGCTCGTAGGGATTCAATTCACCCGGCCCAAATTCAAAGCCAGATAAATCACCGGCGCTAATGAGCACGGTACCGTCAATCGCGGGCGGAGCATTCGCGGGTTCGTCTACCCAGAGAGAATCGGCAGTGGGCAGCGGCTTACAAGGGATGCCGTAGTAACTGGCATCGATCACCCCTTCTCCGAAATAAATGAACCAGCAATCTTGAATGCCGTGTTCATCCAGATAGCGCTTTACGTCTTTGAGTTGCTGCCCCCAATCGACATTCGAATCGCTCAACAGCTTGTAAGTTTGCGAAGGTCCTCCCCACAGTTCATTGGCGTAGGCGAGATACGCCGGATAAGTGCGCACGGTCGATATCGCTTGAAAAATCAGCAGCACCAGCACGGGATATGCCCATCGACGATTCTGTGCGATCAGCTTTCCGGCGACGCCAGCAACGAGCACAGAGAGGAACAGATACATTGGCAAAATATGCCTGACACCGATGTTCATACCCGACATCATCGCGATCATCAAGTAAAAAGCTGGGGGGATGGTAAGAAATAAAATCTCGCGCCACCGCCTTAGTCTCCGCGTGGCGATTGCCCATATGGCTATCAGAAGAAGAATTAAGAATGAAACGCTCGATTTAATGGCAAATGCAACGGGGAAATAAAACCAGACTCCATGAGGATAGATTTTGCCGAGCAGAAAGCTGGTATAGAAATCGGACATGATACGGACGTCGGCCAGTCCGTAGAGATAGGATTCGGGTAGAAGATGAAAGTGCGCGACGCTTTGGAGCAAGCGTGCTTCACGCGGCCGTGAAAGACCCTGAAGGAAATTGGCAAAGGGAGGATTCATCTGACGCCCATCGGGGCGCGCCTGATAACGAAATCCGTATGCGCTCCAAAGAATTCCGATGGCGATGGTGCTGATGGCTATGAGCGCGACGGCAAACTGCTTGGCCTTCTTTGCGGTTGTCGCTTGAACGTCTGCCGGATACGAACTGGATTGAGCGCTAACTATTTCGCAGATCGCCAGCATGAACAGAATTGGAAACACGAGAATTCCGGTGTGTTTTGAAGCGAGCGCAAGGCCGGCAGCGATTCCAACGGCGAGAAGCCTGGACATCGAAGGCCTTTTCGCATAGCGATAGAAGGCGTACACCGACGCGAACATGAAACAAGAGAGACCAGCGTCGGTTCCCACCACGGCGCCATGTGCGATCAAATTTGGATCGAAAGCCAATAAAGCAAGGGCAATAAAAGCGGCGGTGTTGCCGAACATTTCTTCCGTTGCGAGGAAGACCAGAATGACAAGGATGAGTGTAAAGATCGAGGCCGCCATGCGCGCACGCACAAGCATGGTGTTAGCGTCGTTCTTAAACATAAAATCTTTGCCGCCAAGAAAAGCTTCATGCTTGAAGAAACGATCCTGAAGATCCGGCATCTTAAGCGTCATGTTGAGAAGCGGCAGGGATGCAACCAGTTTTACTAACGGAGGATGCTCAGGATTCAAGCCGAAATCGCCATGTTTCCACGACATGTAGCCCGCGTAAATATGGTCGTCTTCATCCCATGTAATGGAGTTCCGTCGCGCGGACAAGAAGAGCTGAAGAAAAAGAATCAGGATAAGCGCGCCAGCAGCTAAAGTGGTCTTGATATGTCGCATTATTTAACCGCCTCGTAGATTTCAATCAACGCGGATCCCTCCTGGTTACCCCGCCCACACGAACGCATCAAACACGCGCTTCGATTCAAAACTCAGGCGGCGATATAGCGTTACTGCACGGGCGTTGGCTTCCGTCACAGTCAACGAAAGCGAAGAGAATCCGCGCTTGCGAAGATTTCCCACCGACGCAGCCAGAAGCGATTCTCCAATCCCGTGAGAGCGGTATTCGGGCAGTACGCAAACTTGCGTTACATGGCCGACATCGCCGCGCACCCGCGAACACAAAATCAGCCCGATCAAATTTTTCGCCTTGCGGTCTACGGCGGCGAATGACGACTCAATATCAAACAGGCCGCAGCCCGGAAAGCGCACGATGTTATTTAAAAAGCGCAACGATCCGGCGAGCGTGTGATATTGGTCGTTGATCTGAGCATCTACATGGCCGCGATAGGCTGCTGTGATCACGGCAGCGGCGGGTTGATAATCCGCTTCGGACCAGCGGCGAATTTCAATATCCGGATGAGTGGCCGGAGTTGCGGCTAATTTCTGCCCCAGCGGTAAAACCATGAACAAACGCGGATGCCGCTGAAATCCCTGATCGAGAAATGGACGCGCCACGCTGCCAGTTTCATGCGCGAGCAATTGTGCTTCCACGCGATGAATTCCCGGTGATTGCTGGAGCGTCTCGATCACATGCGTGAGCAGCTTAATTTCCACTTCGTGCGGGTTCGCCAGACGGCTACCGTTTGCCACGAACAGATCGCCAACCACTCCCTTGCTCCCTTCGTAGACGAAGAAGGTGTAACCGAAAATGCGGCCGCGCTCGATGGCGGCATAGCCGGGAAGAATCTTCGCATCCACGTAGCGTAGAATCATCTCCGCCGATCCGCTGTAATCCCACGAGAGCAGGCTCGACCACACCCGCGTCTCATCGTCGAGCAGCGGACGCAGATCCACGGAAGAAAAATGTCTGAGGTCGAGAATCTCCACGGGCTCCTGCGTTGTTAGCTTACAATTTTCGGCTTCTTTCGCGGCGGCAGACTTTTGAGTTTAGTGAGTTGTGAGAGCTTAAGCAAACGATGGAACGATCTGGTAGTGTCCTAACAGTGCGCACTATTAGGACACTACCAACGATCTTAGGGCACTTGAAAACGTGGTTATATCAAGCGCTTAAGGCGTAGGATGCGGAGCTGCGGCGACCCAAAAATAATCCGCATGTTGCGCTGCGTAGTGCCCGAGATAGGAGACACGCCGTCCAGCGACCAGCTTTGCTATTTCTTCCTGCGAGCCTTCCGGAGCTACCAACAAATGTTCCTCCTGCGGCACTCGGCCCCAGTCATAATTGAAAGTCAAATGATTGCGATAAAAAGTCAGGCCGTATTCCAGTTCGCGGCGAACATGATAAACAGCCAGCGGCAGCGGATGCGTTTCTATAGCGGCGATTTCCTGTGCCATAGGACGCGCCGAGAGTATTTCATCCATAGGCTTAGCGCCGAGTTTTAAGACAGCTCCTACCGTGAGAACAACGGGGATAAGGGTGACGAAACGCAGCATCCGCAGGCCGTTTTTGCGCACCAGTGTGAGGGCAATTCCAGCGCACAGCATAAATGAGATGAGCAGCGCGACCAACATTGGCTTGCCGCCGGGGAGACGACGCTGCGATAGCAGGTATGCAATCAGCAAAGCTGGAACCATAGGGGCCGAGGCAAGGAGAGAATGTAGAACTGCCAGCCAGATTGCGACCGATTCGGATTCATTCTTTTCCAAACGATGCCGTAGGTACTCCGCCAGCAGCAGGGCCACAGCCGGGATTGCCGGCAAAATATAGCCGGGAAGTTTTGATTGGGAGATAGAGAAAAATATTACCGGTGCGATAAGCCAGCAGCAGGCAAAGATGCCGAGCTGAGATTTTGCATCGGATTCCCGCGTGCTGATCGATTTCCGTTCGGCCTGCCATCGGCGCACCGTTTGCGAAAAAGCTGTAATTGCAAACGCCGTCCACGGAATTAATGCCAGCATCGCCACCGGCAGGTAATACCAGAATGGTTCGGTATGGTGATAGAGATTTTCCGAGAATCGTCCGAGGTTATGTTCGATGATGAATTCGTGAAAGAAGGCCGGGTTGCGCATTTGCACTGCGGCATACCAAGGCAATGCGATGGCGCACCACAGAATCATTCCGGGTAGCCATAGAGTTTTTAAGATCAGTTGCAATTTGCGAACCGCAGTGGCATATAAAAGAATCGCGAGGAATGAAAGGAGCGGCGCGACCGGCCCTTTCGCCAGCATCCCTAGAGCTATGAAGAGGTAAAACATCGAGAGATCAATTTTCTTACCGCTCTCACGCCATGCCCACCAGGCAAGCATTCCCATCGAAAACGCCGCGGCCAGGGCCATGTCCGTGGATGCGGCACGAGCGTATCCGGTCACTCCCGCGCAAGAGGCGGCAATGAGCGCGCCATCCAGTTCGAATCCGGGCCGGAAGCGGCGCAGGAAAAAATACATTGCGAGCACGAGGAAAGTTGCATCGATCGCCGAAGGCAGACGCGCAGCCCAGTCGTTAGCTCCGAACACCGAATACGCCAGCATGGCCTGCCAGTAATAAAGTGGAGGTTTCTCCAGCCACGGCTGGCCGCCGAGTGTGGGCGTGATCCAATCGTGACGCGCTAACATTTCTCGCGCCACTTGCGCGTATCGCGGTTCGTCAGCGCCAATCAGACCGAACTGGTTCAGGCCATAGAAAAACAAGAATGCGCAGAAACCCGCCAGCAACAACGAGTCGGTGCGGGTGCGATTGGTCATCGATTGAG
Source organism: Candidatus Aquilonibacter sp. (assembly GCA_035486715.1). Taxonomy (GTDB): domain Bacteria; phylum Acidobacteriota; class Terriglobia; order Terriglobales; family Acidobacteriaceae; genus Sulfotelmatobacter. The sequence goes on from DATHMV010000008.1 coordinate 122,536, forward strand.
GTGTCAAAGTTTCGAGGTCTTAAAGTTTCAAGGTGAGGATCGCGGAGTTCGCTCCTGTCGGTTAACCGCGACATTGAAACGCTGAAACATTGAAACTTTATTTCATTGTACGAAAGGACCGCGGCGCAGCATTTCCAGAACCTGCCGGATCGCGTGATCCAGAGGACCATCGAGAGAACATCCGCTGGCACACTCGTGGCCGCCGCCGCCGAAACCTTCGGCAACACGCGCCACATCCAGTTTGCCTTTGCTGCGCAGGCTCACGCGAAAACGGCCTTCGGGCAGCTCGCGGAAGAACGCCGCGACTTCGACTTCGCCGATGGAAAGTACGTAATTGACCAGGCCTTCGCAGTCTTCTTCTTTCGCCTCGCAGCGTTCCATCTGCTCCTGCGTCACCCAGGTCCAGCCGATGTGGCCTTCGGTATGAAGATGCCGCAAAGCCTCTCCCAGCAATCTCATCTTTGCCACGGAGTGCGCGAAATAAATGCTGCGGGCGCAATGCGAAGGATCGGCGCCGGCAAGCACGAGCTCCCGCGCCAGAGCGAACGTGCGCTCGTTCGTTCCTTGAAACATGAATGAGCCAGTGTCGGTCATCAGGGCGGTATAAAGGCAGGTTGCTATTTCTGGAGAGAGTGGCGTCCCAGCTTCGCGTGCCAGGCGAAACACCATCTCTCCGGTTGCCACGGCATGGGGATCAATCCAGTTCACGTGCGCAAATGGCCGACCGCTCACATGGTGATCGATGCTAATGAGAAAGCGATCTTCCAGACCTTGCAGCCGCGTGCGGTGAATGCTGTCGCACTCGAGGATGATTGCCGATTCGTAGATGCCGGGAACGCGATCGGCTTGCAAAACCTGATTGGCAAAAGGAAGCCCACGATAGATTCGCGGCACGCCGTCATGCAGAACAACGTCGGCCTGCTTGCCCATAGAGCGCAAAACCTGGCAGCACGCCAATGCCGAGCCGACGGCATCGCCATCGGGCCGCGCGTGCGAGGTAAGCACGAAGCGGTCGCGCTGCCGGATTTGATCTATCACGTCCCGCAACATCGTTATGCCTTTTTCCCGCCGGCTTCCAAAGACTTTTGTTTCTTAATTCTCTTGTTCGCCCGCGCAAACAGTTCTTCCACTCGCGCTTTTTCCCGTTCCGAGCGGTCGAGGCGAAAATACAATTCCGGCGCGCGCCTTCGCCGCAAACGCTCCACCAATTCGTGACGTATATATTCTTTGGCGGCGAGCAGGCCCTCCAGACTTCGCTCCGCTTCCCGGTCGTCGCCATCGACATCGACCAGAACCTGCGCCGAGCGGCCATCGTCGGCCACATGTACCGCAGTCACCCTCACCAGCCCGATGCGTGGATCGGCGAGTTCCCCTTCCACCAGAGTTTCGATCTCTTCACGCAAGGCTTCACCGAGCCGGCCCCGATGATATTTGACGGCACGCTTCTCCAACATTCACCTCGAAGTAAAACGCATGAGAATATCAGAAAAACGGCTGCCGGTGTTGGCCGGGAAGTGCTATTGTCGCGCACAAACGGAGGGTGCGGGTAAGTACAGAGGTAACAAGGGGATAGCAGTCGGGGCAGTTCCCTTACAGTCGGATTGGCCGTTTGTAGAAATGCCTTCTAAGACTCCTGGCAGCAGATATCTGAAAGGGATCCTTCGCTTCGCTCAGGATGACAAGATGCCAGCTTTCTAAAAGTACTCTACAAACGAGTCCGCCACTTCGGCCCCGTGGTTATTCGCGATCCGTGTGGCTGCGCGCTCCACGTTCTTCATCAGGCCATCCAGGTAATCGCGCGAGTCGGAGATGCTGACTACGCCAATTGTGGCACGATTCCACACCGGGCTGGGTTCAAGTTCGGCGGCAGAGACGTTGAAGCTGGCGCGCAGCCGGTCTTTTAGGCTACGCACGACCTGCCGTTTATCTTTGAGCGATTGCGCCGCTTCGATGTGGAGTTCGAGAGTGAGGAAGGCGATCATGCTGGTCGTCGGCCTGCGGTCTCCGGCAAACTTAGCTGTCCGACGCCGAGGACCAACGACGATTTTATGCAATTACTTCCGCGGCAATTCTCTCCGTGGCGAACGCTTCGATCGTGTCGCCGACTTTGATGTCGCCGTAGTTGGAGATCGAGATGCCGCACTCCATGCCGTTGGTGACTTCTTTCGCATCGTCTTTGAAACGGCGCAGCGATCCCACTTTGCCTTTGAATACCTGCACGCCATCGCGCAGCAGGCGCACTTCGGAGTCGCGCTTGATCTGCCCGTCGCTCACGCGGCAACCGGCAACCGTACCCACTTTCGGAATGCGGAAGACGTTGAGCACTTCGGCACGACCCTGGTAATGCTCTTTGAATGTAGGTTCGAGCAGTCCGCTCATGGCGCGCTTGATCTCATCCTGTAGCTCGTAAATGATCGAGTGCAGCCGGATGTCGACCTTTTCCTGATCGGCCAGTTCCTGCGCTTTGCGCTCGGGCCGCACGTTGAAGCCGATGATGATGGCATTCGACGCGGAAGCGAGCAGCACGTCGGTTTCGGTGATCGCGCCCACGCCGGAGCGCAGCAGCTTGAGGCGAACTTTTTCGTTCGAGAGCTTCGTCAGCAGATCGGTGATGACTTCGACCGAGCCTTGCACGTCGCCTTTGAGAATGATGTTGAGTTCCTTCGTGCCGGCGGACTTGATCTGCTCCGCCAGGCCTTCAAGCGACACGCGGGAACTCTTGGCCAGCGCAGCCTCGCGGGCTTTCTGCTCGCGATATTCGGAGATGCCGCGGGCTTTATCGCGGTCGGCGACCACGACAAACTGATCGCCCGCCTGCGGCAGGGATTCCATGCCAATAATTTCCACCGGGGTGGATGGTGGCGCGGTTTTCAATTGCGCTCCGCGATCGTCGAACATAGCGCGTACTTTGCCGTAGACATTGCCCACAACGAAGTTGTCGCCAGCGTTGAGCGTACCGTTCTGCACCAATACAGTCGCGACCGGACCGCGCCCGCGATCAAGTTTGGCTTCGAGCACGATTCCGCTCGCCGCACGTTCGGGCGTTGCCTTCAACTCACCTAAATCTGCGACGAGGCAGATCATTTCCATCAGCAGATTTAGATTGGTTTTCTGCTTGGCTGAAACATCAACAAAGACGGTCTTGCCGCCCCATTCTTCGGGGACGAGTCCGCGATCGGCAAGCTGCTTCTTGACGCGATCGGGCAGGGCGTCCGGCTTGTCGATTTTGTTGACGGCAACAATGATGGGAACTTCGGCGGCGTGCGCGTGATCAATGGCTTCGACCGTCTGCGGCATCACGCCATCGTCGGCAGCTACGACGAGCACTACAATGTCGGTGGCTTTTGCACCGCGCGATCTCATGCGCGTGAAAGCTTCGTGACCGGGCGTGTCGAGGAATACGATTTCACGTCCGTAGGCTGGCGAGTCTTTATCCGTAATTCGCACCTTGTATGCGCCGATGTGCTGGGTGATGCCTCCGGCTTCGCCGCCCGCCACATTCGTGATGCGGATGGAATCGAGCAGGGTGGTCTTGCCATGATCGACGTGGCCCATGATCGTAACCACGGGTGGACGAATGCCGGTCTCGGGAGCGGACTCTACACCTGCCGCAGCCGCATCGATTTCTTTCGCGGTCTGTTCTTCGAACGTGATGACATTCGTATCGGCGCCAAAGAAGCGCGCCATTTCGCCGGCGAGTTCCGCATCGAGAGTCTGGTTAATGGTGGCGAAAACGCCTTTGGAGAGCAGCCGCGAAATCAGATCCTTGGCGCGAATCTCCAGTTTCTCCGCCAGATCTTTTACGCTGATGCCTTCGGTGATCGTGATGCTGCGCGTGATCGGCTGAGGCTCATTCGACACCACCATGCGTGGCGGCGGTGTGTAGCCCTTCATTGGTCCTTCTTTTACACCGCGCGGTACATAGCGCTGGCCGGGACGCCGGGACGGGGCACCGGGACGGCTGCCGGGACGGGTTGTGCCTGGAGGTGGCAAAGCTGGTCCAACGCCGAGCGGACGCGCTCCCGCAGGAGCCGATCGCGTGGGATGCATGGGACGACGCTCGCCCGGACGCAGCGGCGGACGAGGCGCACCGGGCGCTCCGCCTGCCATCGGCGGGCGACGCTGAAAGATGGGTTGACCGGGTACAGGCCGACCGGGGGCGGGACGGAACGTTCCGCCGATTGGAACTCCAGGCTGCACCGGAGGCGGAGCCGGGCGCACTGGCGCTTTGTACACTGGCCGAGGCCCGGTTTGCGGAACGATCATGCGCGGCGCCGGCGGAGGGGGCGCAGCGGGTCTCGCTGCAATGGGCTGTGCCGGTGAAACATTCGCCGATGCGGCTGGCGCCAATGGCGTAGGCGCAACCACTGGCGGTGTTGGCACGGTCCGTACCGGCGGTGCGGCTACAGGCGAAGATGCACTGGGCGATGAAGCTATCGGTGGCGCGGCAACTGGACTGGCCGGAATAGCCGGGGGGATAAATGGTCTCGGCGGGGCGGCCGGGACAACCGTCTTTGGAGCTACCGGAACCGGCCCGGCAACCGCAGGAGGCGCGACAACAGGCTTTTCCACCGCCGGAGCTTGCACAGGCAATTGGGTTACAGGCGGTACTGGACGTGGCGCAATGGGCGGCGCTACCGCTTCTTTCCGCTGCGTAATCGCCTTCAGCACATCTCCGGGACGCGAGATATGTGACAGATCGATTTTAGTTTTGATTTCTTCTTCGCCCCGAGCCGGGCGTGAACTAGATTTACCTGCCGCAGACGCACCTTCCGCGGAGCGAAGGTACCCTCGCACCTTCTCCGCTTCATGCTCCTCCAAAGAACTGGAATGCGTTTTTTTCTCCGTTACGCCAACCAAGGGTAGCGTGTCGAGAATGGCTTTGCTCTTAACTTCCAGTTCTCGGGCTAGATCGTTGATTCGAACCTTACTCATCCGGCCTTTCGTTTCTCCGTGTTGTAGTTAGGTCTTCATTGCGACCTCACGGAGTTCCATTTTTTCAGTCTTACGCATCGAACTTACACCGGTGCGTCATCATGATTCTCTAGTCTCGGGAGAGGATTCCTCTTCCGCAGCAGGCTGTTCATCGGGATTCTCCGCCGATGCTTCACCCGAATTTTCTTCCACTGACGCAGAATCCTCGGCGGCAAGTTCTGCGGCTTGTTCTGGAACTTCGCCGCTTGCCTCAACGGCTTCCGCTGCCGCCACTTCGCCTTCAACCGCCGTACCCTGATCCAGGCTGGCGAAGTAATTATTCACCGCAAGGCTGATTTTTTCCACCGTCTTCGGCCCAATGCCTTCGATCGCCTCAAGCTGCTCCGGCGTCATATCGGCCAAAGCCTCGACGGTGGTAACACCTGCCGCACTCAGTTTCTCGACGATGCCTTCGCCGAGGCCGGGCACACTCTCAAGCGGAGTGGCACTTTGCGGAGCCAATGCCGACATCTGCTGCTCTACTTCCTGCCGCTTTTCTTCCTCGCTCTTGATGTCGATCTTCCAGCCGAGCAGCTTGGCCGCCAGGCGAACGTTCTGGCCCTTTTTGCCGATGGCGAGGGAAAGCTGGCTGTCGTCAACCACAACCTCGAGATGCTTGCCGGCAGAATCAATCACCGTAACTTTGCTAACCTTCGCCGGCTGAAGCGCTTTTTCGGCGAATGTTACCGCATCTTCGTGATACTCGATGATGTCGATTTTTTCTCCGTGAAGTTCGCGGATGATCGACTGCACACGCATGCCTTTCATGCCCACGCACGCGCCAACTGCATCTACGTCTTTGTCTTTCGACATGACGGCAATCTTGGTACGCTCGCCGGCCTCGCGTGCGATAGCGCGAATCACTACAGTGCCGTCATAAATTTCCGGGACTTCTGTCTGAAATAAATGCTGCACTAGATCAGGCACGGCGCGGGACGCGACCACTCCCGGCCCTTTCGAAGCTTTTTCCACCCGCGCAATTACAACGCGCACGCGCTCGCCAATGGCGAACGATTCCAGCCTGGACTGCTCCTTGCGCGGCATGCGGGCTTCCGCCTTGCCGATGTCGAAGATTACATCCGGACCTTCAACGCGCTTTACCGTGGCGTTTACTACTTCGCCCACGCGACCGATATACTCGTTGTAAACCGTGTCGCGCTCGGCTTCGCGCACCTTCTGAAAAATCACCTGCTTCGCAAGTTGCGCAGCGATGCGGCCGAGAATTCCCTCGGTAACTTTTGGAATGCGCAACTCTCCGCCGATCTCCAGATTCGGATCGGACTTGCGCGCATCCTCAAGAGTAATTTGCAACAGGGGATCTTCCACTTGCTCCGGTGTTTCCACCACGGTTTTCACGGCATAGGCATTGATCTTGCCGGTTTCCTTATCCAATTCCGCGCGCAGATTTTCCTGCGACTTGTAGTACTTGCGCGTCGCCATCACAATGGCGTCTTCCACCGCGGCCACTACAATCTGCGGATCAATCCCTTTTTCGCGGCTTAACGCGTCGATCGTGTTGTAGATCTCACTTGCCATAATTCAGTTCTCAGTACCTAGTACCTAGTACGCAGTTTTTCAGTTAGACGGGACATGCTCCCGACCAACTGGCAACTGGGTACCGGGTACTGGCAACTAGATTTCCGGCACCAAGTTCGCTTTCTCAATGTTGGCGAATTCAATTCCAATCTTCCGCCCTTGCTCCCCACCCGCCGCACTCATTTTTCGGCGCGACTTGTGACTGGCCACGCTCAAATCCAACGTAAGCAAGCCTTCGCGAAAACTTTCCAGCCGGCCCTCGAAGTACCGGTTATTGTTCACCGGATTCCTCGTCATCACCTTCATCCGGCTGCCGACGAAGCGCTCAAAATCCTTCGCCTTCGTCAGCTTTCGGTCTAGCCCCGGGGACGAAACTTCCAGCGTGTAACTGCCCGCGATCGCATCCTCAACGTCGAGAATGGTGCCAAACTCGCGGCTGAAGTTGGCGCAGTCTCCGTGCGTTACTCCGGCCAGCGGATCACCACTTGCCGCTCCCGGCTTATCTAAAAACACTCGCAACATGCGGGCATTGCCGCTGCCGCGAAACTCCACATCGACCACTTCCAAGCCGCTTGAAGCGGCCACCCGCTCCGCAATCCCGCGCACGCGATCTAGCTCAAGTGCCATGCATCCAACAACTTGCAGTCCAGCCAGCCGGACGAATTCATATGCAACGAAAAAGTGGGCTTGCGCCCACTGGTGTGCTTCGCCAAACGCCGGTACTACACAACAGTTCTCAGTTTTCTAATATACGCCCGAAGATGGGTAAAAGACAAACGCCCGAACGGGGGTTGAGAGGCGGGGGTCCTCAGTGGCCTATGTCAGAGACTGCCTTTCCCGGCCCGAGCAATGCTTTGCCCGGAAACACATTCGGCACGATCTTGCCTTCGTCTACCACCACAGTTCCTCCCACCACTAAGCACCTCACACCCACACTCGGCTCCATAGGCTTCTCGAAGGTAGACCGGTCGCTGATGATCGCCGCATCGAACACCACAACATCGGCGTCGGCACCCTCCTGCAGTCTGCCTTTTTGCCGTGCTGCTGGCGTTGATCGCTCCAGCATTTCCGCTGGCATGAAACTCATCTTGCGGATCGCATCCATCAACGTGACCGTTCCCTTCTCGCGGACATATTGCGCCAGCACTCGCGAGTAAGTCCCCGCATTGCGCGGATGGCTGTCGATGCCATCGCTCGCGATCATTACCAGCGGATGCGGAATCACCTTGTCTACAATTTCCTGCGTGTTCCCGAAAATCAGCACCCAATGCGTCGTGCTGGAATTATGCAACTCGTCGAAACGCTCCTTGGTCAGGTGCTCACCGGTATCCGGCAGCACAAGATCGCCGTAATCGATTCCAAGCTTCTCGCGCCAGCCCGTATTAAACACTGCCGAGTTCACTGCCGTCATGCCCGCAATATAGGGATACGCCTCGGTCGTCACATCCAGCCCGCGAGCGCGTGCGCCTTCAATCATGGAGAGACACTCCAGCGAATCGCGCAGGCAAGTGCTGTTGATGTGCACAATGTGCAGCGCAGCGCCGGTGATGGCCGCCGCTCCGATCACCTCGCTGACCGCCTCAATGGAAGAGCCGGGTTCAATCCGCCCTGCGCTGCGCATGTGGGTATAGACTGGCAGCCCGCGCTCAGCGGCCAGACGGAACATATCAATCACTTCCAGCCGCGTGGCACCTGGTGTGTATTGAATGCCCATTCCAATAGCTAGGCCGCCCGCATCAAGTTCCGCGCGCAAGCGTTGCTGTATCGCCTCGATCTGTTCCGGCGTGGCCGGCTGATCGGTTGCCGGTCCGCTCTTGGGCAAAATTTCAGGCGAGCCGCTGTGGTCTCCAACCACTTCAGCCGGCAATGGCGCGCCGAACACTGCGGCACGCGCCGCAACATGGCTGGCCGAGGTACCGTAGTGGATCAGCGAGTGACCTTCTTTGGATTTCAAGAACTGGGCCACATCGGGCGCACCGATCTCCAACTCAAGCGCCGCGGTTACCCCGTCCAACGCCTTCACACGCTGGCTTGCCAGATCTTGCCCGTGCTGGTGCAGATCGATAAAGCCGGGGGCAACCACCAACCCGCGCGCACGAACCACGCGCCGCCCGTTCAATGCTTCCTGCGAGATGCGGACAATCTTCCCGTCGCGAATGCCGACGTTGCGCACTCCATCCAGCCCCGTCTCTGGATCGATAGTGCGTCCGCCCTCGATCACAAGATCGTATTGCTGGGCCGTCACGATAGTTGTTAAGAACCCCAAAAAACAAAACCATAAAATCAGCTTGCGCATAGCCACTCCGTAAAGACTAGCGATGATAACAAGTTTGACTGCTACTGATATGAAGAATGAGGGCCACTTCTCGGTCGCACTCCACGCCCAGCCATAACCGGTGAAGCGCAGAAACCAAAATTTGCCTGAATCTCCTGTCCTCTCTAGAATGAAGATTCACTCCACAAGATGGTAGAGTCTCCGAGAATTTTATGATTCATTTCCCCGTACCCGAAGCTCTCACCTTCGACGACGTTCTTCTCTTGCCTGCGCGCTCGGATGTGATTCCAGCAACCGCCAACACTCAGACCCAGCTTGCTCGCAACATAGCCTTAAACATTCCCATCGTCAGCGCAGCCATGGATACTGTTACCGAATCGCACATGGCGATTGCGCTGGCGCAGCAGGGCGGTCTCGGCATTATTCATCGTAATCTGACGATTGAGCAGCAGGCCAATGAAGTCGACAAGGTGAAGCGGTCAGAGAGCGGCATGATCGTCGATCCGGTAACCATGTCGCCGAACGCCAAAGTCAGCGACGCGCTCGAAGTCATGCGGAAATATAAAATCTCGGGTGTGCCCATCACCGAAAACGGCAAGCTTGTGGGCATCCTTACCAATCGCGACCTGCGGTTTGAAAACCGCTTCGACATTCCCATCGATCGCGTGATGACGAAGAAAAATCTCATCACAGTTCCGGTAGGAACGACTCTCGAAGATGCCGAAAAAATTCTCCACGAGCACCGCGTCGAAAAGCTTCTCGTGGTCGACGACAAATACAATCTCAAGGGCTTGATTACCGTAAAAGATATTCAGAAAAAACTGAAATACCCTAACGCGGCCAAGGATTCTCACGGACGGTTGCGGGTGGGAGCTGCCATTGGCGCCACGGGAGATTTTCTGGAGCGCGCGCAAGAACTGGCGGAAGCAAAAGTGGATGTACTAGCCATCGACAGTGCGCACGGCCACTCGACAAAAGTTCTCGAAGCCGTGAAGCTGGTGAAATCGAAGCTGCCGGAGATGCAACTGCTGGCCGGCAATGTTGCCACGTTCGACGGCGCTTGCGAACTCGCCCGCGCGGGCGCGGACGGCATCAAGGTTGGCATCGGGCCTGGATCTATCTGCACTACGCGGGTAGTCACCGGCGCCGGTGTACCGCAGATTACGGCTATTGCCGAAGCCTACCGCGCTACGAAAGATGCGGGCGTTCCCATCATCGCCGATGGCGGGATCAAATATTCCGGCGATGTCACGAAAGCGCTCGCCGCGGGCGCAAGCGCCGTCATGATTGGCTCGCTGTTTGCCGGAACGGACGAAAGTCCTGGCGAGATGATTCTGTATCAAGGCCGCTCGTTCAAAGCGTATCGCGGTATGGGATCGATTGGCGCTATGGCGCAAGGTTCCAGCGAACGCTATTTCCAGAACACGGAGAACGACTCCTCGGTGGCAGGCTCCTCGGGCAATGGCGACTCAAACCGCCTGGGCAAGCTGGTTCCCGAGGGCATTGAAGGGCGCGTGCCCTATCGCGGCTCGGTTTCCATGATCGTGCACCAGATGGTGGGTGGGTTGAAATCCGGTATGGGCTACTGCGGCTGCGCGACCATCGGCGAACTGCTGCAGAAAACTCGTTTTGTGCGCATCAGCGGCGCAGGACTGCGCGAAAGCCACGTGCACGATGTCATGATCACCCGCGAGGCTCCCAACTATGCCATCGAGTAGTGCGCGCGTTTGAACCGCGACCGGAACCATCTTCTTAAGGCATGGATTGCTGCGATTCTTTGGCTCATTGTTATCGCCATTGAATCCACGGCGATGTTGTCAGCGCATAATACCAGCCGGATTCTCTATCCGATTCTGCATTTCCTTTTCGGCATGGACTTGAAGCACTTCGAATTCTGGCATTTCTTCATTCGCAAAAGCGGGCATGTAGTCGGCTATGCCATCTTAAGCATTCTGCTCTTCCGCGCCTGGCGCGCTACTTTACCGGCAATGAACGACGCGAAGTGGACTATGCGGTGGGCGAGCATTGCGATTCTTGGGACCGCAATCGTGGCAAGTCTGGATGAATGGCACCAGAGCTTCATTCCTTCGCGAACTGGAAAGTGGCAGGATGTTGTGCTCGATACGTGTGCAGGTATCGCGGCGCAGATACTGATCGTGATCTGGCTGAAGAGTTTCAGAAAAGGTGCGCGTTCTCGAGCATTCGCGGAACGCGCGTGACGCACGCGATACGCGCAACTTGCACCACGTGCTCGGTACTGGGTACCAGCTCAGTACATCGCGTCGTACTTGGTCACTACCCACTCACCATCCTTGTTCTCTGTCGTCACTGTGAAGAGTTCCTGATAAGTTCCGGGCTGGTCGTTGCCGTAGCGGCGCTTGCCGCGATAGTGCAGGATGGTCAGCGGCGGCGCGCTCTCCCACTCGGCCAACTCCCAGGAGAGCAATGGATGCTTCGCCTCGGAGTCGCAGATGAAGTGAGCGTATTTCTTGCGGTAATCGTGCTCCCATTGCGCCAGCAGTTCGTCGCAGTGGCCATCACGCAGTTCGTGCAGAAACTTGTTGGCGCTGTGCTCGATGGTGCGGTCGCGCAGCGGATTCATGCGGATGCTAACCGGCAGGCCGGTGAGCGGATCGCGTTCTTCCGAGCGCGCCAGCACCGGTCCCTGATTGCTCAGCCACCAGATGTAGCCGAGAAATCCAAACACCAGCAGCGCGGCTACGCCGACAGCGATACCGATCTGTACGCGAGTGAAGCCCATCCTGACCGGAGTGTATCGGAATGACAATTTAGGGCAAGATTACCGGCGGGAGACGCGGAGGGACATGTACGCGTAGAGCGGGCACTCTTGTCCGCTGGCTTTTTGCTGGTGCGCGCAAGCGGGCAGGAGTGCCCGCTCCACACACATCATCTCCACCCCCATTACTGCAAACCCTCGACCAAATACAAATCCGACAGCAGTCGCCGGTAGCCGTACACATAGGAACTGCCATCGGGCGTGGGTAAAACTGGACCCACGAATTCAACTCCGGCGGGGTCTGGCGGCATAAGCTGCTTCCAGAGCGTGCGATTGCCGCTGGCAATGTCCAAACGGTAGACCTTGGCAGGCAATTCGCCACCCTTATAGATGTATAAAGATCGGCCATCCGCGCTCCAGCCCACCGGCACTTCACCCGGGAGCAATCCCTTGATGGGCCGGGGATCTCCAGCCGGGATGGGAAACAAATAAGGCTTCGCATCCGGACCCATGGCGGCAACCGCAGTGCCATCGGGCGAAAGGGCATACGCCGAACCATCCGTTCCTTCCGGACTGACTGCTTCGAACTTGTCGGAATCGATATCCTGGACGTAAAGCCGCAGGCCGTGATTGGGCTCAATGCCGGCAATCAAAATCCGCTTGCCATCGGGAAACCAGCGGGCCGCGTTGTGAATGATGTCGTGCCCCCTCAAAGTGCGAGGCTCGCCGGGCCCGGTCGGCAACAGGAACAGATCGGTTTGCTTATCGCCGCGGCAGGCTAGCGCCCAGTTACCATCGGGCGAAAGCGCAAGGGACTGGCCGTCGCCCAGGCGCACCGCCGCCGATCCGTCGGTCTTGCGGAGATAGACGGCATAGGTTGGGCCGCCGGCTTCACCTTCTTCGCGGAACAGCAACGTTTGGCCATCATTGGAGAGCGTGACCGGATATGACCAATCGAGCCATGTGAAGTCGCGCTCGGTCGTGTCTTGGGCGCGATGAACGATCAGCCCGCGCCGCCAACTGTCGCGCGCCAGTAGGACCCGGCCATCGGGCATAACATCCTGAAGAGTAAGGTCCGCGGGAACGCGCGCGACCAACCGCTCCGGGCCCGAAAGCGGTACGGCAAACACCGAACGATCAATGCCAATCAAGGTCGCGGTGACCCACACTTCATCGCCTTTTGGCGACCAGGCTAAGCCAACCGCTCCACCGCCATAACTCTGGCTCAAGGAACGCTTCTTGCCGCTGGTGTCGACGACAGCGACACCGCCGATCGAATCGCCCTGGATCGGATGATCGATAAATGCAATCATGTCGCCTTTTCGCGACACGCGCGGATGGCTGATCCAGCCCCCGGTTTCGTACAACACCTTGCCTGGCGGATATTCGAGGCGATTGCGTCCGTTGAAGTCGCGGACAATGGCCAACTGCGAGCCATCCGGCGACCAGTCGGCCCACTGAATGTTTTCCAGAACTTCGCGAGGCGCCCCGCCGCCGAGCGCCATTCGCGCCAGCGTACCGCTGTAAACCTGCGACTTGGTTTGCCGGCTGCGCAGCAAGACTGCCATCTCTCCGGTGGACGATATCGCCAAAATTTCGGCGCCCGGAACTCCTACCGGACGGGATTCCGGCGTGCCGAAGCGTGTGCTGAAGATTTCAACTGGACCTCCCTCCCAAGCCGCGCTGTAGACGACCGTCTGGCCGTCGGGCGCGAATCGTGCCATGCGAATCGTGCCGCGGCGGTAGGTCAGCAGGTGATAGGCGGGAGATACGGCTACGCCGGCATGATGCAGCAGAAGAAATGCGATAACGGCTAATGCCGCAACCAGAGCGGCTCCCAGGGCGTAGACGGTTCCGCGCGGCCGGGATGCGGGAACGGCTTTTATTCCTGAGGAACTTATTCCGGACGAACTAGCATGAGGCGCTGCGGCGATGGCCGCCGATCCGCTGGGAGTTTCAGCCGCAACCGGCGAGGAAATTCTTGAAGAATCATTCTGACGTTTTAGCCGCTTGAGATCGGCGCGCGCTTCGGCGGCGCTCTGGTAGCGCATCTCGAGATCTTTTTCCAGCAGCTTGCTGATGATTCGATCAAGTTCGGGAGGAACATCGGGATTGATGCGGACTGCGGGCGCAGGAGCACGGTTGAGAATTGCCTCGGTAATTACGCCGGGCGTTTCGCCGCGAAATGGCATGAGGCCCGTGGCCATCTCGTAAATAACGATGCCGAACGAGAACAGATCGGTGCGGCCATCGAGGTCTTTCCCTCGCACCTGTTCGGGAGACATGTACGCAACGGTGCCTAGCGCCGTGCCGGGGCTGGTGAGGTCAAGGCGCGCAACGTCGGCCAGGGTTTGCGAATCTCCGCTGACGGAGTTCCCCCGAACGCCCATTTTCGCCAAACCAAAATCCAGAATCTTGGCGTGGCCGCGCTTGGAAACGAAAATATTTGCGGGCTTGATATCACGGTGAACAATTCCCTTGCTATGAGCCGCATCCAGCGCATCGGCAACTTCGATGCCGATTCCGAGCAGAGGCTCCAGTTCGATGGGCCGCGGACCGATCAGGTGCTTCAGCGTGGAACCATCCAGAAATTCCATCGCGATGAAGGACTGGCCTTCATGCTTGCCGATCTCGTAGATGGTGCAGATATTGGGATGGTTCAGAGCAGAAGCGGCACGGGCCTCGCGGCGGAAGCGCTCGAGCGTCGGCTCGTCATGCGCCATGTCGTCGGGCAGGAATTTCAATGCGACAAAGCGGCCGAGTTCGGTGTCTTCGGCCTTGAAGACCACTCCCATGCCGCCGCCGCCCAGTTTTTCTACAATCCGGTAATGCGAGATCGTCCGCCCGATCATTTGTGCGGGAATCTTACGTGGGGTGGAAGGAGCAAGTCAATGGAGCGGCGTGCAGGTAGTTTGGCTAACGTGTTAGGCCGGTCAAGCGGGAGATCCCTATCGCCATGCGGCTCAGGGCAGGCTCTTCGCAACGCCTGAAAAACGGCTACTCAGCAAAAAGGCACGGCTTGCGCCGTGCCTCATGATTGTTTAGAGAAGTCCGTCGAAACCCAAACGCTACTTCTTATCGTCCTCGTGATCTTTGGTCGGCTCAATGCCGCCATCGTGCTGGGCTTGCGCTTCGGCGTCTTCCATGGCTTTTCTGGCTTCGGCGTTCTTCTTGGCGCGGGCTTCGGCGCGCTTTTCTTTCTTCTCGTCGAGGATTTTTTCGCTGCCGAGGAGTTCGAGGAAGGCTTTGTCTGCGCCATCGCCTTTGTTCCAGCCGGTGCGGATGACGCGAGTGTAACCGCCGTTGCGGTCTCCGAAGCGGGGACCGACGGTGTCGAACAGCTTGACCACGGCTTCGCTGGTCATGAGGTACGAAGACGCCAGACGGCGGGCGGCGAGGTCGCCGCGCTTGCCGAGCGTGATCATCTTCTCGACGATGGGGCGCGCTGCCTTCGCTTTGGGAACGGTGGTTTCGATCCGCTCTTCGACGATGACTGAGGTGACGAGATTACGCAGCAGCGAGCGCCGGTGCGATGTGTTCCGTCCGAGTTTGAAGCCTGCTACTTTGTGACGCATGTGAAAACCTCAGGGGCTAAAGCCCCGCAATTTTTAATCTCAAGGCGGCGCGGCTAAAAGCCGCGCCCTTTCAAAGCTCAATTTCCTTGCAACCTTGAAACTCCGAAACCTGAGTCCTACAGCTGATCGTCCGGGCCGTAGGCCGACGCCGGCAGCACCAGATTCGAAGTCGGGCCGGGCACGGCGTTGCCGTGCTCGTCGATCTTCATGCCCAGGCTCAAGCCCATGGTCGAGAGAATTTCTTTAATCTCGTTCAGCGACTTGCGGCCGAAGTTTTTCGTCTTGAGCATTTCCGATTCGGTCTTCTGCACCAACTCCCCGATGGTCTGAATATTCGCGTTCTTCAGGCAGTTGTAGCTGCGAACGGAAAGTTCGAGTTCTTCAACGGAGCGGTTCAGGTTCTCGTTGTGAATCTCGGGCTTGCGATCATCGGACGACGATGTGCCGGTTTCGATTTCCTCCTCGAAGTTGATGAAGATGTTCATGTGATCCTTCATCAGCTTCGCCGAGAGCCCGATGGCATCGGCGGGAGTGATCGAGCCGTTGGTCCAGACTTCAAGTGTGAGCTTGTCGTAGTCAGTGATCTGGCCGAGACGCGCGGCTTCGACTGTGTAATTGCACTTGCGCACCGGCGAGTGAACAGAATCGATCGGGATGAAACCGATGCCGAGATCCTCGTCGAAATTCTTATCGGCGGAGACGTAGCCGCGGCCGCGCTTCAGTCGCATTTCCATGTCGAGCTTGCCGCCTTCGCTGACTGTGGCGATGTAGACGTCTTTATCCAAAACCTCGACATCTCCGTCGGCTTCGATCATGCCGCTGGTGACGACTCCGGGCTGATCGGCGCGGAGATAAATCGCCTTCGGCGCATCGCCCGCGAGCTTGAAGGGTATCTGCTTCAAGTTGAGGATAATGTCGGTCGCGTCCTCGACCACGCCGGGGATCGACTGAAATTCGTGCAGCACGCCTTCCATCTTCACCGCAGTGACGGCCGCGCCTTCAATCGAACTGAGCAACACGCGTCGCAAAGCATTGCCGACTGTGGTGCCGAAGCCGCGTTCGAACGGCTGCGCCCAGAAGATGCCGTACTTATCGGTGAGGGTGGAAGTATCGACCGCTAAACGTTTCGGTTTTTGAAAACCTTTCCAAAGCATTGTGTTTCTCTCCTTCGGCCGTTTGGCTCAATCCTGGCTCGCTGAGTGGTCCAACTCAGGTCGACGCTGGGAAAGGCTGATCTGGCTCGAAAAATGGACCCGACCATTGAGTGATTTTGCGATCGGGCGATTGAGTGATTTTGAATCGCTCAATGACCCCGATGGCTCAATCTCTTACTTGCTGTAAAGTTCAACAATCAGCTGCTCATTCACCGGCAGCTGAATATCTTCGCGCTTCGGCAGCGACAGTACCTTTGCCGTATAGTTATCGCGATTCACTTCCAGCCAGTTCGGCATAGTGCCGTGGCTGGCGTATTCTTTCGCCAGTTCGAGCACAGCCAGCTTCTTGCTGTTTTCGCGAATCGAAATTTCGTGTCCGGCGCTGACTTCGTAAGAAGGGATGTTGACCTTCTTGCCGTTGACCGCGACGTGTCCGTGGCGCACCAACTGACGAGCCTGACGGCGGGACTGCGCGAAGCCGAGGCGGTAGACAACGTTGTCGAGGCGGCGCTCCAGTTGCTGCAAGAGCAGTTCGCCCGTTACACCCTGGGTGCGCGCGGCTTTCTCGAAGTAGTTGCGGAACTGGCCTTCGAGCGTGAAGTAAATACGCTTGGCCTTTTGCTTTTCACGCAACTGCAAACCGTAGCCAACGATCTTGGCCTTGCGGTCTTTCCCATGTTGTCCGGGAGCAAAGTTACGCTTCTCGATGGGACACTTATCGCTGAAACATTTCGAGCCTTTGAGGAACAGCTTCATGCCCTCACGGCGGCAGAGACGGCAAACTGCATCGGTATAACGTGCCAAATTGTTCTCCTTTTAGATGACCGGTTTACGGGTTTGGCTTCACCCTTCGTCCCGGACGAAAATCAGTGCTTTGGGGCCCAGGTATTAGGGATTAGTTAAATTCGCCAATCCCTAGTCCCCTGACCCCTAATCTCTTGTTTACACTCTACGTCGCTTCGGCGGACGGCATCCGTTGTGTGGAATCGGCGTGACGTCGCGGATGGAACGAACTTCAATGCCGGATGTCGCCAAAGCGCGTACGGCCGATTCGCGGCCCGAACCGGGGCCGCTGACGCGAACGTCAACGCTGCGCACGCCGTGATCGCGAGCCATATTGGCCGCGTTCGAAGCCGCCTGCTGCGCGGCGAACGGAGTGCCTTTGCGCGATCCGCGGAAGCCCAGCGATCCGGAACTCTTCCACGACAGAACGTTGCCGTTCATGTCGGTGATGGTCACGATCGTGTTGTTGAAGGACGCCTGTACGTAGCACAGCCCGTGCGGGACGTGCTTGCGCTCCTTCTTCTTGAAGGTCTTCTTCTTGCCCTTTTTCTCCGGCGCGGCTGCTGCGCCGCCCGCTGCTGCTGGTTTTGCCATAGTAGCTCTTAGCTCCTAGCTCTTAGCTTCTAGCTAGAAGCTAGAAGCTAGAAGCTGCTCTTAAGTCTTCGTCGCCGTCTTCTTCTTGGCCGCGACCGTTCCCTTGCGCGGACCTTTTCGCGTCCGGGCATTCGTATGTGTGCGCTGTCCGCGGACCGGCAGGTTGCGGCGGTGCCGGAATCCGCGATAGGAGCCGATTTCGATGAGCCGCTTGATGTTCATCGAAACTTCCTTGCGCAAATCGCCTTCCACCAACCCCTCGGCCTCAATGACCGTGCGGATGCGGTTGACCTCTTCCTCGCTCAGGTCCTGAACCTTCTTCATGGGCTCAACCTTGGCTTCGTCGAGGATGCGAACAGCGCGCGGCCGTCCGATTCCGTAAATATAGGTCAGCGCGATGTTGATGTGCTTCTGGCGGGGAAGATCCACGCCTGCAATACGTGCCATAAGCTCTTACGCCTCCGACAGCCTGTCCGCTTTAAAGCTTCTAGCTGGTAGCTTCTAGCTAAACCCCGAAGGGATCGACGTCCTAGCTAGAAGCCAGGAGCTAGAAGCTGCTTTTCAGCCTTGCCGCTGTTTATGTTTCGAGTTGACGCAAATCACCCGCACCACACCCTTGCGGTGAATGACCTTGCACTTGTCGCAAATTTTCTTTACCGATGCTCTGACTTTCATAACCCCAGCTTTCAGCCGTCAGCTCTCAGCTTTCAGCAAATACCGCCGGGCTCTGCCCGGCCCGACCGGGTCAGAAACCCCGGTCCCACAAAAAATCATTTGTAGCGATACACAATCCGCCCGCGATTCAAATCGTAGGGCGAAAGCTCGACCGCGACTTTATCTCCGGGCAGAATGCGGATGAAATTCTTGCGCATCTTTCCCGAAACGTGCGCCAGCACCTGATGTTTATTTTCCAGTTCCACCCGGAACATGGCGTTGGGCAGCGGTTCCAGGACCACCGCCATCACTTCAATCGCGTCTTCTTTACTCATTCGCTCCTAGCTTCTAGCTGCTAGCTCCTAGCCATCCAGCCCGACTAGCTAGAAGCTAGGAGCTAGCAGCTAAAAGCTGTTCTACTGCGTCAAAATCACTGGACCATCCTTCGTCACCGCCACGCAGTGCTCGAAGTGCGCGCTGAAACTTCCATCCGCGGTCACGGCCGTCCACTTGTCGCCCAGCACGCGCGTCTCGGGCTTGCCGTAATTCACCATGGGCTCGATCGCGATTACCATACCCTCGCGCAACTTGGCCCCGTGCCCACGATTGCCGAAGTTCGGAACTTGCGGCTCCTCGTGCAGGCGCGTCCCAATGCCATGCCCTACAAACTCGCGCACCACGCTGAATCCCGCGGCCTCGACATGTTCCTGCACCGCAGCGCCCACATCACCGATCGAGTTGCCGATCCGCGCCTGTTCAATGCCCCGATAGAGCGACGCTTCGGTAACTTCCAGCAACTTCTGTAACTCCGGCTTCACCGCATCGCCGACCGGAACCGTGATGGCCGCGTCGCCGTAATATCCATCGAGCACCACGCCGCAGTCGATCGAAACGATGTCGCCCGCTTTCAGCACCCGCTTTTCCGACGGGATGCCGTGCACAATCTCTTCATTCACCGAGGTGCACAGCACGCAGGGATAATCGTAGTAGCCCTTGAACGCCGGCTTAGCTCCGAGTTCCGCAATCTTCTTCTCAGCGGCACGTTCGAGATCCATGGTGGTAACGCCCGTCGCCACCATCGAACGCACCTGATCGAGAACCTGGCGG
>DATHMV010000009.1:0-54510 GCA_035486715.1 Candidatus Aquilonibacter sp.
CTGTTCGCCTATTAAAGCGGTACGTGAGCTGGGTTCAGAACGTCGCGAGACAGTTCGGTCCCTATCTGTTGTGGGCGCAGGAGATTTGAGAGGACCTGTCCTTAGTACGAGAGGACCGGGATGGACGAACCTCTTGTGTTCGAGCTGTCATGCCAATGGCACCGCTCGGTAGCGAAGTTCGGTAGTGATAACCGCTGAATGCATATAAGCGGGAAGCACTCCTCAAGATGAGATCTCCCAACCCTTAAGGGATATGAAGGGCCCAGGTAGACTACCTGGTTGATAGGCTGGAGGTGGAAGAGTGGCAACACTCGTAGCTTACCAGTACTAATCGCCCGTTCGGCTTGACCATAAAATTTACTCGGTGCAGAAAAACAGTTGTCAGTACTCAGTTGGGTAGGGCGCGGCTTCAGCCGTGCCTCAGTTAGAACCTGAACTGTAATCCAGCAATGCTGTTGAAGTCGTTCGAACCTGGATGATTGAGATGCAACACTGATGACTGTGCGCCGACGAGTTTGAATGTCTTGTCGATTTTGCTAGTACAAACCAATCTATTCAGTTGTGAGGTTTCGTCCTCACGATCTTTGAAAGCTAGCTCTCAGCTGTCAGCTTTCCGCTCTCAGTTTTTCTGAGGCGTGAAAGCGACAACTGGGATTCACCAAGTTTGCTGTCCATCAGCACGAAAACGTCCGCCTCGGCAATAAGCTGAGCGCACGGCTGAAAGCTGACAGCTACGACTTGTCGGTGATCTTACCGCGGGGGTTCCACCCGTTCCCATCCCGAACACGGAAGTTAAGCCCCGCTGGGCCGATGGTACTGCACGCGCCAAGTGTGTGGGAGCGTAGGTCGTTGCCGGCATAAATAAAGGCCAGTCTGAGAAATCAGATTGGCCTTTTCCTTTTCAAGATAAAGGGCTCACTGGTTCCGCAATTCTCTCACCGTTTTCTCAGACCACAGCGGAATCCAAATCGTTGCCCAATTGGCAATTGTGCGCCAGCCGTCGCCGTCGGGCTTCTGAAGCTTGGCCTTGTAGCACGTTGTACCTCTGTAAGTTTCGAGAATCCTATACGTGCCCGACAAGAAACCGGTTACAGCGTCTAAGTATTTTTCGACGCGATCCGGCTTTGTGCATGGGAAGAACTCGATATAAAAGTGGCCGGCTCCAAAGCCGAGCTCATCACGATTCTGCAAGCATAGCCAAACCTTGTGCCGCAGTCCGGGCTGAGCGGGCACCGTGATGCTGATTTCCACTGGGTCGTCGTGTTTCTCGACCATATGCAAGGACGGAAAACGCTTCGCAATTTCCGCAAAGACGCTTCTTGCGATGTCCTCGGTATTAGGCATGACCATGCTCGAACTACTTTACTACGGTGTTGCATCCGAGAGATCCTTCGCAAAGAACGCTCAGGATTTCGGCAGAAGGCTCCCGCGCGCAAAGAGCGCGCGCTCACGCCTTCTAAGCGCCTCAAGTTAAGCCCCGCAGGGCCGATGGTACTGCACGCGCCAAGTGTGTGGGAGCGTAGGTCGTTGCCGGCATAAATAAAGGCCAGTCTGAGAAATCAGATTGGCCTTTTCCTTTGCCGCTCCGCAAACCCCTTGTCATTCCGACGCGCGAGCGCAGCGAGACAGGAGAGCTTGCCCTGAGCGAAGTCGAAGGGAATCCCTTGAACTTCAACCTCACGCCCGACCCTCCCTCTCAAATCCACGCAACTCATCAATCTCTTGGTTCAGCTTCTGCTGTCTTCGCCTGCGCATGGGAAAGAACACAGCCAGCCACACGGCGAGGAGTATGTAAACTGGCGCCCAGTTCGCCAGCATCCGAGGTGCGTCCTGCCACTTGAGCAGGGCTGGCGTCACAACCATTACCGCTCCTAGAGAACAGAACGTAAGACCTGCTCTTTGCCAGATATGCCGGACATAGTCGCGGCGTTTTTCGAGCTCGCTCCGATATGCCTGGAGCGTGGTGTTGACGGTCGCGTCCAGCTCGGATCGGCGTGCCCAAATCCATTTGTACGCCTGACACGCAAAGTAGATGCCCCAAAGACTGAGCACCGCGAAGCCGATGCGCGGAACCACATCGTGTACCTGCGTTACAGTTCGCGCGAAAAATGCAAAGAGGACGAGTCCGGCGAGGATCGAGTAGATGGCTTCCAGCCGTGCTTTCGACTGACGTTGTTGCGCTTTACTGCGTAGTTGATCTGCTGACATTTTGAATGCCTCCGTAGTTTGGTTTCTCCAGATATTTTGCGGATCGTTCATCTGCAAATCGCTCTTTGCTCGGTCGTTCTTTGTTTGGTCATTCCCATGGAATTCATTGGGCATGAAGTTCTCCTTCTCCGGGCTTTCTTTCTTCGAACTTTCTTTCCCCAAACCAGCGCCGCAGAATATTTTTGATCCGGTGGACTTTCATCGAGATATTCGCCGGCGAAAGTCCGGTGATTTCGCTGATCGAGCTGGCGTCCATCTCTTCGAGATAGCAAACGATGATCTGCCGGTCGATCGGCTTCAGCCGCTGGATCAGCGTCGAAAGGCGTTCGAGCGCCTGCGCCTGGCTGGCGGCGAGTTCGATGTGGTCGCTGCCAGGCATGGCTTCGATGTTCTCAATGTTCACCAACCGGTCCCTGAGGCGGCGCTGGCGAATCACGTGGCCGGTGGCTATGTTATGAGCCACGCGGTAGATCCAGGTTCGCAGCGAACATCGCTGGTCGAAATTGGCGAAGCTGCGCCAGAGATGAAGATGGATTTCCTGCAACAGATCGCAGCGTGCCTCGGGATCAAGCTCATACGCCCGCGCCAGCCGGTCGAGCGCGGAGCCGTAAGCCAATGCAGCCTGCTCGTACAGAGAATCCTGATTTACCTGTTCGCCGGGTATGACTTCAGTTCCTCGCACAGGTAAGGTAGTCGATGGATAGGGGGATTTCTAACAGATTTAATAGGGAATAATTTTGAGGCGGTGCCAAAGCCTCAGCGATCACCCAAAACCGGCCAATAGTTATCACCTGAAAACCGGCTAACGAAAGATAGCGTCCGGGACGTTGACGCCCGTGGAGGCTTGTAGCCGTGCCGCTGCTGTCGACGATGCTTGCGCTGCCGCACTCGAAATGGGAGTGCAGGAATATCGGTTTGTCCGCCGCTACCTAGAACGTTGTCCCCAAGCACCACTGACTTTGCAGCAAGTCGATCCTCTGATCCGAGAACTGGTCCAGTACCGCGATCTCATCAACTACAGAACCAAGGAGCAAGAGAATGAATCTCATTGAACTAAACCGTGCACTCAAGCAACTGCGACTCGGCGGCATGGCGGAAGTGCTGGAAACACGCCTGCATCAAGCACAAGCCGAGAACATGCACCTATCGATCTGCTTTCCCGTCTGGTATCTGATGAACTGAATCGCCGTGGTGAACGACTGCTGGAACGGCGCCGCAAGCAAGCCGCGTTTCGCGATTCCCAGAAGACCCTCGACAACTTCGATTTCGACTTTAATAAAAAGATGAATCGTAGTCTGGTGTTTGATCTGGCTACGGGCGCCTTCGTCGGGCGGCGTGAGGGCGGACTTTTCATCGGGCCTCCTGGGAGTGGAAAGTCTCACTTAGCGCAGGCCATCGGGCAAGCCGTCATTCAACAGGGTTATCGCGTTCTCTATCGTGAAACACACACACTGCTCGACGAACTTGCGGAGGCGACACTGGACGGCACGCGGAAGGAGCGAATGGAGTTCTTGGAAACCGTGCCCCTGCTGATCATCGACGATCTGGGCATGCGCAAACTGCCATTGACTGCAGCCGAGGAACTGCTAGAAATCATCATGCGGCGCTACGAACGGGCCAGCACACTCCTGACCTCGAATCGTCCCATCGAGGACTGGGGGAAGCTGTTGGGCGACACCGCTGCCGTCAGTGCCATGCTCGACCGTCTTCTTCACCACGGGCATGTGCTCAAGTGCGGTCCGCGCAACTGGAGAACCAAAACAGAATTGTCTTCGACGGAACCACAAAGTCTGAACGGAATGAGGCGAACAGATGGCGTTCGCTTATGAGAAACGCCTATTTTTCGCCATCCATGCAAGAATGCCCCGGCACCACGTTCCAGCGAGCGAGAGTTTAGGGTTATCGTTGAGGTCAGAGCCCGGAGGGAATATGCGAAGACTGCTTGTATTTTCAAAGCAGATCTATATAGTGGCTACCATCGATCACAAATTCCACTGGGAACAGAAAGGGAGCGGTCTCTCAGGCATTCGCATTAGCGACGGAGAAAGTGATTGGTTCTATCGGCCGAGCATACGAGAGTGACTGCGAAGGCGGGTTCGGCAGCGCGCGCTTAAACGCCTGCGGGTTTTAAGCCGCCCTTTTCCTCCGGGCTTCAAGTTCGATCGGGAAGAAGTCTATGATCGGTCCACAAAATCGCATTCTGATTACCAACGATGACTGCCTGGGTTACGCCGACGCGCGCTACCGGATCATGGCCATTGAACTGAATAAACCGCGAAGATGCGGTATGGTCCCGGTTCAGCGTTGTTGAACGCCCCGCGGTTAAGTTGATCGTACGCCTTGGCAAACGATTCCAGCAGGCAGGGTTGATTCGTCCGAATTTCTTCTGCCATTCCGTTGCAAGAAAGAGGCGAGCACTCAGGTGCATTCTTCGCATAAACGTAACCACATCGAAGCCTTCGAGTACTTTTTCGTAGGGCGGGATGATGTTGGTGGGAAGTGAGGGCTCGGCTTCGTACGGAGACCAGATCTTCCCGTCGAATTCCATCTCGTACACTTCGTAGTAAAAGAAGGACGTTCCTTCGAGCTGAATGGAATGCGCTCGCGCTACCGTCCGAATAATCTCGGGCGAATCAAAGAGCCAGTGGCCATTGTGTTTCCGGTACTCATGTAGTCAGCGAAGTCCTCGCTTATGCAGCCGCTGACTGGGTACACGTGGCCGATGCCATCAATCTGAAAGCCTTTGGCTTCTGGACGCGCTTCGCCATGTATCCAGTAGGAATCATTTCAACGAGACGATCTTCGGGCGTGAGGTTGTTAGCTCACCCAATCCAAAAACTTGTACCACACTCCTGCAAACGGCAAGAACCAGGGCCTGCCGTTATACAAACCCAACGGCGCGCCAGGAAACGCAATACCGACGAATGGATTCTCGGGCTTGTCTCCAGCTATCAACTCCGCTATTTTCTGGCCCTGATAAGTTGCCATGGCAACGCCGTGGCCGGCGTAGCCAACCGCGTAATACATGCCGTCGATCCGTCCGGCGTGGGGCATGATGTCAAAGGCAAAATCGAGCGTGCCGCCCCAGACATATTCGACTTTGGCATCGCGCAGTTGGGGATAGACATCCATCATCCCGCGCCGCAGAATTTCCGCGCTGCCGCGAATGGTCTGATCGTTCTCGGGAAAAAATGCGGCGCGGCCGCCAAACAACATCCGGCGATCAGGCGTAAGCCTATAGTAGTAAAGATAATTTTTCGAATCGTAGATCATGCGGTTACGCGGGCTGAGTTCTTGCGCAAGTTTTTCGGGCAGAGCTTCCGTCGTGATGATGAACGATCCGATCGGAATAATTTTCTTTTGCAACGCCGGAGTCGCTTTGCCCGTGTAGCCGCTGGTGCCTACGAAAACTTCATGCGTCCACAAACTTCCGCGCGAAGTTTTCACCTTCCAGCCGGATTCGCCCTGCAATTCTCTACGCACATCTTCTACTCGCGCATGCTCAAAGATTTCCGCTCCAGCTTTTATTGCCGCGTGGCCCAGGCCAGCCACGTAGCGCGCCGGATTCAATCCCGCGCTAACTTCATCCACCATTCCTCCGTAATAAATGCCCGACCCGATCTCCGCACTCAACTGCTGTTTCGGCACTACATGCAACACGTGATCGAAATCGCGCGCAATCACCTCCGCTTGGCGCGCGTAATCGTCGAAATGTTTCTGCTTGCACGCTACTTCCAAATGGCCGCAACGGGAAAAGTCGCACTCAATGGCTTCCTCGCGGATGATCTGCTCGACGCAGTCGATGCTCTCCAGTGAAGCCGCGTACATGCGGCGCGTAAGATCGAGGCCGTATTTGGAGATGAGCTGGGTTACTCCCAGCTTCATGCCGGTCAGCACCATGCCCCCGTTGCGCGAACTCGCGCCCCATCCGATCGTTTCGCTTTCAAGAACGGCGACTTTCGCACCACGTTTGGCGAGCGTACGCGCCGCCGATAGCCCCGTGAAACCAGCGCCGATCACCACAACATCAACACGTTCGGGCAAAGGCCGCGCCTGCGCTTTTGGAAAGTTGGCGGTGGTCAGCCAGTAGTTGTATTCCTGCAATCCCATGATTTATCTAGTGGTGAATACTCTACCGTGCCGGAAACTGAATCTAGCTCACAAAACTGCAGTTTCATGAATCATCTGCCCCTCGGCAAAGCGGCGGATGCTCAATAGCGAAGCATTGATCAGCTCCGTTTTCCCATTGAGAATCAAATCGCTGAGAATCTTTCCCGTCGCCGGTGCATGCATGACTCCATGCCCGCTAAAACCATTGGCCAGAAAAAATCCCGGCATCTCCGGCACCTCACCCAGAATCGGATGATGATCCGGCGTCATTTCATACAGCCCGGCCCACGCGCGCTTGGGATTAATGGGAAGATTCGCGAAACAGGGCACTCGATCGGCTGCACGAATCAGAATTTTCTCGATAAAAGCAGGATCGAAATCCGTGTTGAAGCCGGTGGTTTCTTCGGGATCGTTCCAGGCCAGCAGAAACCCGCGTCCCTCGGGGCGAAAGTGAAACCCGTTCGACATGTCGACGATCATGGGTGCGGTGTGCGGAAATTCATCAAAAGGTTCGCTTGGAACTAACATGCGGCGCAGGGGCGTCACGGGCAAATCTACTCCGACAAAACCCGCCACTTCCGCAGCCCAGGCCCCGGCACAGTTCACCACCTTGCGAGTTGCGACGGTTCCGCGCGAAGTCTCTATCGAGGCAATACCGCTTGCGTCATGCGTTAGACCCCTGACAGTTGTGTTCTTCCATAACGTGGCGCCGTGCTCAACGGCCGAAGTCATAAACCCGGTCATCGCGCTATAGGGATCGACGAATCCATCGGTCGAGCAGAAACTTCCTCCGATAATGTCATCCGCTCGCAATTGGGGAAACATGCCGCGAATTTCGTCGCCCTGCATCAGACGAACGTTTTTCAATCCCATCTTCACTTGCTGCGCATAATTCGCGCGCAAATACGCCATGTGCGAATCGCTGGTCGCGCAAAATAGATAGCCTTGCGAACGGTAGTCGCAGGGATAACCGAGACGCTCCTCAAAACTCGCGTAAAACGGAATCGAATACAACGACATCTGAATGCTGACCGGAGTCGAAAATTGGGCGCGCACGCCGCCCATGCTTTTCCCGGTCGATCCCTTGCCCTGTGCGGATTCCCGTTCGATGACCAAAACGTTGCGGCAGCCGTTCGCCGTCAAGTGATAAGCGATGCTCGAACCGACGATTCCGCCGCCGACGATTACCACATCCGCAGTCTGCATAAGCTTTTCGATGGGAAACGACCCAGCATTCTAACCCACGGGGATGGGTAAGCCGCCACTGCGCAGCAGCCTCTTCGCAGGAATACGCGAAGGACATGTACTAGTGGGGCGAGTCAGTCATTCCGGTATGGAACCACATCCAACCTCAGTAACTTGCCGTTGTTACTTGGGCTGCCTAGTCTGGCATAGGATGCCCTTACGCTGCCTTCTATTTTCGTCGCACGAAGAGATGGTTCAGCCCATCTGGCAGGCGCTTGCCGATCTCGGAATCGAGGGAGAATACTGCCCGAGCGCAGTAGACGCGGTTGAAAGGGTCACCACGCAGATGTTCCAGATCGTAATTACCGACTGGGACGATCAGCCGGAAGCGGCATTCCTGTTAAAGACAGCGCGGGATCAAAAAGCCGCGCATCGCCCGCTCAGCCTTGCCATCGTGAGTGATGACGCCAAACTGCCGGAGGCGTTAAAAGCCGGGGCCAACTCGGTTTTGCTGAAGCCGATTCGCCTGGAGCAGGTGCGCGATACACTCGGTACCGCCTGCGAGTTACTTCGCTCCAAACAGCCGATTACTGCTACACCCGCGGCAATTGATCCTACACCACCGGCCGCACCGGCATCTTTCGCAGCGGCCGCGTCGGCAACCGCTGCTCCTGCTCCCGTGCCACCATCCATAAAAACGCAGCCAACGGAAAAAACTTTCCGCGCAGGAGAATTTCTGCAAACTCCAAACTCCAGCCCGGGCGCGCAATTCGATACCGAATGCGAGGTGCAAAAATCGCTGGAGAAGGTTGCGCCTTCGGAAATCGATGCCCTTACGGAATTAGAGCCAATGGCTTCCGCAGTAACCGAAAGTCCGGCTGCGGAACCCGCCGACCCACAGAAAGCGCTCGCTGGCTGGGCATCGCTGCAAGCCCGGCTGACAAAATCGGCGCCGCAACCACCAGCCACCGCCGCTTCGCAAAACGAGCTACTCGGGTACGGAGACATGAGTTCGGATAACGCTCCGGCTCCGCCTCCTCCTGTCGCGAAGAAATCTGCAGAAGATGCCAGCCACGAAGCCGCTCTTTTCGCCTATATGGAGGGCGATGCAAGCAAAGAAGCAGAAGCCGTGCAGGAGGAACGTCGCACCCCTAGCAAAATTTTCTTGCTGGCGGGCTTTGTCCTCGCGTGCGTTGTTCTGGCGGCGGTTCCCCAAACCCGTAACAAGCTGCCTATCATTTATCGGAACACGTTGCGCGCCGCCGAAATCTGGTTGAATCCCCGCCCCGCGCCACCTCCACAGACGGTGACCCAGCATGAAACCTTCGGCCAGGCAGGAGATGAATACAAACTTCCGGCCAACACAAACATACCCGATGCCACTACCGATCCTTCGGAGATCCACGTGGTTCCCGTGATCGATCCCACCGCAAAAACACCGAAGGGATCCGACGCCGGAACTACGCAGACTACTGCCAACGAAAACGCGACAGATCAGGCCCCGAGCAGCAACGTACAAAACGGACAACCGCAAATCGTGGAAAGCCAAGCCAAAGATCAGCTCCCAACACCCGCTCCGGGCCAAACGGGAGTTCCCCCTCAAGCTGTTCAGGCACAACCCACGCCTGCGTCAGACCCAATCCCGGTACGCCAACAATCTTCAGAAGCGCCAGTACCCACTTCAACTCCGCCGCATTCGGCGTCTGCTGTAAGCAACACCACGATTCCATCGAGCCTGAAATCGCAGACGGCTTCCATGACTCCGGAATCCAGTGGCGCCAAGCCTGTTGAGGCAGCCATGTCTTCGATTGAGCCGGTAACTCTCCCCGAATCTGAAGCCTGGAACTTGCTTGCCCTGTCTGCCGAGCCGGTGTATCCAGAAGCGGCGAAAGCCAACAACCAGAAGGGCAGCGTGGCGTTACAAGTGTTGATAGGGCATGACGGCACAGTAGAGGATGCCAAGTTTTTGCAGGGCTCGCTGGTCTTCGCACGTGCCGCCATAGATGCGGTAAAGCAGTGGCATTTCAAGCCTTACCTTATGAACGGCCGCCCTGTCTCGGTACAGACTGTAATTACGCTGAATTTCAAGCCCCCAGCATAAGAACCGGATAACGATCCGGCGTCTGCACCGTCTTAATGTTGAAGGTTCAGTTCCGATTTAGCCGTATGTTACCGCCGGACGTACACCCTATGCAGCGAACGAACGAAAAGCGGCATCTACAAGATATAATGGGAAAAAGTTCTCCAAGGAAGTAACGGCTCTTCCAGAAGCGAAAAAACGATGTCCATGAAAACTAAAGCTGCGATCCTGGTTTCGTCCTTTACCGTATTGCTATTCGTAGTCGTTGGTTCGCTGGGCGGAGTACACGCCTCATCCAATGACGGTTCCTACCGGCAGATGCAGGTCTATAGCGAGGTGCTCTCTCGCGTGCAAAGCGAATACGTGGAAGACCCCAACATCCCCAAAGTTACTGACGGCGCCCTGCACGGCCTGGTGGAATCTCTCGACGCCAACTCCAGCTACCTATCGCCTGCGGCATATAAGACGTTCAAGGCGCATAAGGCTGAAGGCAAAGGCGAAATCGGCGCAACGGTCTCCAAGCGCTTTGGCTATGCCGATGTAGTTTCCGTGCTGCCGGGTTCTCCGGCGGAAAAGGCAGGAATCGAAGCCACGGATATCTTCGAATCGATTGAAGGCCAAAGCACCCGCGACATGTCGTTGCCGGAGATTCGTGACGCTCTTTCTGGCGTACCAGGATCGACAGTAAACGTTTCGGTAGTGCGTGCCCGCAAAGCCGAGCCGCAGAAAATGGCGATCGCTCGCGACATCATCAGCATTCCACCCACTACCGACAAGATGATGGAAGATAGCATCGGCTACGTAAAAGTCGACGCTCTGACTAAAGGCAAGGCACAGGAAATCGCCGTCAAGATCAAGTCTCTGGAAAAATCCGGGGCGAAGAAATTGATCCTCGATTTGCGCAACACTTCTGAGGGTGACGAAAGCGAAGGCGTCGCAACCGCAAATCTTTTCCTGAACCACGGCACGATCACATATCTGCAAGGCCAAAAATATCCCCGTGAAGCGTTTAACGCCGATCCCGCCAAAACCATCACCTCGCTTCCTGTCGCGGTGCTGGTAAATAAGGGCACAGCGGGAGCGGCTGAAGTTGTAGCGGCGGCCATTCTGGAAAATGCCCGCGGCGACGTGGTCGGCGACAAGACTTTCGGTGACGGGTCGGTGCAAAAGACAATCGATCTGCCGGATGGAGGCGCGCTGATTCTTTCAGTAGCCAAATATTATTCGCCGAGCGGCAAAGCCATTCAGGATAATTCGGTAACTCCCAACGTCCTCGTAGCCGATGACACGGATAGTGTGATCTCCGACGACGATGAAGAGCAGGAGCCTGCGACAACCGAGCCCGAATCCAAACCAAAGAACATGCAGGACGATCAACTGCACAAGGCCGTTGAGGTATTGAAGAGCCGGACCAGCTAATCGCTTTTAAGTTGCAATCGATCGCGCATCTTAAGGATGCGCGATTTGTTTTATCCTCTCAAACCGGTTACTTCTGGCATACGCTCATGCTATCGAAGCTATTTGCGCGCCTGCTATCCTGAATTCATCTCGCCATGAAATCGCTTTATGAAGATCTTCCTCCGGTAGAGATTGCCGGCCGGAAGCTGGTAGGCCGCGTTCTATTCGGCCTCCTTGTGCTGATTTCCGCTCTGGTGGGAGCTACCGCCGGCCTGCTGCTCGTCTACACGACCGATCTGCCACAGGTGGAAGCCCTCGAAGCCTATCGCCCGAGTTCAATCACCGAGCTTTACGACGATAATGGCCGGGTCATCGGCTCTTTCGCGCTGCAGCGGCGCGTAGTGGCGGGATACGATGACTTCGCGCCAGTACTTCGCGATGCTCTGGTCTCCATCGAAGACAAAGATTTCTACCGCCATTCGGGCATCAACTTCTGGCGTATCATCGGCGCTGCCTATCGAGACGTCGAATCCGGCGGCAAAGTGCAAGGCGCATCTACGCTGACGATGCAACTGGCCCGCAATCTTTTTCTTTCCCCTGACCGCTCGTTCCATCGCAAAGTGCAAGAGACGTTGCTGGCGATTCAGATTGAGCGCCGGTTTACCAAACCGCAAATCTTCACCCTCTACGCCAATCAGATTTTTCTCGGTCATGGCGTCTACGGCTTCGAGGCTGCCTCGGAGTTTTACTTCGGGAAGCCTGCCCGGAAACTCACTCTGGCGGAAGCCACACTGCTGGCCGGCCTACCGAAGGGCCCGGGCGTTTATTCGCCGATCAACCATCCCGATCGCGCGCTAAAGCGCCGCAACCTGGTTATCAACGCCATGCTGGAAGACGGGAAAATCACGGCAGCGCAGGCAGCTGACGCGCGTTCTGCGCCAATTAGCCTGCATCTTCAACACGACCCCAACTCTCTCGCACCTTATTTTGTCGAAGAAATACGCCGCTACCTCGAGAACAAATACGGGGCCGATCAGGTCCACGAAGGCGGATTGAAAGTCTATACCTCACTCGATGTCGATATGCAAAAAGTGGCCAATCAGTCGGTATTGGACGGATTGGCGACCTACGAACGCCGCCACGGATGGAAGGGCCATTTGGAGAATGTGATAATCGAGGGAAATCAGATAGACAAATACGATCATCCCGATTGGGATGACGAACCGGAAGTGGGAGGATATGTTCACGCTCTCGTGACCTCATCCGGCATCGGCATTGCTACGTTAAAATTCGGCCGCTACTCCGCCGCCATCAGCCAGGCTGACGTAGCCTGGACACAAGGCAAAATTCAGAATTTATTGCGAACCGGCGATGTCTGCTATGTAAGAATCCTTTCCCTGAACCCAAACGGCGCAGCCCGCGTGAGTCTGGAGCAGGATTCTGGAGCGGAAGGCGCGCTGGTTGCCATCGACAACACAACTGGAGGAATCAAGGCAATGGTCGGCGGGCGCGACTTCAGCGAGTCGAAGTTCGATCGTGTGACCCAGGCTCTGCGGCAAGTGGGATCATCATTCAAACCCTACGTCTACACTACCGTAATCGACAAGGGAGGAAATCCGGACGACACCATTCTGGATGAGCCAATCACTTTCGAAACCGCTTCCGGTCCGTATTCTCCGCACAATTACGATGAAAAGTTCGAAGGCATCATCACGCTACGCCGCGCTCTGGCGCAATCGCGGAATATTCCAGCGTTGAAGTTGGCGAATAAAGTCGGCATCAAAAATGTAATCGACTATGCCGAGCGTTTCGGAATCACGGCCAAACTTCCACCCTATTTGCCGGTGGCTCTGGGTTCGGCGGAAATCACTCTGATGGAGCAGACCTCCGCATACAGCGTCTTTCCCAATGATGGTGTTCGTGTCACTCCGCGCTACATCACCCGCGTCACCGACTACGAAGGCCGCGTGCTGGAAGAAGATTATCCTGAGGTGAAAGATGTGGTCAGCGCTCGTACTGCGCGAATCATGACAGCCATGCTGCGCGAAGTGGTTTTGCACGGTACGGGAATTGCGGCAGCGAAGATGCCTTTCCCGGTTGCCGGAAAAACAGGCACCACGAACGATTTCACGGATGCGTGGTTCGTGGGCTTTTCGCCAGCCGTCACGTGCGGCGTTTGGGTTGGATTCGACGAAAAAAAATCTCTGGGCGCAAAAGAAACGGGCGCGCATGCTGCGCTGCCCATCTGGATGAATTTCATGAGCGGCGCCATGGCGGGAAAAGATCCCGGACAATTTCAGTCCGCGCCGGAAATGGCGGCAGCGGTCGCGCAGAAACTGGATACTCCAGATTCCACGCCGGGTATTGATGAAACGCACTAGAATTCTGAGAGGCGAGCTGTAGCTCTCTTCTTGTCATGAAAACATTGTTATGAAATCGTTCTTTCGTTTCGCGATACTTGCCCTGACGTTAATTGTCGTAACGCTGGTATCCGCGCTAACCGCGATGCGATTTGCTATTCACGGACAGGAGGTGGTCGTGCCCGCAATAATCGGACTCACTCCAGCCGAAGCTGGCCGCATGGTTGCGAACCTAGGCCTTCAGTTGGAGGTGGAGCGGCAATATTACAGTCCGCAAATTCCCGAAGGACGCATTATGACGCAACTTCCCCTGCCGGGAGCAAAGGTGCGCCGTGGCTGGCAGGTACGCGTAGCTGAAAGTATGGGCCCGCAACGCGTAGCGATACCGGACGTAACGAATCAAAGCGAGCGCGCCGCCGAATGGAATATTCGCCGCCGAGGGCTGGATTTGGCTTCGACGGCGGAAATGCAGTTGGCTGGGACACCCGCCGATCAAGTGCTGGCGCAAAGCCCGCCTGCGAATGCAAACAGCGTGGCCGCGCCAAAAACCAATTTACTGATCAGCGTAGTAGCCGATCCGCCGGCTTATGTCATGCCAAATTTTGTTGGGCAGTCTCTAGGAGTCGTCAGCCGTACGCTACAGGATGCCGGCTTCAAACTCGGAAATGTTGCCATGGCTCCGGTACAACCAGCAAATCTTGCGCCGCCAACCCCAACTCCTCAAGGCTCAATCTCCCCACCGCAACCTACCCCAGCCAGCATCATCGTAGTTCAGAATCCACCCGCTGGACAAAAAGTTCTAATCGGCGCAACCCTGAACCTTGAAGTTCGGTAATGAAGTCTTTCCGGTTCGGAGCCTACGAGGCTGCGATTTAAACCTTTTCCAATGTAGCCGCGAAGAACCCATCGCACGGATGGACTCCCGGCAATGTGCGCAGATAAAGGCCGCGAATTGGAGACATAGATTTTGATGAAGTGAATTCGCCTTCATGCCGAAGCCTTTGCAGCTCAATTGCACAGTCAATCACGCGAAACGCAGGCTCCTCAGCCAATGCTTTTTCGACGACATCTTCATTCTCCTCCGGCTCCAGCGAGCAGGTGGAATATACGATGCGCCCACCGGCGCTAACCTGTGCCATGGCCGAACGAAGAATTGCAATTTGGCGCGCTTGCAATTCGAGCAGATCATCGCACTTGAGCCGCCATTTGATCTCCGGATTGCGCGCCAATGTTCCAGTGCCCGAGCATGGTACATCAGCTAGAACACGATCGAATTTTGCCGCGAACGGCAGGCTGCGCGCATCCGCTGCCGCGACATCAATCTGGCTATTTTCTAAAGCTTCCGAATCCGGCACGAGCGTCAATTTCCTCAGCAACCGCGCCCGATGGGGATGAAAATCGATGGCTGTAATTTTGGCGTCGGGATTGTGATCGGCCATCACTAAGGTCTTTCCACCTGGAGCCGCGCAACAATCGAGCATGTGTTGCCCTGTGCCGACCAGCGCAGCCACTAGTTGCGAAGCCTCATCCTGAATCACACACAAGCCTGATCGAAACGCGGCGGTCTTTGTAATATCGCCATGCGTAACGCGCCTAGCCGAAGCAAGAAAAGCTCCCGGAGCAAGCTCAATTCCCTCGGACCGCAGCCTGCTCTCTGCATCAGGATGGCGAAGCCGAATCACCGTGGTGGGCGCAGATTGGTTGTACCGGCAAATCTCCCGCGCTGCTTCGTTGCCATAATTCTCAAACCAGCGCTCCACGAGCCACAGCGGGTTTGCGCTATACAGTGCCAGTTTCTCCACCGAAGCTACTTCAGCTAAAGAAGGGGAATTAAAAGCAGCCGCCGCAAGCTTGCGCAAAACGGCGTTCACGAACGAGGCCGCCGAACGCTTGCGCGCTCGTTTGACCAACTCCACGCTCTCGTTGATCGCAGCTCGTGCGGGGATTCGATCGAGATACAGAAGTTGATATAGCGCAAGCCGCAGAGCGGTCAAAATTTCTAGATCGAGCCTGGCCAATGCTTGCGACGAGCTTTCGGATATCCGAAAGTCGAGCAACGATCTCCAGCGCAGAACTCCCATTACTAATTCAGTCGCCAAAGAGTGATCGGCTATCGTGAGCGAGGCGTAAGTTCGCGAATGCAGCAATTCGGATGCGTAAGAAGACTCGCGCTCGACGCGAAGCAGAATGTCAAAAGCAGCCGCGCGAGCGGGAGAAACTTTCGAACCTCGATCGTTGGCTTTCACCGTAGACAAGTATTAATTAACAAAATAGGATCGAAGCAGAAAATTACCTCGTTTTTAAGTCCCAAGCATCTCGCCACTCAGAGGGCGGTACCCGCGAATAAAATCCGGCGCAAAGGTTCGTTTTTTTCCTTCCATCTGTAATTCGGAAATTTCCAGGCATGTATTTCGGCCACATCCGACAAAAAGACGATCGCTTTCAATTCTCAATTCCGCCTCGGGAACTGTCGGATCCGCCGCCGACGCCCGCCACACCTGTAAATTTTTCTCACGAAATTTTGTAAATGCACCAGGCCAGGGTTGAAAACCGCGTAATCGGTTCACAATTTCAGCCGCAGAGCGGGAAAAATCAATCCACCCGTCTTCCTTCTTCAAAATTGGCGCAAGCGTCGCCTGGGAATTGTCTTGCTGCCGAAGATGAACCACTCCAGCTTGCAAATCACGCAAAGTCGCCACGATGAGATCAGCTCCCACAGTCGCCAGCTTCGGCGATAGCGTTTCCGCCGTGTCGGCGGAATCAATCGGGACTTCCTGCTGCAAAAGAATGTCTCCAGTGTCGAGTCCGGCATCAATTTTCATTGTGGTAACACCGGTCATGGTTTCGCCCTGCGCGATTGCCCATTGAATCGGCGCGGCCCCGCGATATTTCGGCAATAACGAGGCATGCAGATTGATATTACCCAGCAGCGGCAGATCGAGCATCCACAGCGGGATGATTCGGCCGTAACCAACAATGACGATCGCATCCGGCTTAAGTTCGCTAAGTTGCATTCGGAACTCGGCATTATTTTTGATAGTTAACGGCTGAACCACGGGCAATTTGCATTTCAAAGCACATCGTTTGACCGGAGAATAAGTAAGCTCCAGCCCGCGTCCCTTCGGCCGGTCCGGCTGCGTGACCACAAGCTGAAAATGGAATCCAGCCTCGACGAGCCTCTCCAACGTTGGTACTGCAAAAGCCGGCGTCCCGCAGAAAACCAGATTGAGAGGGGAGGGCATTAGGAATTACGAGCTGGACCACGGGATAACTTAGGAGTTTTCATTGAGACGCGGGCTCCGCAACAGTTGCCGTTACAAATCGTTTCTACCACTCTCCCGCTTTCACCAGCTTCTTAATTTTGCGCTTAATCAAGTCGCGTTTGATCGCGCTAATGTGGCTGATATAAAGCTTGCCGTTCAAATGATCGGTTTCGTGCTGGAAGGCGCGCGCTAACAGATCGTCGCCAGTTCTTTCAAAAACTTTGCCTTCCACATCCTGCGCGCGAATGGTAACTACCTTGGCGCGGCTCACATTTTCCCGAAAATCCGGAATGCTCAGGCAGCCTTCACTCTGCGAGTGCCGTCCTTCCTTGTGAAGGATCTCCGGATTGATCAGCACCAGCTTCGCATTCGGGTCTTCCTTGAAAGTCACGTCCACCACGGCAATGCGGCGCGAGATTCCAATCTGCGGCGCGGCTAATCCCACGCCGCGCGCCGCATACATCGATTCAAACATGTCCTCGATCAGCTTTTTCAGTTCTTCATCGAAAACCGTTACCTTTTCGGCTGGCTTGTCGAGTACGGGATTTCCAAATTTCACGATGGGATAGATCATTTAATAGTTTTCCAATTGTTCGCGGTAACCGTGAAAGTTGCGCATCGTTTCTCCCATGGAGTCGCCACCAAATTTCTCGAGAGCACAGCGAGCCAAAGTGAGCGCCACCATCGCCTCGGCTGCCACTCCCGCGGCCGGCACCACACAAACGTCAGAGCGCTCATATGCGGCGCTCACCGCTTCGCGTGTGGAAAAATCCACGGATTGCAGAGGCCGCCGCAATGTAGAGATAGGCTTCAGATAACCGCGCACGCGAATCTCTTCTCCATTGGAAACACCACCCTCAATCCCGCCGGCATTGTTGCTGGTGCGAGTGAATCCGGTGAAATTCGCTTTCTCGCCATAGCCGATTTCATCATGCACAGCAGAACCAGGAGAAGTTGCAGCAGTGATACCAGCCCCAATCTCAACCGCCTTCACTGCCTGCAATGACATCACCGCAGATGCCAATAAAGCGTCTAAACGCTCATCCCACTGCACATAAGTTCCAAACCCCGGCGGCACTCCGTGGGCAACCACTTCAAAAATCCCTCCAAGAGAATCGCCAGTCCTGAGAACTTTATCGACTTCGGTTTTCATCAGTTGCTGAATTTCCGGATCAGCACAATTCAGCAGAATTTCTTCCTGACCGTAAAGATCGTTAATTTGTCCCCAGGAAACATTATTTTTAATCGCCACCTGGCCCACTGCAACCACATGACTCAAAACCTCGATGCCCAACTCGCGCAAGAATATCTTCGCTATCGCACCAACTGCGACGCGCGCTGCCGATTCACGCGCCGAGGCCCGCTCCAAAACATATCGCGCCTCGGGAAAATTGTATTTCAGAGCGCCTGCCAAATCGGCGTGGCCGGGCCGCGGCGATGCTACTGGCTTATGGCGCTGCGGATCTCCCTCATTCACCGGCAAAGATTCCTGCCAGTTTTTCCAGTCTTTGTTTTCGAGCTGCAAAGAAATCGGGGAGCCAATCGTCGTGCCATGGCGCACGCCGGAAAGAATATGAGCGGTGTCCCGTTCAATCTTCATCCGCCCGCCGCGGCCATACCCTTGCTGCCGCCGCCACAACTCCCGATCGACAAATGACTGATCGACTTTGAGCCCAGCCGGCAAGCCCGAAAGAAAAGCGACCAGAGCTTCGCCGTGAGATTCTCCCGCTGTGAAGTAACGCAGCATAAACGGTCGATTTTACCTGATGCTGCGCATCTTTGTAGTCTTGCCGCGAAAGAACTTTAGCGCGCCGATTTCTAAATACGGAAATTTTCAGAATTTGAAGGGAACAGGCTGATATCGCTGCTACAATGAGGCTTCTGGTTTTCGAGTTTCTCCGGTAACACTCTTTCAGCGGTTCGCGTCACTCGCAGAATTTCTGGCCAAATTAACTCAGGAGGATCTGTGTGCCCCCCGCACAGGTACAAAACGAAATATCGAGCGGAAAAATCCGCTGCGTGCTGGTGCATGAGCACCTATTGTTACGGCAAGGTCTAAGGCGTTTGTTGGAAGATGAGCCCGACCTTGAGTTCGTAGGCGAAGCCGGAAATTTAGCCGGCTCATTGCGGACCATTCTCGAATCACGTCCTGATGTGGTCATCGCAGATGCTTCGACGTTTGGCTTATCTGCCTCTGAAGCCGAGTTGCTTTTCTCCCGCGAGTCTCCTCATACGAAATTAGTTTTCCTGAATAAAAATGGACGAGCCAGCTCGGTTTTTGGCGAACGGGATGGAGTGGAAGACTCTCCTGCGCAGCAAACACCCATGGAAGAGGTCGTGAAAATGGTCCGGAATGTATGCGGCAGGCCGGATTGGAAATCACGATTGGACCAGGATTCGGGCAATACCGAGTCGCGTAGCGAGGAACTCCCTTTGACCACGCGTGAGAAGGAAGTTCTAAAGTTGTTAGCTGAAGGAAAAACCGTGCGCGCGGCAGCCACCGATTTGGGCCTGAGCAGCAAAACGGTGGACGCACACAAATTCAACCTGATGCGCAAGCTCAATATCCACAACAAAGCCGGGCTTGTGATGTGGGCAATTCAGAAGCGGCTGGTAAAAATTCCCGCGAGCTTTTAGAGCTGTTAGAGTTGTTACGACTGGCGTTGGGGAGCCAGTGAATCAGAGCATCGCGTAGTCAGCCAGTTCGGCCACGCTGTGAACCTCCAAATCCGGGCGTCCTTCAGCAGCGCGAACCGCGCCGACTCCCTTTCTCGCCGATGGACGGTTCACCCAGACAGTCGCCAACCCAAGAGACTGCGCCGGAATCACGTCGTGGTAGAGGCTTTGCCCCACGTGCAACACGCGTTGCGGGGGAACGCCAATGCGGCATAACGCGAGTTCAAAAATTTTCAACGACGGTTTATAAGCTTCAGCTTGCTGCGCCGTTATGACCTGATCAAATTCGATTCCCAACTGCGGTTTGGTGGCCGCGAAAAGATCATCATCTACGTTAGAAATGATGGCCAGCCGAAAGCGCCTCTGAAGCTGCTGAAGCGCCGGCGTAGTATCAGGCCATGGTTTCCAGCTCTGCAACGATTCGGGCAGTGAGCATACTTCCTGTTCCGCAGGCACGAACTGAAATTGTTTTCCAAACTGCCTCACCACAGACTGAAGGACTTGCCGATAGCAAATAAATTTGCCTTGCTCCGCGCTCGCTTCAAAATCCCCATATAGCTGTAACAACGAAGCGGCGTCTACATTCTTGTCATGAGCGGCAAGAATACGTTGAAGACAACGAAGAATTCCTTCTTCCCAATCGATAAGTGTCCCATAACAATCAAAGGTAAGAACTTCGAACCTGCTGAAATCGAGCATATGCGATCAGGATTGTCTGGCGGGAAACTTAAGATTTCAGTTCTGGAAGTACGTGAGCTTCGTCATTGGATTCAGCCGGCGCTTCCGTCTCTCCCGCGGCAGAAGAGCTTTCCGTGTGAACACTGTTCTTCGGCGTAAGAAACTTTGTGCTATTTAATAAAGGCCGACCCAGCGATGCATTAAAACTCGTCCACGGACTCTCCATGTCCGCTTCGCGCTCAAAGTGAGCGCGCATAGCTTCCATCTTCGAATCCAGATCGTCCATGTAGTGCAGCAGCAGCGCCTCGGGAAACATAGGCAGTTTCGGCGAGCCAAATTCATATTGCCCGTGATGGCTGATGATCAAGTGCTCCAGCAGCGTTTTGAGCTCGGCGGGAAAATCCGGCACCAATGCAAGCTTGGCTTGCAGCATTTCTAGCTCAATTACCATGTGCCCGAGCAACTGCCCACGCGTGGTGTACGAAAACGAGCGATTGTAAGCAAGTTCGTGAATCTTGCCGATATCGTGCAGAAAAACGCCGGTCAGCACCAAATCGCGATTGACTTGCGGATAATTACGGCAGACCAGATCGCACGATCGAAAAAGCGACACCACATGATCGAGAAGCCCGCCAATGTAAGCATGATGCAGGGTTTTGGCCGCTGGCGCGTTTCGATACGCGGCAGCAATTTCCGCATCAGCCATGAAAGCCCGCACCAAAAATTTGAGATGCACGTTCTGGAATGAAGAAACAAAATCCGTCAGCGTCTGCCACAGTCCGTCAATATTTTTGGTGGTTTTCGGAAGGTAGTCGGCGAATTCGATTTCCGTGTCGCCAAGCTTGCGCAATTTGTGGATGGTCAGCTGAAAACGGTTCTTGTACTTATTCACCAATCCTTTGATCTTGAGAAAATCATCCTGCTCGAAAACGTTCAAGACCTCTTCCACGTTGTCCCACATTTTTGCATCGAGCTGCCCCCCGCGGTCGCCCAGCGTTAGCGCGAGATACGGCTCGCCAGTTTTCTTAGGCTTGATTTGTTTGGCAACTACGACAAAAGTGGAAGTGATGATCTTGTTTTCGTAGTGCAGGCACTCGCTGATGTAGAAATCCTTCATTCTCCCAAATGAGTGTAAATCAGAACGCAAGCGCCCTGGGTCGAAATGCGAATCTAAAGCACGCCTAGAACCTTCTTTTTCTTCTTCTTCAGATTCTTGGCGTCATTTTCCTTCGCGCTGCTGGTTTCAATCGGCTTAGTTTCGTTCGGGCTGGCGCCGGAATCGACGTAACCATCCTTGATATCGATGTAAGCGTCTTCGCGCAGCTTCGTCAGATACGCGCGCAAAGCGGGCTGCAGTTTCTCGTAATACAAAGCGTCTTGAATTTTTGGCGTGACCTCTTTCAGCGCCGGAATCCCCGCCATCTGATGATCTGTAACCTTCAAAATCACATACCCCTGTTTCGTACGGACCACATCCGTCACTTCGCCCGACTTCATGGCGAAGGTTTTGTCCTCGAGTTCCTTGGCCAGCGTCCCGCGCTTGAACACGCCCAAATCGCCGCCCTGCGCCGCCGATGGACCGGACGAATTTTTCTTGGCGATATCGTCGAAACTTGCACCCGCACGAATCTGTTTCAGCAGATCGTTGGCCTTAGCCTCGGCCGCAGCCAGAGATGCGTTCTCTGCCGCTTGTTTGGCCGCGGCGGCTTCATCCGTAGTGGCGTCCTGGCCCTGAGCATTGCCGTTAGTGCCTGAAGCCGCAGGTTTATCCGCCGGCTTCTCTGGAGCAATCAATATCTCACTCAGCCGAATTGACTCCGCCTGCTCCATCTCACTCTTGTGCTCCTCGTAAAACTTCTGTTGCTCTTCCGTCGTGATGCTCAGATGCGAACCAACTTCTTCGCCAATCACCTTCTCGCGCACAATCTGGTTGCGCATGTTCTGCTTGAAATCTTCATACGAAATGCCTTGCGCGGAAGCAGCCTTTTCCAGGTCTTCCATGGTTTCCAGCTTCATTTCCTTGCGCATCTGGTCGAGGCGTTTTACCAAATCTGTGTCGCCCGTAATCCCAAGATCTTTGCCTTTTTCCAATAGCAGTTGCAGATCGATCAGATCGCGCAGAACATCCTTTTCCTTGTCGGTAAATACCTTGTCCGCATTGGACGGATCCTGCTGCTTGACGTCGTCGCGAAGCTGATCCTTGCTGCGCTGAAACTCCGAAAGCGTGATGATCTGACTGTTCACGCGCGCCACAATTTCTTCCACAACCTGCGCCGAGGCAAGGCTCGACAAACAAGCCATCCCGATGAGTACCGGCAATATTCTTTTCATAAAATTTTGGGTTGGCCGCCACGCTGCCTGGGCTTGCGGCGAAAGTGTGGACTAAGGCCGATTGGGTTATTTTACTACGTAGTTGGACCGCAAAACGAGCCAAAACTGCGCCATTGCGGGTGAAACAATTTCCGGACTATACATTCCTCACAAACGTTAAAGCCGTCATATCATCGGGCACAATCGGTTCGCAGGTAAACTCGCCGACGGAAGTCAGCACCGATGCGCAAATCGCCTGCGCGCTGCGTGAAGGATCGTTTCGCAAATGTTCCTTAACCCGTTCCAGGCCATACTCCAAATCTTCTTCTTTATCGCTCTTGCATCTGCCCTCCACCACGCCTCGCGAAACCAGCAGCAGCGCCGACCCTTTCGCCAAACCAACGGTAGGCGATTCGCTGGTGGCGTGCGAGAAAAGACCGAGCGGCAGGCCCGTGGAAGCCAGCTCAGTAACGCCCGTACTGTCGCGGAGCAATCCCGGCGTGTGTCCGGCATTGGTGTAG
This sequence comes from Candidatus Aquilonibacter sp., assembly GCA_035486715.1. Classification (GTDB taxonomy): domain Bacteria; phylum Acidobacteriota; class Terriglobia; order Terriglobales; family Acidobacteriaceae; genus Sulfotelmatobacter. The sequence continues at coordinate 22,790 of DATHMV010000009.1, forward strand.
CAGAGCGTACCGAACTTCTCGTGATAGCAACCGATAAATGCTGGGCAGGAAATCACTCCTCCCGCAACCTCCATCAGCCCGCGATTGAGCCGGAGGCAAAGTTCGGTCATGGCTTCCGCTTCATTGAAATCGGCGGCTGAAAAAAGTTCCAGCCCCACCGTCTTAAACATTTTTTGTGCCGCGTCAAGGACTGGCTGATTATTCTCGCGCCGCCCAGCCACATCGAGCAGTCCGAATAACACGCGCTCCGGGCCTACACGCAGAGAGTCGTAAAAATCCCCTGCGGCTCGTTTGCCATAAGTCGTAGCGGCAATCTCGGCGCCTTCAATCTTGGGGAATTCACCGGCAGCAGGCTCAATCGCAGGCGTGGGCTCAGGCGCACGGGATTGAAAAAGGGAACACATCCAAAGCAGAAACGACGTGAATGTTAAACCCCGAAGCTAGCACAAGCCCTTAGGCAGCGCAAATGTCACATTTTGCGCAGATTGCGATTTTAGTTAATGCGGGACCCGGGAATTGGCCGTCCGACAATTAATTTGAAGATTTTGATGTTGTTGCCGAACGACTCGAATTGCAGATCGTGGAATTCCGGAGAATGACTTCTTAAATCCTCAGGAAGCCCGGCATCCCACCCCGCCTGAAAAATCCAAATAGTGCTTCCGGGCTCGATGTCTTGAGTTTCGATCAAGCGATTCCAAAGATCCGGAAAGCTATTGGAGGTGAGTGGCGGCGACTTGTAACTGGCGGATACTACGTGGTATCCGCACAAAAATGATTCGAAATCGTGACTCAAAGCTTCGATAGTGATTGGTTGCTGCCGGCACAGGTAGTGGCCCAGAATCAGATCGCTTTCGTAATCGGTAAAAATCAAGTCAGAGACACCGACGTTATGCTGTATGAATTCCATCGCCACGGCCATATTTGTCCGGCTTTGATCGGCTCGCTCCATCATGGGCCGGCGTGGCTTGCCAAAAGCGATGCAAGCGATGAGAATGATGCCCGCGATTGCGAGTGCACGCGTCCATCTTCCTCCCGAGAAGCGTGCAATCGCCACGCTTACGCCCACCATTGCGGGGATGATCAGAAACGCGACATGCCGCGTGCCACCGTAAGGATAAACATGCGCGATGCTGGAGCAGCACGCAATCGCAAACAACAGAAGCAGAAGAATTCCTAGTCTCCGCTGCGAACCATAATCCGCCGGTAAGCTTTTCGCGCGCAATAACCATACAACGCCAGTGACGAATAACAGACCCATCACAACGCCTGCGGCAAGCTGTCCGAAGAAATATTGAAATACTCCAAACGTGTGGCCTGTCAGAAACGTTAACCAGTGATCGTGGGCCGGGTCAAAGTATGAGTGGCGCAGAAAAAAATCGCTCATCCAACCTTGCAGGGCCGTTCGCGATTCTCCCGCTCCCAACTTCGCAACATGTGTCTTGTAAAGGAAGATGGCAAACATCAGTGCGCCAAGTTGGCCGCCTGACCAAACCACGATGAGCTTTGCGGAAATGCGATCCCGAAAGATTCTAATCAGCGCATAAACGCCAATCGCCGCGGCGAATAAGAACGCCGAGTAATGCGACAACATGGCGAGATAAAGACATACAGAAAATGCAGCGATGAGTCCGGGCGAGTTTTTTGCGAAAGCCTCATCCAGAAAATACAAAGCGCTGGCGAGGAATGCGAGCAGCAATGCGTACTGCCGAATTTCAGCTCCGAGCGCAACAATAGGCGGGAGAAGCGCAACGAAGAAAAGTCCGATCAGGCCAGCCAGAGAACCGGCAGAACGACTCAGCCATTTATAAAACATCCAACAAAAAGTCGCGCCTGCCACTACCGAAGGCATCCGCAGCCAGAGCTCGGATGTCCCGCCCGCGCGCCAAAAGTAAAGAACAAAGGTAAGCAGCGGAGGATGCGAAGCGGTCAGACTCTCTCGATAAGCTTGAAACAGCGAAAGCTGATTCGCCAGGCGAAAATGCAAAGCTTCATCAGGGTTAAGGAAGGTGCCCGAGGCCGCCCACAATCGCGCCAGGAAGCCGAAAAAGATAACGACAATCGCGGATGCATTGGCACGCCCCCCCAGCCATGATTCGACTGCGGCATCGCGGTTGATATTTTTCGAAAGTAAAGTCGGCATCAGGCTGTGCTAGCTGGCAAATGCGCCCAACCATTTTACGGGCAGGTGGGCCGCCAATGCGTTGGCTAGGCGTTCGTCGGCAGTGATCAGCTCTGTTTTGCGCTGAATCGCCAACGCAACATAAAGGCAGTCGTACACGCTGCGGTCATGGTAGAGAGCGATCTTAAGCGCATCCGGTAATAAAGTCGCGCAAGAGATGGTGGCGAAATTCCGGTCCCTGATATCCAGCGCAGCCTCTTCAGCAAAATCTCCAGACCATCGGCCCTGGCGAACTCCTTTCCACAAAACGTTACCCACTTCCGCCCAGAAAATGTCCGGTACGATGAAGTCGATCTCGCCGGTTGCATACCGCTCGAGAAGTTGCAGGGATTCGGCAGCCAGCGTCTCGGTCGCGGAAGGGATCGCCCACTTCACGGCAACACTGGCGTCGAGAACGAATGCCGTCAACGATTCCTATCCTCCCGGATCATTTCTTCAGCGTTGGGAAGAAGGCTGGAAGTTTGTAAGCCGCGGGCACGAAGTTGCCTCATTCGTTCGTAGAATTCCCGCCGGCGCTGCAATTCTTTCACCGTAGCGATATTTTGTTCGAGTAAAGAAATCACCTCCGCCGCAATCGACTTGTGGCCCTCGCGCGCGCGTTTGCGCAGAGCGCGGTAAAGATCGTCAGGGATATTTTCGACGTAAAGCGTTGGCATAGGGTTTTCCTATGAGTAGTATAGCAAATACCTAAAATGATAGCTTTGACTATCCTATCTTGACATCGCTTTCCACGGCCTTTATCCTTGATTCTTGCTCCTTGCGGTACCTGCGCTTCCTTGGCGCGCTTCCGCGGGCTTGGCGGCCACAAGTTGTGTCGCGGAGGTTTCCCATGTTCTTCGAAATCAAAGACTTGGAACTTCATCCCATCGAATTTGCGGAGAAGTTTCAGCCGGGTGCGCTCGATCTTGGGCCGGATTACCGCCAGATCGCTCCCGTAGATAGTAGCGGCCGCGCCGACCTGGTGGAAGAGCATCACGGCAAGCACAAAATAATTCAAGATATAAGGGTCAAAGGCCGGCTTGCGACCACCCTCGAGTCCAATTGTGCGCGCTGCCTCGAACCGCTGACACAGAATGTAAATCGCGAATTCGACCTGCTGTATCGTCCGCAAGGGGCCGACGCTGGCCGCGACGAAATGTCTGTAACCGATGCGGAGGCCGAAATCAGCTATTATGAAGGTGAGGGAATTCTGCTGGACGACGTGATTCGCGAGCAGATTTTATTGGCCGTTCCCATAAAAATTACGTGCAATGAAGACTGCAAGGGTTTGTGCCCGCACTGCGGCAAGAATTTAAATCAGGAAACCTGTTCGTGCGCGGTAGCGCAGGAAGAACCGCGCTGGTCCGCGCTGAAAGAAATCCGCGGCAAGCTGGCGCACTAGAATTTAGATTCGAGAAATTAAAAATTGATGATGCGAGGCCGTTGGCCCGAGAGGAATTTTTAGACCATGCCTAATCCAAAACGACGACATTCTCAGAAGCGCACCTCTACTCGCCGTGCGCATGATGCTCTGAAGAGCCACTCGCTCTCCGAGTGCCCCAATTGCCATGAGAAGAAGATGCCGCATCGCGCCTGCTCCAAGTGCGGTTATTACAAAGGCCGCGAAGTAGTCGCAGTGGAAGAAGCCAGCTAGTTCCCCCGCCATGCCTAGCGTGATCGCGTTGGATGCGATGGGCTCCGACCGCGCGCCCAAGCCTGAAATCGAAGGCGCGATCCATGCCGCACGCCACTACGGCGTGCGCGTGCTGCTGGTCGGCCCGGAAACCGTTCTCAAATCCGAACTGGAACGTCATCCCTCGGCTTCGCGCCTGCCCATTGAGATCGTCCACGCCAGCGAAGTGATCACCATGGATGACAAAGCTGTGCAGGCAGTGCGTGCCAAGCGCGACTCTTCCATACGCGTGGGTTTGCGGCTGGTACGCGAGGGACAAGCCGCCGGTTTCGTGACCGCCGGCAACACCGGCGCTGCCATGGCTTCAGCCAAGATGGTGCTGGGAGCCTTGCCCGGCGTCGACCGTCCGGCTCTGGCCGCTGTTCTTCCCACGGCTTCGGGCACAGCTGCCATCCTGCTCGACGTCGGCGCCAACGTCGATTGCAAGCCGCATAATCTAGAGCAGTTCGCGGTGATGGGCGAAATTTATTTTCGCTCCATGTTTGGCGGAATAAAGTTCGGCGACCCCAAACCCGGGCGCTTCGGCCTGGGCGGCGGAAAATCGCCTCGCGTAGGACTGCTTTCGATCGGCGAAGAAGAAACCAAAGGCAATGAACTGACTCGCGAATCGTTTCAGCTCTTGAAGCAATTGCCGCTAAATTTCGTCGGCAACGTGGAAGGCCGCGACTTATTCAACGGCCACGTTGATGTGATCGTGGCCGATGGATTCGTGGGTAACGTTGCGCTTAAAACTTCCGAAGGCGTGGCCCGGATGATACGCACCGTGCTGAAAGAATCGCTGCGGGCAACCATCACCAGCCAGGTCGGCTACATGCTTTCGCGCAGCGCATTTTCCGATTTCAAAAAACGTATCGACCACACCGAATACGGCGGCGCGCCGCTGCTGGGGTTGAAAGGGGTCTGCATTATCACCCACGGGTCATCCAACGCGAATGCAATCAAGAATGCCGTGCGCGTGGCTGCAGAATTTTCCGAACGGCACATCAATGAGTCGATTGAACGCGGACTGGCTGCGCTTCATCCAACGCCGACAGAAGCGGAAGCCGCTCCCGCTCATTAAATTTCCAAATCATGAACGAATCGAAAGATTTTCCCAACGCAAATCCATCGCAGCTGGCATTCATCTTTCCTGGCCAGGGATCGCAGTCGGTAGGCATGGGCCGGGAATTAGCCGAAAAATATCCCATCGCGCGGCAAACTTTTGAAGAGGCCGATGAGGCGCTGGGCTATAGGTTGTCGCAGTTTTGCTTTGACGGTCCTGAAGAAAAATTGCGTCTCACCGAAATCACCCAGCCCGCAATTCTCACCGTATCGATCGCCGCTTTGAGGGTTATAGAAAGCCAGATCCCTAAGCCGTGCGCCGTAGCTGGCCATAGCTTGGGCGAGTATTCCGCGCATGTTGCTTCGGGCACCATGCCGTTTGCCCAGGCCGTATGCACTGTACGCGACCGGGGGAAATATATGCAGGAAGCGGTTCCGGTGGGCGTGGGAGCGATGGCGGCCATCGTGGGCTTGCCGTTGGAAAAAGTTGAGGAGATCTGCCGGGAAGCCGCGCAGGGCGAAGTATGCTCGCCCGCCAACATCAACTCGCAAGAGCAGATTGTCATCTCGGGCCACACTGCCGCAGTCGAGCGCGGAGTCAAACTCGCGTCCGAACGCGGGGCGAGACTCGCCAAGTTGCTGCCGGTGAGCGCACCCTTTCATTGTTCGCTGATGAAGCCCGCGCAAGACCGCCTCGGAGCGGATCTGAACCATTTGAAGATGCAGAAGCCCGTATACCCCGTGATTTGTAACGTGAGCGCAACGCCAGTCTCGGATGAATTGCAGGCCCGCGAAACCTTGTCTGCGCAAGTGACAGGCGCGGTGAAGTGGGAGCAGTCCATGCGCTGGTTGATTGAAGACGGAGTTCAGATGTTCCTGGAAATTGGTCCGGGAAAAGTTCTCTGCGGATTGATGCGGCAGATCGACCGCTCGAAAACCTGCTTGAATATAGGCGACGTGGCAACGCTAACCAAAGCGCTGGCGCAGTTCGGAAGTTAGAAATCCTACAAGGCTGGGATTTAGTGTGTCGCGCGTACGCGCCTTAGTGGAATTCCAAATCGCAGGGCGGCGTGCTAATTGTCTTATCGGATTTGTCCACGTACAACTGCGCATGCTGTGTGCGATCATTCACGATCACATCGACCACGACTCCGGTCCCACCTCCGGGACAGTTGCTGGTGCCGTAAATCTTAAAAGTCTTTATGGTGCCCCACTGCCCGCCCGGTCCCCAATCCTGTTTGAACTCGTTGAGGGGATATTGCGCGTGATTCTGCGGATGCTGCTTCCAGTCCGGGTCTGCGTAGTAAACGCCGTAGGCAGTTTCGAAATCCTGTTTTTGCAGCGATGAAAAGAACTTGCCGGCCACGCGTTCCTCAGGCCAGAAACGATTCCACCAGCCCAGAAAAGCGAGCACCAGCACAAGAACAACGAGGGAAATAATACGGATTCGTCTCTTCCGCTCTTTTTCCGGATGGTAGTCTTTGGCGTCCAATAGAGTCATGTTTCTTTAGAATAACGGACACCGCACGGAAGTCAAAAGTTTCCGAAGAACAGATTCAACGCCGAGGCGCAAAAGACGCCGAGAAACTCGAAGCAAATATATTTTCTCAGTGCAATCTTTGCGTTCAAGCTTTATAGCGTGCGCTTAAACAAAGGCGTAGCAATACTGAGCGCAACAACTGCGAACAGGGAAAGATAAAGTAAATCCGGCCACACCGCCATCAATCCGGTTTCCTTCAGCAGCAGCGACTTGAACCCGTTTACAGCAAAAGTAAACGGATCCACATTGGCGATCCAGCGCAGCCACCAGGGAAACGCCTGAATGGGATAAATTGCGCCGCTGGGAAAAAACAGCAGCGTATTCAAAATGCCGAAGGTCGCGCGCGGTACCAGCGGATCTTCCACCCGCACCATGAGCAGAAACATCATGGCATTCAGAGCAACTGCAGTTAGCACAATCAGAACCATCAAGCCTATCGCCGTCCCCAGATGGAACAAGCTGCCAACTCCAGCCAGTAGCGCGCCAACCACGGTGATGATGGTTCCGGTCATCACCGCTTTCACTGCGCTCGCCGCGTTCAGTCCAAACACCAATTCCGTCTTTGTAATCGGTGTGACCAGGTAGCCTTCATGTACGCCGCGCGCTTTGTCGTCGATGTACAACATGCCGCCACCGATCATCACCGACATAAAAATGGCCAGCGTGATCGACCCCGGCAGCAGATACTTCATATATTCGACGTAGGGATAAAGCTCCACAATCTGAAGCACTGTCTGCTGTAAAATGCGCGGCTCGACGACAGGATTATTCAGCGCGTTTGTGATTTGCGTGAGCTCATCCTCGAGCGTGGAACTCATGAAGTTGTCGCTGTTATCCACTACCAGCGCGATCTGCGGACGATTCTGTTCGTAGACTCTGCGCGAATATTGCGGCGGAATAATCACCGCGCCCTGAATCTTGCCGTTGCGCACGTCCTGCAATGCCTTCTGCTCGTCGGTGTAATAAATAGGCTGAAAGGTACGCATATTCGAGCGCACGGAATCGAATGCTTCGTGGATGCGGATGGCTTGCGTGCCGCCGTCTTCATCCACCAACCCCAGCTTCGCGTCTTTGATCTTTCCGCCGAAGGCATTGCCCAGCACCAGCAACTGCACCAAGGGGAAAATCATCGACACCATCATCAACGCGGGCGAGCGGAAAAACTTGCGCATCTCCCGTTCTACGATTGCGAACATGCGGTTCATGGCTGCATCCCCGGTCTGGGAGGCATGACAAAGCTGTGAGCTTTGACTAGTTCGTCGCGCAACTGCCTTCCCGTGTAGTGAACGAATACGTCGTCCAGCGTGGTGTTTTGCACCGAGAGTGATTTCACGGGAACCGAAGCCTGCACTGCCATCTCCACAAGTTCGGTGGTGGTGCGCGAGCCATTGCCGGTGAGCACGCGAAACATTCCCGCGCCTTCATGCTGAATTGAAGTTACATCGTCGAGCGCGTGTAGGCGATCTTCCCAGTCGTTAGGCGGATTCTCGAATTGCACTTCGATCACATTCGAACCGGGCACGCTAGCTTTCAATGCCATCGGCGCGTCGAGCGCGACCAGCTTGCCGTGGTCGACAATGGCAATGCGGTCGCAGAGACGATCGGCTTCGTCCATGTAGTGCGTGGTGATCAGGATGGTGAGCTGCCGCTGGGCCTTGATGTTGCCCAGCATCTCCCACACAGCTACGCGCGAAACGGGATCGAGTCCGGTCGTCGGTTCATCCAGAAAAAAGATTTTCGGATGATGTACGAGCCCGCGCGCAATTTCCAAACGCCGCCTCATGCCACCGGAAAGCGTTTTGGTCTGCGCTCCTCGCCACTTGGTCAGATCGACCAATTCGAGCAGCTCATCGATCGATTTCTTGCGCTCTTTGGCTGGCACGTCATAAAGCTTGGCGTAGATGTTCATGTTCTCCTCGACGGTAAGGTCGAGGTCGCTGGTTAGCGCCTGCGGAATCACGCCGATGGTGCGCCGCGCCGAGTCGGGATCCTTACTGACATCATATCCGCCGATGCGAGCGAACCCAGCGGTGATTGGGATCAGCGTGGTCATCATGCGGATCAATGTGGATTTTCCCGCGCCGTTCGGTCCGAGCAGCCCGAAAATCTCGCCTTCCTTCACGAAGAACGAAACGTCGTTCACAGCGGTAAAGTCGCCGTACTTCTTCACGATATGATCGACCTGAATTGCGTACGGCACCGTTCCGGCAGGGCCATTGCCATTCGTCTTGTTATCGGCAGAAGCCATTATTGCTGCCCCGCTGCCGCTGCTGTTTGAGGATTGCTCTCGCCGCTGATTTGTGCTGGCGAAACCAGAACCTCGGCCGTCATGCCGGGAACGAATGCTCCTTTGGGGTTCTCCAAACGAACTTTCAGCACGATGGTTTTGATATCGCGTTTGCGGCGGCTTACATCGCGCTGCGTGGCGAAGTCGCTCTCCACACCTTTGAAAAAAACTCTGCCGCTGGTAATGGCTCCACCCGGCAGGCGCACGCGCAGCACATCGCCGTAGCCGATATGGTCGGCATAAGTTTCCGGAATCGCCGCTCGCACCCAGGTGTCATTCAAATCGACGATAGTCACAATCGGCGCGCCGATGTTGACCACTTCTCCCTGCCGCGCCGCGCGCACGGAAACCGTGCCGGTCACCGGCGCGTAAACATTGGTGTATCCCAGCCGCACAGCGGCCTGATTTTTCTGTGCGATGGCGTTCTTGAGATCAGCCTCGGTCGATTGCACCGTGCTTTTGGCGGCATTGGCTTGCTGCGTGCGCGCGATAGCGGAGTTTAAATCTGCCTGCGCGGCATTCACCAACTCCTGCTGCGCCTGTACCGTCGCTTGCGCCGCTTGCAGATTCGTTTCCGCCTGCACGCGGTCTTGTTCGGACTGGACCCCGGCTTTCGCGAGTTCGATCATGCGCCGGCTGTCGCTCGCGGTGCGGTCAAGCGTAGCCTGCGCCTGTAACAATTGAGCTTTTGCTGAAGAGAGTTTCGCGCGCGCATTGGCAACGTCACTCGAGGTCGAACCGGAGGTCGATTGCTCGGTATGCTGCATCTCCGCGACTTTGCTTTCCAGACTGGAAATATTTGCCGATGCCGCCGCTTCCTGCGTTTGCAATTCGGAGGGATCGAGCACTGCAATCAAATCGCCGGCCTTCACCGGCGTGCCTTCATCCACCAGCAACCTCTGGATGCGACCTTCCACCTGCGCACTGACGATCACCTGGTTGGAGTCGACCGTGCCGATCAGCTCCAGATCCTTCGAATGATCGGTGGAGATGAAATAGTAGACTGCGGCGACTACGAAGATGATGCCGATCAGTATAAAAATGCGGTTACGAGCACTCATTTGCGTACTCCTGCTTTGCGAAGAGATGGCGCGCTGCCCCGGGGTGCGAACAGCGCCGCAGAGATAAAATCCAGAACTGCCGCGCGCCGTTCAGCAATGCGTTTAGGCGCAAGTGGGTCAAAGCGCACGATCCGTTTCATGACCGGTGCACTGCTGAAATAAAAAACGATCATTGCGATCATAGAAGGCACAAAGTGCGCCGGGTCTACATTGCGGAATTCGCCTTCTGCAATCCCTACTTGTAATAACGAACGAACCCTGCGATATATTGGCTGGAAATAAGTTTTTACCAGCCGGTCGAAGTGAACCGTATTGCCTTCTTTTGCCCGCATCATTTCGCGCTGCATCAACCGGGGATAAATCGGATTCGAGGCGATGAAATCGAAATACGCGCCGGCATAGGCCATAATTTTTTCCCGCGGCGGCAAATCGCTGTCGAGCACGCGAAAAACATTCGCTTTCATCCCGGAAAAAGCCGCATCGAGCACGGAGCCGTATAGCGTTTCCTTATCTTTGAAGTAGTAGTACAGCAGCGCCTTGTTGACCCGGGCCTCGCGGGCAATGGCGTCGGTGCGGGCGCCGGCGATCCCGTTCGCGGCAAACTCCCGCGCGGCCGCCTGCAAAATAGCCGCCCGGCTTTCTTCAGGCTGGCCGCGCGAGCCCATGCGGGAATGCGAATCGCGGCGATGAGGATTTCTTCCGGGCATGTCTAATTAACCAGTTAGTTAGATGATAGCATGACTGTCCAGTTCCCGAAAATTTTAAGTCGATTTTTGTCGAACGGAAAAATCTTCGCATCGCGCTATACCTCCTAAACGTGCCACGGGCAGGTTCGAGGATTGAGTCAGGCTTTCTCCGCCAGTTAGTTACCCCCGTAACACCAAATCGCGCCGTCCATTAAAGCCCCCATCTGTTTCTACCGATCTTCCATCGATTGTGCTTTAACCGGAGCCGGAGGAAGTTCGTTGATGATCTCCATCAAGAAATATCTCGACATGGCTTCTTATCCTGTTGAGGCCGCGCCAAAAAGCTCAGCCCGAGCTTCCTTGTATTGATTCATCCGCGCTCGCGGCCGATTTGGTGAAGTCTTACCGCTTCGTTGTACTCTCCATGGGGAACAACGGTGTTCTCGCCTGTCCCGCAGTCGGTGCCGATCTGCAACAGGCACTGGCACGGTTGCTCTGCCGCTTCGACGAGCTCTTTCTCCCAGGCTGGTGCAGGAAACCGGGAGCCAGATCAACGATCAACTGGATTTGTGGGGCGGACGCGCCGCCGAATATTTCAAAGCAAAGACGGGAACTGCAAGCCGTTGCCGACCTTGAGGACCTCGGCCAAATCCGCGCTTCGCTCGTGCGTCAAGCCACTGAACCGGAGCTATGCGTAGACCAAATGGCGGAGGACAACGGTCGAGCCATCACAGAGTTGAAAACTGAAATGTCGGTTTGCGAAATACGGCTTCGCGAAACGGAGACGCTCGCCTCGAAGGACGAGCTCACCGGTTTGCTTAACCGGCGCAGTCTGGAAAACCGCATCGAAATCGCCATCGCCTCCGTGCATACCTTCTGCCTGGTTTTATTCGACCTCAACGGCTTCAAGCAAATCAATGATTCTCACGGCCATGCCGACTGCTGAAACAGTTTGCCGATGAGTTGCGCGCCAACGTTCGTGCTTCCGATACCGTTGGACGGTGGCGATGAATTTGTCCTGCTGCTCGATTGCGATCTGCTGGCGGCGCAAGGCCAGATCGAGCGCATCGAGAGATGGGTATTCGGCGAATACACACTGCCATCCGACGCCGGCCACGCACCGCTCAAGCTTGATATTCGCGCCTCCATTGGCGCGGCAGAGTGGTCATCGGGGAATCCATGGCACACTTGATCGAGCGTGCCGACCAGGCCATGTATCGTCAGAAAAAACTGGCGCGCAAGCAAAATGCCTGATGCGGGTCGTTCAGTTCGCTCCGCCTGCGATCGACGGCACAAGAAGGACTTCGTCGCCGTCGCTGAAGATGTAGCTGGGGCCGCCAAGAAAGCGGATGTCTTCCTCATTCACGTAAATATTGAGGAAGCGGCGCACCTGTCCACTCTCATCGCGCAAGTGCGGCTTCAACTCCGGAAACTTCTCATCGAGGGCGGAAAACAATTCACCGAGGTTTGTGGCTGCGCAGGCAATCGAACCTACTCCCGACGTATGCCGCCGTAACGCAGTCGGAATTTGCACCGTGATCGACATATCGTAACCTCAGCGGCTGAAGCCGCTTTTATATTCCGCAACTAACGGCACGACCAAGGTCGTGCCCTTCCCAAATATGCTTTTGCAGCGCGGCTGAAGCCGCGCCTTTCAAAACGAAAGCCGCTAAAACTCCGCCTACGCGCCTACGGTGGCCGCCGCTTCGTGAGCAAGTTCCACATGGTCGAGCGTTTCGTGCAAATACTTTTCGAACTCAACCAGCTTCGGCGCGATTGGCCGCTCCGTCTCATACACGCCAGCCAGCACGTCGGTCGTCTTCAATCCGTTGCCCGTGATGCACAGCACCGTGGTTTCCTCGGGCAGAATGCGGTCCTGGCGATAGAGCTTGCCGGCGGTGCCCACAGTTACGCCGCCCGCGGTTTCGGTGAAAATGCCTTCGGTCTGGGCCAGCAGACGAATCGAATCGATCACTTCAGGATCGCTCACGTCTTCGCCCCATCCGCCGCTGTTCTTGATGGTCTTGATGGCATAGTGCCCGTCAGCAGGGTTGCCGATGGCCAGCGAACGCGCAATGGTAGCCGGCTTCTGCGGATCGATCTCCGAGCTGCCAGTTTTGACTGCTGTCGAAATCGGCGAGCATCCCGTAGCCTGAGCGCCGAAAAACTTCACCGGTTTTTGCTCGACAAAACCAATTTTGATCAGTTCGTCGAATGCCTTCTTGATCTTCGTGATCAGCGATCCGCCGGCCATGGGAACGACCACGTTGTCAGGTAACCGCCAGCTTAGTTGCTCGGCGATTTCGAAGCCGACCGTCTTCGAACCTTCCGCGTAGTAAGGTCGCAGATTTACATTCACAAAGCCCCAGCGCCGCTCCTCGGCAATCTGCGAGCACAGGCGGTTCACCTGATCGTAGTTGCCTGCGATGCGCACCACGTTCGCGCCGAAGACCTGCGTGCCTAAAATCTTTGCCGGCTCGAGATCGGACGGAATAAAGATCCACGCCTTCAATCCCAGGCGCGCCGCATGGGCCGCGACGGCATTGGCCAGATTTCCGGTGGAAGAACATGCTACGGTGTCGAAGCCAAAGGCCTGCGCATTGGCCAGCGCCACCGAAACCACGCGGTCCTTGAAGCTTAGTGTGGGCAGGCAGACGGCATCGTTCTTGATGTACAAATTCTTAGCGGTAACCGAAGTCTGATTCGTGCCCGCCAGCCGCTGCGCGAGGCGCGGCGCCTGAAATAGCGGAGTGAATCCCACCGGCAGCCGCGGCTCAAATCCCTGGGGGAGGGGTAAAAGCTCGGAGTAACGCCACATATCAGGCGAACGCTGCGCGATGCGCTCGCGGCTGAACGTTCCCTGGGCGATCCAGGCTTGGATTGCATCGTAGTCGTAAATAATTTCGAGAGGAGAGAAACACTCGTCGCAAATGGAGCGGGGTTGGTTTCCCCAGCTTCGGCCGCATTCCCGGCAGCGCAATTCGTAGTGAGAATCGTAAGTCGACATCGGGCTACTCGCTTTCTTGTTCTGCGCGAATAGCTGAGGACGAGCCGGGAAAAAGCGTCCTGAAATACAAAGGCCTCTTTTTCCAGGAAATGGGAAAAAGAGGTCGGAATGCAAATAGAAATTAAAGCTCGCATCCGAATCTCATGTTCCCCGTTTCCGGGCGGGAGTTGGCACCTGGCGGTCTGGATATATGATCCAGATCCGGTTGCCGTGGCGTCACAGGGCTCGTCCCTCAGCCACTCTGCATGAAATTCAAATTTGCCCCGAAGGGCAAACCTATCATAATCAGACTACACGGCGACCCCAACTTCGTCAACGGGAAGTTTTTGGATTCGAGCATTCTCCGTTAGTGCTTCCCGGCTGGCTTCATGGGGTTGTATCCGGAGTTCGGATCGAACATAGCCGGGTTCAGGCTTTTGTTATAGCTGGCAGCGGTGACGAAGCGTTCGGCTTGCATATCGCCATTGAAGTAGCGGGTAAATCCGAAGGGCGTCATCACCCCATCAACCGAGCGGTAATTGTCGAAGGTTTCTTCTTCTAAATTCTTTTCCTTATCGGCGGGATCGCGCCAGGAATAACTTTTCTTGATGGGCAGGTGCGTGTCGATATCGAAATAAAGGCTGACCGCTTCGTTCTTTGCATTGATCAAGGTGACGCGTTGCGCTGCAAGGCTGCCGGCCAGCGCAGAGCCGTCAAAGAATAGCGCCACGGTGGGATCGTTCACCCATGATCGCAGGATGGTTTCCAGAGAAAACTTGCGACGGCGCAGGTAGTCATCCAGATCTTTTTTCTCCACGGCGCGCGGACCTTTGTAAGTAAGCTCGTAACCTTTATCGCCCACGTAAACGTAGGCCACATCGCGCTGCGGGGTGAGTTCGATGCGCTCCTTATCGGGATACTCGAGAAACCGCCAAAAGAATACGCCGTTGCTGCTGGGGCGTCCGTGATAAAAGCTGTAAGTCCGGCCCTGCTCCTGCAAGTCATGGGCTCGCAGATAGGCGTCGCCGCCCAGAGCTTGCAGGGCCTGGTCAATGAGTTCACTCGCCTGATGCGCATTTTGCTGTTCCAATGGAATCGCAGGACTGGTTGCGGGAGCGGTTTGGGATGGAGTCTGTACGCCGCTTTGCGCCTGCATTGAAGCCGCGTTTATGAGACTCGCGGTGAATGCGAACTCGAGTACAACGATGAGAAGCGGATGTTTCATGCAAGCATCAGTGGCGAAGCCTGAACGGGAATTGTAGCTGCTTGCGGCAGAATTGCGGACTGCGGCGCACAGCGCGTACTTCCGCGCCTTTTTGTTTGGATGCACGAAAAGCGGACGGAGTCACCTGAGTCTCTCTCGTCAACTAGCCCACCAGCACCGCGCCGCCGTTTACATTGAAAATCTCGCCGGTGATGAAGCCCGCGTATTCGGTGCATAAAAACAGCACGGGTCCGGCAATTTCCTCAGGCGTGCCGACGCGGCCGAGCGGAATTCCGCGGCGAATTCTTTCTCCCGCCGTGGGGTCGTCGAGCGCGGGCTTCGACATATCCGTATCGACCCATCCCGGAGCGACCGAATTAACGTAAATGCCCGACGAAGCTAATTCCGCGGAGAGGCTCTTGGTCATGCTAATAATCGCGCCTTTCGAAGCGGAGTAATCACAATGAAACGCTTCGCCGCGCTGGCCACTGGTGGAGCTGATGAGTACGATATGCCCGGCGGCGGAGCTCATGCGCGGCTGCGCCTTCATCTGCGCCACAGAGTATTTCACCAGGCCGAACACCGCGTCCACATTGATGGAAAGTGTCGAACGCCACTGCTCGTCGCTCATATTTTCAATGGCAACATCTTCCGCCGGCCATACTCCATGATTGGCGACCAGAATATCGATTCTGCCAAAATGTTTTATGGTTTCTGCGACGAGTTGCCGCGCGGCAACGGTGCTGTTTAGATCGCTTTGAATGGAATAACAATTTTTCTCGCCGCACTCTTTTGCCAATGCTTCCGCCAGCGAGCGGGCCTTCTGATAGTTAAATGCCACCTTCGCGCCCGCCGCCGAGAACATTCGCACCGCAGCCGCGCCGATGCCGCGTGAGCCGCCGGTGATCAAGGCTACCTTGCCGGATAGGGACAGAGAAACTGACATGGGAACAGTTTCCCGTTTCTGGTCCTTGGTTGCAAGTGGGTCGGCGCTAACTCTGCAGGCTTTCCCTTGACGGTACCGTCCGCTCCGCCTTCAACTCGCGCAGCAGCAACCGCACCAGCATCCCGTCAAATCCGACGCCGCTCATCTTTGCCAGTTCATCGAGCGCCTGTTCGGGAGTGCGCGCGGCCGCGATCGAGTGCTCGGTCAGCATGTTGGCGTAGGTGTCGGCGAGAGCGATGACGCGCGCCCACAGCGGAATCTGCTCGCCCTTTGCGCCGTCGGGATAGCCCGTGCCGTCGAAGCGCTGGTGATGATGCTCGATGGCCTGGCGCATCTTCCCGCTGCGCGGCAGGATGCCGGCAATTTCAGCTCCCACGCTGGCGTGCATGCGCACCAGGAAAAATTCATCGTCGGTGAGCGGGCCGGGCTTGTTCAGAATGCGCTCCGGCACAAAAATCTTGCCCACGTCGTGAATGCGCGCGGCAAAAATCAAATCCATCGTCTCTTCGGGAGGGAGGTGAAGCGCGCGTGCGATAATCTCCGTGTAACGCGCCACCAGGTCGCCGTGGCCGGCGGTACGCAGCTCGCGGGATTCGGCGGCGCGGCTGAGCACTTCAATCGATTCTTTCAGCAGTGGTACATTGCAATCTTCTTCGCCGCCGCAAAATTTCACCAGCATCGAAGCCAGTTCTTCCAGATGTTCCGGCCCGTTGTGCTCGCGCTGCAAAAATCCCTCGATGTAGGTGGAAATCTGCTGCCGTTGCGGGGCAAATTCTTCTCCTGCGGCAAACTCTTCGGCAGCCGATACACGATTGCCGCCCGAGCGCTTGGATACGTACATGCCCGCGTCCGCGACGCGAATAATGTCCTCAATCGAAAACCCATGCATGGGAAAACTGGCTACCCCGAAACTGCCGGTGATGTGGTGTTCACTCAGCATGGGATCGGAGACCATCCACTGGCGCAACCGTTCGGCCAGCACTTCGGCCTGCTCCGGCCCGGTTTCCGGCATGAGAATGATGAACTCATCGCCGCCGTATCTTGCCACCACGTTCTGCTGCCGCGATTTTTGCTCCAGCAGCCGGCCCACGCGGGCGAGAACAAGGTCGCCTTCGAAGTGGCCCATGGTGTCGTTTACTTCTTTGAATTTATCCAGGTCGATCAGCACAACCGAGAATGGCCGTCCCGAGCGGGAAGCACGCTTCCACTCGGCCGATAATGCTTCCCAGAAAAACCGCCGCGTTTTGATTCCCGTCAAACCATCCGTGATGGATTGTTGCTGTAGTTTTTGGAAGATGAAGGCATTGTGGAGCGCCGTGGCCAGCAAATCGGCCAGCGTGTTGAGGATGAGAACGTCTTGCGGGAAGAACGAGCTCTCGCTGCAGCTTTCGATGTTCAACGCGCCCAGCAGCGTTTCACCATAATTAATGGGAATACAAAGCACCGAACGCGATTCGGGAAGAATCGCGCCCATCTGGCCTTCGATTCCGTTTTGCACCAGCGCGCATTCTCCGGTACGGGCCACGCGGCCAAGAATACCTATGCCGAGCGGTATCCGCCTGCCGACGGAGTGTGCGGTGACTCCCGCTTCAGCTTTGATTTCGATTTCTTTTGTGCCGTAATCGAGCAGGCCGATGCCGATGTGGTCGAAGCTGAAGTTCTTTTGAATCTCACCCACGATCTGGCCGAGCATCTGCACGGGATCGTCGCTCGAGATCGCCGTGCGCGAAATGTTGTTGAGAAATGCAAGTTGCCGTGAGCGGCGCTGTTCTTCGGCGAACAGGCGCGCATTCTCAACCGCTACTGACACCTGCCCGGCTGCCGTCACCAGCACGTCGAGGTCGCGTTGCTCGAAAATATATTCGCGTTCGGTATTCATGGCCACCATTACGCCGGTGGGCTTGCCGCTCAGCAGAATGGGCGCTGCGCACAAACACTTCGCTGGACGTTCAGGGCGATACGTTACGCCGAGCCGCGCCCGCGTTTTTTCAAGGTCGGAGCGAATCAGCAGCGGCTGGCCGGTGCGAATCACATATTCGGTAAAGGCGTTAGCCAGTTTGCGCCTGCGTTTCGGCAGAACACGATCGTCTTCTACTTCCAGTTCGAAGCGAATTTCATCGCTCACCTGAAATGCGATGTAGAAATTGCTGTTGTTGAAAATCTGTCCCAGTTCGGCGTGGATGGTCCGCAGCACTTCATCCTGATCGAGTCGCGAACTGATCGCCTGTCCGATTTCGGTGAGCAGTTCGTATTCCTGCGTACGGCGGTGAGCGTCGTGCGTGATCAGATAATTTTCCAGCGTGAGGCCAAGCTGCAATGCAAGTCCAACCATCAGCCGTGGACCCGATGTTCCGAACGCTTTGCGCTGCGCGTGCGGAAAAAGAATCACGCCAAAGGCGTGCTCGCGCGTTTGCAGGCTGACCGCGGTGAGGTTGCGAATTTCAGCTTTCTGCAAAACTTCTCTGAAATTGGAGAACGTTCCTCCCGTTCCTACGGGCACAGGCTCCGTCATATGGGCAATATCGTGGACGGTGAACAGGCCGCCATGCCGGTAGGCCAGTTCGCATATATATTCGCCGGCACCGTCTTGGGTGAGCGCGCCCAGGAATTCAGGGGTGAATCCGCGTTGCACCGAAGGTACCAGCCCGCGCCAGCGCTCGCTGATATAGATGACCGCGCGTCCAGCGGACAATGCATCAGCCAGACGCTCCAGCGCCGCTTGCATGCTGGGCAGTAAATCGTCAGCCGAGAGCAAACTGCGTGGGTCCGCGCCCAAGGTCGAAAGAGCCAGCGTATTTTCCTGCACCGCATTGCGCTCATTCTCAAACAACACCATCACCATGGCGATGCCCAGCAACATCTGGGGTGCGGGCCCGAGGACGTGGCCGACGGAGCCGAACATTTCCATGTACGGATTGCTCGACTGAATCGCGCCCATAAGCACCGCCCACAGCGCCAGCGAAAATGCCAACAGCTGAAAGCCGACCGAACCCTTGCGATGCGCTCGCAGGTAGAAAACCGCCGAGCAATATAAAAGCACGGCGCTCAGGAAAAAGACCGTCAGGTTTACGTTTTCAGTGCGCTCGTTCAGGGGCAGGCGATTGGTGGCCAGATACATTCGCAAATCGCTGCACGCTAATACCACCCCTATCAGCGTCAAAGTCCAGTCAAACCAGCGAAACCGAAACGCCATCTGGGTAAGCCGCGTTGAGACGAAGATGCTCACCGCCATCGCTACCAGACAGAGAGAACTGCCGAAGAAGGCAATCTTCGCCGGCGGATAGTAAAAGCGATATGCGTCCAATGCATAGTGGATGGAATAGCAGGCCCATGCCAGTTGCCACGCGCGAAAGTAAACCTGCTGGCTCTGCTGGTAAAGATAGGTGAAGAGCAGGCACAGCAACAGGGCAACCACGCCCGGAATGAAGACGATGCTGGTAGAGACACTATTCATAGGGGCTAACTTAGAGTTCTATTGGGCCTGCAGTGTTGGCAATTACTTGAGAAGAACCTCATCAGATGTTTTCACAAGGTAGGCGCCGAACACAACAGGATTTAAGTACATGCACCGCCCGGAAAGTGACTAGGATCGGAAGCCGAGCAAGAAGTCGGCTATCTCATTGGCTTGACGATACTTTTCGCGTCACCATACCATCGAATCTAGTCTTGATCTTATGGCCGAATCCTTAAATCCCAGATCTGGCAAGCCGCGCGTCCGCTTTGCGCCCTCGCCTACCGGATTTCTCCACGTGGGCAGCGCCCGCACCTTCATTTTTAACTGGCTCTATGCCCGCCACAACAGCGGCACCATGATCCTTCGCCTCGACGACACCGACCTGGAGCGCAACACGCAGGCCTCGGTCGATTCCATTTTTGAAGGATTGAAGTGGCTGAACCTGGGCTGGGATGAGGAATACAAGCAGTCGGAGCGGCTGGAGTTGCACCGCAAAATTGCCTGGGAAATTTTCGGGAAAGGTATGGCCTATCGCGACTTCACTCCTGCACATACGGGAGACGCGGAAAAATCCGGTGCGCAGGGGACGTGGCTGTTCAATGCTGATGCTCGGGATCTTTCTTCTGCGGAAAGCGACCGGCGGGCGGCGGCTGGGGAGCCGTTTGCGCTGCGCTTTCGCGTGCCGCGTGACAGTGGAGTTGTACGGTTTACGGACGCGGTTTATGGCGAGCAGGAGAAAGCGACCGCCGATATTGAAGACTTTGCGCTTCTGCGGTCTGACGGAATGCCGACGTATCATCTGGCGTCGTGCGCTGACGATGCCGATTTGCGCATCTCGCATATCATTCGTGGGCAGGACCATCTCACCAACACTTTCAAGCACGTGTTGATCTTTGAGGCGGCGGGCTGCGCGCCGCCTCAGTTTGCGCATCTGCCGCTGCTGGTTGCGCCGGATGGAACAAAACTTTCCAAACGAAAGCACGGGCCGGTAGTAAGCGTAACCACCTATCGCGACGCCGGATTTTTGCCGGAAGGGTTTATCAACTTTTTATGCCTGCTCGGATGGTCTCCAAAGAATGATCGAGAGAATATGTCATTGCAGGAGTTGCAAGATATCTTTTCGCTGGAAGGGATTAATCGCTCGAATGCGGTGGTGAACTTCAAGGAACCGGCGACAACTCCGGAGGAAACGTTCGATCCCAAGGCGGTATGGCTGAATGCGGAGCACATCCGCAGTCTGCCGTTGGAGGAGTTGAGCGACCGCTTGCTGCCGATTGTGCGCGAAGCGGGATTCGATATTTCGGCGGAGAAGATGCTGCAAATTACGCCGCTGATTCGTGAACGTATCAAACTGCTGCGCGATGTGCTGACCGCCGCCGATTTCTTTTTTGTCGATGAATTGCCGCCATACGATCCGGCAGAACTTATCCCGCAAAAAGGCGATACGGCGATGACAGTGAAAGTCCTAACCCGGGCGCGGGAGGTGCTGACGAATGTCGAGTTCAAACACGATCCGCTGGATCAGGCTCTGCGGGCGGCGGCACAAGAGTTGGGGGTGAAAGCGGGACAGATGTTTCAGCCGATTCGCGTGGCCGTTTGTGGTCGCAAAAACGCGCCCCCACTGTTTGAGACGCTGGAAGTGTTGGGCAAGCAGACTACACTGGCACGCATCGAACAAGCCGCGAAGAAAATATAGTGGAGTCCCGGATGCCCTCGTCCGGAAGGTAACACGGAACTTTCCTTGCAAGAGAAGTTGCAGCTCCCCGGCGGACGAAGGCGTCCACCGCTCCACGGTTGCGATAAGATCGAAGTATGAAACCGTTATCCGCTGGAGCCGCGCCCGGCGAAACTGCCCCGCCCGAGCCTCGTCCGTCCAACTTTATTCACGACATCATTGCCGAAGACATCAAAAACAATAAATACAACGGCCGCGTGCAAACCCGCTTTCCTCCTGAGCCCAACGGCTATCTCCACATCGGGCACGCGAAAGCCATCTGCCTCGACTTCGGCCTTGCCGACGAATTTGGCGGACACACCAACCTGCGCTTCGACGACACGAATCCCGAGAAGGAAGACACCGAGTACGTCGATTCGATTCAAGAAGATGTAAAGTGGCTCGGCTATCAGTGGGACGGACTCCATTACGCGTCGGATTACTTCGATCAGATCTATGAGTGGGCGATCAAGCTAATCAAAGATGGCAAGGCTTACGTCGACGATTTATCCGCGGAAGAAATTCGCAAGCATCGCGGAACTTTGACGGAGCCGGGAAAAGAGAGTCCGTATCGCAATCGCCCGGTCGAAGAAAATTTGGGTTTGTTCGAGCGCATGAGGGCCGGAGAATTTCCTGATGGCTCGCGCGTGCTGCGGGCGAAGATCGACATGGCTTCGCCGAATTTGAACATGCGCGATCCGGTGATGTACCGCATATTGCACGCGCATCATCACCGCACCGGCGACAAGTGGCCGATCTATCCCATGTACGATTTCGCGCACGGGCAGAGCGATTCGCTGGAAAAAGTGACGCACTCCATGTGCTCGCTCGAATTCGCCGACCATCAGCCGCTCTACAACTGGTTTATCGAGCAGCTCGGTATCTTCCCTTCGAAGCAGATCGAATTCGACCGCCTCAGCCTGACTTATACGATGATGAGCAAGCGCAAGTTGCGCCAGCTTGTCGAAGAAGGGCGCGTGCAGGGCTGGGACGATCCGCGCGTGCCCACACTCAGCGGGATGCGGCGGCGCGGCTACACGCCCGAAGCGATTCGCAACTTCGTAATCGCCGCGGGAGTTTCGCGCACGAATGGAATTGTCGAACTGGCCATGCTCGAACACTTCGTCCGGGAAGACTTGAACAAGCGCTCCCTGCGCGTGATGGCCGTGCTGCGTCCGCTGAAGGTTGTGATCGACAACTATCCGGAAACGCAGGTCGAAGAAATGGACGCGGTGAACAACCCAGAAGACGCGAATGCGGGCACGCGCAAGGTGCCGTTCTCGCGCGTGCTCTACATCGAGCACGATGATTTCCGCGAGGATCCGCCGAAGGGATATTTTCGTTTATCGCCGGGACGCGAAGTTCGCTTGCGCTATGGATATTTCATCACCGCGCAGAGCGTGGTGAAAAATGATCGCGGCGAAGTGGTCGAAGTTCACTGCACCTACGATCCTGCCTCGCGCGGCGGCAACTCGCCCGACGGACGTAAGGTGAAATCAACCATCCATTGGGTTTCAGCCGCGCACGCGGTCGATGCCGAGGTGCGCATTTACGAAACGCTGTTCAGCAAAGAGAATCCCGACGACGTTGAGCCGGGCCAGGATTTCACCGCGAACCTGAATCCGAACTCGCTCGAAGTAATCCGCCAGGCGAAGCTGGAGCCGTCGCTGGCGACGGCGCCGGTGGGCGGCCGCTATCAGTTCGAGCGTCTGGGATATTTCTGCGTCGATTTGGATTCGAAGCCGGGCAAGCCGGTGTTCAACCGGACTGTGGCGTTGAAGGATGCTTGGGCGAAGGTGGAGAAAAGGGGCAATGTCATGGAAATGCACGGTCCCGGGCCATGCGAGGCGCAGCGATGTCAGCGAGAGCTGCGCGGCGAAGATAGAATCATCAAGCACGCGAATGATGGGATTCGAGTGTGCGGAAAGAACTATCACAAAGGTTGTGAGCCTTCTCAGAGGGAAATCGCAGCAAAAGATCTATCGTAGCTACCTCCGCACGCATTCCGGTGGCAATAGGGATTCTTCGCTTCGCTCTGAATGACAGCGAAGATGGCCAGAGTCCAAGAAGTCCTCTAACTTTTTCCGCCCCGCGTAGTCTAAACCGCATTAAGATGTCTCGTTTGGTCTATGTCCTGAGGGTCTTGCATGAACCCGTATACGACAAGTACTGCAGTCCTGCTCTTCGAGTTCTCCCGCACCGCATTTTCGATGAGCCTCGCCGGCATCGTATTTTTTCTGATTGCCTTGTGGGCTGCGAAGGCTAATGTCGCGCAGGCGCGAGGGCTCGACAAAGTTGTCGCCCTGGCCAACCTGTGTTTCGCGCTTCCTCTCGCGGCCTTTGGCGCGGAGCATTTCGCCGCCGCAAAAGGCATCGCGTCGATCGTGCCCAAGTACATGCACTGGCCCCTGTTCTGGACTTATTTCGTCGGCATCGCGTTGCTCGCCGCGGCTTTGAGCATTGCGACAAAAATTCTTGTGAACTGGTCCGGGCTGCTGTTCGGTTGCATGATGTTTCTGTTCGCGGCGATGATGATCGTGCCGGGAACACTGGGCGACCTCCACAACCGGATTAACTGGGTGCTTATGTTTCGCGAGCCGTCGTTTGGTTCCGGCGGCTGGATTCTTGCGGGAGCCGCAATGGCCAAAAGGGATGGTGCAGGAAGCAAGATGATCATGATCGGCCGCATCGTGATCGGCCTGGGCGCGATCTTTTACGGCGTCGAGCACTTTCTTCATCCACTCAATGTCCCGGGCGTTCCACTCGAAAAATTTATGCCCGCCTGGATTCCAGGTCCCAGGCTCATCGCTTATCTGACAGGCGTGATTCTGTTGGTTGCGGGAGTGTCTATTCTGCTTGCGAAAAAGACCCGAATGGCTGCGACTTATCTCGGCACGTGGATTCTGCTGCTGGTCGTCATTATCTATGGGCCGATCCTGATTTCCTCGCTTTTAAACACGAGTACGGATGTGAAAGTCGAAGGGCTCAATTACTTTTTCGATACGCTGTTATACGCCGGGGCGATTCTTGCGCTTGCCAGCGCGTCGCCGCGCACGGATTCCTGACTACCTGCCGTCCATCGCGAAGTCGAATGACCCCTACCGCTGTACCACGCTGGTGGCTATAGGGATTCTTCGCTACGCTCAGAATGACAATGCAGGGGAATACCGACAGTTAATTGTGTATATGCGGGCTCTGCGCTGGATTCGCGTGGTGCTCGGGCGGTTCCTTTGTCACCTTCACCTCAAAGCTTACCGGGAGAGTTTTTGGCGGATAGCACGCGGCGTTATCGCAAGCCTGGTAGCGCAGCACGCCGTGCATGACGTATTTTCCCGGCACCACCGAGTGCAGCGGATGCACTCCAACCGCAACCGTAAAGTCTCCTGTGTAAACGCTGAGCTTTTCGTCGGGCGAAAAGGGAAAACTGGCGTCCTCGCCGGCGGGATATCCAATCTTTCCCAGAACTATGTCGGTTGGGACTTCCATCTTCAATGTGGTCGGAATGAGGAACTCCGACTTGGGCGTATTCGAGTTGATATGGTAACCGGCAGGCACGCGAAAGTTTAAGTTGACCATGGTTTGTTCGGCGCGTTGTGTCGTAGTCAGTGGGACCGGGACCATGCTAAGCGTGGGTGCTTTGCCCGGCGTCTGCGCGTAGGCGAGGCCTGCCCCCACCAAAAAAATCGACGCAAGCAGCATCGCGGAAATTCGCCGGTTATTACTACGCAATTTGATTATGGCTTTCATCGTGCGATCAGCTCTTCCTCGCGGCTTGAACTCATTTCCCGACTGAATGCCTGGCTGGTTGCGGCGTGCGTATTCAGCGCTTTCTTGACCGAGTCTTCAATCTCGGCCTTACCGCGCAGCCCGAGAATCTTATCCACGATCTTGCCGTCACGCCCAATCAAAAAACTCTCCGGCAAGGCCGGAACGCCGCCGTACTCATCGCCAACCGATTCTTTCCCGATCAGAATGGGATAATTCACGCCCATATCTTTCGCAAACTTGGCGATGTCTTCTTTGCTGGCGTCATCCATGGCGACGCCGATAATCTGCAATCCCTGCGCAGAGTACTGATTTTGCATCTCGACAAACCACGGCATCTCGATCTTGCACGGTCCGCACCAGGTCGCCCAGAAGTTAAGCAACACCGCTTTGCCGCGGAAGTCGGAAAGCTTCATGGTTTTGCCGTCGAGCGACTCGAGGGTGAAATCCGGAGCGAGAGAGGAAGTCGTCAGCTTCGGCGCAAACGACGGGCCCGCGGCTCGCGCCTTGTGGTAGCCAAAATAAATTCCAAACGCGATAACGAATGCGACGAGGACGAGCGCCAGCGGATTACGGTTCACGGCATAACTCCGATCTTCTATACGTCTGTGCTGTAGGATCCTTCGACTGCGCGAGAGTTCGCTTCGCGACTCCGCCGCTCAGGATGACATTACCGTATAAATCTATAAAGCAAACCGGTTCAGGAATGAAAGCCAGTTCGAAATCAACGTAAAGCGGCCGATCACCAGCAACACTCCGAGTCCGATCAGCAAAGCTCCCGAGGCGACCTCCAGCGTGTGCATGTGCGAGCGGAAGCGGCTGTAAAACTTGAGAAAACGCTCCATCAAAAGCGACGTCAGCAGAAACGGTACGGCCAGTCCCAGCGAGTATACGGCGAGCAGCAGGATTCCCTTCACCAGCGTATCTTGCTCCCCGGCGATGGTCAGGATCGTAGCCAGGATCGGGCCCAGGCATGGGGTCCAGCCAAAGGCGAATGCAAAGCCGATTACGAACGCGCCCACCGGAGTGCTGCTGCCTTTTACGCTATGCAAACGAGTGTCTGTATAAAGCGCTTTGATCTTGAAAATTCCGGTCAGGTGCAACCCAAAGAGAATGATGACGACGCCCGCCACTCGGGCCAGCGTGTGTTTGTAAATCCCGAGTACCTGGCCCACCTCGGTCGCCGCAGCCCCCAACGCGATAAAAACAACGGTGAAGCCCAGGATGAAGCCAACGGAGTTCACCATCACGCGCCGCATAAGGTGCGCCTGCGGCGCCTTGAGTTCTTCGAGGCCGGCGCCGGAGATCAGGGAAAGATATCCCGGCACAAGTGGGAGCACGCAGGGCGAGAGGAACGAAATCAATCCTGCGAAAAATGCGGCGATCGGCAGTGGAAGGCTCGACATGCGTCTTTCATTGTACCTTTTCGATTCTACTGCGTATTCCATCAGACGAATGGCGCTGTATTTAGTTGCAGCTTCGCGGCGTATCTGTCTATTTGGATTTTGCTGGTACTTCTGTTGGTCCTGCCGGCTCGGTCCACTCCGGTCCGGATTCGGCCATCATCTTCCGGAGAAAGCCGAACGGCACAGCCGCGTTCAGCACTGCGCGATTACCGTCCTGCTTGACCTGAAGGCTTTCGAAAAACGATTTCACGTCAGGATCAGTACCGTGGGTTCCCAACGATATTTCGGCGGTGTGAGTCAACGCCACAAAAACGTTCACTTTATCGATGATGCTTCGCGCTTCATCGGGATTTTCGGTAAATGCCTCGGCGCGCACATGAATCGCGTTGGCCCTTAAGTTCAGATGCAACGGGCTGAGATATGTTCCCGATACGACGAGGGTCGCGGGTGCGCCAAACAATGCACCCCAACTGCCAACGTTGCGCGCGGAAGGATCGATTCGCGCGACCGCCCAAGCCAGGCTGGCAAACTGCACATGCTTGTAATACTGTCGCAGCAAAGCCGGGCCACCGAACGGCGAAGCCAGCCGCCGGGAACGGTCGATCATTCCGCGAACCACAGCCGGATCATCATGGTTCGAGGCCGCCACGGAATCGGCGCTCAACACCGCCACGCGCAGGGTTCTGCCTTCCAGTCGTATGGTGAAAATATCCACCGATTGATAATTCTCAATCGACTGCGCAATCTGCCGCAGATAACCCGTAAGCCGCTCGCCCTGAAATTTACCCACCAGCACTTCTGAAAAGCGCGGCTCAGGCGCAGTCCCACCCGTCCCGCCGCCCGGCCACTTCGCCGGATAGTGAACTGCAAATGCCGCTTCATCGAGATCGCGCTCGAACTCAAATCCGGTTTCCTGGATGAAGCGCTCGTATTCGGCGTCATGGCTGACGGCAGGCAATTCCTTGCTGGCATTGGCTTTTCGAATCGGTCCGAGGTCCAAATAAAAGTACGCGTCGCCTCCCGGTAATAAGCGCGCAGGCTCCGGCGGCGCGTGCTTGCGTAGTTGGACGGCAAGGATGAGCGCTCCGGCGATTGCTAAAACCGCCAGGACGAGGGGAAAGGTGCGTCTAATTCGCATGGAATGCGGTCAGGGTTGGAATGATAACACTATGGGGAAATGAGGAGAAGGTTCGGGTAGAGTGCGGGCTTGACTGAGTACAAGGGCCGGATTACGACCTTGACATTCCATCTGTTGACTTTTGCATCCGAGGGGGCAAATAATTAAGGCGCTTCGCGCGGAGGGCCTATGAAGCGTTCTTTTCGGCCCGTAAGTCAGCCAATCTTTCCGATTCTGTCCAGCAACAGCTCAATAAGTACAGCCTCGCAGCGGCAGCAGCCGGAGTTGGACTGGTGCTAGGACAGCCGGCTGAAGCAAAGATCGTTTATACGCCGGCCGACACAATATCACGCCTGATCGCACGATTCCTCTTGACCTTAACCATGACGGGATCGTCGACTTCGGCTTCAAGGATGTGTACCGCAAGTCGCGCACTTACGGGTTTGATCACACGGGCGTTCTGTCGGTTCTTCCTGCGAATCCGGCCAACAAGGTTGAGGGGTTTACGAGGGTGAACGGGAATTACGCCTCCGCGTTGCGCGCCGGAGCTTCCATTGGACCAAATGCCGAATTTACGGTCGGTCCCAATCGGATGGAGGAGGCATTCATCGATACAGGACGAGATCGAACTTAGTGGTTGTGTGCGACAGTACGTGGCCCCCAGGCCAGAGTCGCTATCTCGGATTGCAGTTTTTGATTAATGGCAAAGTCCATTTCGGTTGGGCGCGGTTGAATGTTACTTGTAGGGGATTGGACGTCGTTGCAAAGCTGACCGGCTACGCTTACGAAACGGTTCCGAATAAGCCGATCGGTGCGGGCCAGACGAAAGGATCGGATGAGGAAACCGGTGCGGGTCGGGATGCAGCTCTCACCGCGCCCACTCCTAAAACATCCTGGCTGGGCTTACTCGCACTGGGATCATACGGACTGCCCATCTGGCGGCGAGAAGAGTTAGTGGGTGCTGTGGGATAATCGGCTAAAAAATCTTGCCACTACGAGCGACCACGAACTCAAGCGTCGCTGACATTTACGGAGTAACCTCGAAAACCGTACCGGCGCTGTATAAGCCGCCGTTAGCTGTAGTCCCGAAGAGGTTACCGGCAGAATCCAGAACCAAACCGCTCGGTGCCAGGCCATGTGCGCCGTTTGGGGGGAATTTGTACAGCACGGTCTCGCTCCAAACCCCACCAGCGCTGGGCGTCAACTCGAAGACAGTGCCACAGCCATAGCTGTCGCAGTCCCCACCATGCAGCCCGCCGGCGCCTGTTGTGCCATAAAGATTTCCCATTGCGTCGAAGACAAGACGGCCTGCGCTGGGCAATGCGCCGTCGGCGCAATCGGAGAGCGAGCAAAAGCTGTACAAAACGCTCTCAGTCCAGGTGCTGCCCGTGCCGGGAGAAAGTTCAAAAACGGTGCCGCAAGGGGAACCGCCGCAACCCGTACCCACAAGCGACCCTCCGTCTTGCGTGGTTCCGTAAAGATTTCCCGCGGCATCGAAAACAAGGCTCGCAAAAGGCACGCTTCCGTCGGTACAGTTCGCTTCGGAACAGAAGTTGTGCAGGATACTCTCGGTCCACGTTCCGCCGACTAGACTCATTTCAAATACAGTGCCGGATGAGTGGACCCCGCCCAGCTCAGTGGTGCCGTACAGATTGCCGGCTGCATCGAGGACGACGCCGCCATCGGGGTAACCTCCATCCTGGTGAGTGTTCTGGAAGCTGTGCAGTACCGTCTCCGTCCACGCGCCATCCGTGCCGGGGCTTAACTCAAAAACAGTCCCGCATGCGCGGTTGTCGCAGGTTCTCCCGTGGGTTCCGCCAAAAACGGTGGTGCCGTATACATTTCCTGCCGTGTCAATGGATAGTGGGCCTTGAGGGTAATAGCCATCTTTGCCGCCGGCGAAGCTGTGCAATAGCTTTTCTGTCCACAGTCCATTCGTGCCGCGCGAGAGTTCGAATACGGTGCCTTGGCCGTAAATGCCACCCGAAAGCGTGGTGCCGTAGAGATTTCCAGCGGAATCAAAAATCAGGCCGGCGTCGGGTTCCTCGTTTTCCGGGGGGATAAAACTATAGACGGGCACTGCCGTCCATCTGCCGTTCGCTCCCAGGGTTAGCTCAAATACGGCACCGTCGCTCCGGTCGCCGCCTCCTATCGTGGTTCCATACAGATTGCCGGCTGAATCGAAGATTACGCCCGCCATGGGGCTGTAAGGTAAGTCGTTCTTGGCGGTGAAATTATGCAGCACGATCTCGTCAGCCGCGCGGACGGGCAACGCTGCGGTCAGGAATCCAAACATTGCCGTTAAGGACAAGAAAAAATTCGCGGGCTTTTTGTGGAACATCGAGGCCTCCCATCAAAGGGGGAAGATGCGGTCAGGGCCGCAATCATAACACAGCGGGGAAGGTGGGTCAGAGCCGGGAGTTTACAACGTGACATTCAGAAGCGGGGCGAGTGAACGTTCGTAACAGGTATCCAAAATAACAGTCCGGCGGTCCGGCTGATCTGGAAAGCGGACATTGCGTTTCGCCGTAATCTATCACGCAAACTGGGGTACTGTCTTAAACATGATTTAAGACAGCACCCAGTGATAGGTTGCGCGGAATTTATGGCTTGTGATAACTTAACTAATTGTCCCGGACATCTGGAAGGGATTGGGGGTATACTTGTGCCTGAGAAGGTGCTTATCCCCGCATGCTGGCGTAGCTCAGGTGGTAGAGCATCTGATTTGTAATCAGAGGGTCAGGGGTTCAAATCCCTTCGCCAGCTCCAGAATCGGAAGCGAATTCCGGCAGGCAGCAGACTCAGTAAGTGGCGGCGCAACAGGTTTTTCCAACGCACTCCATTCGGAAATTTTCCCGCGTGTAGTGATCTCAGCGCGGTAATCCGTAAGCGAGATTCTTGGTTTCCCTGCATTGCGAAACTTGGATGTGAAAGCTTGTTGTGCGGAGGCTTGGCTTGCGAGGCCTGTCCGTAAGTGGCTGCATCGCCCGGCAGTTTAAGCACAGGTGGGTGAGTGGTTAAAGCCAACAGACTGTAAATCTGTCCCTCCTAGCGAGGTACGAAGGTTCGAATCCTTCCCTGTGCACCAGTATTGAGCAGCACCAGAGTTTGTCGCGGCGGGATTATGAGTCGCTTGGCCATGGCGTTGATTGCGTACTCGGTGTTGGGTGCGCTGGCTTTTGCGACCTTGAGCGATTTCCGGATCCGCTCGCTGACGCTGCTGATTCTTGGGTTGTTCGCTTTTAAAAGCTGGGTGCGCCGGAAAGAAGTGCTGCACCCGGATGGCAAGAGCGAATCGGACTAAAGGTTTTTGGCTGAGAGCTGGCGGCTGAAAGCTGACAGCCGGATTTCAGGGCCGATGTAGCTCAGTTGGTAGAGCACTCCCTTGGTAAGGGAGAGGTCACCAGTTCAATCCTGGTCATCGGCTCCATAAGGTTTGTAGTTGATTGGTCGTTAAAAGGGCGTGGCTTTGGCCGCTGCGGTTTGCTGAAGCTAACGGCTGAAAGCTGATAGCTGGTTTAAGGGCGGGAGTAACTCAGTGGTAGAGTCACAGCCTTCCAAGCTGTTGGTCGCGGGTTCGATTCCCGTCTCCCGCTCCAGAAATTTGAGGCGTTTAGCGGGCGCGATCTGAATAGGTGCTATGACGGTGGGATTCGAGCAGGCCACGATCAAGATTGAAAAGCAGCAGGAGTTTGGCGCGTTGCAGGCTGCGGTCGAGCAGGTGTTCCTACCGCAGGCGGCTGAGAAGTTCCTGAAGCAGATGGACCGCAAGGGAGTTCGCGTGCGGGACTTCGACGGGGTGCTCGCCAAGAAGGTTTTGGAAAGTGTGGTAGTCGGAAAGCTAGATGCGACGCAGCTATATTCATCGCTCACTCTTTCGGATCAGGCGCAGATACGCGAGTTTTATCTGTCCAAGCTGGAGACGGTCGATATCGCGCTGCGGCACAAGTTTAAAAAGCTGTATCAGTATTACTAGGTAGCGCGAATTAGTGGCGCGAAATAGGTTTTGTATCAGGGCATGGCTTCAGCCATGCCGAAGAAGGCAAAATTATTCGGGGCTTTAGCCCCTGAGGAATATAAGGAAATGGCGAAAGAGAAATTTGACCGCACCAAGCCGCACTGCAATGTAGGGACGATTGGTCACATTGACCATGGGAAGACGACGTTGACGGCGGCGATCACCAAGGTGTTGTCGAAGCATAATCCGAAGAACACGTTTCGTTCGTTTGATTCGATCGACAACGCTCCGGAAGAGAAAGCACGCGGAATCACGATTGCCACGGCGCACGTCGAGTATGAGACGGCGAACCGGCACTATGCGCACGTGGATTGCCCGGGCCACGCCGACTACATCAAGAACATGATCACGGGCGCGGCGCAGATGGATGGCGGCATTCTGGTAGTTGCCGCAACCGACGGTCCGATGCCGCAGACGCGCGAGCACGTTCTGCTCGCTCGCCAGGTCGGTGTGCCGTATCTGGTGGTCGCGCTGAATAAAGTGGACGCGGTCGACGATCCCGAACTGCTCGAACTGGTTGAGCTCGAAGTGCGTGAACTGCTGAAGAGCTACAAGTTCCCGGGCGATGACGTGCCGGTGGTTCGCGTTTCCGCACTGAACGCGCTGAATGGGGAAGCGAAGGCGGAAGCGCAGATCGACGAGTTG
>DATHMV010000010.1:0-2976 GCA_035486715.1 Candidatus Aquilonibacter sp.
GTGCCCTCTGGAGAAAAGGCGAGGCGGTGCCCCCTTCGCCGACGAGCAGTCCGTTCTCTGCAGTCCGGTTTGTCGGGAAATAATCGCGAAATACGGGCATTATTCGCGTATTTCGGCGCAAAGTGAGCGGAATTTCTCTGCAGTCCAGACTGCGTGGCGGAGGGACGGGGATTCGAACCCTCGGTACGGTTTTGCCACGCTAAGCCTCGACATATCCGTAAGTTGCAGATAGCAAAACCCCACCAGAGAATTTCGCACCAAAACCCGACGTCAGAGCCTTGCTGTTAGTCCGGTTTCGATTCGCCGTCCATTCGAACCTGAAGGCGAATTCTAGGCGATTCTGTGGCTGAAAAGTGGTCAGCTGACGCTGCTGGGATGACGGAATCACCTTTCGATTGACTGCATGCCCAAGTGTGCAGTCCACAATTCTCGAAGTCATTCTCCGCTAGGACAGTCGCTTATTAGGAGACATTACTAATTTCCGAGTAGCCCATCAACCTGGAACTATTCCTTCGTGGATACAAGCGCGTTTATCGTTACCTATGGGTGAAACTTTCGTGAAGTTCCAACCCCGTAGTGGAGAAATAGGAGAGCCGGCTCCGGAGTCCCGTGCACTTCGGCATGGATGAAAAGTCCTTGAATTTGGTCGTCATGTTGTCTCCTTCTTTAGCCGCGCTGATACGTTGTGCGCAATTCGATGATCGGGATGTCGGCTATTCGGAAAATGGCGCATTTGCCACGAGGTCGGCAAAATTCGGAGGCGCGAACCCCTCGACGTAACGAATGCCAAAGTCTCTGAGAATGTTGTCTATGGTGGTCATCGGCTTCTGGCGAACGACGTTGCAGAGGCACCCTTTGAACTGGGTCTTGAATGCCAAGCGCGGAAATTCACTCAGGATCGCACGCTGTTTGTCCTGCGGGATTGGATCGAGGCCCACTCCGAGAACGTCTACCGCGATGCCTGAGTGAACCATGACCACCTCGGGTTCTTTGTGAAGCGCGAGAGTAGGGGTGGTGTGGAGTGCAATTGCATCCCACACAAGCTGCATTTGGTGCGCTGAGATGCCCCGATCACTCAGAAACACGCGGGCAGCGTTTGCTCCATCCACTTCGAAGCGGTTCACTCCCGCGTAGCGATCTGTCAAGCCCAGATCATGCAACACCGCAGCAACGGCCAAGAGTTCCGCGTCTGGTGCATGTTCGGCGCCCTCTGAAAGCACGACCCCAAACAGCCATGAGCGCATGACATGGTTGAATAGGAACGGCTCTAAAAGACCGCGAGCTAACTCCGTCGCGTCGCGGACGAGAGTTGTGTCGGGCACTTTGATTCCTGCGAAAACCATAGTCTCCTCCTTCGTTGTTAGCGTCGTTGTTCGTTTAGCGGAGGATGCTTCACTCGACCGCGGCATCATTCAGAAGCTTCACAATCTTGTGGTCGAGATCGTGCGCGATCGTGAGCGCGTCCTGGTTTGCGTAGGGACTCAGAAAGCTAACCATCTTGTCATATGACAAATGGACACCATCTTCCCTCTCATCAACCAAGACAGTCACCGGCGCATAGGACCCCGCGTCGGGCACATGCTTTGCCATTTCTTTCATCACTAGGGGATTGCCGATGATGAGCCGCACTATCTTAGGTTTGTTCGATCCTGTCTCCTTGCGCAGAACTGCGCCATGATCGAACTCTAGAAACAACATCAGATGAGTCTTGCCCATGTCTCGGTTGATCACCTCTTCCAACTCGGCGAACGTGCCCGGCGACTTGGATGCTCTCGCAAACGCGGCAAGATCCAGTCGGCCGACACCAGCTTTCAATGAAACTACGACTGCCTCGAATGATCGCGACGTTGTCAGGCTGAAACGTTGTACTTCGATTGTTTGAATTGCCATTCCATTCTTCCTTTCGCGCGAATGTTTGGAGCGGGCTATACCTGTGCGAAACCGCCATCGACGAACAGCTCGGCCCCTGTGACATAACTCGCATCATCGGAGGCGAGAAACACGACAGCTCTTGCGACCTCATCCGGGGCCCCGAGTCTGCCGAGCGGAACGATGTTCGAGATCATCTTCAAACGTTGCTGTCCCGTCTCTGAGGAACCCAGTAGTTCGCTAAGCCCCGGAGTATCGGTGGAACCTGGGCTCACGGCGTTCACGCGAATGCGGCGACTCCGCAGATCCGTCGCCCACGTGCGGGCGAATGAGCGCACGGCGGCTTTAGTAGCGCTGTAGACGCTATTCGACGGCAGGCCCTTGCTGGCAACCACAGACGCACAAAGCACAATGGAAGAGCCGTCCTTAAGTAAGGGCAATGCCATTTGTACGGTGAAGAGCAGTCCTTTCACATTGACATCGAATATCGAGTCGAAGAACTCCTCGGTGATTTCTCCGAGGGGCGCATATTTTGCGATGCCCGCGTTGGCAAACACAATATCGAGACGACCCTTCTCCTGCTTAATCTGGGCGAAGAGTCGTTCGAGGTCACCGATTTGAGACACATCTCCTTGCACCCCGGTGACGCTTCCCCTTATGTTCTTGACCGCTGAAGCCAACTCCTTCTCGCGCCGACCGGTGATGAAGACGTATGCTCCTTCCGCTACGAAGCGTTTCGCGGTAGCATGACCAATCCCGCTTGTCCCACCGGTGACAAGTGCGATTTTCCCTACCAGCTTGCAGCCCATTTTTTCGTCGGTCGTCATTTCTTTGCCTCTTTCAACCACGTCATCACCGCCAATCCGTTACCAATGCTACCGAAGCCTTCAGCTGATGCCTTCTGAATCGAGAAACAGCGAAGCTTGCCGAACGAATGACTTGTGAAACTGGAACAACGATCCATGGCCAGCGTCGGGGTAGGTCAACAGCATGGCGTTTGGGAGATGCTCGCTCAGCATGTAGGAATTGCGGACTGGAATCATATTGTCGAAGACGCCGTTGACGACCAGGCACGGCTGCGTGATCTTGCCGAGCTTGGCGAAACGC
>DATHMV010000011.1:0-14704 GCA_035486715.1 Candidatus Aquilonibacter sp.
CTGCGCACGCTAATCCACACCGCACTTCAGCAGAATTACGACTTGCGCATAGCGGCATCCCACGTGCTCGAAGCTCAGGCGCAGCTAGGGATCACGCGTGCCGATCAATTTCCGACCCTGAGTGCGGGCGCGGCCATTGCCGATGTTCGCACGGCTCAATCGAAATTCCTTCCGGAATTTGAAACGAGTACAGGCCAGGTGAATACGTCTGCCGTTTGGGCGCTCGATTTCTGGGGCCAATATCGACGCGCAACGGAAGCCGCGCGAGCTAATCTTCTTGCGAGTCAATGGGCTCAACAGGAGGTTGTTTCGACTCTCGTGGCCGATGTGGCCTCCGCCTACTTCCAACTACGAGCGTTGGATCTTCAGCTGGAAATTTCAAAACGTACGCTCAATTCCCGCCAGGAATCATTGCGGCTAACGCGAATTCTGGCGGACGGCGGTTCGACCTCTTTACTGGACGTGCGCCAGGCTGAGCAGTTGGTTTTTACGGCAAGCGCTGAAGTGCCGGCTTTAGAACAGCAGATCGAGCAACAGGAAAACCTACTCAGCATTCTTCTCGGCCAAAATCCCGGTGACGTACCGCGTGGCCAAACTCTAACCCAGCAACTTCAACCGCCGGAAGTTCCAGCGGGGCTTCCTTCGGCATTGCTGGAGCGCCGACCGGACATTCGCGAAGCAGAACAGCAGTTGATTGCCGCAAACGCCGAAATCGGCGTTGCGCGTGCAGCATATTTTCCTCAGATCTCGCTCAGTGGGACAGGTGGATTTCAGAGTTCCGCTCTGAGCAACTTGTTCAGTGGCCCTGCGGGGGCCTGGAGTTTTGGTGCTTCACTGACGCAGCCGATCTTTACGGCGGGCAGGCTCCGCTCGGGAGTGCGTCTCGCCGAGGCGCGTCGACAAACCGCGCTGCTGGTTTACCAACAATCAATTCAAACGGCATTTCGTGGCGTCTCCAACGCCCTGGTCGCGTACCGCAAGACGCGCGAATTCCGCACACAGGAGGAACTTCTGTTCCAGTCGGCACAGGATGCTGCGCGTCTCTCCCACATGCGTTATACCGGCGGCGTCACGGGCTACTTGGAAGTCTTGACGAACGAGACTAATGCTTTCTCAGCGGAGCTTGCCGTCGTACAGGCACGCCAAAACGAATTACTGGCACTGGTTCAGGTATATGACGCATTGGGAGGAGGTTGGCACGAGTAACCTTGCGGTCTTTGATTGCCAATGCACTCTTGATAAATGAAGTCGAAACAATGGAATCGCTGTGCCGCATGGACATGACTGAGGATCTTGCTCTAAGCCGCAGAACAGTGAGAGAGGTCAACGTTTGAAAAGTCCTGAAAGCACTTCGACCAGCCACCTGGCAATCGCAGTGGAGGTCGTTGGGATGGAGGTGATCGTCCGCTTGAACGGACGCATCGATGTCGATTCGTCGCCCGAGGTTCGGAATTGCCTTCTGGCTATTCTAGCGGGCGACAAATTAGTTCGTGCGGTTACCGTCGACCTGGGTTACGTCACCCATATTGAAGCATCAGGAATCGCGACGCTGGTTGAGGCTCTTAAAATCGCCGGCCATCGCCAGATACGACTCCATTTGCAAGGACTGCATGGCTCTGTGCTACGGCTGTTCGAGGTCACTGGGCTGCTTCCGCTATTCGAGACGATACACGGTGGGAAGGGGGTGGTGTGATGGCCAATGTTCTCGAAAGTGTCGGCGAAAAGACAATCGAACATCTCGACTACGTCGGCAGTCTGAACATTCAGTGGTGGGCCACACTGCGAGCGATGCTGCAATCGCTTCCTTTCGTGGGGAACCGTTATCGATGGCGGGCGGCGGTGAGGCAGATGCTGGAAATCGGTGTCGATGCAATGCCCATGGTTTCTTTGATGTCCATGTGCACCGGATTCATTTTCGCCATGCAAGGGGCGTCAGAACTTCGGCGCTTTGGCGCCCTGCGCTACGTCGTTGACCTCGTCGCAGTCGGCTTTACGCGCGAACTCGGCCCGCTGATGACGGCAATTGCCGTAAGCGGACGGTCCGGCTCCGCTTTCGCGGCTGAGATTGGCACTATGAAAGTGACCGAGGAACTCGATTCACTCCGCGTCATGGCGCTTGAGCCTATAGAGTTTGTGCTCGCCCCCAAATATCTGGCCGCTTTAATTGCTGTTCCTTGCCTCAGCGTTGTCGCGAATGTCTGCGGCATTTTGGCCGGAGCCTTGTTCATGTTCTTCAGCATTCGTCTGACGCCCGTGTTGTACCTCCACTATGTGTTCGAGGCGATCGATTTACGCGACGTAGTTATGGGGCTGATCAAGAGCGTTCTCTTCGGGACCATTATTGCCCAGGTTGGATGCCTGGAGGGATTTCGTGTTCAGGGAGGCCCGGACTCCGTTGGTCGCTCCACTACGAGTGCTGTTGTGAAGTCGACGTTTCTAGTCATTGTTGCGGATGCGATTTTCACGGCCATTTTTTACTTCACAGGAAAACACTGATGCCAATCATTTCCGTTCGCGATCTTGTGGTGGAGTACGACGGTCGCCGAGTGCTGAATGAATTGAATCTCGATATCGAGCGCGGGGAAACGATGGTGTTGTTGGGCGGCAGCGGTTGCGGCAAGAGCACATTGTTACGCCAAATCATCGGACTGGAGCGCCCCAAGTCGGGCAGCATCCACGTGAACGGAACCGACATTACCCGTTGCTCAAAGTCGGACTTGAAGAAGATGCATCGCTCGATCGGAGTGGCCTTCCAAAGCGCGGCTTTGTTCAACTCGTTGAATATCGAAGATAACGTCGCTTTGCCTCTGCGTGAACATACGCGGCTTGCACCTTCCATCATAGAACTGGTGGTTTGGATAAAGTTGGCCGCGGTTGGCCTTGCGGACCACGGCAAGCGGCTTCCCCAAGAGCTTTCTGGGGGCATGAAGAAGCGTGCGGCCGTTGCGCGGGCGCTTGCGCTCGGCCCTGAAATTCTTGTGCTGGATGAGCCATCGGCCGGGCTTGATCCGATCGTTGCGGCGGAACTTGACGAACTGATTTTGCTGCTAAAGGAGACCTTACAGATGACTGTGATTGTGGTGACCCACGAACTACCAAGCGCGTTCCGCATCGCCGACCGCATCGCCATGCTCTATCAGGGTTCATTTAGCTCGGTCGGTACAAAAGACCAAATCAAAGCGAGCCAAAACCCACGCGTGCGGCAGTTTCTGGATCGGATACCCGAAGACATAGCGAAATCGTCCGCAGTAGCCACGCACTTCGAAAAATATCTGGATTCCGCGGAGGCATATCAGTGACCACGGAAGCAAAAGTCGGAGCCTTTGTCCTTGTATGCGCGTCGGTCTTGGCATTTACGATCGTCAACCTCGTCAATGCGCAGCTGAGTGGCCACACCGTTCCATATCGCACCTACCTTCGTTACGCGGGCGGGATGGAGCCGGGGGCACAAGTCCTCTTCGGGGGAATCAATGTGGGGAAAATAACAGCGGTTCGGCCCTGGACATCGGATCCAACCAGGATCGAGATTCTGCTGGACGTGAAGGACAGCACTCCACTGAACGAAAAATCGGTGGCCAAGCTAGGACTTGTCAGCGTGATGAGTGGCGCGGCACTGTCGATTTCAACAGGCAGCAACGATGCACGCCGCCTTCCTGCAGGCTCGATCATTGCTTCGCAAGAAGCCGCAAGTCTGGACGAGATCACCGACAAAATGGCAACTGCGGCAGACAATGCAAACGGGTTAATCACCGAGGTTCGGGGAGAACTTGGAGGAATCAGCGGAGATGCGCGGACGCTGCTGGCAAACCTTAACACGGTAGCTGGAAAAGCCAACCAGCAAAAGATTCAGTCCGTCCTGGATAACGTCAGCGCAATGATAGCCACTGATCGCCCTAAGATCGATCGTCTCACTGATGAATTGAACGCGCTTAGCCAGCATGCGGATGAGACTGTTCAAAACGTGAATGGTACGGTGAGGGATTTGCATGAACCGATCCGTAACGACCTGGTTAACCTGCAGAGCACGTTGCTACAAGCGCGGCAATTGCTCGGGGATATGCAAGTGTTGGTGCGGGCGAATGACTACAAGATTGACGACACGATCGAACATTTGCGGACTGCGACGGAAAACCTGGACGAGTTAACTGACTCGGTGAAACAACGTCCCTGGAGTCTTATTCGAATCAAGCAACCGGAAGACCGGAAGATACCGAAATAAGTGAGTCGAACCGAGGTGGATTCTTCTAGCGGCCTTCGCGCTTCATCGGAGATTAAAAATGAAAAAACGTTTGGCTATGACCGTCGTTGCAGTTTCAGCTATCGTCATCCTGGCCGCCTGCGCGGGCAAGGTAGGGCGCGCAAACTACTACACTCTCAACCTGCCTGCCCCGCCTGATCCGCCAGCCGCCGAGAACCCGCACACTACGGTGGCGATCCGCCAATTCCGTGCGCCCGCATACCTGAGGCAGGGGGCCATCGTGTACAAGCCATCTCCAGAACAGATCGGCTTCTATGCGTACCACCGTTGGGCGGTTGACCCGTGTGACTTTGTCACCGACTCGATTATCGATCGCCTCAGTGCCACAGGAACCTTTTCCCGCGTGAAGCGCTACGACGGTCAGTCCGACGCTGACTACGCCGTCAGTGGACGATTGGAGAAGCTTGACGAAATTGACTATGAGGGAGGCGTCAAGGTGGAGGTTGCAGTCTCCGCCCAGATGACCAGGCTCGACACCGGCACGATTGTTTGGAGTAAGGCAGTTTCGGAGGTCGGAGAGGTCAATCAGCACGACGTTCCGACGGTCGTCTTAGAAATGAGCCACACGATGGAACGAGTAATTGAGAAACTGCTGACGCCAGTGCCCGGGACTCTGTCCGCGGTCTCAAGGTCGGCGACTAACGAAAATTAGACTTTCGAGGTCCCAGTTTTCAAAGTCGATCTTCCTTCGCTGAACGTGGTGCACTTTTCGATTGCCTCAACAATGTCAACGATCGACGCGCAGCCTTCGGAATGCCGGCATTGCTGGCCTTGCACTGCAGCTGGGAGGGTTTGGCAACTGCCCTTCATGTGCCGGAGTTGCGGAAAAACCCGGCTCTCTCAAGATGTGAACCAGGGTTTGAAACACGTTGCGTGATGAGCGAGCAAGAAAGTCCCGAGAGGTTGATAAATGGCTGGGCTGGCCCCCACTCGAATATCTGAGAACGCTGAAAATCAGTACGCGACTGCCGAGGAGTTTCTCCGGATTTTCGACGAGGACCTGAATCCTCTTTATCAGCTTTCATTTCTCCTTACGGGAGATCACCAGAAAGGAGAAACGTGTTTTGTAGCCGCTATTGAGCGTTGCGCCAATGAGACCCGCGTGTTCAGGCAATGGGCGCGTGCATGGGCGAAGCGTGTTATCGTGGAGAGCGCAATTCGTGAACTCCAGCCGCGACTGAGTTCCAAATCGTCGTCGCTGCGATCAGTCTTCTCTCACAATCACCAGTCGAGCAGTCCGTCCCGACATTTCGATGCCGGCGCTGTATTAAGGCTTGCAGACTTCGAGCGCTCTGTTTTCGTCATGTGTGTTCTAGAACGCTACCGGGAAAGCGAGTGCGCTCTCCTTCTCGGTTGCTCAGCTTTCCAAGTTCGCGAAGCCTGCACTCGCGCCATACAGACATTGGCCAGTATCGGTCGGGTGTCGTTTTCGGGAGATTCGGTCGGTCGATAAAGCGATTTGGCCACCGTTCCGGGTTACTCAAAAAGAGATTCCCCTCACACATTGACCTCAGGCCGCAGAGTGGGTCGCCTTCGGAACAACTCATTGAGCCGAAAAAAACCACGCCGACACGGCCCGGACTCTCCCCACAGGCGCTACTCAATGCCGATCATGAGACCTGTCAGCAGGTTGACACTGGCAATTGTATGCCGCACCCAAGACATTTCCTGTTGCCCAAGTGCTTATCTAGCAATGATGTAGGGGGGTGAGGTCTTAGCTTTTTGCGGAATTCGGCTTGCATTACAAGCAGTACGAACATCGTAAATATTCGCACCGGGAGAGGCGATGGCAACCATCACAGAGATAGACACGATTAATACCGTAACGACACACTACATTGATGGGGCGTTCGTTGAATCCCGTGGCCGCGAGGTCATGGACATCCTCAAACCGACCAACGGGCAATTGATCGGTCGCGTCACGCTGGGAGACGAGGAAGATACACGGCGCGCTATCGCCGCAGCCAAGCGCGCATTCGCGAGTTTCAGCCGGACAACGAAGGAAGAGCGCTCGCACTACTTGCGCCAGCTACATAAGGCGGTGTCGGCGCGCGTCGACGATCTAACGGCCGTGATGATTGAGGAGTACGGCGGGGTCGCTCGCTTCGCCCGGCTTATTGTGGAGTCGGGCGTTAACGCTTTTGCAGCCGCCGAGAAGGGACTTCAAGAGCTGCCGTTGAGACAAAGCTGGGGTAAGACGACGGTGACGCTGGAACCTGTCGGCGTTGCCGGTCTGATTACGGCTTGGAACGCGAACGCACTGTTCATTTGCCTCAAGTTGGCATCGGCCGTAGCAGCCGGTTGTACGGTCGTCATTAAGCCAAGCGAGATGAGTTCACTGCAGACTCGTGTAATGGTTGAAGCGCTCAATGCGGCTGGCCTGCCAAAAGGCGTTTACAACGTGGTCACGGGCCTCGGCAGTACCGTCGGCGCCGAACTGGTTCGCAATCCCGACGTCGCGAAAATTTCGTTCACAGGTTCGGTCGCCGTTGGTGAAACCATCATGCGCGATGGCGCGGCAACCATGAAGCGTGTCACGCTCGAGTTGGGCGGGAAGTCGCCCACAATCGTGCTGGATGACGCCGCACTCGACAAAGCCATCCCATCGGCTCTTATCTTGGCTTTTTTGAATAGCGGTCAAGCCTGCGCCGCTGGAACCCGCCTTCTCGTGCCTAAGAGCCGGCTCGACGAGGTAAAGCGGGCGATACAAGAAGGGATGCGTGCCTATACGGTGGGCGATCCGGCGGATCCCAACATCATGGTCGGACCAATGGTGTCGCAAAAGCAGTATGAGCGAGTGGAATCCTACATTCGCAAAGGAATTGAAGAGGGTGCTGAAGTCCTGGTCGGCGGAGAAGGACGTCCGAAGGGTCTGGAAATGGGTTACTTCGTGAAGCCCACGGTGTTTGTCAATGTGAAGAACGACATGACGATTGCGCAGGAAGAGATTTTTGGCCCCGTGCTCAGTGTGATCGCCTACGACTCCGAAGATGAAGCAATCCGCATCGCGAATGACTCGAAATACGGCCTTCACTCAGCCGTTATGGGAACCGATATCGAGCGCGCACGTCGTGTTGCCTCTCAGCTGCGGGCCGGCCGCGTAGTGATCAACAACATGACGGACGATCCTCAGGCACCTTGGGGCGGATTCAAATATTCCGGCGTAGGCCGCGAATATGGCAAATACGGGATTGAAGCATTTCTTGAGCCAAAGGCCATCCTTCAGTGAGGCTTTGCCCGAACGTGCCCGATAAAGAAGGATGGATTTATGAGCAACCACGTCAGCATTTCTTCCAATGAAGCCGCGGCCCGACTCGCAATACGTGAACTGGTTGAGGCCTACGCACATTGCGCTGACCGCCGCGATGCGAAAGGTCAGATGGCGCTTTTTACCGCAGACACTCACTTCGTCGTGTACATGAATGCCAAGGACCCGAAGCCTTCACAGGAGCTGAACTCACGTGAGGCTCTGGCTCCGGTCTTCGCGGATCTCAACAAGTACTCTGCGACGATGCATTTCCTTGGACAGACCACGATCCTGACGCTGACCAACGACCGAGGCACAGGGGAAACTTATTGCATGCCCCATCACCTCATCGTCGACGGTAACAAGCGACAGACGATGATCGCGGCGCTCCGTTATTACGACACATTCGTGAAGCAGGAAGGTGCATGGCTGTTTGCGGAGCGCCTGCTGTACGTGGACTGGATCGAAGAGCGCATTCTGTCATGACAGCGACTAACAAAATGACTTTAGACGCGTCGATGGGGGCTGCCATTGCCGGCCAAAAACGTCTCGTCATCGTGGGCGCGAGCGGAATGGTCGGCGGATACGCTCTTCGCTACGCACTCGATAACTCCGCCGTCGAAAGCGTGACTTCGATTGGGCGCAAGAAGCTCGGAATCTCGCACCCCAAGCTGAAAGAGGTTCTGCATCAAGACTTCGCGGACTGTTCCGACCTCGCGGATGCACTCTTGCGCCAAGACGCGGCGGTCTATTGCCTGGGGACGTACACCGGGTCAGTATCAGACGCGGAGCTTCGCGCCATAACCGCCGACTACACGATCGAGTTCGCGCGAGTTTTTCGCAACAGCAGTCCGAATGCCGCGTTCTCGTTCTTGAGCGGGAATGGTGCCGACCAAACGGGACGAAGCCGACTTCCCTTTGCGCGTTACAAGGGAGTGGCCGAGAAGGCGTTGCTCGCGGCCGGTTTCCCGCGCGTTTACCTTTTCCGACCGGCGTACATCTACCCTGTGCAGCCCCGAGAAGAGCCGAACTTCAGTTACCGTCTGATACGCGCGGTCTATCCGGTGTTTCGATTGCTCTTTCCGAACCAGGTCATTCGAGCCGACGACTTGGCCATGACAATGGTGAATGTTGTGCTTCGGGGCGCACAGGAGCGGCAAGCCTTGGTTTTGGAAAACCGAGACATCCGAGCCATGGTCAAGTCGCAAATGCCAGTGCGCGATGGCGTTCGTGATTGATCACATTTCGACAAGGATTTGTGACCGATTCACAATATGAGGAAATAAATGAAGAGAATCGTGATTATCGGTGCTGGTTTTGCGGGGCTTGCTGCCGCTAAAGCCCTTAGACACGCAAACGCCGATGTCCTGGTGATTGATCGAGCGAATCACAATCTCTTTCAGCCCCTGCTGTATCAGGTGGCGACAACAGTGCTTTCGCCCGCTCAAATCGCGTCTCCCATCCGGGGACTTCTGAAAAATCAGCGAAACACGACCGTATTTCTTGGCGAAGTCAGCGGGATCAATAAAGACGCCAAGTTTGTCTACGCTGGCGATGAAGACCATCAGGACGCGGCGCTCGGTTACGACATCTTGGTAATCGCAACCGGAGTCGCGCATAGTTATTTTGGGCACGATGAGTTTGCAGAGTTTGCACCCGGCCTGAAGGGTCTGGCGGACGCGGTCCGCATTCGCAATAAGGTCTTAAAGGCGTTTGAACTAGCAGAAGCGGAGGATGATCCGAGCCGGCGCCAGGAACTACTGACCTTTGTCTTAGTGGGGGCCGGCCCAACTGGCGTGGAACTGGCCTCATCGCTTGCGGTGCTGGTTCGGACCAAGCTGAAAGCGGAGTTCCGTCGTATCAACCTCGCGGCGACACGCATTGTGCTGGTGGACATGGCGCCTCGGGTCTTGGGCACCTTCGCTTCGGAGCTCTCCGAGGCAGCTAAGCACCGGTTGGAAAATCTTGGCGTAGAGGTGCGCTTGGGGCACAGCGTTGACCAAATCGACGCGGACGGCGTTGTCGTCGGCGGAGAGCGTATCGCAAGTAAGGTCGTCATCTGGACCGCAGGAGTAGCGCCTTCGCCAGCCGGTAAATGGCTGAACGTGGAGACGGACCGCGCCGGCCGCGTCCGCATTCAGGACGATCTCACGGTTCCGGGACATCCAGACATATACGTAATCGGAGATACTGCTTCGTTGGATCAGGACGGAAAACCCCTGCCCGGTGTCGCTCAAGTGGCGATTCAACAAGGTCGGTATGCAGGTCGGCGCATCGCACAAAGCTTGCTTGGTAAGCCCTCCCCCAAGCCGTTCCGATATTTCGATAAAGGAAATATGGCCGTTATCGGAGCGGGTTTCGCAATCCTTCAAGCAGGTAAAGTCCGGCTGAGCGGATTAGTAGCTTGGCTGGCGTGGGCAGGGGTTCATCTACAGTTTCTCGCAACTAGCAGTTTGCGTCTTAGCGTATTTTTGCAGTGGATCTGGAGTTTTATGACCGGTCAGACAGGGGTCCGTTTAATCGTCAACCACATTCCTCTTTCCGATCAGAAGAAGGATTTAGGACTGAC
This sequence comes from Candidatus Aquilonibacter sp., assembly GCA_035486715.1. Lineage (GTDB taxonomy): Bacteria > Acidobacteriota > Terriglobia > Terriglobales > Acidobacteriaceae > Sulfotelmatobacter. Next base: position 10,075 of record DATHMV010000011.1, read on the forward strand.
TACTGCAAGCGCAGGAAAGAAGTGAGACGCAGTGTCGTGGCAAGTGTTCAGTTTGCTGCGAATTTCTGACTGCAGCCTAATATATACAATCCGCAATCCGCTCTTTGCTCATCCGATTGTCACCTCTCGATTCTGGTTCTAAAGGTCAGCTGCACTGTTACGGCTTTCACAATCAAATGAGTTGGGCGGATCGTGACTTGCTTATCCGTCCCGCTGTCAGCGCCATATTTGGTCGCTCATGCGCAAGCAGGGTCCCTTTCGGTATTTACCACCCTTTGACACTGATATGGCGATGACACTGATTTACTGATCAACGCCTCCCTTCGGCCTGTAACCCCCTTTCTTTACAGCAGACAATTTCCGGATGTGTTTGGCGCCCCACTTGCCTTCAGTGAAGTATTGCAAAACAGCAAGACAAAAACAGTAGAGAAGGGGTTTTTGATGGCAAGTCCAGTAAAAGACAGAAAGCCTGCGGCGCTGCCCGCACCCAATAGCGACTTCTACGAACTCCTCGAAACACTGCCGGCGGAAGAATTGGCGGTCCTGAAACAAGTGCGCACTTTCATGGAGACGAAGATCGCACCCATTATCACCAAGTACTGGGTCGAAGATGCTTTCCCATTCGAAATCTTGCCTGCACTGAAAGAACTCAATATTGGCGGCGTCGCTATGCAGGGGTACGGCTGCAGAGGCGGAAGTGCCCAGTTATTTGGCTTGATCGCCATGGAGATGGCGCGCTTCGACTCATCGATCGCGACATTTTTCGGCGTGCACAACGGCTTGGCGATGGGCTCGATCTACTTGGGAGGCTCCGAAGAACAAAAGCAGAAATGGCTGCCACCGATGGCACGATGGGAAAAAATCGGCTGCTTCGGACTAACTGAACCGCAAGTTGGCTCCGGCGCTGCCGGTGGGCTATTGTCGACCGCGAAACGACAAGGCGACACGTGGATACTGAATGGTCAGAAGAAGTGGATCGGCAACTCCCCGTGGTGCGACGTATCCGTTATTTGGGCACGCGACGAAACGGACAATCAAGTCAAAGCATTCATCGTTGAGAACAAAACTACACCCGGCTTCAAAGTCGAGAAAATTCAGAACAAGATTGCGCTCAAGGTAGTGCAAAACGGTCTCATCACAATGGAGAACTGCCAGATACCAGAGGAAAATCGTTTGCAGCAAGATCAGTCGTTTCGCGACACTGCCCGCGTCTTGAAAATGACGCGGTTCTTGGTTGGATGGGAAGCAACTGGATGTGCGATGGGCGCTTACGAGAACGCCCTCAAATACTGTCAGGAACGCCAACAATTCGGAAAACCTATCGCCTCATTCCAAATGGTCCAGGACCTACTCGCCAGGATGCTCGCCAATATCACTGCCTCTCAGTGTCTTTTGGTTCGCATGGCGCAGCTACAAGCAGGGGGCAAGTTGACGGATGCGCATGCGGCGATTGCGAAGGCATTCACCACCTCCAAGTGTCGCGAGACAGTCGCGTGGGCGCGGGAGTTGTGCGGAGGCAACGGCATCGCCGCCGACTATAACGTCGGTCGCTTCTTCGCGGATGCGGAAGCGCTTTATTCCTACGAAGGGACCTTCCAGATGCAGAACCTGATCGTCGGCAAAGCCATCACCGGTTTCAGCGCCTTCGTTTAGCGAAATGGAAGTGAAGTCGTGATTTTCAGGTTCAGCCTGTGTTTCACAATTGATCAGACCTAAGGAGTGAAACAAAATAATGACTCTTCAAGCTTCTAAGTCAAGAACCAGAAAGACGGCTGCGAACGGCACGACTGCCCGCCTGTTCTTTCTCAGTGCTAGCGGTGGCCAGGTATTTTCCGCCAACCCCGATGGTTCGGACCTCAGGACCATCGTGAGTGAGGGAAAGCGACTTCCAGACGGCATCGTCGTGGACGTCGCGGCCGGGCACATCTATTGGACCAATATGGGCGTACCCACCGCGAATGACGGCTCCATTGAGCGCGCGAATCTTGACGGTAGCGATGCTACCCAGATTGTTCCAACGGGCGGCACGTTCACTCCCAAGCAACTTCAACTCGATGAGAAGAGCCGGAAGCTTTATTGGTGCGATCGCGAAGGTATGCGCATTATGCGAGCGAACCTGGATGGCTCCAAGATCGAAACCCTTATAGATACCAGCGAAGGCGACGCGCGGCCTGGGAAGGACATAAGGAAATGGTGCGTAGGGATCGCGCTCGACGTCGAAGCCGGACAACTTTATTGGACTCAGAAGGGCCCGGACAATGCCGGCCAGGGACGAATCTTTCGCGCCGATCTCGAAATTCCGAAGGGCTTCAGTCCCACAAATCGCAAAGACATTGAACTTCTCTACGAGGGCTTGCCGGAACCGATTGACCTAGAACTCGATCTGGCCAATCGAACGATTTACTGGACGGACCGCGGCGATCCTCCGCGTGGCAACACCGTTAACCGTGCGCCCATGGATCCGGCTCGAAGAAATGGCAAACAAGAACCGATGATTATTTTCGACCATTTAATGGAAGGAATCGGTATCGCTTTGGATCTAAAAGGCGGCCGCATGTTTCTGACTGACTTGGGTGGATCCGTTTATAGCGCGAATCTCGACGGGTCGAACAGGAAGACAGTGCTTGCCGCGGAAGGGAATCTGACCGGCATCGCGTACGCCGAGATTCCTGCCGCCCAATAACGAGACGCCCTATAGATCTTAGCGATTAATGATCTTAACGATCGAAAAGGAGAAGAGAATGAGCTCGCTAGCTTCTGCTCTAAAACTGGAAAATGTCGTCTACGACAAGAAGGGTCCGATTGGGTATGTGACGCTGAATCGACCCAAGGTCATGAACGCGCTAAACATGGCGACGATCAACGAGCTGCAGGGAGTGTTTGAAGACGCGCGTAACGACTCAGCCCTCCGTGCAGTCATCCTCACGGGCGCCGGTGAAAAAGCATTTGCCGCGGGAGCCGACATCGCTGAGATCGCTAACAACACAGCCGTGGAAGCAGAAGAGGCAACTCGCAGAGGACAGGCATTAACCGACCTCATCGAGAACCTTGGCAAGCCGGTCATCGCCGCGGTCAACGGCTTTGCCTTGGGTGGCGGATGCGAACTGGCGATGGCGTGCACCATCAGGATGGCCGCCGAGAACGCGAAATTCGGCCAGCCTGAAGTAAAGCTAGGTGTTATGCCCGGCTATGGAGGCACGCAGCGCATGCCTCGTCTGATCGGAAGAAGCCGGGCACTGAAGCTGATCCTCTCAGGAGAAGTCATCGATGCAGCTGAGGCATATCGCATTGGCCTGGTCGACGAACTTGTGCCGGATGCGCACGTGATTGAGCGTGCCGAAACCGTGTTGAAGAGGATCATCGCGAATGCTCCCCTGAGCGTGAAGTATTCGCTTGAGGCGGTCAACAAAGGCATGGAGACCAGCGTGGCCGAGGGGTTGCTCCTCGAAGCTTCGCTCTTTGCCGTCTGCGCGTCGACCGAAGACAAGAAAGAAGGTACGTCGGCGTTCATCGAGAAACGCTCGCCAAACTTTCGGGGAAAGTAAAGCGTTGAGCGCCACTTCGAAGGTTGAAACAAACGGCTGGCCGAGTAGCAATCGTGACCAAGGAGATGAAAATGACAGAAGGCAACATATTTTCCGGATTGAAGGTCGTGGACTTGTCGAGCTTCATCGCCGGGCCGGGCGCTGCAACCATCTTGTCCGATTTCGGGGCCGACGTCGTCAAAGTTGAACCTCCCGAAGGAGAGCTATGGAGAATGGGGCAGAAGATTCCGCCCCAGCCGCATTCGGAAGAGGGTTATCCCTTTCAATTGTCGAATCGAAACAAGCGCGGCGTTGCGCTCAATCTGAAAGCTGCGAGCGCGCAGGAGGTTCTCGAGCGTTTGGCCAAGTGGGCCGACGTGTTCATCGTTAACACACCGCACTCTGCGCGCAAGAAGTTGAAGCTCGAATATGAAGATGTCGCGCATTCGAATCCGCGTCTCATCTATGCCGATCTCACCGGCTTCGGCGAGAACGGTCCCGACGCGGCCCTTCCGGGATTCGATCTCACGGCCTTCTGGGCGCGAAGTGGTTTGTTGTACATGATGCGCGACGCCGGGGAGCCTCCGACGTGGCCCGTAGCCGGAAGCGGGGACAATGCAACTGCGGTCTGCATTTATTCCGCGATTGTGACCGCGCTTTTTCGTCGGGAACGTACGGGCAAAGGATCTTATGTCACGACATCGCTGCTCGCTGCGGGTGTCTGGTCGGCCAGCGTCTTTGTCCAGGCCGCTCTATGTGGTGCGAGTTTCTATGGGCTGCACGATCGAACCCATCCCGCAAATTCAGCTTTGAACACATATCGCTGTTCCGATGGCACCTGGTTCGTTGTTGTAGCCACTCCTGACAAAATACCCGCGGTTCTGAAAGCAATGGATCGTGAGGATATCCTGACGGATCCGCGATTCTCAGATCCTGCCAAGCTCGCGCAGAACCGGCCGCAACTAACGGCAATGCTCGATGGGATTTTTGGTTCGCAGCCAATGTCGCATTGGTATGAGGTCTTCAACGATATTCACGTCCCCTTCGGCGCCGTGCGTGAACCGCAGGAAGTCGCTAATGATCCGCAATTGCGAGCCAATGACATC
>DATHMV010000012.1:0-15952 GCA_035486715.1 Candidatus Aquilonibacter sp.
ACGAGTCCTCATCGTCGATGACGAGCCGATCGCCCGCCGCGGTATCCGTCGCTTTCTGGCCGAACACAACGGCATTGAAGTTGTAGGCGAGGCGGCGAACGGAATAAGTGCCGTGAAGCAGATCAATGAACTTCATCCCGACATCGTTTTTCTCGATGTGCAGATGCCTGATCTGGATGGTTTTGGAGTCATCGAAAATGTGGAACCATCCGCCGGCCCCGTTCCCGTTTATATCTTCGTCACCGCTCACGATGCGCACGCCATTCGTGCATTCGAAGTGCACGCAGTTGACTATCTCTTGAAACCGTATGATAAGGAGCGATTTGCCAAGGCCCTGATTCACGCACGCCAGGTCCTCGAACAGCGCAGGGAAGCAAATCGAGGTCTCGAACCACTGCTCCAATCCCTCCGAAGTCTCCGCCCGTTGGAACGCTTTGTGGTGAAGGACAAGAAGCGGATTTTCTTTGTCCCCGTTTCCAACGTGCTGTGGATCGAAGCCACGGGAAACTACGCCTGCATACACACCGCCAGCGACCGTCACCTGTTGCGGGAAACCATGGCGCACCTGGAAGAGAAGCTCGCGCCACACCACTTCATCCGCGTGCGGAAGTCGGCCATTGTGAACGGTGCCTGCATTAGCGAGATTCGTCCGATGTTCGATGGGGTTGACGACATCGTACTGGCAGAAGGAACGGTGGTCACGTCGAGCCGCAGGTACGCTCACAAGTTACGGGCGCTGCTGGAATCCTAGTCTTGGCAGCTGCGATGGAAATTGGCGCGTCGGTGATCAGCATTGTGTGAGAACAGCCATGAAGAAACACATAGGTAACGAGCTTCTAGGAAGTAAAACATCGCATTCCGTTCGATCGCGAAACATGTTCACGAACAAGCACGGTGTGCCAACTGTGTGCAGAATTCATCCCGCAATAGGGGCGACTGGGACAGAACCAGCGGCTGACTGTCGGTCAGCCATTCGGCATTTTTGAGATGAGTTTCAGATGCTGGCTCCCGCAATCAGTCTCGCACTACGACCTCCGACTGCCGCCTCGCCCACCAACAACCCCAATGGTGAGAATACCTGGCTCGGGGACGGGTACAAGACACAGTCTTCGCCTTTCGTCTCGAACGGGTATGTCTATTTTCAAGGCACCGGTAATCAGTTCTATCGCGCCTCGACGGACGGCAACGGCCTAGCGAGCCCTGGTTGTGGTAGCAACTCAACCAAATCCACGCCGTTTGTGTACGGGAACGAGGTGTTCTTCCAAGGCACTGACGATAAGCTCTTGGAGGTTGGCGCCTATCAGTAAGATCCGGGCGCTTAGTAGGGCAATTATGTACTTGCGACACATCGCAAGTTGGCGATAGATTCTCTCCTAACGCTCGACCTCCTGAATGTCTCTTAATTGCGTCTGGCCACGACCTGCGGCTATCGCCAATGTCCCAGGCTTGCCGAGAATCTTCATCCTCGCTCGACTTTATCTATAACTCGCTGTGGGAAAAGCAGAACTTATTCATTCTCGCCCACAAAAAAGCCCACAAAACTCTCAATCTGGGGTGATCTTCAATGACTTACGGTGTCGTCCGTGCGTTCCAAGTCATTGTAAACACGTTTTAGCTGAGCCCTGAAAAGGCTGGCGTCGGCGGTTCAACTCCGTCCCTGGCCACAATATTTTAAAGCACTTCGCTCCATCGTCCCACTGGGTTTGACTCCAAAATTCCTTTCAACTAGCTGATTCCCATCCGCGCTTGCTGCGGCATTGAAATACTGCCTATACTTACCGCAATCGGCTCCGTCCCAACATCCGTGGCGACAGTTTTTGCAATTGGGTCATAGCGCTTCCGACTGAGGGATGTCGCTCCCGTTTCCCGTTGAGGACGCGATAAAATCTACTCATGCCGGAAAAATCTCTCACTCCCGACGAAATTCTGCAACAGGAATTCAACCGCTGGGCTGCGGCTGGTGAAGGCCCGAAGATGGAGAATCACCACCTCGATATCACGGCGAAAACGATTCGCAAAATGTCGCTGCGACCCGGCGAGCGCGTGCTCGATCTCGGCTGCGGATCGGGATGGGCGACGCGGTTGCTGGCGCGAATAGTTGGCGAAGGGCCGGATGGTTTTGGGCAGGTGGTAGGGCTTGATGTTTCCGACGAGATGATTCGCGAGGCACGGGCGGCGTCGAAGGATTTTGACAACGTGCTTTACGTTTGGGGATCGGCGCAGCAGATTCCATGGGAAGAGAATTTCTTCGAGAAAGTTTTGTCGGTGGAGTCGTTCTACTATTATGCTGATCAGGACCGCGCGCTTATGGAACTGTTTCGCGTGATGGCGCCACGGGGAAAATTGTTCATCCTGATCAATCTATACAAAGATAACCAGTACTCTTTGCAATGGGTGGATAAGCTGAAAGTACCGGTGCATGTGCGGTCGGCAGCAGAGTATGTCGAACTGTTAAAGAAACATGCGTTTGAAAATGTTGAAGCAATCCGCGTTCCCGATGACACGCCCACGCCGGACGACTATAAAACAAAATCGTTTCACAGCCTCGACGACCTTCGGTCGTTCAAACGAGAAGGTGCATTGTTGCTGATGGCGACGAAGCCTGATCTGCGTACGCCCGCGCCGGGATACACGATTTATTAAATATTCCTGAAGCTGGTCCGCAAGGTTGAAGCCCGGCATTCTTGCGGCCCGGCGCTGGCTTACCTAAAGCCGGGCCTTTCAAAACTAGATCTCGCTGCCGTCCTCGTCTTTGTCGCGCTCCCCCATATCCTTCGCTGGGCTGAGAGCGCGGCCATCGGAAGCGTGGTGAATCTCAATCCTTCCGTTCACGTTTTCCAGCTTGATGCGTGGCCCGCCGCTGCCCAACTCGCCGCGCAGGTCGTGCCCGACAAATTGATGATGTTTCACACGCAAGCCGAAGTCATTTTCGATTCCACCGGAAACCGTGCTGGCTTCGATCTCCGCTTTAGAATCGGAAGGGATCGTCAATTCCACGGAGCCGTTTACCGACTTGAGTTCCACGGTTGAGCCGGGGAGTTGATCGAACCTGGCATCGAGGCGGCCATTGATCGTCGAAAGCTCGGCGCGGCCCGACAAATTCTGCGCTACCAGTTTGCCGTTAATGCACGAGGCATGGACCTCGCCGCTTACTCCGTTCACATCCAATTCGCCGTTGATCAGCTTGATTTCATCGAGCCGCGCGGTGCGCGGCACGGTCAGCGTGTACTCCACCTCTGCCGGATTGTTGTGCGAACCCCAATTAAAAGTATTGTCGTGGCCGGGATACTTGGTGCGGATGGAAAGATACTCCTTGCCTGAGTCGACCTCGATATGCGCCTCTTCCAGCCGCTCTTTCGAGTAGGCGTACTTGACCGCGTCCACTTTCACTACATTCTGGTCCCAGGTGGTAATGTGAACCGCGCCGTTGATGTTGTCGAGTTCCACTCGCCCGTCGGCCGTGAGCGAGTACGTCTGATGAAACTCCTCGGTGAGGTCTCCGTGATGGTCGGAAGCCTTCGCGGCTGGTGGGGAGAGCAGCATTGCGCAAAAAGTCAGAATGAATGCCGATCGAGCCTGTAGTTCTAGTCGACGTTCCATGGGTCTTCCTCCGTTTCCAATCTTTAGACGGGGTGATTGGCAAATGGTGAGAAGGGAAGCGTACATTCCCTCCGCATATATGGAGGTACGAATTTGTGCCGGACTATGTTCCAGCTGTTTCCGTGGTATTTTGCAGGTTTTTCTTGCCCGCTTCGGTGAGCAGATAGACGCCAAGAATGGTTATTTCCGGCTCAATAGGATGGCGATAGCGCTGGCCGGGGTAAACAAGGTAGTAAATGGCCGGATATAGCAAAATGAGCCAGAACAGCAGCCATGCGCCGGGTTTGCGCTGGCGCAGGGCGCGTCCCAGCCCCCAGAACATGAGTACGGAGGAAGCCAGAAAAAGCGAATTCTTCGTCTCCGCAAGCCACCAGATTTTTTCAAGGCGCGGCGGTCCAGCCCAGAAATAGATGAAGCGCTTGAGGCAGAGCACGGCGAAGCGTGGGTAATTGGCTTTGATGTAATCGAGAGACTGGCGCTTCTTGTGATCGATGTAGGCAATCTCGCCCATAGCGGTGTACTGGCGCATGGCGTATATATCTTGCGTGGGGTGCAGATATTGCATCCACGTGCCATCGGCGCCCGTGCCGTTGCCCAGGCTTAGCTCCGCGCCGAGGTTATCGCGAATAAAAATGAATTTGCCGAAGGCTTGATAGTTGCGCACGGTCCAGGGCGTGACGCAAGCGATGAAAATTAATGATGCGAGTGCGATACCGGTTAGCGATGGCTTGCGGCGTTTGGCACGGTGATACCACGCCCACAGCCCCGAGGCGGGCAGGAAGGCGATCAACACTGTGCTATTGAGCGCGGCGATGCCCCAAAGCAGGCCAAACTCAAGCCAGGGCATTAACCCATCGCGTTCTTCCAGGGTCAGCGCGAGCCAAAAAATCATGGCTAAAAGAAGGGCGGAGAAACTTGTCTCCCATACCCAGCGCGTACACCAATACATGACGTAGGGAAGAAGCGCCCATGTCCACGCCGCGCCGACGGCAACTTTCTCGGAAAAAGTTCTGCGCGCGATAAGAAAAATTGGGATGCAGGTGAGCGCAGAAAAAATGCTGTTGATCGTTAGTAAGACAAATGCGGACGCTCTTGAATAGATGCCGAAGAAATGAAAGACGCTGGCGGTTAGATAAGGATAGAGCGGCGGTTCCCATGCGGTGGGCCCGGTGAGTGCTCCGAATGGATCGCTGAAGCCACGGCCCGAGGCGATGGCTGCGCCGATGCGGCCCATTTCCCAGCCGAAGCCAAAGTTATTTTCCGCAGGCTTGAATTTGTAGGTATGGCCGACGATGATCCAACCCACGCGGAGAAACAGGGCGATGGCCACCATCCAGAATTGCGAGATGCGGATATGGATCCAAATATTAAGGAGCTGGGTTGAGATGCCTTGGTGGCGCGTGGCCACGACAGGTGTCGAATCCATGGATGACTCTATTTGTAGCCGACTGAAGTGTGTCGGGGCAACTCTGCGATTTACGCCGGAAGTGATTGACACCTGACCTATGTATACCTACACTGGCCTGCTTCCTGCGATTACCAGATAGTTGAACGTATAATCGTTTAGAACCGGGGTGAGCCTCATGAGCTGGCTGCAAAATAAGTTCGAAAAAAATTTCATGATCAGCACGGTGGACTACGTCTTCAACTGGGCGCGGAAGTCGGCTGTGTGGCCCATGACGTTTGGCTTGGCGTGCTGCGCGATTGAGATGATCGCTTCGTCGACGGCGCGCTTTGATATCGCGCGCTTCGGTTCGGAAGTGTTTCGTCCCAGCCCGCGGCAGAGCGATTTGATGATCGTCGCCGGTACCGTGACTTTAAAGATGGCACCCGTGGTGAAACGGATTTACGATCAGATGCCTGACCCGAAGTGGGTGATCTCGATGGGCGCGTGCTCCTCGGTGGGCGGACCGTTCAATACGTATGCTGTGCTTCAAGGTGTAGACAAGATTGTCCCGACCGATGTTTATGTGACGGGCTGCCCGCCGCGCCCGGAAAATCTTTTCTACGCGCTGCTCAAGCTGCAAGACAAGATCGACACCATGACCTTGGCGAAGAAGCCGACGGAAGTGCGTCTTGATCCGAATATGATGGAGAACTTCAAGGGTCAGGTGATGATCGCACAAACATTGCAACCAAAATAGCTGTCAGCCTTCAGTTCTCAGTCGTAAGCAAGATTTTTGTGAGAAGCCAATGATGCTCACGTGGGGACAGCCGCCTCGGCTGTCCGCCGAGCGCAGCGAGGCAATTCTTACCGGAAGTTCAGATCGAAGGGTTTAAGACTCATGTCGGCCTTCACAAAACTCACAGTTGAATCCGACCTCCCACCCGCCGACGAAGCCAAAGAATTCCCCTGCGGAGCAAAAACCATCTGCATCGCCAATGTGAACGGTGTCTACAGCGCCATGGACAACATCTGCCTGCATCGCGGCGGGCCGCTGGGGCAGGGAATGATCGAAGGCGGCAAGGTTATCTGTCCATGGCATGGCTGGGCTTGGGATCCAAAGACCGGAGTGGCGGAGCAGAATCCTGGTGCGAAGGTTGCTGTGTATCCGTTGAAGATTGAGGGCGGCGATGTGCTGATTGAACTTTGAGCTGCCTTACCACCATTAGGGCTAAAGCCCAGATAACTTCTAAACGCTTACGCGGCCTTTAAGCGCTCTTCCACGTTACTTCGAAAGTCGATTCTCGTTGTCTATCCTAGAAACCTCAGGAACCTTCCTGTTTGGTTGTCGTAACCGGGGAAAACTTCGGCGAGGTTCTTGTTGCCTAGATGCCGCGAGACCGCTTCACCCAGCACCTGCCGGAAGTCCGTAGTCAACGCCAGATCGCGGCCTTCATAAAGCTGCGATTGATCCAACCCCGGCCATCGCCCGTAAACTTTGCCGCCCTTCACCGGCCCACCGAGTATGAACATTACATTGGCGTGGCCGTGATCAGTGCCGCGGTTGCCGTTTTCACGTGCGGTGCGGCCGAATTCTGACATGGTCACGACAACCGCATCTTCGCCGAGATCTCCGAGATCGGTCCAGAACGCGGAGAGCGATTGCGAGAAGTCGCGCAGCACGTTGGCGATCTGGCCTTCGGTTGCGCCTTCGTTCACGTGATGATCCCAGCCGCCGATATCGGCAAAAGCGACCTGCACGCCGAGGTTCGCCTTGATGAGCTGAGCCAACTGGCGCATGCTGTCGCCGAATCGGCCCTTAGGATAATCGGCGCCGGGTGCGGGTTTGTACTTCGACGGGTCGGCGGACTTCAACATCTTGACCGCGTCGAATGTTTCTTCGCCGGTGCCGTGAAGCACGGTGTCGGAAGAGTGATCGTACATGGCCTCGAACGCGGTCGCGGCCGGCGAGGGTTTCGGATTGCGGCCGCCGATGGAAAAATCGTTGATGTTGTTCATGGCGATGGCCGGCTCAATGCCGCTTAAGATGCGGGGAATCGACGGGCCCATGGCGATCGCTTCGAAAGGCGTTTTCTGCTGTAACGGTAGATTGCGCAGCGTGCGATTGAGCCATCCATCTTCGGTAGACTTGATGCCCGGAGTGCCGGATTCCATAAAATCCTGGGCGTCGAAATGAGAGCGGTTGGGATCGGGCGATCCGGCGGCATGCACAATCGCCAGCTGGCGCTGCTGCCAGAGCGGCTGGAACGATGCGAGCGAGGGATGCAGGCCGAAGAAGCCATCGAGATCGAGCACCGCTTTGCGCGGAATGTTGATGCTGGGGCGCATCGCATAATACTGAGGCTCGCTGTGGGGGACTACGATATTCAAGCCGTCGGCCGCGCCGCGCTGAAAAATTACCACCAGGCGCTTGGTGCGCGTGCCCGGCAGAGCCGCTCCCCACGCGGCGCGCGAGAGAAAGCTTGGAACCGCCGCCGTGCCGACTACGGCGAGTGCGCTATTGCGAAGAAAAACCCGGCGAGTGATGGACATAAGGAAACCTGCTCCTAGCTGCTAGCTCCTAGCCATTCGCTCCCGCGTTTTAGCTAGAAGCAAGTGGCTAGAAGCTTTACTTTCTTTGAAACTCCGGTGAACCTAACAGCAAGCCTGCGATCGTATTCACATCTGAAGAACGCGGTTGATCTGCCGGCTTGCGTGGCCCAGTTTTATTCCTTTGCTTCTGTTGCGTGTTGCTCGTTGTTGCTGTTTCGATCTGCGCTGTGATCGAATCGTGCGTCTGCTTCGATACATCGCCTGCCAGCAGGCTTGTTTCCAACGCCGATAGCGCAAGGTTAGAATCTGGCGGTACACTCGGCAAATTACCTCCTGCCAACTGCGCCACATCCACCTTCACGCCTTTGATCTTGCCGCTGGTCAGCGCCAAAGCAAAATTCATGCGATTGAGCAAGGCCGACGAGCTTACCCAGGTCTCAGCCTTCATGGAATATCCCGTGGGCGGCTGCGCGCCGTAGAGCGGCATGCCCATATTGTTGAGTTGGCGAGTGAGCGGCAATGCATCTTCTACATCTGCGCCGGTGGCTCGTACCGCCGAGGCCACGAATTCAAACGGCGTTTTCACTTTGTCGCGGTAGGTTCCATCGTCCCAAAATTCTGGCGAGTGGAACAGCGTGCTGAGCACCTCGCGAATGTCGCCTTTTTTTTTCAAAAATGTTTTCGCCATGCGATCGACCAACGCCGGAGGCGGATCGTCCGATACGAAACGCTCTGCCAGCTTGAGCGAAACGAAATGTGCGGTATGCGGATCCGTTGCCAGACGATGCAGCACTTCCAGACCTTCGCTTTCGCCCTTGGGCTTGATCTTTCGGCCGAGCACGAATTTAGGCCCGGGCTCGTGCATGCGCGGGTCAAATTTAAACTCGCCGCCCTGATACGGTTTTTCGATTGTCCATCCGGTGAAGACTTTTGCCACTTCGGTGACGTCGCGCTGCGAGTAGCCACCGTTCACGCTCAGCGTATGCAGTTCCAGTAATTCGCGTCCGTAGTTTTCATTGAGGCCGCTGGGACGTTTGCCTTGATTGGGGCGCGGCCGTGCGTAAGGTCGCCCATAAGGTCCGGGATGCGCCGGGATGCCCAGTGCCTGTGGCGAATCCGGGCCAACGCTGAGCCAGTTGTCCAAATAAAACAGCATGGCTGGACTTTTCGCGGTGGCTACTACCAAGTCTTCAAATTTTCCCAGCGCATGGGGCCGAATCACATCGCGCTCGTAGCTGGTGAGGAGCAGGCGGTCGACTCCTTTATCGACGAAAACATTGAAGTGGTTGAACCAGAAATCGGTCATCACTTCTTCGAGCTGGCGCTCGCTGTAGATGGCGCGCAGAAGCTTGGCTTGCGCGAGTTCGCTGGTGACCACACCGCCGGGATTATTTACGGCGAGCAGAGTTTCTTTTTGTTTGGGAGTCAGGCCTTCAAGAAATTCCTGTCCTTTGCCGCTGCGCAAAGAATCGGCAAGCGAAAGGTGCGCATCCGCGGACATGGCAAGAATTTTCTTGAAACGTTGATCTGGCGGCAGGCTTGGCAGTTGCTGGACTTCCAAATCGGTATAGAGCTGTTCTTCGCGGCGCTTTTGTTCCGCTTCCTCCTCAGGGGTGAGTTTTGCTGGAATCGCGTCGTTGTCTGAAGTAATTTTTGTCGCTGCCGGGTCGGCGGCTTCATGACCCGCGCCGCTAGGACTCATGGCGCTATTCATCGCAGAAACGTCTGCGGATGTGTTTGCGCCCTCGGCTGCGCCAGGTACCATCGATGAGCCATCCGCACGGCTTGAGATATTCGCAGTTGCAGGATTCGCGTTCGTAATGGCCGCCTGCAAACGGTCTTTATCCTTTTTATCTTTACGCTCCTGCTGGCGCTCGATTTGAACTTCATACACCATGCGTAGCGCCGGGTCGGAGGGCATGGACTTCTTGCCGTTCATCACCTGATTGATTTCCTGGCCGTCAGGGAAGTCCTGGGCAATTTCCCTGGTACTCATGTGAAGCGTGCGAAAGGGTTCGAGCCGTGCATCGAGAGCGCTGTCATCGATCCTCTCTGGATGCAATTGCTGATCGATCCACTTGTCCACACCGACGGTCATTACGTGTTGAATATCTCCCGGCCGCGGACCGAATGTCAGGCGATTCAGCGCATGGAGAGCTCGCTTTTGTTCGCTGGCGCCGGGTGGGACAACATCTTTATCTTTTTTCCGAGCCAGTAAAGATGGGACGGCGCAGGCGAGGCTAACCGCCAGCAGTAAAATCGCGAACCTCGCGCGCCCCTTGAACATGAAAAACTCCAGACCAGGAAACACTTCGACCCTCATATTATGAACCCCGGAGGGGAGAAAAGTTGCTGGCGAAAGAGGTTACCAAAGGTGCTGGAATGGCCGGAAAGAAGCGGCTTCTGGTATTGCGAAAGGCTTAAGACTAAGTCAGATAAGTTTTGTTGCGCGAGACTTTATGTTGTAGCGTCGCGGCCAAGTGATCGATGTCGGTGGGAGCGATGTTGACGACCATATGGTCGGCGAGAAGCGGGTTTCGATTGCTGCCCACGGCATCTCGCCGCACCTGGATCATTAAAGCCTGCACCACGTTCGGATCATACTTTTGCGGCGTCATACGAACCAAATCGCTCAGCGCATTGCCTAGCGAAAGCGGCTCGCGGTAAGGTCGCGCGCTTGTCATGGCATCAAATGTATCGGCAAGCGCCATGATGCGCACTGGCATGGGCATCTCGTCGTTCACCAATGCATCAGGATAACCGGAGCCATCACTGCGCTCATGGTGCCAGCGCACCGATTCGTGAATCTTGGGCCAAGGGAATTGCACTCCGGTTACGATCTGATGACCAACCACGGTGTGATCCGCCATTTCGCGAAACTCTTCTGGATTGAGAGCGGCGGGTTTGCTGAACAGCCGGCGATCAACCGCCACCTTGCCGATGTCGTGCAGATATCCCGCGCTGCGCAGAGCCGCGACTTCGCCGGCGTCTACGCCGAGAGCCTCGCCGATGGCGGCCGCATAGCGGCCTACGCGAAGCGAGTGGCCATGAACATTGACGTCCTTTACATCAATGGCAGTGGCGAAGGCTTCCAGAGCGCTATCGTAAAAACCATGCAGAGATGCCATCAGCCGCAGATTTTCGTTCACCCGCTGCGCCAGGGTTTGGCTTAATGCGTGATTATGAACCGCCAGCCCGATGTAATTGCACAACAGGCCCATGGCATCCAGTTCGGCATCAAGATAAGGCGCGTCCGCGGGACGGCCGCCCAGAGCTACGACACCGGCAAGCTTTCCAGCGGATTTAAGGGGAGCGATGCATTTGAACAACTCTGGCGCAACGTTGCCATTGGAACTAAGAAATACAGAATAGGTGGAAGCATTGAGCACGATGGGTCCGCGCGTGGCAGTGAGCGCGTGAACGTGCTTGGGCAAAAGAGGAATGAACGCCGGTTCGGGCAGCATGTCGAAGCCTTTGCCCGCAACGGAGGTTAGCATGGTGGGCTTGTCGTGGAAGATAAAAAGCGCACCTTCGCGCGCGCCCGCAGCTTCCATTACAGCGGAGAGCATATGGCGTGAGGTTTCGCCGAATTCGCGCTCGCCAGTGAGCTCCGGTCCGAGATCGGAGAGAGCTTCAACTGTGCGCAACAGCCTGCGGAAATTATTGGTCTCCACGGCCAAGACGATGTGGTGCAAGTTTCGTTGAACAATCGAGCGTAACATGCACAGGCGCGCGCAGCGATGAGGGCTTGTTGGTTAGTTTGGTGCTTGCGGAACAAAAGGTAACGAGTGTGATTCCGATGCTTCTGGAGAATAGCTTCTAGAAATGTTCGCGCAAGTCTGCGAAGCGGTTTACGGTGAGCAATTGCTGCGGAGGTACCGCCACATTCACTTCATCGTGCTCCAGAACCCAGGTGTCTCCATGAGGAATGAAGATCGCGTTCAATCCAGCGGCGAGTGCTGGATTGATATCCGACTTCGGGCTGTTGCCAATCATCCATGTGGAATTGTGCGCCAGTTCATATTTCTGGATGATTCTCTCGTAAGTTGCAGGGTCTTTCTCGGCCACAATTTCGGTTGCGGCAAAATAATCTTTCAAGCCTGAGCGCTCGATTTTTCCCGTCTGCTCGACGATCGCACCTTTGGTTACCAGAATGAGGTGATGACGGTCTGCGAGATATTGCAGCGTAGGGGGGACTTCGGGCAGGGTTTCGATGGGATGATCGGCAATGGTATGCGCGAAGCTGTTGATTTGCGCGTGCATTTCGGGTGTGACCGGCTCCACGCTCAGCCGCTCAAAAGTTTCCACCAGCGAATGCATAAAACTGTGTAGGCCATAGCCATGTTTCACGATGCTCTCGCGCTCCACATCGTTCAGAGCGCCGCGTACTTGCGCAGGAGTAAACTCGCGATGATTGAGAAAAGAAATGAAACGAGCGATGACGCGCTCAAAGTAGACATTGTTTTCCCAGAGCGTGTCGTCGGCGTCGATGAGAAGGGTTTGCGCCTCGTAGATATTCTTGGACGTGCCGGACAAATGCGGAATGCTCCTCGGAAGACTTTCTTTTTCTAGGATACCCAGTCTACGCGTGCCTCGGGCCCGATGATCCCTGCTTTGTGGCCCATATCGAGCAGGCGCACCACGCCTTCACGCCCTTCTGTTCCGTAGTCGAGCGTGCGCTCATTTACGTACATGCCGACGAACTTGTCGGCGGTTTGAGAGTCGAGATCGCGGGCAAACTGCATCGCATAGGACAAAGCCTCTTCGCGATGGTCGAGGGCGTACTGAATGCTGTCGCGCAGCGCGCCGGTGACCGCGGACATCAGTTCCGGGCCCAGAGCACGGCGGATGGCGTTGCCCCCGAGCGGCAATGGCAAGCCAGTCATCTTCTGCCACCAGCGGCCGAGATCGACAATGCGGTGCAATCCGGCCTTGTCATAGGTCAGTTGGCCTTCGTGGATGATGAGTCCCGCTTCGTATTTGCCTTCGAGCACCTGCGGAATGATCTGATCGAAAGGTACGACTTCTGTTTCCACGCCGGGCGCAAAAAGTTGCAACGCGAGATACGCGGTAGTAAGCGTGCCCGGGACTGCGATACGTTTTTCCTTAATCTCACTCTGCGTGAAAGGGCGCGGTGAAACGATCATCGGCCCATAACCTTCGCCCACGCTGCCGCCGCACGACATGAGCGAATACAAATCCTGGATATAAGGATAGGCGTGAAACGAAATTGCAGTCACGTCGTAAACGCCTTCGCGCGCCTTCTGGTTCAAGGTCTCGATGTCGCACAACGTATGGTTAAAGCGCAATCCCGGAACGCGGACTTTGTTGGTGGCGAGGCCGTAAAACATGAAGGCATCGTCGGAATCGGGGCTGTGGGCGACGGAAATTTCGCGCACTCCGCTCTCGTTTGCACGGGACTGTTTTATTTCTTGTTCTGAAGCTACTGTCATTCTGAACTCCAAGCCGGCAAAACTTTAATTTTGAATTTCTTTACGCCGCTGCCATCGCGCTGCAATTCCCGCGGCCATCATTACCTTAATAATCTCGGCGAATATAAACCAGTAAAGGCCCCAGCGGAACGCTTGCATTACGGAGTGGGTCAAAATCGCAAGCCATGTGAGACCTCCCGTGAAGAGTACAATTTCGCCGAGAAATCCGGCCACGGCGGCGCGAGCAAAATTCTTGCGGCCACGCTCCATAACGTATCCGGCAAGCCATGCGACCAGCGGATAAGCCAACAAAAAGCCGCCGGTCGGTCCGAGCAACTGTGCGATTCCTCCGGGTCCCGTGGGACTGAAAACCGGCATGCCCACCGCGCCCTCTACGAGATAAAGCGCAAGCGCGGCAAAACCGCCACGGCTGCCCAGCATCAAGCCAACCAGCAGCACCGCAAAATTTTGTACCGTCAGCGGCACGGGCGTGAACGGCAATGGGATCGTGATACGCGCACACAATGCAACGAATAAGGTCGCGCCTACCAGTAGAGTAAGCTGACGAGGCGCTTCGAAAGCCCGTTCCTGCCGAGAGCCTAATGTTTGAGTTGCTGACTTTTCCATGAATTTCTCCCCGAAATTTTCCATCAAAACATTAATGCTCCGCGCCGCCCGCAGGACGTCCGGCTTCGCTCGCACTTCCTTCCTGAGCGGCATGAGCAGCCTGCAGGTGGCGGCGTAAACGGATATACAAGGCGATCGCAACGCACACTACGGCGAGTGTACTCACGCCCAGGATCAGGAACCACCAGATCATCCGCACAGCCGACTAGAATAACAGATGATGCGGGAAGGAATGGCTTGGGTTAACTCGTTTTGGCCGCAGCCGCTCTTTTCTCTTGCTGCATCTGAACCCGACCCAAAGTGAACTTCAGCCTTTCGCGCCCAAACTTTGTGCTGTTGATGACCTTTTCGATATTGCCGAAGAAGTGAGGATCTCCCAGTTTCTCGCGCAGTTCTTTGAGAAAGGGATGAACCTTGGCGAAGAGAAAATACATTTCTCCGCTGACCGCGGGCTGGAGAAACATGTCGGCATTGAGAGCTCCATCGAGCGCAAAGGACGCGGCCATGCTCCAGTAACCTGCCACCTGGCGAAACCAATTGTTTTCCTGCGCTCCCATACTCTGTATGACCTTCATGAAATCGTCAGCGCTGGTCGGCCAAAACTCTGTGAGCCACCAGTGGCGCGCCTTGCGCAATTCGGTTTCGCGGCGCAGATCGTAGAGGTGAAGAATGAGTTGAGCGTCCATCGGAGTTGCTTTTTTAGCCATTCGGGAACCTCGAAGAATTTAGTAATTGGGGAAATTGAGCAATTGAGAAATTGTAAACCGGTGGCGGTAACTGTCGCTTGCTTAAATTAGTCAATCGCCAAACTTCCCAATTACTCAATGATTTCAGGCGCTGGTTGAAGCTGCTTCGGCGGCGGGCGCTGCGCGTTCGTAGTCGCATTCTTTGTTCGGGCAAGCGATCACAGGTCCGGATTTCAAATTCTTCTCGACGAGGTATTCGCTGCCGCAAGTCGGGCACTTTTCTGGAATCGGCTTGTGCGCGGAGGTGAACTTGCACTTCGGATAATTTCCGCATCCGTAAAAAGTGTTGCCCTTGCGCGCTCGCTTCTCGACCAGTTCGCCGTCCTTGCAGTCGAGACACTTTACACCGATAAAATTCTGCTTCACGTACTTGCATTCGGGATATCCGCTGCACGCCGTGAACTCGCCGAAGCGTCCGTGGCGGATCATCATATTGCGTCCGCACTTCGGGCAAGGTTCGTCGAGCGGGATGTCGGGAACTTTCTTGCCCTGATCCAACCGTCGCGTGGTCTTGCAATCCGGATAGCCGGTACAGGCCATGAACTGCCCAAAGCGTCCGCGCTTTAACACCATCACACGGCCGCAGTTCTCGCAATATTCCTCGGCAGCGCCGGTGTCCTGCGTGTCGGCGGAGTCGAGATCCGGCAGGTTGATCGGGTTTTCTTTGGTGAAGGTGCAGCTTTCTTTATCGTCTTTATCGTAGGTGCTGCACGCGTAGAACGAGCCGTGCTTGCCCCACTTGATGACCAGCGGCGCGCCACAGCGTTCACACTTCTCGTCTGTGGGCTTCTCCATCCGCTTGATGTTCTCCATATGCTTTTCGGCATATTTGAGATCTTTTTGGAATTTCTTGTAGAACTCAGCGAGCGCGTCGGTCCACTTCTCCTTGCCCTCTTCGATTTCGTCGAGTTCCTCTTCCAGTTTTGCGGTGTACTGCAAATCGAAAATGTCGCGGAAGTTTTCTACAAGCAGATCGGTGACGACAAACCCAATCTCAGTCGGAGTGAACTTGCCGCCGATTTTTTGTGCGTACTGCCGCTCCTGAATGGTGGTAAGAATCGCCGCGTAGGTCGAGGGACGGCCGATTCCGCGTTCTTCCAGTTCCTTTACCAATGAGGCTTCGTTGAATCGCGGCGGCGGCTCGGTGAAGTGTTGCTCGGGCTTGAGTTCTTTCAGCGTGAGCTTCTGCCCGGCTTCCATCGGCGGAAGCTTGTGTTTGAGTTCCTCGTCCTCTTCGTCCTTGCCGTCCTTGGCTTCTTCGTAGACTTTCAGGAAGCCGTCGAATTTCAGCACCGATCCGGTGACCCGGAACCAATAAACTTCATTGCCATTCTTCGTCCTGGCATCGATGTCGACCGTCGTCTGGTCGAAGACGGCGGGGTTGATCTGCGAAGCCACAAAGCGCTGCCAGATCAGCTTGTAGACCTTGAACTCATCTTCTTTTAGGTATTGCTTGATTTGATCGGGATGCCGCATTGCCGAGGTTGGACGAATCGCTTCGTGCGCACCCTGCGAATCTTTCTTCTCTTTATATGTGTTGGGCTGCTCGGGCAGATATTGCGTGCCGTATTCGGAGCCAATGTACTCGCGCACTTCAGTAATCGCCTCAG
>DATHMV010000013.1:0-38762 GCA_035486715.1 Candidatus Aquilonibacter sp.
ACAGAACGGGCGCGCACCAATCTTACCGGAACCGCCTGCGAGACAGTCCAAAGCTTACCGTTTGGCGATGGTCAGGTCATAAATGGGAGCTGTGGCGATATCAGCCTCCTGCACTTCACCGGCAAAGAACGGGATAGCGAAAGCGGCTTAGACAACTTTGACTTTCGATATTACGGCTCGACGATGGGCCGGTTCATGTCCCCGGATGATGATTCAGCGCAAGACCCAGGCAGTCCGCAAAGCTGGAACCTCTACAGCTATGTCATGAACAGCCCGACGACGAACACCGATCCGGACGGCCACGACTGCATCTACTTCTCAGGTACGGGCAACCCATCCGTGAAGTCCGGGGACTGCGTCAGCGACACCGACAATGGTATTTACGTCAACGGGACGGTCAACTCCCTAAACTACAACTCCAATACCGGGAGTTGGGGTTACTCCTATACAGCCTACGATAGCGGGAACTTGGGGGTAGGCACCATCAGCGGAGCGAAACCGCCCGGACCTGAGCCTCGAATTAACGATCCAGGAATGATTCCCGGCATGTTGGGCCCGGGCGACTTGATTTTGTTCAGCGGCGTGAAGATGCCGAGTGTTGTGACCGATCTCTTTGGGAAACTGTTTGGGTCGATTCTAGGGAGGGGCGCAGAGGATGCCGCTGAGACCGCCGCAAAGATAGTTCCCGACGTTGATAACCTCAGCAACAAAATCGTGCGCCAAATGGTGACCCGAGGATGGACGAAGCAGGAAATCTTGGATACCGTCAATGCTGGAAAAGCATTCCCCGTCGTCAATAAAGCGACGGGAGGTGCTGCGACTGAATACGTAGGTGCCGGTGGAAAGTTCGTGGTCGTGGACAATGCAACTAAGCAGGTAATCCAGGTATCCGGTCCTGGGTTTCTTCCAAATCATATGGCACCATGACAACCGATCTAGAACAAGTTGAGTCAATCGCTCGCGTCGCCTCTGGGAGAACCGTCGGCAACGAGTTGGCGTTCACCTTTCCAGAGGTCTCGGAGGTGATTAGGCGGTGTACAGAAAACGAAATCGCCGTCTTAGGCGTGGAGGTTTTCGAAGTACGCCCAACGGGATATCTCACGAGGAAGTTATCTGTCTACGATCAGCAAATGGGAAGCGGACCAAAACAGCGGGAGGGTTGGGCGGATTACGTCAAAGCAAACAACGTTCTTGCAGAAGAGTTCGTTAGGCTGAACCCGAGTGGCGACGATCACGTTTACGTGCTAACCACTGCGTCATGGAGAGAGTTCCGGGAGATGAACTAGGCTTCCGATCCCGACGCGAGCAGAGTAGCCTGCGGCGATACGCTGGCTTTCCCGTGGCTTAGAGAGTATTGGCCTGGGTATGGAAGTGACCTGCTCCCCGCTTTCCGAACAAGTCCGAGTATGATTTCGGACGAAAGAAAGGGGAACCATGATGTCGAAGAGCAAACATACGGAAGCGGAGATGATTGGGGCTCTGAAACAGATCGAGGCGGGGCGCAAGGCGGAAGACGTGGCGCGGGAAGTGGGCGTGTCGAAGCACACGATCTACGCCTGGAAGGCGAAGTACGGCGGGATGGATGTGAGCCAGGCGCAGGAAGCGAAGCAGTTGCGGGATGAGAACACGCGGCTGCGCAAGCTGGTGGCGGACCTGAGTCTGGACAAGGACGCGCTGCAATGGGTGATTGAAAAAAACGGGTGGAGCTCGCGGTCTTGAAGGCGACCGTCGGGCCGATGCGAGAGAAGTATGCCTTCAGCGAGCGGCGGGCGTGCGGGCTGATGCTGCTGGCGGTGACGACGTACCGCTATCGCAGCCAGCGAACGGATGAGCCGCTGCGCACGAAGCTGGTGGAGTTGGCGCGGGAGAAACCGCGCTTCGGGTACCGGCGATTGCATGTGTTGCTACGACGAAGCGGAGAGCGAGTGAACCACAAGCGGTTGCATCGGATCTATTGCGAGGCCGGGTTGAGGATACGGCGGAAGAAGCGCAAGCACTGCGTGCGCGAAGGGAAACCGCTGGTGGCGCGGAGTGCGGCGAATCAGGAGTGGGGGTTGGATTTTGTGCACGACGCGGTGGCGTGCGGGCGAGCGATCCGGGTGCTGAGCGTGGTGGATGCGTACACACGGGAGTGTTTGGCGTTGGAAGTGGACACGAGCTTTGCCAGCCGGAGAGTGACGCGGGTGCTGGAAGCGATTGTGGCCGAGCGCGGAGTGCCGCAGGCGATCCGCTGCGACAACGGGCCGGAGCTGACGAGCCGGCATTTTCTGGCGTGGTGTGTGGAGCGGCAGATCGAGTTGCTGCACATTCAGCCGGGCAAGCCGACGCAGAATGCGCGCATCGAGAGCTTTCCACGGACGGCTGCGGGAAGAGTGTTTGACTGTGAGTTGGTTTCAGAACTTATTCGATGCGCGGAGAAAGATCGCGGCGTGGAAGATCGAGTACAACGAGGAGCGCCCGCACAGCAGTTTGGGATACCGAACGCCGAAAGAGTTTGCGACGGCGCAGGCAGCGGCCTGCTACACAGCTGAGCGAGAGGCAAGGGACTCAAACGCCGTCCCTTGCCCCTCGCGCTCCCCCATCCCGGCTCAAACCGGACAGGGAGTAACCGAAATTTGTCGTATTCATACGTGAACGAAAGCTGGGGGCAGGTCACGCCCGGACTTCGTTTCTCGCACCACTCTCCATCTTTCGATCATTCTGAACCCTTCGGTAACTTCCTCGCCATCTGCCTTTATATTCGTTGAGGCTATCTTGAGTGCGAAAACCGCTGGAAGCGGACCGAGGGTGAATATGTCGCTTGAAGTTAAGTGCCTTGAAATGATGATGGCCAGGAACGGAGTTGTGCCGCCGACGCCAGCCTTTTCAGTTGCTTCTCCTACTACTCCAATCGACTAGGACGGAAAGCCGGACAACGAGACGCCAACCGGGATGCCTTGCAACTCTCTATCCCGCTGAAGAAACGCAGCGCGTGTGAGATCCGAGCCATCTCGCGAACATTTCACACAGACTGTAGTGCCGCCGCTTCTTGTCATGTCAAAGTCGCAACACATTCTCAATTGGAAGGACTCGCCCCTTGTACCAAGTCTCATCCGGAGTTCGCAGTACCCGTAACGCGGACGGCGGAATCGTCCTCGACATAAATCAGGGGCAGGTATTTCGGCTGAATGTGGTCGGTGCCGTAATTTTTGACGCTATTCAACGGGGAACAACTGATTCTCGGATGATCGAGGAGATCGTTCAACAATTTCATGTGTCTCCGCGCGCGGCCTACACAGATGTTCATGAGTTTCTGGCGTCCCTCGAACGACTGGGGTTGGTTTCCCGAGCCACTTAGGCAAGCCGGAGGAACCCCGCGTGAGCTGATCGATTTGAGTCACGTCGCGCCCCGCTGTGGCGATGGCCAGGGTGTTTGCGATTTCCAAGTGCTCGCGAAGTAGCGGTTGAGGAGCAACAACAAATGCCACGAATCCTATTCTGGAAAGCATTGTTTGGTCTCATAGCTTTCGACATGCTACGCCTCGGGCACAGTTTCCCGCGGATGCACACGATGGTAAGCGGTTGGCAGGTCGCTCAGAGAATTGCTTCCGATAACCTTGTCCGCCAAGTTTGCCAGGCCGTTAACTACTCTTGCGTCTGTTATCCCAAGCGCGTTTTGTGCCTGCAACGATCAGCCGTTACGACCTGTCTCCTTCGCTCTTGTGGTGTGCCAGCACAAATGGTCATGGGGGCGCAGACTCTGCCGTTCAAGGCCCACGCCTGGACCGAAGTTAACGGATTGGTAGTTAATGAGCCAAGAGACGTGAAAACAATTTACAGCGTGCTCGAACGATGCTGATCGGAAAAAGATGATGAGCGTACAAGCGGGCATCTTAAGGTTTGACGGCGGACCGATCAGTTGCGACTCGCTGACTCGACTCGCTAAGACCGTCGCGGAATACGGACCCGATAGCGAGACAACCCACTGTGACGGACCGTTGGGCTTACTGTATCGCGCTCTCCACACCACGGCGGAGTCGACCGAAGAACGTCAGCCCGTCGTGTCCAATCGAGGAAATGTCCTCGTTTGGGACGGCCGCCTGGACAATCGAGAGGAACTCGCGTTGCAGCTTTCAGACCGCCTTGGTCCGGACAAAACGGATGCGGGAATCGTGGCAGCAGCTTTCGATCAATGGAGCACAGAGTGCTTCGCAAGACTATTCGGCGATTGGGCGCTCTCTATCTGGAGTCCTGATACCCGCGAACTCATTTTGGCAAGAGACTATATGGGAATTCGACATCTCTTTTATTCCCTTGCTGCAGACAGAATCACCTGGTGCAGTCACTTGGCGGCCCTGGTGTTGTGCGGGAAGAGATTGACTTTATGCGACAGATATATCGCCGGCTATCTCGCTTCAGATCCTGAAAGTCACCTGACACCCTACCAGGAAATCAAAGCCGTGCCGTCGGGGTCGTTCGTGCGAATCCGGCGCGGAAAGTCCGCAATCTCGCGCTTCTATTCCTACGACAAGTGGCCAAAGATCCAATACAAGACCGATGCAGAATATGAGGAGCACTACCGACATTTGCTTCGCCAATCCGTCCGCCGCCGCCTACGGACTCGGTCGCCGATCTTGGCTGATCTTAGTGGCGGATTTGACTCTAGCTCGATTGTTTGCATGGCTGACGAGATTATTGAGAAGGGCGGTGCGGAAGCGGCAAGAGTGGACACCATCTCCTGTTACGACCTCAGTGAGCCAAATGAGGACGATTTCCGGCACTTCTCTGCAGTTGAGAAGCGTCGGGGCCGGATAGGATTCCATGTCGATCTCCAAGGATGTGGCGATTCGCTTTTGTTTGATCATCAGGCATTCTCGGCAATCCCGAGTTTCTCGGGAAGAGCGGAGATCAAATCCGCATTCTCCAGCATCCTAGCTGACAACAATTACAGAGTTGCCCTTTCTGGCCTTGGAGGTGACGAGTTCAACGGGCAGGCGTTGAATCCCCGGATCCAGATGGCGGATCTTCTCCTGCAGTTCCGATTCGTGGAATTCATGAAACAGCTCACGGCATGGAGCTTCCTGATTCGGAAGCGACCGTGGATTCAACTGTTCTTTCAAACCGTATTGCAACTAGCGCCCGACTGGATACGGGCGCGCGCAACGGACCAAGCAAAGGTCGACCCTTGGATCAACCCGGAATTTGCCCGCAAATACAGAATGTCTGTCATGCAGATTGACGCCGCGCGAGGCCAAAGTTCGCTGTATCCGAGCGTCCGGGACGCTGTCCACACGATTGTCGCGCTCGGAAACCAGGCGAGTTGTCTCCAACCATCGGTCATAGAAACCAGGTATCCCTTTCTCGATCAGCAACTGGTTGAATTTCTCACGACTATTCCACTGGATCAGTTGCTTCGTCCCGGAGAGCGACGTTTTCTGATGCGCAGAGCGCTCGAGAACATCCTTCCGCCCGAGATTCTTCTTCGAAAGACAAAATCTCTAGTAAGCCGTTGCTTTGCAGTAACCCTCGAAAAGCACTGGACGGAAGTTGAGAGTCTGTTCCAACGGCCAATCGGTTCTGATCGCGGCTATTTCGTGACCAAGCGAATCTACGAGGCTCTAAGCGCCGTCAAGAATGGACACCATTTCCCCTATGTTCTCCGGTTATTGAGGGCAATCACATTGGAGAACTGGCTACGTCAGGCAGAGGCACACGGCGTGATCGCAATTCGCCATTCCCCTCTTGCGTTGTCCAGCGAATCGCCTGACTAGATTTCCGTGAGCTAACGGCGAGACCACCGGAGCAGACTCATCTACAACGCTTCTGTCAGCAGAGCACTTAAATTTTCGTAGGAAGGAGGTGATGACAAGTGACTTACATAAAGCCTGAGGTTACGGAATTGGGGCCAGCTCCGATCGTTATCCAAGGCACGAAGATCCAAGATAGCGACTTCCCCGGTCGGCTCGCCGTTCCGGCAGATTGTGAATTTGAAGACTGACGGAAATGATTGCCCGGAGCAGTAGCCGGCTTTTGTCTTTCGCTGCCCTCTTTTGGTCGCACCCGACCAAGAGAGGGCTTTTTTCGAACGCCTGGGTGATACCTTGCCTGCCAGCTTACATTCGTTCATCTCCGAGTTTCGGCGTCCCCCTTCCGCAAACTCTGCCATCTTTCATATTGATCCGCCTTACTAGGATCGGGATCTTCCTGCCCATTCAACCAAAAGTCGAACCAATCGACTGCCGACTGCTGTGAGGCATAGCGCTGGGCCGGCTGGACGAGGACATGAGGTGTGTTCTGCTGCGACCACCACAACATGTCTGCGGGTTTCTTAAGGCTGCGGAGACCGGAATAAATTTCCCATTGGGAGAGTAATGCGCCCGGTAAATATGCCGAAATGAGCACGGGAGCTTTGACTCTGCTCAAACGGAAATTTGGTGCGCCTCGAACCCATTCCATCAAGTCGCGGCCAAACGGAGACCCGCCGTTTATACTCTCCGCCTCCGCCTGGTAACGATCTCCGGCGCTCACAAGCACATATTCGACATAGCCAAAGTTAACCCCATCTGTGATGGCTGCGGCTCTGAATAGCTTTGCGCTGTGAGTCAGTGCGTAAAGGACATGATAACAAGTTCGGCTAAAGCCAATAATGCCGATCCGGCTACGATCCACCATGCCTTGTGTTGCCAAGATGTCGACGGCAGACGCAAATGCCAACAACTGATCAGGCGCTTCCCGTGGGCGACCTAAATCCGGAAAAGAGTCGCCCATTTGAAGAATAATGATGCCCTTTGCCGCCAGCGCCCTGCCGCCGCTTCCGGTCGTCGCGAAGCCATCAGCAAAAAAACTATCCGGATCGTAGCCGTGCGTTTGGATCACCATCGGGTATCGTCGGCCCCTGTCGTAATGAGGAGGCAGTACGAGAATGCCGGACCACCTTTTCCCGCTTACATCCCGCCAGTGGTAGATCTCCGCCTTTCCCAGGTTGATTTCGTTCAATTGAGGATTCGGATCCCACAATGTCGAAGCAACTTTCCCGTGTTGAGAAGCGGCCGCCAACACGGGGGGGCGATTTAAGTCTTCCTCGACCGTCAACTCCGTTTCGTCCTCGCTCGCTTGCCCCGATTCCGATTGCCCGGATGATCGGACCCATTCGTTTGATCTAAAGACAAACGCCTCTCGACGCAGAACTAAATCGTTACTCCTGTAGCGAACGACCAGTTCATCCTCCGCCGGTCTCCAGCTAATATTCTCGATTCGATCGTAGGTCCCTCCGCCAGGCAAGTGCTTGAAATCGACACACGCCTGCACTTCGCGAGTCGTAGCGTCGACGAGCGCAAACGTTGGAGATGCGAGGATCCACCCTTTCTCCTTAGGGCCTATCGAGGGTAAGAGTGGCAAGTAGGTGTTGGAGAGAACCACTCGCCGGTTATCGGCCAGCCAGAATGCCTTTGTTGGTACGCCTCCGTAACCCAAATCCCGAGCTGCCGGAGCATCAAGCAGCGGAGAGGCGAAGCCGGTCTCGAGGTTTACTACCACATATTGTTCTGGCCTCCAAAAGCTTTCCAGTGTCATTAGGTCTTGTGTTTGAAAATAACCAGCTTTGAGACGAAAATGTTGAAAGCGAGGTTCATATTGCTCCCAGATGCCAGGAACCTCGCGCACCGGAGCGACTGTAATCAGTAATCTAGCATCGGGCGAAAGGGATATACTTGGGACGAAAACTTGCAGGGGTTCTCCATTGCGCTGGGATCTGATTGGAACCTCTCTTTGACCCACTCGTACGTGAAGGTAGCTTGGGCGTTTGAGCAGATAACTTTCCTCGATATCCTGGATTGCGGGCGGTTCCCGATACAGTAGTCCGATTGCACTTCGGCTTCCAACACTAAATGCGTCCGGTCTCAGAGTGTCGTGAACCTTCTCTTCCGCCAGGGTCGT
Organism: Candidatus Aquilonibacter sp.; assembly: GCA_035486715.1. Lineage (GTDB taxonomy): Bacteria > Acidobacteriota > Terriglobia > Terriglobales > Acidobacteriaceae > Sulfotelmatobacter. The sequence continues at coordinate 7,915 of DATHMV010000013.1, forward strand.
GTACACCGTCACATCCCCACGGATCTCGTACCCGGTTACATAACAATCCCTTTTTGTCAGAGCGAGCACTGTCTTTTTTTCTACATCGGCGACGAAGAGCTGTTGATAGGGACTGCCATCTTTGGCCAGAAAAGCAATTTCCTTGGGACCGATCCAGCGAACATCTTCTATGACTGGAGTATTGCTCGTCGAACTTACACTCAGCAGTTTTTGAGGGACCACCTCGGCAGAGCGTGTGCCGCGAACGTGGTCGTGGACACTCTTTCGGTTGAAGAGCCAAATGGTGCCTTCGAGTCGGTTGGTTGAAAGCACACCACGCTGGGTTACCAACAAGAAATACTCGCCATCCGAAGAATAAATCGGTACTCCTGGCGGCTGTTTCTCGCGAAGCTCAATTGTTGTAGACAGCGCCGTATCGATAATTCTAGACATCTCAATGGAATCTTTAATCGTGAAGAGAGGATCGTTTATGTCCTTTTCTGAGCCACAAACGGAGGCGCTCCCGCACAATGCCGCCGCCATCAAAACTACAGCCAGGGTTCGAAGGGCCGCGCCAACATGGGTCGCGAGATCGCAGTTAAGCCGTGTGGTTCTTCCAAACGATTGTTGCTTCATTTGCTATACCTCGTCGGGCTAAAGTCAAAGACTGGCGAATCCTCACGAAGCTTCGTTCACACCGCTCTTGTTTTGAACAGTCTCCACCCAAGCGGTTACGGCGCGTTCCAACGGATGGTCAGAATTGCAACTTGAGAGCAAATTGAAGAGATCGGGGTCCCCCGATCTGATATAGAGGATTGAACCCTCCACTCCCGATGTTGTAACCGGTCAGGAACTGACCAAGTGTTTGCGTAGCGAAGCCAAACTGACTCGCGTTGCTCATATCGGATATAGGAGGTCCAAAGTTGGGATGGTTCAGGAGATTAAACATTTCGGCCCGGAATTGTAGTTTCCATGACTCCTTAATTGGAAAATCGCGGTGGACCGCAAAGTCCCATTGCCAAGCTCCAAAACCCCGAAGTGCGTTGCGGCTCAGATTTCCCTGCCGAACTGGATTTCCACTGGCGTCTGTCGGCGGCGGGCAGAACGGACCGAGACAACCGGGCCCGGCCAGGTCTGGAATGTTGTTAAGTATCTTGCCACCGGGAAACTGCGAACCATAAAGGTATACGGGAATTCCAGCAACCAGGTCCGGCCGAATCTCCGCTTGAAAGTTCTGCAGACTTGAAAAGTTTCCGTCGTACACATTGACCGGCGATGCGGAACGAACCTGCGCGATGTTCTGAACTGACCAACCATGTAACACTGCACTGGCAAACCTGCCGAGGTTCGGGGTTGGAAGTTCATAGGTGATCGCCGTGGAAAAAGCGTTCCGCACATCAAAATCTGAATCACCGCGGTTCTGATTAATGGCGCTCGGTACGAGGGCGTTTGCTCCGTTGCCGACGTACGATCCCGCAGAGGCGGTGTCAATCGAGTGCGACCACGCATACGAAGCGAGAGCCTGCAGGCCACTCGAGAGGCGCCGTTGGAACTGCATCTGCAACGCGTCATAGTCGGAAGTGGCCTCGTTCGTGATCAGATTGACGAAGCCGAACTGTGCGTCGGGCGAGTCAACATGCGCCGACTGTATCAGACGCCTTCCTGAGGCGCCAACATACGACGCCGAGACGGTCTGTTGTGTCCCCAGTGCCTGCTCGAGGCTCACATTCCACTGCACGGTGTAGGGAAGCTTGAGATGGGGATCGAAGATCCCCCACGCTCCTCCGGGAGACTGCAGGTTTGCGGAAGTGATGGCCGGAGGTGCAGCGTCTGCTGCACTGAGGGGAAAGCTGCCCGTGCCACCATAGATTGGACCAAGTATATAATCGGTCGCCCCAAACGGATAATAGCCTGGATTGATACTGTTGCCGGCTTCGGAAGTCGCCAGATCATAGAAGATACCGGTTCCGCCACGGAGTACCGTTTGCCAACTCCGGCTTTTCGTTAGGTCATAAATGACCCCGATACGCGGGGCAATGTTTTCGTAAGTGGTCTGAAAGGGAGCCGTTCCCATCGGCGCGAGCGCGAGCGTTGTAAGATTGTTCAAATCGAAGTTGGTAACAGCAAGGAAGGTGGGCTTGGAAGACGGCGCAAAATCCACATCCCAACGCAACCCGTATGTGATGGTTAAGGCCGGATTAATCTTCCAATTGTCCTGTGCGTAGATGCCAAGATTATGAAACAGGAAATTTCCGCCTCGGCCAGATGAGACTCCATCGAACTGCATCGTGCCATTCGTTGACGACGGGACATCGCCGAAGACTACGTTCTGTTTGTAGACGGCATTTGCCCATGAGGGGGACAGCCTCCGATAGTCAACCCCTACCTTCATGTTGTGGGAGCCCCGCTGAATGGTGAAGCCCTCAACGAGGTTCAGCTGTCGTTGCCTGTTGTCACCGCTGAATCCCGGCTGTGGGCCGGCCGAACCCAGCGAAAGCCACAGCATCGCGAGATCGCTGTCAGCACCAGTTAGGCCGTCGGGGAACGGGAGCGAGAGCAGCGGAACTCCGCCGCCGAAACCATCCATGTAAGTAGAGCTCTTGGCGTCGGTCGCGCTGTAGTTGAAACGCAGATCGTTGACCGTGGATGGAGAAGGCACCCAAGTGATTCCCACGGTTGACGTCTGAATGGATACCTGGGACGGCGATACCGAATTGAGCGTGCCATTTCCCCGCTGACTCGACCTTGAAGGAGAGTTATTGTACCGCCCGAAAACACTCCACGCGTCGCTTAGCCGATGATCAAGTCGAAGGCTGTAGGCATCCAGTTGCGCAGAATTTGAGAAGGAAGCATTGAAATGGGCAATCCCGTTGGTCGTATCATCCGGTGTGCCTGGCGTAGGTAAAGGAAATGCATTCAGGTAAGGTGACATCGACGGAACTGCGCTTGTCCTGGCATTCAGATCGGGCACAAGCGACTGAGCAACTTGGGGAAGGCGCAGGCGGAGACCCTCATACGAGAAAAAGAAGAAAGTCCGGTTTCTTAGAATGGGGCCGCTCAATGTAGTCCCGAAATCATTTTGGCGTTCTTCCGGTTTGGATAAGCCAGTGTGGTCAGCGAACCAGTCATTCGCATCGAAAACATCGTTCCTTAAATAATCGAATGCGGTGCCGTGCCATCGATTCGATCCCGAACGCGTGACGATCGAAATCTGCCCCCCCGGTGTACGGCCAAATTCCGGGGCAAATGTCGAGGTCTGGATTCGAAACTCCTGCATCGCGTCGACGGAAACCAAGCTGTTCGTTCCGCCAAGGACACTGAGCGACGCATTGGCTCCCGATAGGCCATTTCCCGCAGAGAAGTTTGAGGTGCCAATTCCAACATTCCCGCTTACGCCGTCGACCATCCAATAGTTGGACGAGGCTCTCTGTCCGTTGACGCTGAACTGTCCGTTATCGTAGTTGCTGTAAGGAGTCAACACGACTCCCGGCGTCAGCTGGATCAGGGTTTGAAAGCTCCTGCCATTTAACGGCAGGTTCTCGGCGAACTGACGGTCTACAACCGTACTCACGGTGGCTGACTCGGTGTTCACCAACGGAGCGCCGCCCGTAACCGTCACCGTTTCTGCGATGGCCCCAATCGGCAACGTAAAGTTTATGGCGAGCGCATCCTGGACATTCAAAACAATGTCTGGCTTGATCAGGGTTTTGAAACCGAACTTCGACACTTGAAGGCGATAGGGCCCCGGAGGAATGTTGGTTAGAGCATAGATGCCTTCCCCGTTTGTAACACCCGTATACCTGACGCCAGTGATATCGTTCACGATCAGAATGTCGGCCTTTGGAAGAGCCTGTCCGGACGGATCGAGCACGAGGCCGCTGACGGTACCGTTCGGAGACTGCGCATTGGCAGTCCCAACAAGAAGCATGATCAGGAAGAAAAGCGGAAGGGGGAATCGACTCACGAGGGCTGCTCCTGGCTCGCACGGATTCATACAGATTCATCCGGTCTACGGACGCCCGATAGAATTTGTATCAATAATTTTTTGGAATTCTGTTCGATCAGGACTCGTGGTCGGTTTTCCGAGCGCTCAGGGATGGTTGGGATCGATGTGCAGGTAGGCAAAAAGCAATGGTTTGTTGCTGGGCTTGTGACTTCCGCCGTTGGGCTCGACGGTGACAAACACAGCGTCAATCTCGGCCAACGCTTTGGGATCGTCGAATCTCAGCACCCACCGCTTTTTGGAAGCGTTGTCCACATTGAAGATGCCCAGATCCAACGCTTGTTGCCGATCAGGCCCGCGTCGACCCCAAGCTTGGAAAGTACTCGCGTTCTTTAAACCTGGCTGCTCATCCAAATCGTAGGCGTAAAAAATCAGCGACTTCCCTTTCGTGTAGAACACCCGGCCGTATGGCTTTTTCGTCTCGCCGGTTCGCTCAACGTCATAAACTTCCGCAACATAAAGATCGCGTGCACCCATCAGATCGCGGATGTCGCGGTCGTGAGCCAGCAATTCTTGCTGCTGGTCGAACTCCGCTTCGCGATCGCGTAGCAGACGAGTAAGATCGCTGACCTTCGCCTCAAGCGCCCTGGCGCTTTGTTTGTTCTCCGCCGCTTGATTTTCGAACAAAGTGAGGTTGTTCCGCAGCCCTTGGACTTCGGCTCGTGCAGCCTCCAGTTCTTGGCTCAGGTCCGATCGCTCTTGAAGGAGAGCCTGCCTGCCTGCCTGTTTGTCCTGAAGGCTGGCGTACAGTTGACCTTGGAAAAGTGTCATCCGATTCATCGCGGTCGATTGCTGTTCAAGTTGGCGTCGGAGGTCCACGACGAGATGGTCTCGTTGTGCCATTTGCGCTCGCAAAAGTTCGCGTTCGTGGGCCGCATCACTGAGCTGCTGTTCTAGAACGGGATTGCTTTCTGTGTTCGCGGGGGCGCCGTTAGCGGCCCGTGTACCCTTTCGTATTCCGACCTGATAAGCGGAGACACCCAGAGCGATGAAGAGCAGAACGCCGGCGGCGTACAGCGTCCAGATGTTGCGCCACGCTGCCTGATGGGCTGCGAGAGCCTCTCTGGCCGGCTCTTTCGAGTGTTGCCCTGCCTCGGACTTCCCCTGACTCGGACCCTGTTTGTCTTCCAATTCCAGTCGTTGGAAGAGGGATCTCTCCGCCTGTTCTGGCGACCATGACGGATCGGATTCTTCCGCCTCGGGACCCGGCGCAATCGCTGGGATAGTCCTGCTGACCACCGCCTCGAACTCCTTCAAGACTTCCCGGCAGGAGGGGCAAATGGCCAAATGCTTCTGTAGCCGACTCTGCTCTTCCCTGCTCAATTCTCCCGAGGTGGAGATGGCAACCAGTTCGAGGAACTCGTCATGGGGTGATCGCGACAAAGCCTCGGCTCCTGTGAGAGTCACTTTTTAGCACATCCGTTGCGGCCCGGCAATTTTGCGGAGAACATCTGCTTCCGCAGCCTGTCCAAGCCTCGATAGTAGTGGTTGCGAATGTTTGCCAAAGACTGGTCCAGCTTTACGGCAATCTCAGCGAAGGTGTAGCCCTCGAAGAAATGGAGACTCAGAGTATTGCGCTGGTCTTCGGTGAGGGCATCCAAAAGTGCGGCCACGGTCGCTTTTCCGACCAACGAACCTAATCTCGTTTCCGCTTCGCGGCTTGGCGAACGTGGTTCGACATCCGTGACGCAATCGAAATCCAACCGCGTGTAGAAGTGGCGGGAATTGAGATAGCGCCGCCGATCAAGGGCGCGGTGATAACTCATCTGAACGATCCAGGAGCGCAGGCAAGCCTTAGACGAGTCGAATTTAGAGGAGTTGTGGTGGATGAAAATAAATATATCCTGCAGCAGGTCGTCCGCTTCGGAGTCATCCCGCAGGATGCGCATCGCAACCGTCCGTACCAGACGGGCGTAGCGGCGGAACAATATGGCCAGCGCTTCCCTGCTCTCGTCGCAGATCTGCGCCATCAAGTCCTCGTCCGAAACCGCTGAATCCAGGATTGAAGGCGCTGCCGCCTCCTCGAATGCTTGGCCTTCCTTGGCGACAATAGCGAATGCCGGGAGGCGAATTGTGGCAGAGGAATTCATAGGACTTAAGCACAGAAAGCCTGGCGAAAAAGGAGTTTGGCGGCTAGCCTACTTTCCGCTGGATGATCGAGTCGCAAATCGAGGTCTTTGATTTTGGCAATACTTTACCGACCTGCGTTGTTCGCACACTCGTAACACACATAAACGATTTATTTGCAATCACTTACAGAAACCCTGATCGCGAGCGGACTCAGTCTTACCTCGCGCTTTCTTGTTTCTATAGCTACCGCTTCGACGTTCGTTGTCTTTCCCTTTCGTTCGTGATCCGAGTCGCCGGAGCGCGTTTTCTATTCCGTCTTGGAATAATCCATTTTGGAGTAATTGTCAAATGATTCCTATGCTCCGTGCATGGAGCGGATCGGAGGACTTTCTGCTGAGCGGCAGCGTGATCGAAAGGCATTCCTCCGTTTGCTTCGTCGCGTTCGAATAGAGGCAAAATTGACCCAGGCACAACTGGCGAAAATCCTGGGAGTAACTCAAGCGCGTGTCAGCAAGTATGAACAGGGCGAAAGACGCATCGACATGCTCGAACTCAAGGCGGTCTGCGATGCCATCAAATTGCCTCTCACTGACTTTGCAAGACGCTTTGAGGAAGCCTGCAGGTGATAACGATCGCTGACAAGGATACGTAATCCATTTTGGAGTATTCCATGTTGGGTACCTATGCTGGCGCTCAATGTCGGGATCGGCGCAGCGCGCAAGCAGAAAACAACGCGAACGTAAGATTCTGCTTGCAGTTCTACGCGACTTGAGAAAACAACGGAATTTGACACAAGATCAGCTGGCAAAATCGATGGGAGTCAAACAAGCATTTGTCAGCAAATACGAAACCGGCGAGCGCCGTCTCGACTTCGTAGATCTGATTGGCATTTGTGACGTTCTAGGGATGTCCATTGTAAAGTTCGCTGAGAGATTCGAGGCCTCGCGTAAAGCGTTCAAGTAAAACTACCTGCAACTTTCCACTGTTACGAACCAAGCAGTGCAGCTTCTACTTTCGCAGCCGCGTCATCCTGCATGTGCGGCAGAACATGCGAATACACATCCAATGTGAATGCAGCACTGGTGTGCCCGAGCTGCTCTGACACGACCTTAGGCGAGACGCCCACCGTTAGCGCTAGCGTCGCAGCAGTATGACGCAAGTCATAGAGTCTTATGTTCGGCAGGCCGGCCTTCTTCAAGATTGGCTTAAAGTGCTTGTAGACCAAACTATTCACATTCACTGGCCTTCCGAACTCTGTAATGAAGATGAGATCTACGGCTTCAGGCCACTCTTCTGGATCAACGACCGGGTTCTCGATCTGGCACTGTTTCAAGTCCCTCAATCTCGCAAGGACCCAATTTTGAAGTCGGATGATTCGCCGACTTCCTGCACGCTTCGTCTCACCGTATTCCCACTGACCCGTAGGCCCTTTTCGCAAGGTTCTCTTCACGCTGACAGTTCCGCGCTGCCAGTCGATGTCCTGCCACTTGAGTCCAATATATTCGCTCGGCCGCATTCCAGTTGTAACCGCGAGAGCGAACAGAGTTCCGTACATCGTCGGCAGCGCAGTCTTCAAGAAAGTCTTGGCCTCATCTACACTGAAGACGCGCATCTCGCGCCGTCGGATCCGTGGCAGCTTCACGCCTTTGGTCGGAACCTCCAAGATCATCTCCCATTGCAGCGCCTGTCTGAACGCGGCGTTGAGAACCCAATGAGCGCCCTGGACCGTTCGTGGAGAGAGTCCGCGATCTGTCATCTCTTGGTAAATCGCTTGGAGGTCCAGTGGCCTGATTGCCACGATCGTCTTCTTGCCCAGCGAGGGACGGATGTATTTTGCGAGGAGACTTTCGTAGCTCTCATATGTTTTGCTGCAGATCCGCGACTTGATGGTCCTGAGCCACTGATCGAGGTATTGATCCAGCCGAATCTTTGCGCCGTCTCTCTCAACGGAGGCGCCAAGTTCATTGATCTTCTTTCCAAGAAACTTCTGCGCTTGGCGCAGAGAGCCATGAACAGTGCGATTGTAATAACTACGTTGTTTGGTTTGCGGATCGCAGCCCATGGGGATGCGAACCATCCAGGTGTTCTCGCGAATGGCGATGATCTGACCCAGCTTGCGAGTCATGGAGACACCTCCTCTCTTTGCTCGGTGCACAGAGCTGCCGTGTTATTTGTTTTTGTATTGAGGGGATCTGACTAGAGCGAAAGGCCGCTCGTTAGAGCCGCTTCCATCTTGGCAGCCGCTTCATCTTGCATGTGCGGGAGCACGTGGGAGTAGGTATCCAGCGTGAAGGCGGCGCTAGCGTGTCCGAGTTGTTCAGACACCACTTTGGGCGCCACGCCGACGGTGAGGGCAAGAGTTGCCGATGTGTGGCGTAGGTCGTACAGTCGAATGTTCGGCAAACCAGCTTCTCGCAAGAGCGGCTTGAAATGCTTTTTGACCAAGTATTCCTCGTTGATCGGTTCGCCACGCGCGGTGGTAAAGATCAATTCAGCGAATATTGAGCCGCACGCCGCCCCACGCTCATCCGCCCGGCTTTCAACTTCCGGAGTAGATCAAGCACCCACCTTTGCAACTTAACGACTCGGCGACTGCGGGCCCGCTTAGTGTCCGAAAAGATCCATTGCCCTTCATTCTTGTGAAGAGTTCGAACGACGCTGATGGTTCCCCGCCCCCAGTCGATGTCCCGCCAGCAGAGGGCAAGGTATTCGCTGGGGCGCATTCCGGTCGTGAGCGCCACCGCAAAAAGGCACGCTTGTGGGGAATGCGATGCAGTCCTAAGAAACGATCGAGCTTGCTCTGTCGTCAGCACAGACATTTCTCTGCACTGCTCGCGAGGAAGTTCGACTCCCTGTGTTGGATCGTTTAGGAGCAGCTGCCAACGTATGGCCTGCCTAATTGCGGCCCGCAAGACAGCATGCGCGTATCGGACCGTCCGTGCCGAGAGTTTCCGGTCGATCATGACCTGATATGCGGCCTGGATCTCAAGAGGCGAGAGCGAGGCCAAGATTCTTCCACCGATTGCCGGCCGGATGTATCTGCGCAGCATCGCTGCGTAGTCACTGTAGGTTTTCTCGCGGACTTTAGGTTTGACGCCTGTTTTCAGCCAGTGATCCAAGAATTCGTCTACGGTGACTTGAAGTCCTTCGACGCCTCGGGATAGGTCTCGTTCGTGCAGCCTTCTTGTCAGGTACGCCTGTGCGTGCCGTAAAGAGCCGTAGATGGTTCGATTGTGGTAGGTGCGCTTTCGTGTTTCGCAATCGCGCCCGAGATAAACGCGAACGAGCCAACGACGCTCGCCGCGTGCGATGATCTGACCAACTTTGCGAGACATAGATGTTCCTCCTTTCTCCGGAAGCAGACATGCGTCCTGGCAATTTGCAAGCTCAAGTTCAGCGGAAAAATGCGTTTTGGTTTGCTGACAGGGAGGCAAGAGGGAGTGACTCAGGGATTTCTGGCGAATGGGGGCCATTCCGTACTGCGACTCCGGCGCACTGTTCGCACATGGGTTATTGCGGAATCGCAAGGAAACGGAGGTTTCTCACTCGCCGACAGTAAGTCGAGAAATGGCTATGGGAGCGAGCAAATCTGGCACACCGGCGGCACACAATATTCAAGCCCGACACTGACCTCCGATTGCCCTTCAACCGCCGGGCGTTCAGATCACACGTACCACTACCAATGTCGCATCATCGGTCTGATGCCCTTTGGAGAAGTCATCCATAGAATTGAAGCTCGAATTGACGAGATCTCCCGCGTCTTGAGAGCATCGCGCTGCGGAGGCGGCTGCTTTCAATAAGCCCTGAACTCCCCATTCGTCCCCATTCTGATTTGTGGCTTCGATGAGTCCGTCGGTGAAGGCAATCACCAAATCACCCGTTTCGATCTGAACGGAACCCTCTTCATATTCCGAATCAGCGAACAGTCCGACGGGCGCGCCACCGGTTTCAAGGCAATGCATTGAGCCGTCTCGCCGAATGACGACCGGCGGATTATGTCCGGCATTTACATAGCGCAGAATGCGGGCCGAGCCGTCGAAAACTCCGTAGAACAAGGTTGCATATCGGTGCCTGGAGGACGAGGCGTATACCTGATGACTCACGACTTTGAACAGAGCGGCGAGGTCGTCGCCGGTGAACAGTGCCGCGGTCCGAAGGGAGGACTGCACATTGGCGATCATGAGTGCCGCGGCCAGACCCTTGCCCGAGGCATCTCCAACGATCAGTGCGAGGCAATCGTCCTTATGCGCGATAAAATTGTAGCAATCGCCGCCCAGCGCCCGAATCTGACGGCAGCGGGCGCTATAGTCGAAGGAATTGCTGGCTGCACGGGGCGTCTGCATAAAGCCCTGCTGCACGTCGCAGGCTAGTACCCAGTCCTGGCTAACGTCCACTACCATTTCGTTGGTCGTCATTCTCGCCTCCACTTGTTTGTCGGTTCTGGCGCTCCGAAATCGACATAGGGTGGTGACTTTTGGCTAACAAAATATTTCTGACGAAGATGTAGAGAATGACAGGACGGCTCCGACTACAGGATGAAAGCGCAGAGTTCGCGCCAAAAGGGAGGAAAAACATATGAAATACATTTTGCTGATGACTGGCACAAGTGCAGGTGTCGATACTTACCGCGCCTGGAACAAGAATGACATCGATGCCCACATGGCAGGCTTGAAAAGCCTCGCCAAGGACTTGCGTAAATCGGGTGAGTATGTCGCGGATCAAGGCCTAACCGGGCCGGAAGAAGCTAAAGTGGTGCGCGGCCAGAAGAAGGGCATGCCGATAACCGACGGCATCTTCCCCGAATCCAAGGAGTTTCTACTGGGCTACTGGATCGTTGACGTCTCGACCAACGAGCGAGCTTATGCTATCGCCGCTCAGCTTTCGACGATGCCTGGTCCAGGCGGGGTGCCGACGAATATGCCAATCGAAGTTCGGCAGTTCGCGACGCATCCCCTTAAATGGGCATAACCTGATGTCTGATGTCGAGAGTTGGCTCCGGGACCCGATTGAAGTGCGGCAGCCCACAACCAAGGAATCAAAATCGCAATGACTCAATGTCGAGAATCCCGCGCGGGCTCCGACTTAGGAATGAAAGCGCAAAGATCGCACAAACTGGACAGAGGAGCGAGACAATGAAATACATTTTGATGATGAACACGATGAAGGCTGGCAATGGTGTCCCGGGCTGGCCCAAGAAGGATCTTCAGGCGCACATCGCCTTTATGATGGGGCTCAACAAGGAACTGCACGAACGTGGCGAACTGGTGTCGGCGGAAGGGCTGTCGTTTCCCGACCAGGCGAAGCTGGTGCGAGCTGGCAAAGATGGTCAGCCCGTCACGGACGGTATTTTTCCCGAATCCAAAGAGTTCCTCGCGGGCTTCTGGATCATCGATGTCGACAGTCCACAGCGAGCATATGAGATTGCCGCCAAGGCATCCGCGGCACCAGGCCCCGGTGGCGCCCCGTTGAACATGCCAATTGAAGTACGCCCGGTCATGAGCGGACCGCCGCCGGAGATGTTGTAACCGGAGTTCCGATGACTAACCAGTGGGATGGGACTTCCGAGCATCTGTTGCGTGGACTTGCGCCGCAGGTGCTCGGCGCCGTGGCGCGTCGTTTCCGGGATTTCTCCTCGGCTGAAGATGCGGTGCAGGAAGCCATGATTGCCGCTTTCACCCAGTGGCCACGGGAGGGTATTCCCGAGAATCCCCGCGGCTGGCTGATTCAGGTCGCATCCCGTCGCATGACCGACCATATGCGCAGCGAAATTGCCCGCCGCGAGAGAGAAACGGCAGTGGCTGCGGAAACGGAAAACTCGACATCCCTCCTCGAGGCCAACATGGATCCCGACGACACCCTGATTCTATTGTTCATGTGCTGTCATCCCGCCCTCTCTCCTTCCTCGGCAATCGCGCTGACGTTACGTGCGGTCGGCGGTTTAACCACGGCTGAAATTGCCAATGCCTTTCTGGTTCCCGAGGCCACAATGGCTCAGAGGATCAGCCGCGCGAAGCAAACCATCAAGACTTCTGGCGTACCATTCCGACTCCCTTCTCCCCACGAACGCACTGAACGACTGCCCGCGGTTTTGCACGTGCTCTATCTGATCTTCAGCGAGGGATACACCAGCAGCGTCGGGTCGCACTTGCAACGATTCGACCTGGCGTGCGAAGCGATTCGCCTGACGCGCAACACAAAAACGCTGCTCCCCGATAATCCCGAGGTTACAGGACTTCTGGCGCTGATGCTTTTAACCGACGCGCGTCGCGCCGCTCGAACCGGGCCGGATGAGGAATTGATTCCCTTAGATAAACAAGATCGAAGGCTGTGGGATCGCGCGGAGATCTCGGAAGGAATTGAACTTCTCGCCGCTGCGCTATCGATGGGGTCGGTGGGTTTGTATCAGATTCAAGCAGCAATCGCCGCCGTTCATGACGAAGGCGAGAGTGTAGAGGATACAGATTGGCCGCAGATCCTGGCCTTGTATGAGTTGCTGCAACGAGTCGCTCCCGGTCCGATGGTTACGCTTAATCTCGCCATCGCAGCCGCTATGGTGCACGGCCCCGCCAAAGGCCTCGAACTGCTTAGGGCTCTCGACCGCGATCCGCGTATGGCCGGCCACTATCGTGTCGACGCGGTTCGCGCCCATTTTTTTGAACAGATGGGCGATCACGAAGCGGCCATCCAACACTACCGTATTGCGGCGGGGCGGACGACGAGCATGCCGGAAAGGAATTACCTGACGACGCAAGCAGCACGCTTGGCCGGCGATTAACTCCCGAATCGTCGGCAAACCAGAAACTGCCGTCTGCAATCGGAAGAGAAATAGGTGAGTCGGCGGCCAAGACTCGTCTCGACAAGATGGCGAGAGGCTGACCGACAGTAAGCCGACTTCCAGTTCCCGGTGGGCAGAATCCCGGTCGTTTCTGGCGACCACTGGCATTAGAATCGGTCTCATGCCAGCTCCTGGCGGCGCAGCGGACAAGTTCGGGAATCGGTACGAGGCGCTGTGGTCGATCGATCAATTGCTACAGGTAGTCTATGGGTCTGTGCGTGATTTAACGTTGGAGCCTCTAAACGTCGATGAGTCGAAAGGCGTGGAGTTCTCCGTTAATACCGTTGATGGCATCACCGAATACTGGTCGGTGAAGCGGCAGACGACCGGAGCGTCCGGTTGGACACTGGCGCAACTTAACTCGCAAGGACGATCGTGGAAGGAGTATCCTAGGCGACCTGCTCGTTCATACGGAAGGTGGTATGACTCATCGCGGAGTGTTCGCTTCCAGTCTGGGAGCCCCCGACCTCGATGAACTTCACACCTATGCCGCAACCGAAGTGCTCCTTGACGAGCGGCTCGCCCGATCTCGAGAGCTCAAGTCGCGATTCCTCGAATATGTGCTGACGCTCTGCGATGGCGACCGGGAACGTGCGCGGACGTTTCTCCTGCGCATTCGATCACATGCCGCAGATGAGCAGCAACTTCGAAGTCGCATCGACTTCGCTATTCGCATGCTTCTCTACGCCACGGATGGTAAGGGGATCGATGTGGCCGCCGTTCGGGGATACTTGTCTGAATTGCTCTTCGATAGCATTCATCGTCCGATCAACCGGCAGATGATTTTGGAGTACCTATCTCCTCACTCGATCGCCTTGCGTGACTGGGCTATCGACAAATCGGTTCGCGAGCGTGTGGAATCGATCTGCGATTCTTATGTCGGGCCACTAGCCTCCGAGCTAATTAACGGAACGCTTCTACCAATTGGTGGAACGGAATCGCTGTCCCATGTAGGTGACAAGACGAAGGCCAAAGTGTTAGTAGTAAGCGGATCGGGCGGCGGCAAGAGCTCCAGTTTGGCGGATCTCGTCAGACGGCTACGCAAATCAGGAACCCCAGTTGTCGCCGTTCGGTTTGACCAATTGCCGGAAGGGATTCTGACAACCACTGAGCTGGGTCGGAAGATGCTGCTCCCCGAATCCCCTGCCTTAGTGCTCGCGGGTATGGCTTCAGGCAACACCTCTGTGCTCATCGTGGACCAGCTAGACGCGATCAGCGTCGCGTCGGGCCGCAGGACAGAAATGTGGGCACTATTCGATCAGCTTCGACGTGAAGTTGATGAATTTCCGAACATGTCACTGGTCGTTGGTTGCCGCGAGTTCGATTTGGAACACGACTACCGAATGCGCAGCATGACGACCTCTGGATCAGGATTTGCAATAGCAAGGTTGCAGGAACTATCAGCCGAGCAAGTTGGAAATGCTTTGAGAAATGCCGGGATCGAACCCAGTTCTGTTCAATCGGCGGTCAAGCCAATCCTTACGGTGCCGTTACACCTCGCTTTATTTCTACGGTCAGCCCCGGAAGGTCGCAAGGGTGTGCATAACCGCGACGACCTCTTTGGAGCTTTCTGGATCGAGAGCGAACGCAGGGTCGACCAACGTTTGGGCCGAAAGGCGGCCTGGACGCAAACAATCGATAAGCTCGCAAACTGGCTCAGTGAAAATCAGGAACTCTCAGCGCCGGACCATGTCCTTGATGAATTCCGGACAGATGCCGGCGCGATGGTTTCAGAGCATTTCCTCGTCCTCACCGACAACAGATACCGATTCTTCCATGAATCGCTATTTGATTACGCTTTTGCGAGGAGGTTCTCTGCAAAAGGCGGCCATTTGGTGGAATTCCTGTTAACGGGCGAACAACATCTTTTCCGTCGCGCACAAGTGCGCCAAGTCCTCTCGTTCCTTCGAGCACAGGATTGGCCTCGATACCTGCAGGAACTGGAAGGCGTACTTTCGGATGGGAAGATTCGTTTTCACATCAAACGTCTCACATTTCAATGGCTATCATCGTTGGCTGACCCTCGATCACAGGAGTGGGAGGTCCTCCAGAGGCTTGTGGCTTTGGCGCCAGAACTCCAAAATGACGTGAGCGGCGCCACCGCAGGGCATCCAGGATGGTTCGACGTGCTCGATGGAGCAGGCTTTTTTGATGCCGGTCTTGCGAGTCGGGAAGGACGGCGCGAGGAAGAAGCGATCTTGATGCTGGCACTTCCCCCGATTCTGCAAGCGCGTTCGGTGCGTGTTTCTCAACTGTTGCTCAAGTATCGGCAGGCAGGTGAAGCGTGGAATCAATATCTGCGATATGTCTGTCGGACCGGTGAGGTTTTCCACAGCCGCGAAATGTTCGATCTATTCCTGTCCCTTATCGACGACGGCACTCTGGACGGTGCCCGTCCTGGGTTTGCGGTTAATGACGATTGGTGGAGCCTTCTCTATTCGATATCCGAAAAGCGACCCGCCTTGACGTGTGAGGCTATCGGCCACTGGCTAGATCGCAGGATCAGCCGTTGGCGGAATATTCTGGGAACAACATCAGATCGTCAAGACTACGGAGAGACGTGGCGCCAGGTGAGAGATGAGGCTCAGCAAGGTATGTTTCATGATCCAATAATTTTGAAGGCGACTGAAACGCCATTTGATTATGCTAAGGAGATACTGCCTCGCGTCGCGGAACTCGTGAGAGAAACGGCAAAAGACACTCCAGGGCAGCTAAAGACTGATCCGATTTGGTGTATCCGTTCTTTCGGCGACAATCACTTCCGAGTTGAAGATTCCATCTTCTCGGGCTTAGCGCGTTCTCTTGAAGTCTTGGCGAAGCATTCTCCAGGGGAACTCGATCGATTCCTAGCCCCGATTCACGACTTGGCGTGTGACGCCATCTCATTTCTTGTGCTTAGAGCATGGACGGCAGCCCCTGAGACTTATGCGGATCGCCTCGCGGATTACTTGGTCGCTGATCCACGTCGGTTGAAGGTGGGTTACCAAATTGGCGGTTCTGGTTCTTTTGAGAACCACGTTTCGATACAAGCCGTGAAATCGGCATCGACTCGATGCTCTTCTGACCGCTTTCAGGCTTTGGAGAGCACAATCCTGCTATTAAAAGACGAGTGGGAAGCGAAAGAACCGCGGCGGCGTGGCTGGAGACAACTAGAATTACTTCGCGTAATGGAAAGTTCGCGCCTGAGTCCGTCCGGGCTGGCTAAACTGCAGGAGCTTCAAAGAAAGTTCCCACAAGCTCGCCATGAAGAACCGCAGCCGATGCGAGCTGGCGCCGTCGGATCGCCGATCCCGGACGACGCCCAAGCGAAGATGTCAGATGAGCAATGGCTGAAGGCTATGCAGAAGTACTCGGGAGTCGATCAGAGATTCGACCGTGAACTGAGCCTTTCAGGTGGTGAGCATCAGCTAGCAATAGGGTTGATGTCTCACGCAGAAAAGGACCCCGTTAGGTTCGCAGCTCTGGCAGAGAAAATGGCGACCGACCTACCTGAATCGTATTTTGATGCACTCATTAGGGGAGTGGCAGGTAGCCTAGATCAGAGCAAGCATCCAAACGGCCCAAAACTCACCAAAGATCAAGCAGCCTCTCTGGTACGTCAGGTCCACACTCTACCCGGTCATCCGTGCGGTCGGGCTGTTACGTGGCTCTTCGAGAAAGGCCATGATATCAGTTGGCCTGAGGACGTAATCGATGTGTTGGCTTGGCACGCGGTCAATGATCCTGACCCAAAGGAAGACCATTGGAAAAGAAAGCAAGTCGACGAGTTCGAGAATGTATTTGTCAACTCTGCTCGTAAGCCGGATCCGTACTTTGGAGGGATTAACTCTGCACGAGGCGGAGCTGCAGAAGCGATCGCACGGCTCTTGTTTGACCGGCCTGAACTGTTCGGTCGTTTACAGGGCAGTGTTCAGTCACTCGCCCAAGATCGATCGATATCGGTGCGTTCCTGTGCGATCCTCGCTCTCCTCGCATCTTTGAACGTCGACTACCAGAAGGCAATTGCATGGTTCAACGAATGTGTTTCGGCTGATCCGATACTGCTTGGAACGCCTCACACAAGAAGCTTCGTGCACTATGCGGCGTACAGGGACCTCGACTCGATCTGGCCAGTTGTCGAGTCGATGTTGCACTCCGAAGACACCACTGTTGTTCGCGAGGCCGCACTAGAGGTGTGTTTGCTCGGCCTTGACCTTAAGGTATCCCAGGAGCTCGTAGAAGGCGTTGAGAAAGGCACGAACACAATGCGGGAAGGAGCAGCGATGGTCTATGCAGCGAATGTTGCGCACGAAATCGTTGGGTCTGTGTGCCGCAAAAAGCTGAAGCCATTCTTCTCCGACCCTGAAGTGTCGATCCGCACCCAAGCGGCAACTGCGTTCGGCCACATAAGTGGCCTCGACACTGCTGCCCAATCTGACCTGCTGGCAGCGTTCTTGGCCTCCAATCCGGGCCCTGCAGCTTTGGAGTTGGTAATACGGGCACTCGACAGCTCGCAAGTGCAACTGCCTGATCTTGTTTGTCAGCTTGGCGAACGGTGTGTCGAAGCCTATCGAAAAGACGCTGGCGACATAACGAAATCCGCAAGCGCCAGCGCGATGGGCATTGCCAAAATAGTCGTCCGTCTATACGCGCAGACCGAAGACCCGGCTATCCAAGGGCGGTGTCTGTCCATAATCGATGACATGGAGCGGCACCACTTCTTGGGTGTGTCTGAGGAATTGCAGCGCCTAGATCGATGAATTCCTCTTGGCACGACCTTCGCGTATTGGCTAGATCCCAGCCTCGTCTTCAATTTCCCGATGCCATTGCGCATCGTGAATTCCGGAATCGTATTCGTATCGGGCCCAGTCGCGGATACGTTTTAGTCGATGGTTGAAGAATGGACGTGAAGAAACGGCTTCTGTTTCGCGTTGTCTCGCGATATCCCCGACGTACATCTGCAACGAATGCGTTCCAGCGCAGAACTCTCTATAAACCAAGTCATCGTCTTCAAACCGGGAAAGCACAAATTCCGTCAGCATCGGCACTACGGGAGAACCGGAGGCATCGACGAAGGGTTTGGGGAGATGCCGCGCCATCCTTTGTGCACCTTTTACACCCACCATCTCCAGCCACTTAATTACGACTTCAGCGGGGATTGCGTGAAACACACCGATCTTTGAAGCGAAGAATCGCCATCCCGTCTTGTCATCTAGCATCAGAGCGCCTATGCGAGCCATTACCTGATCCGGAACAGTCCGCGCCCAATTTGCGAGCAAATTCTCGGCGTCTTTCTCGAACTGATAATTGTCACCGACCATGGCCACACTTGCTAGGTCGATTGCGAGTGGCCAATTAGTCGACGCGATGCTGTTCAGTATTTTGGTCACCCAAAATGTTTCGCGCCCTGGATTTCTCGCCGCGACCGTAATCACTTGCCAGATTAGGTCATTATTCATTTCCATCAATGCATTTAGCTGCTGTGCATGAAAGCGTGCTCCAAGAAAATCTACCATCACATCGCAAACTCCCGAGTCGCCACTGGCTATCGGTAGCAAGAGACGCAAAGCTTGCAAGACTTGTGCATTCGTAACTCGCACATTTCCCACCCAATGGGTAAAATTGCGCAGGGCGTGTGGTGGTATCTTGCCGGTGCCGACCAGACGAATGCCTCGGTCGAATGCCGAAACGTAGGCTCCTCCAGCAAGAGCTACTTGAAAGGAGAATAGCGGATCTTGTTTTTCAAGATCGTCAAGCCGAGCGGCTACAATATCCGGCTTCAGACTGTCATCAGAAAGAAGACCCGCTACATATCCTCGAGCGAAGCCGATAGCACGATCGCGCGAATGTTGCAGAATTCGATCAATCAATGCTCCCGGCTCATCCAGTTTCCCTAAGCGGTATCCGAACTCGAATGCGCTTTTGGCATCCTCGGAAGTGAGCCAAACAAGTTCGTTGTCGAGCAGCTTAGGCTCGGCCAATAGTTCGTTCGCGAGCTCGTCGAGCTCTTTTTCCCACTGTAGTTCGTGCTCGAAGTGGGTGATCGAGTCGCTTCCAACAGATTCCACCATTCGAGCGTGCAACGAACTAGGGGAAATCTCCGAAATCCATTCTTGCAGTTTGGTCGCATATTCTGGTTCTATTTCGGAATTGTCCGGATGCTTACCCCAACGGAGAAAATATTTCAAAGCGTTTACGAGTCGAGCTTTGTCTGACTCGTCGAGACGGGAGGACGCGACAAATGGGCGCAGCTGATCAACCCAGCCAGTTCTACTCAACATCTCTACGTCGCCAATTAGGGCACCTCGAGCACGCTTAGCGATATCGACGACAGGATGCTGAGTGGCTTCGTCCAGAACCAACAGCCCGGCCCCTACAGAGTCCCGCATTTCCTGCCGTGTTGAAGGGTACCATTCAGATGGAGGAACCCTGCCACCCACTACTGGGGGCCCAAGTAACCGGCTTCCCATAAAGTCCAAAATTTCATTGAGGGCCCCGGAAAACAGTTCTGCCTGCTCTTGGCTCGCAGTAGTCAATCGCCTTTTGAGAAAGGCGAGTCGTTCCACAAGAGGAAGTGATGTGCCGGAAAGCTGAAGGCGAAAGAGTCTTTGCCAGGTCTTGGTAGCATTGTTCCCAATCCGTGGTTCAGATTCATTGCGTGCAAGCGTAAACAGTATCGCCTCACAGTCCTGGAAATGCTCGGGAAACAGTGCAAATCTCTCCGCGGTCCACACTAGCTGTCTTCGCGGACCCCAAGAATTCCCGGTCCATTCCGGACCGGCCTTGAGCTCATCAGGCGTCGCGCTTTCGAGAACACGGCGCAACCCCGGCAAATACAACGATGAATCAGTCTCGATTAAGCTCACAAATCGATTAACCAACCGGATTTCACCCAGATCGCGGGATGAGAAATCATCGGCGAACTTGCGAAAAAAGCGCTGTACAGTTTGCCGCACCTCCGAACTTGCGCTCTCTGACACTCGCTGTAGAAAAGACTCCTGAATACTAGCTGGGATTTTCTGTAAGAACTCGTTCTCGTTGTCCTTCGCCCATCGATGCCATGCAGACATAAGAGCCGTCATGGCGATCAACTCGGGAGTTACTCGGTAGTAAAGAGCGCCCTTCTCTACCCATCCGGGACTGTCCTTGATTTCCCTGAGGGATTGCTCGACATTTTGTCTTTCTAGACCCGTCAATTCACATACAAGGTCCAGGTCGGTGGGCGCTTCGCCCTTGTGTCGGACCCGTTTTAGCAGGGAAATGGCTTCAACAGCTTGCCGCTGTGGGTCCGACACCAATCTAACGTGGTAGTACTCGCTGGTCTTGCCGAGCGCCGGACTCATGCTGCCAACTTGTGCAATCTCTGCATCGAAATGGGCGCACATATCCGCGGCCAGTCGAACAGATCCGTCACAGTATTGAGCGTAGGCACGAAGGCGATCCTGAGGAATCCCTCTGAAATTTTCTGTCAAGACTTTCTCAAGTTCTGTTGGATTCAATTTGGGAATTATCAGTTCCGGGGCTGGAGTACTTACCCGCTGCGTGCTGTTGTCAATGCACACGCAACGAATGCGGTCGCGAAAGTTCATCAGTGTCCGCGAAAGCTGCTCACGAGTGTCAATGGAACATTCATCGGCGACGATGATGGCGTGTGCTGTCGGATCGTTCACCAACTTGTTCGCAAGATCACGAGCATCATCCTCGCTCGTCAGATATAGGCATAGGCTGCTTGCAGCCGGCGCCTCCCGCAAACATTCGAACGTTACTCTTGTTTTACCCGCTCCGGCGCTCCCGTAAAGAGCGATAATTGGTGACCGAACCTCAACTGCGAAGTCTACGTGGGCAAGAATGGCCGCCTTCGTCGTGCTAAATCCAGCCGATGGGACGAAAACCGGCGTGACGCCTCGAACTGCTTGTTGCCACGTATCGAAAAGCAACACCATCTCATCTAGGTGAGGACGATATTCCAAAACCAGACCCGGGAATGAATTCGTAAGATCAACGAGATCATCAATCGAGAGGATCGCCGGTTGCGGCGCAGCGGGATTGATCACCGCGATCGCAGCAGAAAGAGCATCGAGCAAGGTCTGTTTTTTATCTGGCGTTAAGTGATCGCAGATGGAAAGTCGGTATGCATTACCCTCCATGATCCACTGTTTGGCCCGAGGCTTATTAACCTCTGCAGCCATGTCGTTCTTACCGATGTTGGTTTCGTCAGCACCCTTGAATTGCCAAATGGTCGGGAAGCCGAAGTAACCCGATTTGTCGCCTACAATTGCTTTTCCAACCCGAGTGTCTACGCCCTTATCCTTGGCATCGGTTCGAGATGTTGTCGACACTTCCGATTGGGGTACGCCTCCCGTCCAACACGAGGCGCGGAGGATTTTGTTGCAGAACAATGCGAAGTCGTCACCGCCCGGCTTGCGAAACCTCTGTATTACTTCCAGTGCCTCAAGACGGAGCATATTCACACCTCAGCCTCGATGCGCGCGGGGATTCCCGGCACCATCGGTGGTATGCCTTTCAATCTTAAGCTTATATGGGAGTTGTCGAAAAAGGGAACGATAGGCAAGAGACCCTTTCATCTCTGGACGCACTACGCTCTGCCAGTGACGCTGCTGTGCGCCCCTATCCCTTGGGCTGCAGAGCCTCGGCTCGTATGCGGAGTGGACAGTCCAACTTCCGATCTCGGGAGCTCCTTTCCACTCATACGGTCATATAACAAGTGCTATAACATTTGTTGACAGCGAATGTGTTTCGGCATATGGTTTATGAATGAGTCCCGAACAGCTAACGACGATTCGCACTCGCATGGACCTGTCCCAGGAACAGATGGCTCGACTTCTCAGGGTATCATTCGCGAGTGTCAACCGTTGGGAAGGCGGCCACTCAAGCCCCACTGGGCCGACCGCTGACCTTTATCAAGCGATTGATGCCGCGATTCGTGGCGGAGCCGCGCCTGAGACAATCCGCCAAGCAGCAAATAGTGAACGCGGCGCATTTCTGTATTCTTTGTTTCGGATGGCTTATGCCCGCAAGAGGAGGTCGCGATGAGTTGCCCGATTGTGAATCTTCGACCCTTACAGGCTGGAGGTAATGGCGACGTGTATCTTGGGCAACGGAGCGATACCGGGGAGTACGTCGTCGTCAAATTTCTCCGTGAGCATCAACTTCCTCATGCGAGGAAAGCATTTGCTCGGGAGATTCGCATCCTAGGTCGCCAGTTGCGAGGGCTGGTCCCTCTGCTGTCTTCAGATCTAGTCAGCGGACGACCGTACTATGTGATGCCCTACCTGCCTGGGGGACCTCTCACACAGTACGCTGGGCGACTCGCGGACGGCCAGTTGCACGCTGTCGCTTTGGAAATTGCGATGACGTTGGCGACCCTTCATGCGGCAAATATTGCGCACGGAGATATTAAGCCGGACAACGTTCTCATAACCCACGACGGACATTTGCAGATTGCCGATCCGCTGGGCAATGGTGTCGGATGCACGATGCTGTTTTCCCAAAATCGAGGCGGAACACCGGGTTATTGGGCACCGGAAGTGTGCGCTGGAGCGCCGATTTCTTGCCCGGCAGACGTTTACTCGTACGGGGCGTTGATGTACCACTTGCTGACGGGACGAAAGCCCACGGACGGGCAGAAGTTCGATCTCGTATCAGAGGGTTACGTAAACGCACCCACCGTCGTCCAAGTAATCGTTGCCTGTTGTTGTAATGTTCCCGCAGCGCGTCCAACGATGCAGGAGTTGCTCCGTATCCTCCGCGGGGAAAGCTGGTCCGACATTCAGGCTGAACGAAAAAAGCACGAGGATCAGATCGCCGCCATCGGCGTGATCGGACTTCTGGCACTCCTGGGACTCGCGCTTGCGAAGGCGGGAAGAGCAGGAGCGTAGTGCACAGGCCCAATTGCTACCCGCCACACTCGATGCACAGTTCAAGTCCAGGAATCAGCGACGGAAGCAAAGGTCGGGCTGTTGGAGTGTCTGTCAGAGTCTCTTCCCTGAAGCCGACTTCGCGTTAATCAGGTCTTCTTCCCTCGGTGTGATTGAACGTTAGGATATTGCGATGAAGCAAGTGTCACAGCGGACAATTATTGAAATCAAGAAAGTTCTCTGCCAGAACCATCGCGCTAACTCGGATGAGTTGTATGCGAACGACTTCCCTGATTGGTTTGTGATTCAGGTGCAAAATCAGCTTATGTGGGATTGGAGTTCAGTCCTCGTGAGTCTCAGGAGAGGCGCTTTTTTCTATTCAAACAGCACCTACGCTACACCGGGAGAGACCATCATTCCAGAGCAACGATTTCTGGAACCGGAACGTGCGAAAGTTTTAGGAGAATATTTCATTCACAAGCTCGCTGCTTTCGCGTGCACTCTCGCGTCGAGTGACTCGCTAATGCGATCAATTCAGTTGGACGGCTTCGACGTGGATACAGAGAAGCTGAAACTGATTCCCCTTGAAGGTCCGGTCAGTGTTCAACAAGAAGGAGACCGGCTAAGCTCTTTGGTGAACAATTGTGGCATCCCGAATCC
Source organism: Candidatus Aquilonibacter sp. (assembly GCA_035486715.1). Classification (GTDB taxonomy): domain Bacteria; phylum Acidobacteriota; class Terriglobia; order Terriglobales; family Acidobacteriaceae; genus Sulfotelmatobacter. The sequence goes on from DATHMV010000013.1 coordinate 31,319, forward strand.
AAATGTCGTGCTGAAACACATTCAAGACGCGCAGTCGCTGTATGCCGATGGAAAGGATCACCCATCATTGGGCGAATCAAGGAATATCATTCAGTCCCTGATCGACGGAATCAGCACCGAGACGGCAACACACGGTAAGCACACGACGAAGCTTCCTGGAGGGACAAGCAATCGGATCGACTATCTGGCGCAAGTCGGATTTCTCACGAATGATGAGAAGGCCGCTTTCAATTCTGCTTGGGGAACGCTCTCTGCGGGTTCTCATCCGGGTGTCCCAGAACGAGAGCAAGCTCGCATCGGACTCACTCTGAGTTTGGAGTTTGGTCAACTACTCATGCTGAAGTTAGCGAACTGGAAAAAGAATGCGTATCAGAAGTTCTCGAAACCATGAAAAAAACTGGAATAGACGGAACGTCCCCCCTTCTTCTCGACGAATGGAAATTGGTGAACGTCCCGTCGCACTTCCGGTGCCTGGGTTTTCTAAAATCCAACTATCTACGGTTCTCGCGGTGAGTTCCTCTTGTCCAGCCCCAATTGAGCGAGATCTTCGAATACCACACTTTGTTGAAGTCCTTATTCAGTTTTGTCAGTTCGTTTGAGATCAATGCGACTTGATCCGCTGTGGGCGGATGGGGCATTTCAAATTCAAATCTCCGCGCCAGGGCGTCCAGAGCGTCCCTTTTCTCATAGTGCCATTGCGATCGTTCGTCAAATTTGACGGTTGTCGCAACCAGTCCAATGAATCCGGGTATAAGGGCTATCGCCCCAATCAGCCTTCGGTCCACTGATTCAATGAATCCACAGATTGCGGCTGCGGCACTGGCACCGATCGCAACATACATGAGCCCAAGGGAGGTGATTTGGGTTACGATGGCCATTCTTGTTTCACGATTTGTCTTCGCCTTGATTTGTTGGAGCAAGTCCATCGTTCAGCCTCCAAATCATCGCGGGTGGGTGGCCAGCGCACTGAGTTGGAGACATCGCAGACACTCGGAATCATCGAGCAGTTGGAGGAACCTTATTCAACGCTGGTACTTTTCTTGGGTCTATGCGGTCGCCGGATCGAAGAGGCGATCGGAATCAAGCCGATTGATCTCGACGACAAAAACGTGCTTCACATTCGCAGAGTCATCTGGCCCAATTGCACAACGTCGCACTTAGCGCGTACAACAGTGGAAGATAAACAATCGACGCCGTCAGCAGCCGGCGTGCCGAGACTCTCGAGCGCTGAACCACGAAATCCAGCCCGCAGTACAGGAACCCTTCACCTAGTAGTACTGCGACACAATAAAAGATCAGCGAGTGCCGAGTCGGAGATTGCATGATGCTGATGGAGACGAGAGCAAGCAGCGGCAATAGAGTTTCCAACATCACAAAAGGAACCCTCGCATTGCCCTTCGGCAGGACGAAATAGCCTGCGCGGTCGTAGTCTTCGCGGTACATCCAAGCGATTGCCATGAAATGTGGAAACTGCCATAGAAAAAGCATGGCGTACAGGATGCCCGCCTCGACATTCAATCGCCCGGAGGCTGCGGCCCAGCCAATGAGCGGCGGCATGGCACCCGGAAAAGCTCCAACCAGAACGCACATTGGTGTTTTTCGCTTTAACGGCGTGTACGCGAAGAGATAAGTGAGCAACGTCAAAGTTGCGAGCAAGCTCGCGAGTAGGTTGACCGCTGTCGCTAGATAGATGCTGCCAGTCACGGCCAAAGCGGTTCCGAAAGCCAAGACTGCAGACGGTGTAAGACGGCCGGCAGCGGCTGGACGCTGGGCAGTTCGGCGCATTTGCGCGTCGAACTTTCTTTCGACGTATTGGTTAAGCGCTCCGGTCCCACTTGCGACCAGCAACGTTCCGAGCAGAGTGTTGAATAGGCCTGCGAATGAAAACCACCCTACACTTGCCGAAGCCAGGTAAAAACCAACAAAAGTTGTGATCAAGATCAGGAAGTTCACTTCCGGTTTTGTGAGCGCCCAGTAGTCTGAGAGCAGCGAGGATCCCCCAAAATGCCGCTCTTGCTTCGCGACGGAACAAGAGTCGGTAAGAGCGGGCCGATCTGACATCTCAGAGCACCTCCATCCTGTGGGGATCCGTAAGCGGTGCCGCCAGGCGTCGCGAGTCGAACTGTGGAATCGCGAGTTCTTCCGATCGATGCGGTGATCGGTAGGGTAAGATTAGATCGGATGAGAGCAAACGCGCGGTGAAGATTCCCCCGGCGATCAGGTAGACGACGGTAACGCAAGTCCACATCAACGCACCAGCGCATTGCTGGTCTTCTAGAGCAGAGAGGCCAAAGGAGCGTGGAGCAGACAAAAACACCGGGTAAACCACTCGATCGCAGAAGACCAGAAATCCCGAGAGAATATCGCAAGGCAAGGTAGCCAGAAACAGATACAAAAGTATCGACGATTCTGGCCATTTCAAGTTGTTCCGCGAAGGCTCAATCACAGGCCACCAGAAAAGAAGTCCGGTCGCGAGAAAGGATGCTTGTTCAATTCCGTGCCACGTTTGCGATCGCAACCCGAGCATAAATATCGACGGAATATGCCACACAACCAACGCACCTGCCGCGGTAAACCAGCCCAACGCCGGGTGCAACAGCATGCGCCCCTGTTGCCGCTTGGGTGCACAGGGGAGTGGTCGAGCGATCAGTTCCACAGGGCTTAGCGCCGGACGTTGCGGAAGTAATTTCAATGGCGCGCCAAGCAGGATTAAGGGAGGCGCCAGGGTCATGAGCAACAGGTGTTGAACCATGTGCGCCGTGAGCAGATCATGATCGAGGAGAGATAGGGACGAACCTAGCCCAACCCGAACCGACAACAGCCCCACAAAAAAACTCCAAGCGCGCCAACCCTTAACGCTGCCCGGCATAAGCAGGGTAACGCACAGCCATCGGTGTAGGTACACAATCGCAAGGAACGACAAAGCAACGGAAATCCATAATGACTCAACCGTGGAGTGATCAGCATGTGACATTGATAGGAGCCTTTAACGCTGAGGACCGGCCCTCGGTTTGCTGGAGTCAAGGATCAGTTCCCGCGCCGCGTCCTGAGCTGGGACTTGCCCCGCAGGGTGCAAGCTTTCAAGGAAAGCTACTAGCGCCGTAGTCTCCGCCGGACTTAAGTTGTTTCCATAGGCAGGCATGTTGCCACCGCCTTGAATCACCTGTCGAATGAGTTGGTCCTGCGTCAGTCGCACGGCAACTCCGTCAAGGGCTGGGCCTCTTTGTCCACCCGCGTCGCCAAGGGAGTGACAGTTGCGACACTGCTTCACCTGGAAGACAAGCGCACCTTGGCGTTCAAGCGCAGTTGAGCCATGAATGAATTTGTCGGGTATTGGATCGCCGCTCCAGGCGTTCATGTGCGGACTCCAAGGCGTGAACTGGGCGAGACGAGTAAACGTGCCGAGCGTGATCGCGATCATCAGCACGGTAACAACCGCAATTGGCCGGCGCTTCCAGCTTTTTTCTCCCTCTCCCGAAAGGAATGGCAGGAGAAGCAAGCCAAGAATCGCTAAGGGCGGGCCGATCAGAAGGAACGGCGTCTCCAGCGATGGCGGAAGAAGCGAAAGCAGCGCATAGAGCCACAGGAAAAAATAGTCAGGCTTGGGTGTAGTTTGGATGATGGTCGGATCCGGCTGCCCCGTTGGTCCGAAAGGACCAAAGTAAAAAGCACATGCGCCCACTGCAAAAAGGATGAACGCGGCAAAGAACATGTCCTTCCATATCGCATACGGAACGAAAGGCTCGCCATCTTTGAGGGTCAAAGCGCGATACTCGGCCTCGTAGGTTGCTCGTCTTACGATGCGTCCAGGCATCGGCCATTCGTTAATGCCCAGCTTTAACACCATCAAGACATGAAGGCTCACGAACCCAATGAGCATTCCGGGGATCACGAATACGTGCAGAGCAAAAAATCGGGACAGAGTTGCGCCTGCGATGATTGGTCCACCCAGCATCAGTTTCACAACAAAAGGGCCGAGGATGGGAACGCGGCTAGCGATCGACGCTCCGATTCCGAGCCCCCAGTAAGCGTCCTGATCGAAGCGCATGACCTGACCCGTGAACGCCATGCCGAGAGTCATCAATAAGAGAAAGACTCCAATGATCCACGTGAGCTCGCGAGGAAATTTGTGCGCTCCGAAGAGAAACACCTGCACCATATGAATCAGCACGATGGCGACCATGAAGTTGGAGCCCCATCCGTGCAAGGCGCGGATGAACCAGCCGAGCGCAACTTGATGATTCAGGGCCTGCAGACTAGTCCAGGCTTCGCCGGCCGAGGGCACGTAGACGAGTGCCAATAGAATTCCAGTGACGAGTTGCAAAATAAATACGGTGAGCGCGGCGCTGCCAAAAACGTAGAACCAACTCGCGGTGTTGCGCGGCACGGGATGGCCGGCAGCTTCGCGAATCGGCGCCGCCAGTTGCAAGCGGTGGTCAAACCAATTGCCGATTGTTTTGATCATACGCATGGCAGTTGCTCCGAGGTCAGGTTCGCTACTGGGTCACCGGGAGTTGGAAGCTGTCCCGCGTGAATCGCGAGCACACCGTTTTCGACTTTGTATGGATATTCAAAGAGCCCGCGTTCTGGTGGTCCAGACGCACGTCCGCCATCGCGGTAGTATGCGCCGCCGTGACAAGGACACATAAAGAGCCCGGATTCTGCGAACCAGCGGACGGGGCAGCCGAGATGTGCGCAGTTGATCGCGAACACTTGGAATTGATCGCCGGTGATGCGGCGCACCCAGCACGCAGTGTTAACCGTCTTTCCATCGGTTGGCATGACCAGGGGATTGCGAAAGGTAGCCAACCGCGTCTCTCCCTCCGGAAAGTTGCTGACGTCGCCGAGGGGCACCCATGCGAGATAGCCATTCCCGCGGCCGCGAGTGATGGAGGAAAAAAGAAAACGCGCAATCGGTAGAGCCAGTACCATCGCGGCGAATCCGTTGAACAGGATTCCCACCTTCATGAAGAATCCGCGTCGCGAAAGATTAGCGGTTACGGGCGCGTTGGCCTCCTTATTGGTTGACATCTTATTTCTCCGAGTGTTGCGTGTAGTTTGAAGCGGAATAAGGCTGCCCCGGATTCTGCACACGCCGAGATGCCAGCCAGGCGACGACATCCGTAATCTCCTGATCGGTCATGGGATGTCCGGGAATATTGCCGCGCCAGTCTGGCGCGCCGAGCTGCGGCCGACCAGTGATCACGATCGTGCGAAGTGCCTGATCGCTGACCAGAGCCAGGAATGAATCATTCGTGATGGCGCTTCCCTTGGACGTTCCTCCGCCTTCAGATCCGTGGCAGGATGCGCAATATGTTCCAAACGCGACTTGGCCTTGCTCAACATTTCCGGCGACTTTGGCTGCGTATGAAGGCGGATTGGCTCCGTCGAGAACTTGCTTGTGTCCCCAGTGGGAAAAGATTCCGCTCGTAATCGCGTTGATCTGTTCCTCGGTTAACATTCCGCCAGCACGCTGCGCGAACGCGGGCATTGATGTTCCGTGGACGCCGTTGGCAACAACGTTGCGCAGCACGGTTTCATCGACAATAGCCAGGTACACAGGATTGGCCAAGGCGATCGATGCTCCTCCCCGGCCCCGGGTGCCATGACAGCCCGCACAATTCTGCGCGTAGAGAGTGTTGAAGTCCAAAACCTGGTTCGGTGCAATTGGTTCCGGATCGGCTCGCGGTTCATCATGCGTAGTACTGCAAGCAGCGAGCATCACGAAAGCGAGGAGGGCCGCGAGCGCAGATGGAATTTTGATTCGATTCATCTTCATCATCAGCGGTTCTCCCCGTTCTCGCGCGATGCCATGGTTCCGGGGGCCTCGATTCCGGCCCGTATCGCAAACGAAACATTTTCACGGGTAGGAAAGCTCGGTTGGCGCACGACCACAAGCCCAGCGACGATTCCGAACGCCACTTGCGAAGCCATGAACCAAAACCAATCAATGTGACTCGCAAGCAATGGATTCAGCAACCCGAGCATTGTGTAGAGGAGCCCTGACCACAGCACCGGGGCGATGAATCCTCCCAGCAAGATCGGACGGCGCGGGAACATGGGCAGCATCGCGCCGTAGAGCAATCCAACAAAGATGGATACGACACTGTGCAGAACAAAGGCAATCGCCAAAGCATCGGCATGAAACGAATTCAGCTGCGCGGGTACGAGTCTCAGCGACTCCCGATAGGCCACTGCGGCGAGCAGATTGATGGGATACCAGATGCTGCCAACTTTCAGTACGCCGTAGCCAGACGCCAAGATTGCCATTCCGACGCTGCCCGCCAATCCGCCTTTCACGCCTGCGGAAATAGGGTAGGTGCGGACTGGTAACCAAACGCGTACTTGATCCGGCAGAATCGGCAGCCGATCCACAGCTTGTCGCAGCGTCGTTAAGCGAATATCCTCAAGCTGGATCGGTACAACTTCCTCATGCTCGTGCGGAAAAACCTCCCAGAACCAGCCGGCACAGCCTGCCAGCGACAGCAGGGCGCCAAGATAACTGACTGACGTGCTCGTCACCAGGCCCGCGAATAGCAGCCCCGACCCAAGCGCCAGGATGAAAGGCCACGTTGTCGGCGCGGGGACTTCAATCTCGCGTGAAGCACGAGGACTCTCGTTCAATTCCTCTGTCGCCGGTCGTGTTGACATATTTCCCTCACCGTCCGAGAACGTAAACTACCGTGAATACCACAACCCACACGGCATCGACGAAATGCCAGTACATCGAGAGCACCTCGATGTGACCAGACTGCTGCACGCCCACACGACCACTTAGTCCGAACACCGCTACGATCGTGAGCATGATCAGTCCTGCGGTGACGTGAAACCCGTGCAAACCGACGAGTGAGTAATAAGTCGTTCCGAACAGGTTGGTCGAGATCGTCAGTCCGTGTTCGTAAATCAGTCGGTGCCACTCCTGGGCCGTGCCGTAGAGAAATAATCCACCAAGTGCGATGGTCAGCAGCCAGAATGCAAGGAAAGCAAATGTAATGCCGCGTGTCAGAAACTTCGCCGCCAAGTGAATGGTCAAGCTGCTCGACAACAAGCAAATTGTGTAGAAGATGGGGGTCTCAAGAACTTCGCGCGGCGTCGGCCCCGTGATGCTCTTCCCCAGATAGAAGAGATAGGCAACCACGAATATCGTAAAGATCGCCGACTCGGCGACGATGAGGCCGGCCATCGCGACCTTCCCGCGAGATGGCAGATCCCATGCGGGTACTGGGTTCGGAAATGAAGGTGTCTCGGCGCTCATATGATTTTGCCTTCACTCATAGCGACTATCGGGATCTTCCGGATGCTTCTCGTCCCATAGCGGGCGGCGGCTCGTGACTGTCGGAACCGTCGCAAAGTTATATGGAGCGGGCGGCGAACTGATGGACCATTCCAGCGTCCACGCGTCCCAGGGATCGTTACCGGCTTTATCGCCCTTGAAATAAGAAAC
>DATHMV010000014.1:0-13546 GCA_035486715.1 Candidatus Aquilonibacter sp.
GCAAACTGCTTTCCGCAATCGAGGCAAACCTCGTAGGTCCGACCAGACAGTGTGAAGGGCCGACTGAGTTTGAAGTGCCAGCAACCGAAAACAAACTCAAACGCTTGTAGAATCTTCTGTACCATCTCTCAGAGCTAAGCAATTTCGTTTCCCAACGCCACTCGAGGTCTCTGTCCGGACTAGTTTTGTTCCTCCCTTTTGCGCAACAAGCGCTCGCGCATCACAACGCCTTTGCAACCTCTTTCCGGTTCCGTTTAGGATGAACGCCACGGTCGTGCCATGATGTCTCCGAAAGGTCGACCTTGTAGTGCTTTGCAGCTTTCTCGATGTTCGCAAACGCCAAAGCGCGATCGGCATCGGAGACGTCGATGACTTGATCGAACCGTGCGAGGGCGTTACGCACGTGCTGTGCATCGGTCAGCGGTTCCTTACGTTGCTTGCGAAAGGCGTAGACAGTGTCTGGCAGGTCGCTTTGCATCGTAAGCCGCCCGTGTTTCTCGTGAGGCTTCCACGTCGCTTTTGCCATTTTCTTCTCATCGTTTATTTGAATCTTTGGCTAAAGGAGGGACGCGTTCTGGCAGTCGCCGCGGATCCCTCCCGCATTAAGAAGAACCCCGAGGGGTAATGATTTGCGCTCCCTCAGGCCGCGATCTCGAGTTGGTCATCGACATCCCAGACGCCCGGGGCCGACCAAGCCGCTCTTTCAGCTTCGTCGCGCTCCGCCCAGGAGTTGACGTTGCCTTTCAGGGTCACCTTGTGGCCATCGACTTCAACATCGATGTCTTCCCCATCCAGTTCGGCAGCACGTTTCAGGGCATTTTCAATCTTCAGCTTGACGTCCGACAGGGCAGTTGCAGACTTGATAGAGATCAAATTGCTCACACCGGTTACACCCGTCAAGTTTTGAACGGCATCTTCAGCGGCTGTTTGTTGGAATTTGTAATCAACGTTTCCTTCGAGTGTGATCCAGCCTTGGGCTACTTTCACCTTGATCGCATCATTGGGCACCGAAACATCCCATTTGAGGGCATTCAGGGCTGCCTGCGCGATGTCGTGATCGTCGCGCTTATGGAACGAAGGCAAGTCGACTTTCACTTCATCGGTCACAGCCTTGACCCCGATTACCCGCTCGGTAGCTTCTGATGCCGCATATTTTTCGGCATAGTTGCTCACCTTGCCTGTGAGGGTGACGATGCCATCTTTGGCACTCACGCCGATGTTTGAGGCATCGACACTAGGTTCGAATTCAAGTTCATCCATGACATCTCGTTGCAGTTGTGTATTGGTTTTCATTGAACGTTTCTCCTTAGGAATTGTGATTGTGAATCATGCCTAGCCCCACGTCGCCATTACGCTGTATTTTGCAATGCGCCAACACCTTAAGGCTGGAAGACAGCCGGTCGTGGCGTTCGTCGCGACGCGCGCACGTCACACGACGTATGCTCGACACATGTTCAAGCGGCTTTCCCTGCTCTACTTCCTTCCTTCTGACCGAGACTGAGCAGGCGCTCGGCGTTGAGGTGCGCGATCTTTTCCTTGTCATTCACATTGATGGGCATCTGATCGAAGAATTGCCGAGCGGCCTTCATGTCGCCGTAGGGATAGTCCGTGGTGAAGACGACGCGGTCAATGCCGACTGTGTTCGCCATGCCCTGATAGGCCTGGTACGCCAAACTCCAACTCTTATCCATTGCGCCAGGCTGTTGGCCTACGTACTCACCAGCGAGGATTCCACCGTAGAAGTTCTCCCGAAGGTATTCCTTGATGGTTCGTTTTAGTCCACCGTTCTTGCCTAACGGAAATGAGTAGTCCATGCGCCATGCCGACCAACTCAATATTTCGAGATTGTGGCCGACAATGATCTGCAGCGCAGGAAACCGGTCGAACACTCCGCCCAGGATTAAACGGATGCAGTGCACTCCAACATCGATGTGCCAACCGACTCCGGCAATTGACAGAAATGCAGATATTTCGGGAGCGAAGCCGCTGTAGTAGGCATCGACCACCGGCTGGGGCGGGATTTGGGGATGCAGATAGATAGGCACGCCGAGCGATTCGGCGCATTCAAACACTGGCCAGAAGAATTTGTCGTCGAAGTAACGCCCGTTGATGTTGCTATTTATCAATGCGCCGAGAAAGCCGTGCTCACGAACGGTGCGCTCGAGTTCTCGAGCTGCAGCTGCGGGGTCGAGCATCGGTAGCGTGGCAAATCCGAGGAGCCGGTCCGGATACTTAGAGATCGTGGCCACGAGAGTGTCGTTCGCCTGCCTAGTTAGCTCCTTCGCTAGCGAAGGCTCTAGGCCCTCTGCGTTTGGCGTAGGGTACGAGAGGATCGACACATCGATACCCGCGTCATCCATAGCAGCGATCCGCCCCGCGCCCAGATCATAGATTCCTTCTGGAAACCCGGTTTTCGTCTCTTTGAACTTTCCCGCTTTTTTAAGTACGTCGTACGCCAGCGCAAGCCTATCGTTCGCCTTATGAGCGGCTTCGTATATAGCCGGCAGCCCATAGTGTTCCTCTAACGCGATAATCTTCATCGGACCTCTCCTTAAACAAATATTGTCAAATCGATCGGAACAGAGTTTCTCTCGCCCTGTGCCAGTCAGCATGCACTCGAGTTACCAAAACAAACCGACGGCTTCGACTCGCGAAAAGGCCAGTACAGGACTGAGGTTTGCGACTACACGGGTCGAGAGTGGCTCTCTTCGTTGAGAGCGCCGGGAGGCGCAGTGTCGCAGTTTAGACAAGTGACGCCCTAAAGCCTGTTGCAAGATGTCTACCGCAGTTGAGAATCGAACTGGTGAAGAAACCTCTTACTTGTCATCGGTATTCGTCCAACTCCGATTCTTTCCCTACACACATTTGGAATTCGATTTGCTTCAGGTAGTGTCAGGGTTTGTTTGAGCCAAGACCGATGGTGATGCAATGGGAGTCGAATCACAGCAATGTTTCACGCGACTCATGATATCGGCGACTTGCCGAGCGGGCACGGCCTCGTGAAGCATCACAGAATCCCGCAAAGCATTCTGCGATCCGCTCTTGCGGCGGTCATTGCCCTCTTCTACTCGAAAAACATTGTGTCTGCAATGGTCCGCATGGCGCTAGGAGCTTCTTTTTCTTGTCTTGAATATCAATGCTTGGTTCCCAGAACGAAGATTATCGGCTTGCGCGGGGTCAGAGCGCTTACAAGAGGCTTGAATGACAAACCGAAACAAGAAATCACGATTCACCGTCGCAGATAGCATTCCTGGTATGGTCTGCACACGGAATCGAGCGAGCCATTTGCTGCAAGGACTTCGCAGAGACTATCAGTTGCTCACGCCGGAGGAGCGGAATCAAGTGAAGCGATTCATATGGGGTTTCTATCCGAACGACAACCGCCGCACACAACGCCCAACATACTGAAATCGCTAGTGGAACATTAATCGAGCAGTTTCAAAAGAGTCTCATGAAAGATGAAAAGATTGGCAAAGAAGAAGTCTGGTCGGCGATTCGCTACTTGGACCCTGACGAACGAGAGAAGAACAAGGAAGTCAACATAGCCTCAATAATCGCAACATTGGCTCTTCTGCTTATCGTTGGCGGTGTTTGGGTTCTGCTTTGGCTTCGATAAGACAACCGTGATGAGCTTCACGACGGACGGCAACGAGATTGGCCGCGGCCAATGGCGAGTGGGTAAAGGGTTGGAGAGCTTCTGTGTTTCTTGATGATGAATATTGTCTTGTCATCAATCTGATCTTCTTGTCAAGTTTCGAACACGTGATCCCTGCCTTCTCTCGACTTCCTCTGACAAGATAGGCAGCGTCGAAATATCGCCGTGACGCCATATCGACCTTTGGGGCAGCACATAAATTGCATATGACACAAGTTGTCTTCCTAAGGTGTTTAAGACAAAATATTAAATTGTGAGCAGACCCGTGCAAGCGACGCCGGGCAAGGCATCGAACGTAATTCATAACGCCAGTTCCGGTCTATCGTTGACCTCATCGATGATTCGCTGATACCGCGGTCGGTATATCCCGAGCCTCTTCATCTTGGAGACTAATGTTGTACGCTTAAGCCCCAGCCGGGCAGCTGCTCCGCGCGGTCCTCCTATCATTCCCCCGGCAGCTTGCAATGTCTGCAAGATCAGAGTTGCTTCGTATTCGCGGAGTGTGCGCTGTGGGGCAAGTGTGCGGATTGTATTCGTCTGTGTTGGAGGCAGGGGATTCGGCAGCACGCCATCGTCCGATCGGATTACGGCTCGTTCAATGAGGTTTTGGAGTTCCCGTACATTGCCGGGCCAAGGATATGCAATGAATCCATCCATGGTTGTCTCCGGTATTTGTTCAATGTGCTTCCCCATCCGCCGGGCGAATACTTCGGCGAAATGAAGAACCAACTGGCGTATGTCCTCCCGGCGCTCTCGCAAGGGCGGAACCACGACCGGAAAAACGTTCAGCCGATAGTAAAGATCACTGCGGAATTCATTACGCGCAACCATCTGGGCCAGATCGCGATGGGTGGCGGCAACCAGACGCAAGTTGATGTGATGCGTGCGGCCGCTCCCCAGGCGTTCGAACTCTTGTTCCTGCAAAACGCGCAAGAGTTTCGGCTGTAGGGCCAGCGGCAAGTCCCCAATTTCGTCAAGAAAAAGAGTGCCAGTATCAGCCATTTCAAAACGGCCAAGTTTTTGTGCTACGGCCCCGGTAAAAGCACCCTTCTCGTGGCCAAACAACTCACTCTCTAAGAGATCGAAGGGTATGGCAGCGCAGTTCAGCTTTATAAATGGGCAACCGCAGCGCGGGCTCAAATTGTGAATGGCATGGGCGATCAATTCCTTTCCCGTGCCAGTTTCTCCCAGAACCAGCACAGTGGAATCAGTTGGTGCTACACGTTGCACTTCCGCGAGAGTAGATTCAAGAGCGGGACTGTTGCCGACGATGTGATCAAATTGTCGGTCTCTGTCGTCCCGCTCATCGGAGCGTAATCTCTCAACGGTGCCCACAAGTGCCTCCCACCAAGAACTATGCAATGGGCTTAAATCAGCCCTCAGTCTCCAGAGCCACTCGAACGCTATCAAGTAGAACTGCGCAGTCAAAAGGCTTGACCATAAATTTCACCGCACCGCCTCGCATGGCCTGCAGTCGCATGTCTTCGTCTCCGTGTGCAGTAATAAAAATGGTCGGAATCGGGCAGTGATCAGCATTTAACTTAGCCTGGAGGTCCAGCCCAGACATTCCCGGCATGCGAATATCGGTAATCAGACACCCGGTTTCGTGTTGTCGGCCAGAGCTTAAGAAATCTTCGGCAGAGGCGAACGATTGCACCGAAAAGCCCTCCGATTTCAGCAAACGTTGTACGGCGACTCGATACGACTCGTCGTCCTCGACAACGGCAACCATTTTCACCTTTCTCTCGCTGGCCATACAGGTACAGGATCGATCCGCAGTGCGCAAAACGCAATTATTGGTTGTCATAAGAGCGCTGATACTTATGTATAACGGAGTTCGCCGTCGTGCGGCTGGGGATAGGTCGGCGGTCGGTAGGGGCTAGGGGACGGTCGGCAGCTTGAGCCTTTCTGCCATTCTTCCTAGCTCAGCGGGCGAGTTCGCTTCCATCTTGCGCATTACATGCCCACGCTGCACAGTCACGGTGATTTCGGTCGTGCCAAGTTTCGAGGCAATCTGCTTGGTGAGCATGCCGGAAATAATAAAACGCATGACCTCGCGTTCGCGCACTGTTAATTTCGCGTAGCGTTCTTGCAATTGCGCAAGCTGACTCTGTTGTTGCCGCGCTTCTGCATTGCTCTTCAACGCCTGCTGAATCGCATCGATCAGGTCCTGATCGCGGAACGGCTTGGTCAGGAATTCCACCGCGCCAGACTTCATCGCTTTGACGGTCATGGGAATGTCCCCATGGCTGGTAATGAAAATGATGGGGATCTGAGCTCCTGTCTCGTTTAGTTTGCTTTGGACCTCAAGGCCACTCATTCCGGGAAGTCGTATGTCCAGTATTAGGCAGTTGGGAGCGTCTGGAAGATTGCGCCGCAGAAAGTCCTGTGGCGTAGCAAACGACTCAGAGTGCAACCCCACTGTCTTCAAAAGACGCTGCATGGCCGCACGCATGCGGGCATCATCATCGACAATGAATACCGTAGGGGTATCGGGGAAAGTCATGCAGCTACTGCCAATTTGCTGGGCAGGGTGAAATACAACGTCGCCCCCGGTCCGGAGTTCGGAGTCGCCCAGATCCGACCACCGTGTGATTCTACGATGGAACGGGTGATGGCCAGTCCCAACCCTGTACCTTGAGACTTCGTGGTAAAGAATGGGTTAAAAATTTGTTCTGCGTTTTCAGTAGGAAGTCCCACTCCTGTATCAGTGACCGAGATCAGCAGTTGACTATCGTCGCCCAGCTTGGACTTGATGCTGAGTTCACCGCTCGCGGGCCGGATCGCTTCGATGCCATTGAGCATGAGATTGAGCAATACCTGCTGCAACTGCACCCGATCCGCCATCACCATGGGGAGCCCTTCGGCGAGAGCGGTGCGTATGGTAACCGAATGTCGATTGGCTTCATTCTGCAGCATAACCGCCATCTCGCTAATGACTTCGTTTATCTCAATTGTCTCAAATTGTGATGAACCCTTCTGGTACAGCAATCGGAGACGGTCTATGATCTCGGCTGCCCGCCTGGCGTCTTTGGCCATTTCCAAGGCCGCCTCTCGTGCTTCCGGAAAATCGGGTTGATCGCGGTCGAGCAATCGCACACACGCGTCCGCGTTGGTTACCGCCGCCCCAATGGGTTGCTTGATCTCGTGAGCCAACGATGCGGTCAGTTCGCCAATGGTACTGACTCGGTTTAGGTGTGCGAGATTCGCCAGTTCTTGCCGCAATCTCTCGCGCTCTTCTTCCGCGTGCCTGGTTTCAGTCACGTCCATTAGCACTCCCATCAATTGTCTTACTTCTCCAGATGCGTCCAAAACGGGGTGGCCAAGGGAACGAATGTATCTGACGCCCGAGTGCGGAAGCAGAATTCGGAACTCCGCGTCGAGATCCGATTTTTGGGCTATTGCTCGATTGAATGCCTGTTCATATCTCTCCCGATCTTTCGGATGAATCCGCTGTAGCCTTTGTTTCCAGGTGGGCATGCCGTCTTTTGGATCGAAGTCTTGCAGGCGATACCATTCCTTTGAAAGATGCACGGGTTCCATTCGGACTGTGTCGAAAACCCAGCTGCCAATTTGTGCCACCCGCTGCGCCTGCGCCAAGTAGGTTTCACTCCGTTTTAACGCCTGCTCGGCATCTTTACGTTCAGTGATATCCACAACCGTGCCTAGCACTTCAACAAGCTCTCCGTCGGGACTCAATACCGGGTGGGCCAGGCCACGAATGTGTTTGACGGTTCCATCAGGCAGCACGATTCTGAACTCGGTGTCGGCATCTACCTTTTGGAGGAACATCCGATCGCTGGCCTGCCGCCTGACCTTGTCACGATCTTCTGGGTGCATTCGCTGCAGCCATTGGTCCCGCTTCGGTAAGCCCAGTTGGGGATCAAATCCGAAAATTCGGAACATTTCCTCGGACCAGTACTGGGCCTCGTGGCTTGTGCCATCGCTAGCCCAACTGCCTGTGTGGGCCAGCCTCTGCGATTCGGCTAAATACGCCTCTCGCTTACGAAGGGTCTCCTCCGTCTGCTTTTGCTCGCTCAAATCGAGAACGAACGCAACGCCCTCATCGCCGCTTTCTTTGAACAGTGCTGCCCCAATCAGCACAGGCACGCGGCCACCATCCTTCCGGAAATACTCCTTCTCGAATGGCTGAACCCTCTCAGTCGCCTTCAGTTCTGCCAGCGCGCGTTCGTCACGCTCGCGCCATTCACCTGGCGTCAGGTCTGTCCAGCGCACGCGACCCGAGACGAGATCTTCACGCTCGTATTGCACAATGCGTAGAAATGCATCGTTGGCCTCGACGATCGCACCGTCGAGATTCCATATGAAAATCCCAAGAATGTCAGCATCGACTAAGCGACGAATCCTCGCTTCACGATCTTCGAGATCGCGATAAAGGCGCGTATTTTCGAGTGAGATTGCCGCTTGCGATGCAAGCACCTTCAATAACGTGATCCGGTCAGGAGTAAAAACGTGCGGGATCAACTTGTTTTCAAGGTAGAGAATACCGCTGAGTCTGGCTTGGTTAATCAGTGGCAAACACAATATGGAACGTACGCGATGCTGAACAATGTATGCGTCGGCCGAAAACGAGTTCTCGGGAGCGGCATCGCCGAGAATAACGTCTTCGCGAGTGCGCATCACGTAACGAACGACGGACTCAGGAAACACGGTTGCGGCGACAGAGGCATTTCGCTGACACACCGAGACATCGTTTCCGCTGGTCTTGACCTCCGCCTCTATTTGCAACTCATCGCCTCGCGGAAGGATCAGGAGACCCCGTTCAGCACCCGCGTGCTCAATGGCTGCGCGCATGATCCGGTCGATCAGCTTTTCCAAAACCATCTCGCCCGAGGCTGCCTGCGAAACTTTGATCACCGTGGCCAGATCTAAGAGTTCGGCAGGCGCCAAGATGGTGCTCATCGGCGTCGATATCAACCCTTCCTTTTTCAGATGGGGATACAGATGGTCCAGCTGGGCTACTTTGCCATCAGCCCCCCAACGATGATAGCAATACCTAGCTTCGAGCAAGTACGTGTCCGCGAACTTTTGGAAACCACGTGCTGCGTAGAATCGCGCGGCAACCTCGTAGGCAACCGCTTCATTGTGAATAAAACCGTTTGCGTGCGCCGAGCGGATCGCCTTTTCATAGAGGGCTTCGGCATCTACCACCCTGTCCTCGATTCGCGCGATTTCGGCGCCGATCAGTGCGGCGCGGTTTTCAAAATTCTCTGCGCAACGCTTCGCCCACATTTCGAACATCTCGTAGTGTGCCGCGAGAGAGTCAAGATGTTCCCGCTTCTGATTATGCTGAGCACTCTCCCAACAGGCCGCGTGCGAGAGGGCACCGTAATAGTGGAGCTCCACTCGTTCGAACTGAGAAGGCGATGTCCAGGCGACTCGTTGCGCCTTGATTGAAGCCTCAACTGCGGATTCGTAATCGCCCGCGAGGAAGCAAGCCTGCGCCTTCCGGGCAAAATACCAGCACTCAGGTAGAGCAAAGACAGGGTTGGTCTTGAGATGATCCTCGAACTGGGCCTCATCGAATTCGCCGTAGTTGAAAGATCCGAAGCTGCTTGTGAGACCCCGGAGGTTCCGGACCAATGCCAGCTGCACGCTTACGAGATCAACCACGAAGCCGAAGCGCCATTTCTTGGCAAACTCTAGACCTTTCTCCGCCTGGGACTGTGTCTTGTCAAGCGGATCGCCCACCGTTAAAGAATTCGAATTCAACGAATCGCAACAGTAAGCTGCGAACGTCAGATCACCCATTCGATTGGCCATGTCGAAGGCGCGCAGTATCAGATCTCGTCCGCTGCGAGCGTGTTTGGCCCAAGGGATGACCAGATTGCCGAAGGACATATATGTTCGAGCTTCATAGCGCTTCAAACCGCGCTGCTGGACAAGTTGGTATCCAAGGCTGCCAAATCGGAACCCGTCTCTGTAGTTGCCGAAGCGTGGTCCAGCGATGATCGCAAACCATACGTAGGCGAAACACGATGCATCGCTGTTTCCATGTGCCAGACTAAGATTCACCATGTGGCAAATAACTAGCGAGGATAAATTCTCGTCGGTATGCAACGCGGTGTTGACTGCCTCCGTCAAAACGTCGAGGATGTCGAGAACCTCTGTACTCGCTATCAAAGGCAAGTCTATGAGGTCCTCGATTTGCCGGTCCGCAAGTTGCAACCAGATCCGATCGTATTCGCGCCTCACTTCGTCCTTGCTGGGACGAGGAGGCCAATATGTGCCCCAACGCCTAAGATATTCAAGGCATGCTTCCACTGCGTCGCTGCTCCGATCCATAGCAGTGAATAACGTGAGCCGCAACCGCGTGACGAGCGCGACATCGTGTTCGGATTTCGCGCGCTGGGCGAGCATAGAAAGTCGCTTCTCTGCCGACCCCATATCGGCGGTCAACAACTCACACTCAGCCATTAGGAGTTCGAGTGAGAAGATCACCTCGTAATCTGTGCTCCAACTCTCTTCTGTCAATAGCTTCCGACCCGCTTTCATGTAAGAAAGCGCCGAAGCATAGGCGATCGAGAGTTTTGCCCTCCTGGCCGCGATCAAGTTCAATTCTGCGACCCGCTCACGCTCCTCTCTTGACGTAATAAGGTGAGAGCCGCGGTTGAGCTGATTAACGATATCGAAGATCGCCTCCTCCCGCTTCTCGGGAACGGTGTGCGCTACGAGCAGTCGCCCTATTCGAAGGTGCGCCTGATCACGCAGTTCCACCGGGATCAGCGAATAGGCCCCTTCCTGAACGCGATCATGGGCGAAACGGTAGCTGCCCGCCACGCGCTCCACTAACTCCTGACGGACGGTCGGATAGAGAGCTGTGTGAACCTGCTCCTCCGAAAGCCCGAGGACGATCGTAAGTATCGTGCTCTCGGCGACGTTGCCAAGACAGGCCAGCTGCTGCAACGCATTCTGAGTTTCGGCCGGCAACCGGGTGAGCTTCCCGACCATAAGATCGACCACATTGTCGGTATATCCCCTAGCGTGAATGCGATCGAGATCCCAGGACCAGCGGGCCACAGCATGATCGAAGACGAGCAATCTCTCGTCGGCCAGCGATGAAATGAACTGAATGGCGAAGAACGGATTGCCACCCGTTTTCTCGTGCACCAGTTGCGCCAGAGGCGCGGCCCGCTCCAGTTCGCAGCGAAGCGCATCCGCAGTCAACTGTCCGAGATGCTCCTCGGTGAGCGGGGCAAGCGCGATCTCCGCCACGTTTCCACCGGCGAGTTTGATGATCTCGAGCTTCCGCATCAGCGGATGGACGGCGGTGACTTCGTTGTCGCGATAGGCACCTATCAGCATGAGGTGCTGCAGATCCGACTGGGTCAACATATCCTCCAGCAGATCGAGCGTCGCGGCGTCGAGCCATTGCAAGTCGTCGAGGAAGAGAGCCAGGGGGTGCTCCGGTCGGGCGAAGACGCCGATAAATCGCCTAAACACCAGCTGGAACCGTCGTTGTGCGTCCTGTGGCGGAAGCTCGACGACGGAGGGCGGTTCTCCGATGATGAGCTTCAGCTCGGGCACGACATCGACCATAAGCCGCCCGTTTGGGCCCAGCGCGTCCAGAAGGGCGTCACGCCAGACGCGCAGCTCGGCTTCGGTCTTGCTCAGCAGCGAACGGACAAGGCTCTGAAACGCTTGCGCCAAAGTGGCATAGGGGATGTCACGCCTGTACTGGTCGAACTTGCCGGAGGCGAACAGCCCGCGCGGAGGAACAAGTACCTTGTGCAGCTCATTCACCACAGAGGATTTGCCGACGCCAGAATAACCGGACACAAGCATGAGCTCTGGTCTACGCTGCGTCACGACCCGGTCGAAGGCTGCGAGCAATGCGTCAACCTCGCGCTCGCGACCATACAGCTTTTCGGGAATCACCAGCCGGTCTGGAATGTCCTGCTCGCCAAGAACGAATTCGTCGATGGAGTGCCGCGTCTCCCACTCGTCAAGACAACGACGAAGATCACGCTCCAGGCCGGCTGCTGTTTGGTACCGCTCTTCAGCGGTTTTGGCGAGTAGCTTCATGATGATGGCCGAAAGCACCCCCGGAATGCCCTTCAGCTGCACGTCGGGTGGCGCGGGCTGCCGAGCAATATGGCAGTACACCCATTCCATCGAATCGGAAGCGGTGAAGGGAAGGCCGCCGGTCAGCATTTCGTAAAATGTGATGCCAAGGGAATAAAGATCACTACGCGAATCGACGGCACGATTGATGCGTCCGGTCTGTTCCGGCGCCATGTAGGGCAAGGTTCCAGAGATGAACTCGGGTGCCCTGGGGGACTGTCTTTCGCGTGAAAGACGTGTGGCTATTCCAAAACCAGTGAGCCAAGCATGGCCGGTAGCGGTGTCGACCAGGAGATTCGAGGGTTTTAGATTTTTGTGGATCACCGACCGACTGTGTAACTCGCCGAGTGCAGTTGAAAGGCCAATGGCGATGCGCAAAAACTGCATTATTTCCATTGGGCCTTGAATCAGACGATGGAGAAACTCACCACCGGGATCCTCGAGTACTAGCGCTTTCTGTCCATTGAACTCAGATAGAGCAACGGGGCGAACTGCCCATGTCGTGTCGAAATCATGGCAAAGCGAATATTCGTGCTCTATCTTCTTGAGGCTTTCCAATCGGGGGTGTATTGAAGCAGGGGTCAGCAGAAGAACAGAAGGCACTTCTGGTGCGCCTGTGCGTGCCCGGTACAGGATGAATTCCTCATCCTCACGGACACATTCCCGCACATAGTCTGACTTCTCCACAATGCCTGGTCTCCGCTCCGCGTCCTCGGGCACTCTGCGGGAACTGGAAGTGAAACGCCGCAACCTGCAAAATTGCTGGCAGCGCGCCCCACGTTGAAGGAGATTCTAGGCGTCATTCGGATAGGAATCAACAATTGAGGATCGTCCAGGTACGAGAAATTGCCTGAAGCGCACGGTCACACCGGACGCAGCCTCCGCTCACCATCTGCGCGCACGAGCGCCAATCTT
Source organism: Candidatus Aquilonibacter sp. (assembly GCA_035486715.1). Lineage (GTDB taxonomy): Bacteria > Acidobacteriota > Terriglobia > Terriglobales > Acidobacteriaceae > Sulfotelmatobacter. The sequence continues at coordinate 12,656 of DATHMV010000014.1, forward strand.
TGAGCGCGAAGCCGAATCCGAGCGACAGTCATTTGGTAGCGATTGCCGTCAGGACTGCGCCCCTCACGTTTTCGCCGGATTCTCTTTCCCATCACTTCTCTAAGTCTCACGCGAGCTCTGGCGAGCCGTGCTTTGACAGTTCCTGCGGGCACTCCGAGGAGATCCGCTGTTTCGCGAATGCTCAAGCCATCGACGGCGCGCAATCGAAAAGTTGTGCGCAGAGTAGGCGATAGCCGCGAGGTTGCAAGAACTAGTGTTTCTAAAGTTTCTCGCTCGCAATATGCCTCTTCCGGTCCCGGCCGCCTATCCGACACAATGTCCTCCAGGAGGTCCTGTTGCGCATCGGTTTTATCCAAAGCCGATTGCGCCGACGCAGAGCGCTGACGCAGCTTCATCCGAGCAGAATTGATTACGATCGTCGTGAGCCACGTGGACATCTTCGCATGTCCCCTGAACTGGTGAACATGCGTCAAGGCCGAAAGCAAAGCATCCTGCACTGCATCCTCAGCGTCGGCAAGGTTGCTCAGATGGCCCAGCGCGATTCGGCGGTAGCGAGCCGAGTAGCGGTTAATAACCTCGGTCAATTCCTGAACTTTACTCTGATAGCGCTCGACTGCAACCGGTTCTTGACTTGGTTGTAGAGCTGTAGCTGCCATAGATGAAGCTCCTCGTGATCTTCGAGTTTCAGTGCAAGCCAGGTTCCAATTCCTGTTGAACAGTTTTCTTCCGTAGCAATTCGCCAGATACGCCTCCACTTTAGCTGCGACATTTTGCAGAGGTCTGGAATTGATACGCAATCGCCAAAGCCGATTGCGGTTTTCTTCCACATTCCCGATGCGCTGCGCGTTGCTATCGCGACAGGGCGAAATAGCGACGCCAGTCAGTTAATCA
>DATHMV010000015.1:0-13226 GCA_035486715.1 Candidatus Aquilonibacter sp.
AAATAGCATCAGTCCTATTTTGCTCAAGCCTTTCTCAACCGCGCTTTTCAGCTCGGAAAAAGAGCGCGCTTCGTGAGTTGATCTCCCAAATTCAGCCATATCCGGATGACCGATGCCGGCATTTACACCGGCTATCACTTCGTCAAACTGCTTGGAAGTCGTCAGACTGAACCGCTCTATCGCGATTTGTTTTATCATCTTGAATCTCTTTGGAGTTGCTGATGTAGAAATTCGCTCGTCCGTCCGTTGGCAAGGTGAGCCGCGGCGGCGTTGTAGTGTTTTCCGTTATGGCGGGAGAAAGCATGACACTGCCCCGGATAGCTGTACACCGTGGCATTCGGCTTCTTAGCAAGTACCGCTTTAATCTCCGCTTGTGCAGCCTTGGAGATGAACTCGTCCTGTTCGGCCAGATGCATAAGAATGGGCGCGTGAAGCCCATCGACCTCTCCCAGGTATTTGTCAGTATCGGCGCCGTGATACCAGACCGCGGCGTCGATGCCGTCGTTACGCACCGCGGTCATGAACACCATTAGCGCTCCGAGGCAATAGCCGAGCAAGGCAACGTTGCCGGTGCATTCCGGGAGAGTGCGTACTGCATCGATAGTGTCTTTGATGTCCTTTACGCCGACATCTCTGTCATAAGCCTGATAGAGGCGAAGGCCGTGGTCCCAGTCGGCTTGGGAGGTGACGTTCAGGTCGACGCCTGGCTCCTGCCGCCAGTACAGGTCCGGAGCGAGCGCGAGGTAACCTTGTTCCGCCAATTCATCGCAGTGCTTTTGAATGTCGGCGTTCACCCCGAAGAGTTCCTGCAGAACGACGACGGCGGGAGCCGGCAAAGTCTTCGGCCGCGCGATATAGGCGGCAAACTTGCCGTCATGTCCTTCTATCGTGATGTGATCTTTCATTCTGTCCACCTGCGACCACAACTTTTATTAGGCCTCCGCCGATGTTCGCTGATGCGAACTTCCGGATCGGCGGAGGCCCACTAATTCATGCCGAGTTATTCACGCCCCACCTTACGCTGCTGCCGTAGCTGAAGCGGAGGTAGCAGCCTCTTCGATGAGCTTGGCTGATTCCTTCGGATGAGACATGTAGGCCACATGGCTGGAATTGACTTCGACCGTCTTGGCGTTGGCGCGCTTCGCCATCATCCTCTCTTGGTCCGGATTAATCGATCGGTCTGCGGTAGCCACCATGTAGAACGTGGGTTTGTGCTTCCAGGCAGGATTCTTAACCTGATGAGTGAACGCGTCGGTCGAGATCGGCACTTGCGATATAGCCATAAACTCTGCCTCATCCCGTGGGATATCCGCGGCGAAGTCAGCCACAAAATGCTCCTGTTCTATCCACCAGTTGTTGTTGCTGTCCGGTTTGAAGGCCTTGGACGCTTGGGGCAGGGCCTGTTCGATGGACGCACAGCTCTCACCTTCATCGAGAGCAAAGGCGGCGATGTAAACGAGGGCCGCAACCTTTGGATGATTGCCGGCCTCGGTGATGACGGACCCGCCATAGCTGTGCCCCACTAGGACCACCGGTCCGTCCATGGCGTCGATGGCCGCCTTTGTGTACTTCTGGTCATCGGCGTAGGAGGTCTCGGGATGCTGCACCACCGACACCTTGTATCCATCGTTCTTGAGGATGTTAGCGACGGCTTTCCAGCCGGAGCCGTCAGCGAAAGCTCCATGCACGAGAACCACGTTCTTAATATTCTGTTTCACGATCATTCTCCTTTGTAGTAAAGATCCACTCGGACCGATTGATTTTTGATCTCGAACGTTTGCGTCGCCAAACGGCTCTTGTCCTGCCCGCGCGACGTACCTTTAACTTTCAGCGTAAAGATTTACGCGCTGCTAATTGGCGTGTGCAGAGGTGGCAGCCTCTTCGATGAGCTTGGCTGCTTCCTTCGGGTGAGACATGTAGGCCACATGGCTGGAATTCACTTCGACCGTCTTGGCGTTGGCGCGCTTCGCCATCATGCGCTCCTGTATCGGATTGATCGACCGATCTGAGCCGGCCACCATGTACCACGTCGGCTTGTTCTTCCAAGCGGGATTCGTGACCTTGTGGGTGAACGAGTCGGTGGAAATCGGCACCTGCGCTATAGCCATGAAGTGAGCCTGGGCCGCGGGAATATCCGCTGCGAAGTCGGCAACGAAATGGTCTTGCTCTATCCACCAATTCCCATTGCTATCCGGCTTGAATGCCTTGGAGGCTTGCGGCACGGCTGTTTCAATCGACGCACAGCTCTCACCTTCATCGAGCGCAAACGCGGCGATGTACACCAGTGCCGCAACGTTTGAATCATTGCCGGCCTCGCTGATGATGGACCCGCCGTAGCTATGACCGACCAGGACGACCGGGCCGCCCATGGCGTCGATGGCGGCCTTGGTGTATTTCTGGTCGTCGGCGTAGGAGGTTTCGGGAGGCTGCGCCACCGACACCGTGTAACCGTCCTTTTCAAGGATCTTCGCGACGGCGTCCCAACCGGAGCCATCGGCGAATGCCCCATGGACCAGAACCACGTTTTTGATGCCCGTCGGCGCAGGACCCGCCGCAGCGGCATTTAGAGCCGCACCCAGCAGCGCAGAAGCGAGCACAGCAACCGCATAAAGCTTCGTCATGACGTTTCTCCAGTTAGATTTCATGTTGTTCTCCTTACAGCTTTTTGTTCGGGCCGACGAATGGTCTGTTTGGGATTTGCCCGATTTCGCTGGCCACTCTAAACGCATCTCTCGACACGCGTAAGCCCAAATCGAGGCGAGACACAGCGCCTCTTTCGGGGGAGCGCACACCCGATCACCAGAGCATGAAAACTAGTCGCCGTTCTATTCATCTAAAGGCCAGGTTCTAGGTGGCTTCGGTGAGGTGGGCTTGCGAATTGCTGAACTGGTGCTTCGCATGCATTCTTGCGGATGGCTAAGCTAGTTTCGATGATTTGTGACGGGATAAAGCTATCTGGAGGAGCAACTCGATTCATACTTCCAACGATATGATTCCGCGCTTGACTGCAATGGTTACCGCATGAGTGCGGTCATTGGCTCTGAGTTTAGCAAGGATCGCCTTCACATGGCCTTTCACGGTCTCTTCAGCAATGGAAAGATGCGCCGCAACAATTTTATTCGCGTTGCCTGCAGCGATTTCAAGGAGCACTTCCAGTTCGCGCGCGGTAAGGGTGTCCGTCGCATGATGTTCGGCCATCGCAAGAGCAATCTCAGGTGGAATTCGCTTTTGGCCCGCGTGCACGCCGCGGATTGTATCTACGAGATCCTTCCTCAGAGTGCTTTTGAGCAGGTATCCACAGGCTCCGGCATCGAGAGCCTGAGCGGCTTGGACATCCCCTTTATATGTCGTCAGCACGACGATGCGAGCATTGGGAAATTCTTTTCGAATAGCGATGGTCGCAACGATGCCATTCATTTCGGGCATCACCAAATCCATGAGCGTTACGTCGGGATGCAACTTGCGAAAGCATTCGATCGCCTCACGCCCATTACCAGCTTCGCCGACCAAGACGATGTCAGCGTGATTTTCGATGATTGCCGCTATCCCCTCTCTGAGAATAGGATGGTCGTCAACGGTGAGAACTTTGATCGGCATCATCGGTCACCTCCTCATGCCACAGTTGGCGGAACGTTCGCCACAGCGAACCGTTCCCCTGAGCGTTGTAGGCAACGGATCCGGGAATCCTTAATTCTAGCTCAGTCCCAACTCCCGGCCGGCTCCAAGTCTCCAAGTGTGCGCCGATTTTCGCGGCGCGTTCTCGCATTCCTCGCATCCCCCAGTGGCCAGGTTTGCCACCGGCCTCGATAATCTTAGAATCGATACCGGAACCGTCGTCACGAATTCGCAAACGCAAGTGCGAGGGGTTGTATGCAATCTCAACTTCTATGCGTTTTGCAGCCGAGTGGTGGAGCGCGTTTACCAGTGCCTCGTGTCCGACCCAATATGCTTCGTCTCTGACCAGCGGGTTAAGCTTGCGCAGATCCCCCTCGACGACAACGCTGAATTCAACGCCCTTACTGACAGCAAGGTCCTTGATGACGTCCGTTAGAGCCTCTCGTAAGGTCTTCATTTGTGCTGTGAGACGGAGGTTCTTAACGCGATCTCGTGCTTGCACCAACACTTCGTCGGCTCGGTCGAGGGCCTTCTCGATCATCTGCCGGGCAGGTTCTGACGCAGGTATTCGTTCGGCTACAGCCTGGAAACGCAGAATTAGGCCTTGTATACCCTGCAGGAGAGTATCGTGCAACTCCCGCGCAATCCGCTCTCGTTCACCGAGTCGCTCTTCTATCCTCGCTCGAATCTCTGCCTCCATTTGCTTGAGCCGAATCAGATAGAGCGTCCACAGGATGCTAACGGTCGCCACGATGCACAATAACCTGAACCAAAATGTGCCCCACCAGGGCGGTAATATGGTGATTCCTAGTGCCAGACCAGGCTCGTTCCAAACTCCCTGTCTGGTTGCGCTCTGTACGTGAAATGTGTATTTGCCAGCTGGCAACGTCGTGTAGCTCGCGAGCCTTCGATCACTGCCAACTTCAATCCAGTTGCGATCCAAGCTGTCCAGCTTGTATCGATAGCGGTTCGCATCTGGATTGAAATAAGTGAGCGCAGCAAAACTCAGTGAAAATATGTTTTGGTCGTGAGTCAGTGTGACATCTTTGGTGTAGCTGATGGACTTCCCGAGCGGGGAGTTGGCTCCGACCTCTACCGAATGCCCCGCCAATTGGAAATCGGTCAGAACGAGGGGTAGCGGGTAGGACGTATTGATCACTTTATCGGGAAAGAAGGACACCCCGCCGGCAAATCCACCGAAAAACATCTCTCCGCTAGGACTCTTAAAGCAGGCGTCCCAACCCGTAAAGTCATTGCCGGGCAGACCATCAACCGTAGAGTAGTTCGTGAATCTATTTGCGACGGGATCGAACCTGGACAGCCCGCGGTTTGTGCTCATCCAGAGCATGCCGAAGTGGTCTTCGAGAATGCAACTCACGGCGTTGCTGGGCAAGCCATCCTTCACGTAGTAGTGGGTGAATGTACCGCTTTCGCGGTTCAACTTGTTTAAGCCATTTTCCGTGCTGACCCAAAGCGTTCCCGAATGGTCTACATAAGTTGAGGTAACGGCGTTGTCACTCAAAGAACTGGGGTCATCCACTCTGTGCGCATAGACGGTGAATTGAGCAGTCTTCGGATCGAAACGGTTCAAACCTCGAAAGCCGCCCATCCAGAGGAACCCGCTTTTGTCCTCGCTAAAATTGGCATACACTTCGTCGTCACTCTTAGTATCCTGCTTGTAAACAACGAAGCTCTCGTTCCGAGGGTCAAATCGATCAAGACCATTGTAGGTTCCGACCCACATGGTGCCCGCATGATCGATCAGCATCCGGCTCACTATGTTGTTGCTCAAACTGGATGGGTTTTCTGGTTTGTGCAGATAGGTCTTAAATCGCCCAGTCCTCCGATCGAACCGACTTAATCCAGCGCCATAGGTTCCGATCCAGAGCTCCCCGCCCCGATCTTCGGTGATTGCAATTACGTCGCTCGACAGTCCTTGTCCGGGAGGCTGATAAGCGGTGGACTCTCCGGATCTTCGATTGATGCGATTCAGCGCTCCTGTCGTCGCCATCCACAAAATCTGGTCGCGGTCTTCATAGACGGCGCCTACAATATTTTCGCCGTGGTTGCGGGGATTGCTTCGCATAACACGCAGAGGCATGAAGGGTGCTTTTTCAGTACGGAAAAAGTTGGGCTCGCTCACATACAAGCCCACCCAAACATTTCCTTCCCGGTCCCCGCATAGCGACATCATACGGTCTTCTGCGATGCTCTCAGGATTCTCGGGATCGTTCCGATACCGAATGAAAACGCCATGTTCCCTGTCGAATTTCAACAACCCTCCCCCGAAGGTCGCCAACCAAAGCGTTTGGCTGTTATCTTCGGTTGCCGCCAGGAATCCAGCGGGTAATTCTTTACCAGACTTCCTGTCATAGATTGAATAGGGAATCAGGCTATTTGTGGATCGGTCCAGCACAGCTAATCCGCTTCCACTATTATTCGTGATGTACGTAATCCAAAAGACGCCAAGGTGATCTTCATAGAACGAAATTAACCTTAGACCCTCACTCAGACGGACCCGCGAGAGAACTCTTCCACTCTCACGATCAAACTCCTCCAGATTCTCCCCATCGGCTACCCAGAATCGGCCAGTCCTATCTTCCAACATAGATCTGACCTGGTTGCTGCCAAGGCTGGTTGGGTTTGCGGGATCATGAACGTAGTGGATGATCTGAGCCGTATCCGGGTTCAACCGAAACAAGCCACTCCCAGTTGCCAACCAAAGCATGCCGGCGCGATCCTGACTGATATCACCGACGTAGGCCCCTACTTCACCTGCATCGATCCGATAGTGAGTGAAAGTTTCGTGAACACTATCGAACCTGTCCAGAAACTGATCGCAGCCCACCCAAAGCGTTCCAGAACGATCCTTAAATAACGAGTGGATATAAACACAGCTGAGGCTGTTGGCGTGCGCAGGATCATGTGTGAACACCTTGAATTCATATCCGTCGTACCGATCCAAACCATATTGAGTCCCGAACCAGATGAATCCTTGATCGTCCTGTACGATTTGATTAGCTTGGGTTTGCGAGAGTCCTTGAGCGGTCGACAGCCTGGAGAATCGAATATCGTCGCCATCAATTGCTGGAATTCGAACGGAGCGCGGATCGCCACGACGCATTTCTGAGGAAGCATTCGTTGAAGCGATCGCCGTGGAAAACGGAGGCAAGGCAATCAGGAGTAATGCGAATGCAGAGATAAGCCTCCCGTTTCGAAGTGTTGGCCGGCGCACTTTTCGTTGGCAAAGTTGCACGTGCAACTCTCCTGGGCAAACCATCCCTGACGATTTCTTCCAGCTTTTAGATAATCGCCTCAGTCGTTTCATGAACCCCAGCAACAGAATTCATCAGACTCCACAGGATTGAAATGTTATCGGAATTGCGGCTCGTCTACCACGTTGCCCTCCGGCGTCTATTCCCTACATTGTTTAGCCGCGGCGGTACGCAATGATCGCTCTTCGAGTCTGTGCAATGCCCCCCTCAAGAGGGTCGCTTGAGACCAACTCTTTTTGGGGTATCGACTGCCGCGGGTCTCCGGGTACGCTGCTCGATTTGGAGCCGTTCGTGAGTCCTTCGGCACCGCGAACGGCCTCAAGAATTGCAGTTTTCTTGGGCGTGGCAGTTACACCCCAAGACAGAGGATTCACTGCTCTGCAACGCCTATTCTCCATGTTTCCCAATGGATGGCCTGGAGCTGCTCTGCTCCTGCTCAGGCTGGTCGCGGGTACTCTGCTGATTTATGACGGAGTCGTTGCTCTTCGGACAGGGCCTGACCTGCAAACCACGATCCTGCAGTCGGTGGCCATTGGAACCGGGACGCTGCTGATATTGGGGTTGTGGACGCCCATCGCCGGTACGCTGGTGATCCTCGTTGAGGTTTGTTTCGGGTTTCTCGGAACAACTCACGTGCGAAGTAACATTCTGTTGGGAGCTTTGGGAGCTGCGCTCGCTGTTCTAGGACCTGGCATTCGATCTATCGATGCGCTGCGCTATGGTAGAAAACGTTTTGATATTCGTGATCCCTAGCTTTCTCGCGACAACGGCCGGAATCGCTCTCGAACGAATGTCCGGCAGTCGTTCTTTTGAGCGTGGAGCGTTCTAGGCAGTAGAATACTTCCCACATGCCATCCGACGATTCTGGGGGAAGACATGTTGGCAACCGAGAATCGTACGCGCTCGCGTATTAAGCGCATTCTCGCGATCGCGTTGCCCGTGGTTCGGCGACAAATTCGAACAATTCGGTTACACGGGGCGATCCTCGTCGCTCTTCTTTGTCTTGTTGTTTTGGGATTTTCCCAGACCACAGTTTCGACCGGAGGAATCCAAGGGACCGTTACCGACCCAAGCGGAGCTCTCGTGACCGGTGCCATCGTGTCTATTACGAACACCGCCACCGGACAGACTGCTTCCGTCAACACAAGTTCCTCTGGCGCTTACACGTTCGCTTTTCTGAGACCGGCGGGCTATGTCGTGAGGATCGAAGCTAGGAGTTTTAAAACTACCCGATTGCCGATTACGGTAAAGGTTGACCAAACGGCGAATGGGAACGCGACGCTGGTAGTGGGCGATTCGTCAGAGACAGTTGACGTTTCAGCTTCCGATCTCCAGGTCAATACTATCCAAGCCACGGTGCAGGGTGTACTCACTTCGACCCAGATCGCGACTCTGCCAGTAAACGGTCGGAACTTTCTTGATCTTGCCCAGCTTGAACCCGGTGTCCAGATTCAGGACGGTCAAAATTTCGACCCTACAAAGGCCGGCTATTCGTCAATCTCCTTTGGCGGCCGTTTCGGCCGGACTGCCCGCATCGAGGTGGACGGCGCGGATGTTTCCGACGAAACCGTGGGCACGACGACAACCGATATTCCTTCCAGCGCCATACAGGAGTTTCAAATCAGTCAATCGAGTCTCGATATGTCCACCGAGTTGACCTCCTCCGGTTCCGTCAATGTAACCACGAAATCCGGGACAAACAACTATCATGGCGAGTCCTTCGGTCAATTTCGCGACAGCTCGCTGGGTGCTTTACTACCGACTCCACCTGCAATCACAGCGCCTTATCAGCGCGGCCAGTACGGTGGCGACTTGGGTGGGCCGATCTTCAGGGACAACTTGTTCTTCTTCATCGATGGGGAGCGGAACATACAACATACGAGCGCACCAGTTCCCGTTTCTGCCCCTTTCTCTCAATATGCAGGTACTTTTTCTGATCCATTCCACGAGGGCAACTTGTTGGGCAGAGTCGACTATCAGTGGCGCAATGGTGTTCATTTTTTCTATCGCTTTTCGTATTTCAACAATTCCCTGGACGCGACGAGTGGCGCCGGCTACTCACTATATGACACGAAGAACAACACGCGTGATCACGTAATAGGAGTGGACTTCAAAACCGGGAACTTCATACACAGTATTCGCTTCTCGTTCCTGAAATTTCAAAACCAAATCGTGGACGCAACCGCAGGAGACAGCGCCCTTCCGCTCAACAACCTGGGAGTGCAAATCATCATGGGCAGCACTGGTTTGGCAGCCGGACCAAACTTCCTGGCTCCGCAAACCACTGCACAGAGTGATCACGAACTTAAGTACGATGGCACCAAGATCGCAGGGTCCCATGTGATTCGATATGGTGTCGCATTCAACCACATTCAGAGTGCCGTTTTCGCCCCACTGTTAAAGTACGGGCCGCAGATCGTATCGACTGTTTCCACTGTTGAAGTAGCAGATGCAGCAGGTGGTCCGTTCCCGGGAGGATCATCGAATCCGTTGAATTACCCGGCTGACTCCATCACGATTACCAACGGCCTCGGATATTTCACGAGCGAGCCTGCTTTGGGATTTCAGGCTGGTGGGCTCGGACCTGACAACCGTGTACTGACGTATCTGGGTGACAGTTGGAAGATCAAGCCAAACGTTAACTTAACCTACGGCTTGCGCTGGGATCGAGACACGGGCCGCACGGACAGTCAATACGCCGGCCTCCCTGAGCTCAATGCGTTACTGCCTGGCCTGAACCTGGGAAATCGAGTATCGCAACCCAACCTCAACTTCGCACCACAGATGGGATTTGCCTGGGACCCATGGAAAGACGGCAAAACTTCTTTCCGCGGTGGCATCGGATTGTTCTATGAAAATGCCATCTGGAACAATGTTGTTTTTGATGCTCCGAATCGTGAGTCCACGGGAGCGTTTGAACAATTCCCGAGCGCTTGCTCCGCCCCTGGAACGCCTGCGAAGATCCCGATTCCAGGTGGCTTTCTCACACCGAGCTCCGGCACTCCCACTTCAGTTTGCGGCACGTCGACTGGCGCTTCTCTGATTGGAAACGCGCTGCCGGCAATTGTGGCATTGCAGCAGACCTATCAGGCGGACTCGCCGCTAAACCTGCAGGCGCCAAATCCGTCGTATGTGGGACAGTACCTTACCGGCTGCAGCACAGGCGGTCCCAATTGCTTCTTCACACCGGGCGTCTCGATGTTTAATCCGAACTACAAGTCTCCGCGTTCAGTGCAGATGAATATCGGGGTTCAGAGGCAACTCAAATCTGGCGTCGTATTGAGTGTCGACTACATCCGCAACGTTCAAACTCACTATTTGTTAGGCATCGATGAAAATCACGCTGGAGACATTCGCTATTTCAACAAAAACGGTGCTTTAGATGCTATTGCAGCAACGAATACAAAATTTGGGTGTGCTCCCACCCCGGGAGCCGGAGTCGACTGTGCGATTTCGGGTATAAACCACGGAGGAGTCGGCGCCACGATATCCGACTACGCTGGTTTTGGTTTAGGCTCCTCGTCCGATATGGGCGGCAGCAACTGTTTCGCTGCGCTCGGGTACCCGTGTGCCTTCGGAGGCGTCAATCCACAGGCACCTACACTCAATTTTCTATCACCGGTCGGTCGATCCGTATACAACGGCTTGGAGACAAAGTTGGCAACGAATCTCAACCGTCCATTTCGGGGTGCAAAAACTCTCAATGTTCAGGTGTCGTATGCCCTGTCTCGCTTCGAAAACACTGGCGGTGCCACATCTCCAGACGGCTCGCTGGGTCCCGGTAAGTCTGACCAGGACTACATTGTTCCTGCTTTGGACAACAGGAACCCGAATCGATATTTCGGGCCTTCGACCTTAGATCGAACGCATCAACTATCGTTCGGCGGCTATTTGGATTTGCCGGTCGGACTTCAAGTGGGATTGATGTCTCACTTTTATAGCCCTCTTTCAACCACCGTCACTGTTCCTAATACTGCCAAAGGGGCAGGTGAAATATTCCGAACGGACTTTACCGGCGACGGCACGACACAAGACCCGGTTCCAGGAACCCATGTTGGCGAGTTTGGTCGCGGGATCAGCGCCGGCAGTATCAACAGAGTCATCGGGAATTACAACAACTCAGTTGCTGGCAATCCCACCCCTGCAGGCCAAGCTCTAGTACAGGAGGGCTTGATGACATCACCTCAGCTGACAGCCTTAGGAGCCGTAGCTCCAGCGTTGCCAGAAGCACCTGCCAATCAGGTGAACTTGGGGTGGCTGCGGGTCTTCGATACGACTCTGTCATGGACTTATTCTTTTCACGAGCGAGTGACCGTGAAACCGTCCGTCGGGTTCTACAACCTCTTCAACTTTGCCAACTTCGACTTGCCGACGAGCATGATGTCCGGCCTCCTTACCGGCACCGCCGGTACCATCAATGGCACGGATCCTGCGGCACACAATACGAATCGCGTCGGCGTGGGGACCGGCGTGTTCACGCTCGGATCGCCTCGTGAAATTGAGTTTAGCTTGAAGATCGCTTTCTAGCGCTTTGGCTTGTAGGTCGACGTTAACAATCAGGAAACAACAAAGATTTTTTCGGAATAAGTTTGGGGTTCTTCGCATTACAATAAAGGTACGTTGTAGCCCGCGCTCTTCGTCCGCGGAGGTCTGCCATGTACATTCTGGTTCCCTGGAAGCCAGTCGTTCTCGGGTGGGGATTGCTGAGCGCGATGATACTCTTTGGTTTCGTTGCATCTTCAGTGCTTCAAGGAAAGGACCCGTTCGCGCCAGGTGCAAGCATCACACAGCCCTCATCTACGAAAGCGGGTGGTGCGCAAGCGAGGCAGTCTAAGCACTCCCACAAAGCGGCTCGAACTCCGAGTCAGTGAGACTTCCGAGATTTGTTTCTGCTGATCTGTTTGCTTAGCCTTTTCGGTCACGTCCTGGGGTGGTTTACTTTGCCCAATATTTTCTCCAGCTTCTGCTTCAGCATGACCTCTGCAGGAGAGCGTCCTTGACGTGCGAGCCATGAAACAAAGTCTTTCATTTTGACTTCGTGCTTTACGGGCGGCTGCTGGACAACAACAGTCACCGTTGTGAATCCCTGACCGATCTCTCCTACCCAGTTATCCTGCCGCAAGACGGCGAGAGCCGTGGCAATCGCTTCATAGAGAGTCTCCGCAGTGACCTCTGTGGAGTGCTCAACGTCCCCAAGATCCTTTATCGCCACTGTGCACGTTCGCAGAACCACGTGCAAAAGCGTAGCATATTCGCCTTTTGTTCGCCAGTAAGACCAGGTCGTGATCAAGACCCCGAAGCCTAATTTGTGCGCAATCCGATGATCGGGAGGTCGGCTATTCGGAAAATGGCGCATTTGCCACGAGGTCGGCAAAATTCGGAGGCGCGAACCCCTCGACGTAACGAATGCCGAAATCTCTGAGAATGTTGTCTATGGTGGTCATCGGCTTCTGGCGAACGACGTTGCAGAGGCACCCTTTGAACTGGGTCTTGAATGCCAAGCGCGGAAATTCACTCAGGATCGCACGCTGTTTGTCCTGCGGGATTCGATCGAGGCCCACTCCGAGAACGTCTACCGCGATGCCTGAGTGAACCATGACGACCTCGGGTTCTTTGTGGAGCGCGAGAGTAGGGGTGGTGTGGAGTGCAATCGCATCCCACACAAGCTGCATCTGGTGCGCTGAGATGCCCTGATCACTCAGAAACACGCGGGCCGCGTTTGCTCCATCCACTTCGAAGCGGTTCGCTCCCGTGTAGCGATCTGTCAAGCCCAGATCATGCAAAACCGCAGCAACGGCCAACAGCTCCGCGTCCGGTGCATGTTCGGCGCCCTCTGAAAGCACGACCCCAAACAGCCATGAGCGCATGACATGGTTGAATAGGAACGGCTCTAAAAGACCGCGAGCTAACTCCATTGCGTCGCGGACGAGAGTTGTGTCGGGCACTTTGATTCCTGCGAAGACCATAGTCTCCTCCTTCGTTGTTAACGTCGTTGTTCGGCGGAGGATGCTTCACTCGACCGCGGCATCATTAAGAAGCTTCACAATCTTGTGGTCGAGATCGTGCGCGATCGTGAGCGCGTCCTGGTTTGCGTAGGGACTCAGAAAGCTAACCATCTTGTCATATGACAAATGGACACCATCTTCCCTTTCATCAACCAAGACAGTCACCGGCGCATAGGACCCTGCGTCGGGCACATGCTTGGCCATTTCTTTCATCACTAAGGGATTACCGATGACGAGCCGCACCATCTTAGGTTTGTTCGATCCTGTTCTCCTTGCGCAGAGCCGCGCCATGATCGAACTCTAGAAACAACATCAGATGAGTCTTGCCCAT
>DATHMV010000016.1:0-109197 GCA_035486715.1 Candidatus Aquilonibacter sp.
CGGCTTCTGCGAGCTCACCGGCGCCTGCGATCCCGAATCCGTCATCTCCCTGCCCGCGCGCGACGTGCTCCCGTTTCAGAATCTCTCCCCGCATCCCGAACTCCAGGAGGAACGAGCTACCGCCCTTTGGAAGATCGCCACGGGAGCAACATCCATCGTGATCTCGCCGGTCGCCGCAACCGCCATTCGTCTTCGCTCCGCCGATTATTACTCTGACCTCGCCCGCACCATCCGTCGCGGCGAATCCTTCGATCTCGAATCCCTCCTCGCCCATCTCAACACCGTCGGCTACACCTCAACCGATGTCGTTGAAATGCCCGGCCAATACGCCGTCCGCGGCGGCATCCTCGACATCTACTCGCCCGAGGCCGATCGCCCCCTGCGCATCGAATTCTTCGGCGATGAAGCCGATTCCATTCGCAAATTCGATCCCGCCTCGCAGCGCTCCTCAAACCCAGTCGACGAAGCCCTGCTCCTCCCCCTCACCGAAACTCCAGTCAGCGAGCATCTCCTCGCCGCGATTCACACCCGCCTCAGCGGCAAGCGCCTCGTCGGCTCCGGCAAACCAGACTCCGAAGAAATTGTCGAAGCCGCCATCCGCGCCGGTGGCGTCAATGTTTTCCCCGGTTGGGAGTTCTACTCTCCCGTCGCCGGCGCCGAAAGCACCATCTTCGACTTAATCCCCCGCGCCGCTGTCCTTCTCGACGAACCTGAACAGCTCACACAGGAGTTCGACCGCTTCTGGACCCGCATCGCCGAAGCCCACGAACGCAGCGGCGTCGGCAATCTCGTCCGCCCCGAGGACCTCTACCTGCCGCCAACTGATTGGTGGGAAAAAAACGCCGCCCTCCCCGGCGCTGATATCGAACACCTCGGCATCACCCGCAGCCTGAACGAAGAAGCAATTACATTTCTCACTCAACCCTCGCCCCGCTTCCACGGCGCAATCCCCGCCATGCTGGAAGAAGTACAAAAGCTTAACGCCGATGGAAAACGCGTCCTGTTCGCCGTTCCCAACACCGGTGAAGTCGAACGCCTCGCCGATGTCTTCACCGAATACAACGTTTCGTTCAAGCTCGGCAGCCGCACTCGCGGCGGAGAAAGCTATGCCGACGAAACCAGCTACTTCGCCGGAGAAGTCCTCACCACCACTCTCGCTACCGCCTACGTCCCCGATGGCGTCCTGCTCCCCGAGGCCAATCTCGCCATCTTCGGCTCCCGCGATCTCTTCGACGAATCCGACGCTGTCGCCTCCCGCTCCCAGCGCTCCAAATCCAAAGTCTCCGCCTTCCTCTCCGACTTCCGCGATCTTCAAGTCGGAGATTATGTCGTGCACGTCGAGCACGGCATCGGCCAGTATCAGGGGCTGAAAGAAATCAATCACGGTGACGGTCCCGCCGAATTCATGCTTCTCGAATTTGCTGAAGCCGCTCGCCTCTACGTTCCGCTGACCCGCCTCGATTTAGTACAAAAATATCGCTCCTCCGAAGGTGCCAAGCCCGCTCTAAGTCATCTCGGCACCCAATCCTGGTCGAAGACCAAAGCTCGCGTGAAGAAGGCCATGAAAGACATGGCCGAGGAACTCCTCAAACTTTATGCCGAGCGCAAAATGGCCGTGGGACACGCCTTTCCAGCCGGCAACGAATGGTTCCGCGAGTTCGAGGACGCCTTCGAGTTCAACGAAACCGAAGATCAAGCCACGGCTATTAAAGACGTAATCCGCGACATGGAATCCTCCCAGCCCATGGACCGCCTGCTCTGCGGCGACGTCGGCTACGGCAAAACCGAAGTCGCCATGCGCGCCGCCTTCAAAGCCATCGCCGATAACAAACAAGTCGCCGTCCTCGCCCCCACCACGGTCCTCGCCTTCCAGCACTTCGAAACTTTCAAGCAGCGCTTCGCCCCATTCCCCGTCACAATCGAGATGATCAGCCGCTTCCGCAATCCCAAGCAGCAAAAAGAAATCCTGCAGAAAACCGAAGCCGGCAAAATCGACGTCCTCATCGGCACCCACCGCATTCTTTCCAAAGACATCAAGTTCTTCGATCTCGGCCTCCTCATCGTCGACGAAGAACAACGCTTCGGCGTCCGCCACAAAGAACGCATCAAGCAAATGCGCAAGCAAGTGGACGTGCTCACCATGTCCGCCACGCCCATCCCGCGAACCCTCCACATGTCGCTGGTCGGCCTGCGCGACATGAGCGTCATCGAAACTCCGCCCAAAGATCGCATGGCGATCCAGACCGTAGTCGCCAGTTGGGACGAAAAGTTGATCCAATCGGCCATCGAACAAGAACTTGAGCGCGGCGGCCAGGTCTATTTCGTTCACAACCGCGTCGACACCATCTGGGAAATCGCTGCCAAACTGCAAGCACTCGTTCCGCCCGCCCGCATCATCGTCGGCCACGGACAAATGTCGGAAGGCGAGCTCGAAAAAGTGATGCTGAAATTCATGCATCACGAAGCCGACATTCTCGTCTCCACCACCATCATCGAAAATGGCCTCGACATCCCGCTCTGCAACACCATCCTCATCAATCGCGCTGACCGCCTCGGCCTCTCCGAGCTTTACCAACTGCGCGGACGCGTCGGACGCTCCAATCGCCGCGCCTACGCTTATCTTTTATTGCCAGCCGAAGTCGAACTCACGCCAATCGCCCGACGCCGACTGGCCGCGCTCAAAGAATTTTCCGATCTCGGAGCCGGATTCAAAATCGCCGCCCTCGATCTCGAACTTCGCGGCGCAGGCAATATGCTCGGTGGCGAACAAAGCGGCCACATCGAAGCCATCGGCTTCGAGCTCTATACGCAAATGCTCGAACGCGCCGTCCTCGAAATGAAAGGCGAAGCCTCCCCGGACGAAGCCGGAACCCAGCTCAACCTCGGTCTCAACATCCGCATTCCCGCGGACTACGTGCCGGAAGAAAATCAGCGCCTGCAAATGTACAAGCGCGTAGCCCGCGTGGAAACCGAATCGCAGTTGGGCGACGTGACCGCCGAAATGACCGACCGCTACGGCCCGCCTCCGCCGGCAGTCCGCAACCTGCTCGAGTATGCGTCGTTAAAATTGCTGTGCATGAAAGTAGGCGTGAACGCCATCGAACGCAAGCGCGACTCTGTCACTTTAAAATTCCAGCAAACCGCGCAAGTCGATCCCGAGCAACTAGCCCGCTTCGTCTCCGCCCAACGCGGCACGCAGTTCACGCCGGATGGCCAGTTGAAATTCGCTCTGAAAGCCACGGCAGCCGACGAAGTCCTTCGAGCATTGCGCACAATCCTCGAACAACTAACCAGCCAGGAGAAAGCGCAGGCTCTCTCATCCTGAGGAGCAACGGGAACCCGAAACAAAGCCGGAGGGTGTCCCATCTTTGCCGCATCTCCACAGCATCAATCTGAAACTGCTCTAAAGCGGCAAGGGTGGGATTTTGACTTCCATTCCCCAACGAACGACTCCGCAACATGCCCCATTCGTCACCCTGAATCCAACCTTGTACAATTGTCCGGCAACTCATAGCCCGATTACCCGCACCTAACGACGTTCCTTCATGCCCATGAAAGTTCGCAAAGCCGTATTCCCCGCCGCAGGCTTGGGCACGCGTTTTTTGCCCGCTACCAAAGCCCAGCCAAAAGAAATGCTCCCGCTGGTCGATAAACCCATCATCCAGTACGGAGTGGAAGAGGCCATGGCCTCCGGCTGCAACCAGATACTCATCATCACCGGCCGCGGCAAACAAGCCATCGAAGACCACTTCGATGTCAGCTACGAACTCGAACGCATGCTCGAGGAGCGCAATAAAACCGATCTGCTCCAGATCGTCCGCTCCATCTCCGACATGATGTACATCGCCTACGTCCGCCAGAAAGAAGCTCTAGGCCTGGGCCATGCCGTTCTCATGGCCCGGGAAATGGTGGGCAACGAACCCTTCGCCGTCCTGCTCGCCGACGACGTAATCGACGCCAAAGTTCCCTGCCTCAAGCAAATGGTAGAAGTCTTCGAAGAAAAGCAATGCTCGGTCATCGCCACGCAAGTCGTCGAAGGCAAAATGATCTCTTCCTACGGCGTGCTCGACGTCCAGCCCGTCAAAGACAGCCGCTTCGGTGACCGCCTCTTCGAAATCAAGAACATGGTCGAAAAGCCCAAGCCCGAGGAAGCTCCCTCCAACCTCGCCATCATCGGCCGCTACATTCTCACCCCGGCAATTTTCGACTGTCTCTCCAACACGCCCACCGGCGCCGGCGGCGAACTGCAACTCACCGACGGCATGCGCATGCTTCTCCAAAAAGAAAAAATGTACGCCTACGTCTACGAAGGCCGCCGCCACGACACCGGCGACAAACTTGGTTTCTTGAAAGCCACCGTGGAATTCGCCTTGAAGCGCGAAGACTTGGGCGATCCCTTCCGCGAATACTTGAAGGGCCTAAAATTATGACGCTGTCATACTGAGCGTAGCCGTTTTTCAGGCGTAGCGAAGAGCCTGCCCTGAGCGAAGCCGAAGGGATCTCGCGCTCAACCGGCCTGACGCGTAAGCCAACCGTACCCTGCTGATAAACTTTGGTTTCTTGAGCAGGGCGCCTATTCGCGATACTCTTGGCTATCCCCGCTCAAATGGCATTCCCTTTTTTAATTTCAAAGGCCGGCAAAGAACAACGCATCGATGGGCAAGCGCATCCATACCCGCCAGAAAATCGAAGTCCCAGTAAGAATTTTCGGCACCGACATCCACGGCCAGGTCTTCTCCGAGAAGGTCGTCACCGTCGATATCAGCCGAGCCGGGGCTGAACTCGCCGGCGTTCGCTCCGAACTCAAGCTCGATGAAACCATTGGCCTGAACTATGCCAGCAATCGGGTGCATTTCCGGGTAAAGTGGATCGGCGCTCCCGGAACCTCGAAAGCCGGACACATCGGCCTGCTCAACACAGCTCCCGAAAAACCTCTTTGGGATTTCCCTCTTGCTTCCGATGCCGTAGATGCCTTTCAGCCGGGCAGTATCGAGATGCGCAAGCATCCCCGCTTCCGCTGCCAGAACTCAATCGAAGTTCACGTTGAAGGTGGAACTTCTTTTTGGGGCACTGTAGCCGACCTCAGCCTGGGCGGCTGCTACGTGGAAATGCCCCTCCCTTTGCAGCCGGGAACAAAATTAAAAGTAGGCGTCTGGTTCGGGCAAAACAAAGTCATGGCCGAAGCTCAGGTAACCCATAGAACTCCCGGCCTCGGAGTCGGCATAAGATTCGTCGAAATTTCAGAACAGGACCTGAATCAAATCCGGCGGTTTCTTGAAACCCTCTCGCCTTTCTCCAGAAAAGCCATGCGCTCCCGGCAAAAAGCCTAACTTGCCAGCGAACTCTTTAACTTCTTCGATTTCTCTTCCACGCCTTTCGCCAGCTTTTCTTTATATGCTTCGAGCTTTTTCGCAATTCCGGCATCGCTCAATCCAATCATCTGCGCCGCCAGTATTCCCGCATTTGTCGCCCCCGGCTTTCCAATCGCGACCGTCGCCACCGGAATCCCCGCTGGCATCTGCACCGTCGCCAGCAACGAATCCATGCCCTGCAACGACGTGGAGGGAATCGGCACACCAATCACCGGCAATGTAGTGTGCGCCGCAATCACACCCGCCAGATGAGCCGCTCCGCCAGCCCCTGCAATAATCACGCGAACTCCGCGCCCCGCGGCTCCACGCGCAAACTCCGCCGTCCGCTCCGGTGACCGGTGCGCCGAAGTCACATCCATCTCATACGCAATGCCGAACTCATCCAAAGCCTTACCAGCCTCGCGCATAATCTCCAGATCAGAATCGCTACCCATCACAATCGAAACCAAAATATTGCTCATGATTCCCCTCAAAAAGAATGTCATCCCGACGAGAGCGATAGCTCTCGGAGGGATCTTACGTTACCCAAATACAAAACTGCAGTCGATAGGCCAAAGCCCGGCGCATGAAATCTAGGTTTTGAACGCCGATTACAATTTCTTCAACGCCCTACCAGCAATATCCCTCCGATAATGCGCCCTATCAAATCCAATCTTCCCACAAGCCTCATAAGTCCGCTTCACAGCGGCCTCCAACTCCCCAGCCCGCGCCGTCACTCCCAACACGCGCCCACCAGAACTATAAAAGTCTCGATCCCGCTTCGAAGTCCCCGCATGAAAAACTTTTACGCCCTCAATATTCGCAGCCTCATCGAGTCCGCGAATCCACTTTCCCACTTCAAACGTCCCCGGATACCCTCCCGACGCCATCACGACGCACACCGCCGCATCCTGCGACCACTTGAAATCCCCTTCACTCACGCGCCCTTCAATCGATGCCTCCAGCGCATCCAACAAATCGCTTTCCATCCGCATCAGAATCGGCTGTGTCTCCGGGTCGCCAAACCTGCAATTAAATTCCAGCACCATCGGACCGCGCGCCGTCATCATCAGCCCGCAATAAAGCACTCCTTTATATTCCGCCCCCTCAGCCTTCATGCCGGCAACCACCGGCTTCGCAATATGATTCACCAGCCAATCGCGCATCTTGTCGTCAATAATATCGGCGGTCGAGTAAGCGCCCATCCCTCCCGTATTCGGGCCCGTATCTCCATCGCCGACGCGCTTGTGATCCTGCGCCGCTACCAAAGGCGCAACCCGCTCTCCATCGCTCAGCACCAGGAACGAAAGCTCATCGCCCTTCAAAAATTCTTCCAGCACCACGCGCGCGCCCGCTTCGCCCACCATCTTGCCGCTCAACATCTCCGCCGCCGCGCTCGCCGCCTCTTCTTTCGTCGTCGCGATCACTACCCCTTTGCCCGCCGCCAATCCATCCGCCTTCACCACCACCGGAGCATGAAAGTGCCCCAACGCCTCGCGTACCTCATCGATCGAATCGCAAATCGCATAAGCCGCCGTGGGAATGCGATGCCGCTGCAAAAATTCCTTCGCAAAACTTTTGCTCGACTCCAGCTGCGCCGCAGCCTTGGTCGGTCCAAACACGCGCAACCCGCGCCGCGTAAACTCATCCACCACGCCCAACATCAGCGGCAACTCCGGACCCACCACCGTCAAATCCGGCTGCAACCGCTCGCCCAGCGCCACCATCGACTCCACGCTCTTCAAATCCACCGGCAGGCACTCCGCCTCTTCCGCAATTCCACCATTTCCGGGCGCGCAATAAATCTTCGAAACCCGCGCCGACTGCCGCAGCTTCCACACCAGCGCATGCTCACGCCCGCCACTTCCTAGAACTAAAACTTTCATATCGGAGAAAATCAAGGTTAGGTCAGCCCACGAAACCTGTCAAACGTTATGCGCGTCAAAAAAGAATTGTCATTCTGAGCGCAAGCGAACGCAAGTCTAAGAATCCCTATTCTTAATCAGATATCAAGTGGGGTGCCCCACTTCTCGCATCTTTTGCGAGAAAGCCTGCCCTGAGCGGAGCCGAAGGGTGCGTTTCTGGAACCTAAGAAAGTTTTTCTCTTAGTCAACTATCCCAGTTAACTCCACTTAACCCACGTCGTATAATCTCCTTGAATGATCACCGTCTCCAAAGAGGATTACCTCAAAGCCATCCTCGAAGCTGAAAGCGAAGGCGAGACCGTCATCTCCGCCCGCCTCGCCGACTGGCTGAAAGTCTCGCCACCAGCCGTAACCATGGCCCTGCGCCGCCTAAAAAAAGACGCATTAGTCCGCGTCCAATCCGACGGCCACGTCCGCCTCACCGCCGCCGGACGCAAGATCGCCCGCAAGCTTACCCTTCGCCATCACCTCATCGAACGCATGTTGTCCGAGCTCTTCGGTATGGAATGGTGGAAGGTTCACGACGAAGCCGAGCGCCTCGAACACGCCGTCTCTCCCGATTTCGAAGCCAAACTCCTGGCTAAGCTAGGCAAAGAAGGCATCTGCCCGCACGGCAATCTTAGTGAGATGGAAAGTCCCGTCAGCCGCCGCCGTCGCGGACTCGTCCTCCTCGCAGACGCCGCTCCCGGAGCCGCATACGCCGTCAGCGGAATCTACGAGCGCGATCGCCGCCTGCTCGAATTTCTCGAAGCCCGCGGCATCCGCCCCAGCGCAAAGCTCCGTCTGCTGGAACGCAACTACGACCAAACCCTGACGCTATCCACCACCGCCGGCAACGTATCGCTAGGTCGCGCCGCCGCCGAGCGAGTCTGGGTGACTCCCGCCTCTTAAATATTGTCATCCTGGGCGAAGCGAATGGCTCGTGAAACCAGACATCCGCAAAGTCGAAGGACCCTATCACCCTTCACGTCACGGCCCGGCCCAGCAAAGCATTCCAATCACAGCACCGACTCTACCAATCAAGTTAACCATAGTTTATTTACTCATGTATACTAAAGCTAACCGCATTAGCAAGACCAATGAAGCCTATTCATACCGAAGAAACAGTAATCATCACCCACGAAGACGTAGACCGCGCTCACGACCGCATCCATGTCATCGCTGCCCGCGCCCGCGGCGGCTTTTCCTCCAAAGCCCGCCTTTTCTGGCTGCTAATCGGTCCCGGCGTCCTGGTCATGCTCGGGGAAAACGATGGCCCCAGCATGCTCGCCTACGCCGCCACCGGAGCTAATTTCGGCGTAGGCTTCTTCCTCCCTTTCGTCATTCTGACTTTCGTCATGGCCGTCATCGTCCAGGAAATGACCGTGCGCCTCGGCGCCGCTACCCATCGCGGCCACGCCGAACTCATCTTCCAGCGCTTCGGTCCCTTCTGGGGATGGTTTTCCATGATTGACCTCGGTGTCGGCAACTTTCTCACGCTTATCACCGAATTCATTGCCATCCGCGCCGGACTCGGCTTCTTTGGCATTCCTCCGTGGCTCGCCATCCTCTTCGCGCTGGTCGTTCTCTACGCCGCGCTCATGAGTCACCGCTACTGGACCTGGGAACGCCTCACCCTAGCCGCCGCGCTCTTCAACCTGATCTTCATCCCCGTCGCGCTCATGACTCATCCCAACTGGCACGCCGTCGCACACTCGCTAATCACGGCGCGACCGCTCCCCGGCTTCAACAAAGACACGCTGCTCATCGTCCTGGCCGACATCGGAGCTACCGTAACCCCGTGGATGCTTTTCTTCCAGCAAAGCGCCACCGTCGACAAAGGCATGACCGCCAAAGACATTCGCTTCGGCCGCATCGACACCATCCTGGGCGCCGTTCTCGCATCCGCCGCAGCCATCGCCACCATCCTCGC
The DNA here is from genome assembly GCA_035486715.1 of Candidatus Aquilonibacter sp. Classification (GTDB taxonomy): domain Bacteria; phylum Acidobacteriota; class Terriglobia; order Terriglobales; family Acidobacteriaceae; genus Sulfotelmatobacter. The sequence goes on from DATHMV010000016.1 coordinate 9,189, forward strand.
CACTGCCCCGCTCTTTGCTCATCAAATGTCAGCCGACAATTTCGAAGCCGCACAATTCGCCCAAGCCCTTCAGCCCATCATAGGACGTTTCGGCGCATCGCTTTTCGCCCTCGGCATGGTCGAAGCCGGCATAGTCGCCGCTATCACCATCTCAACCTCCTCCGCCTACGCCTTCGGAGAAGTTGCCCACAAACCTCACAGCCTCAATCTCCCCATGGGAGAAGGCAAAAGTTTCTATGCCGTACTGACCCTCTGCGCCGCCACCGCCGCAGCCATAGTCCTGATCCCAGGCCTCCCGCTGGTATACGTAGTCCTGGTTGTAAACGTGGTAGCAGTTCTAGCCATGCCGCCGGCGTTGGTATTCCTATTCATGCTGGTCAACGACAAAGAAATCATGGGCGACCTGGTCAGCCCGGTATGGATGAATATCCTTACCGCCGCAGTAGTATTCATCCTGACCGCCGCCGGAGTCCTCTTCGGCATCAGCATCATTGCCCCTAACCTCTTCGCCGCATTAGGAGGCAAGTAAGAATGTTTTTGCTTGAGCGCTATCACGTGGCTGGGTGCCCCATCCTTTCGCGTTCTTTGCGAAAGGGTGGGATTCCCCAGACCTCAAACCCTCGGGGTTTGATTCTCCATGCCAGCGCCAAAGTCCACTCTTGTCATTGCGAGGGCCGTTCTTTGGCCTGAGGAATCTGCTGTCTCTTGCAGCTTCGACTACCATGGGAAAAGGAATGGCAACCTAATGACGACGAACCCCGAACTACAACCCTCACTCTCCGACCAAACTTGGGTCCTGTCCTCGCTAGAACACGACCAACTGGTAAAAGCCAAGCAGTACCCCATCCCCCGCCGCAAACTAAAAGGCCCAGAGCTAACCATCCTCTGGACCCTTCGCCTCTACCTCATCTTTATGGTGTTCGTCGTCGCCTGCCAGGTCTGGCTCGCCGCCCGCTAAGCCTTCCCCACAGCCGCCCTCAATGCTTCTCCACCATAGTCTCCGCTAGCTTATGCAGCCCATCCTGATTCGCCGCCCGCGTATAAAACATGTGACCGCCGGGAAATTCCTCAACCTCAACCCGGTTCGCATCACCCATTACCGGCATTTGATCCACCGTCAGCACCGATCCCATGAAGGGACACGATAGGTCGTTCCATCCATGCACGATCAGGACGCGCAGCTTGGGGTCGGCCGCGACCGACTCCCGCAGATCCGCTACTGCGCCCCTGCGCAGATCGTCGCTTCGGTCCCATTGCCGGTTTACGTCATAGGAGAGCGCTTCATACCGCGCATCGTACTTCCATCCCACTGTCCGCGTGACGAAGTCCACCATTGCCGTCGTCGTCGGCGCAATGATGCTCTCCAGAATCGGATCGCCCGCCTGCTGCGTCGGCGCATATGGAAACGGATCGGGCGCGGTCACGTTCGAGTCATACACGCTGCCGATCAGCCCCTGCGTACGGTGTACCTCGCGAAGATAGGCGCGACTGTCCAACCGCCCCCCGGCAAACTTCACAAACTTCGCGTCCAGCCCGGTCATCTCCGTCACCCGCGCCACCATCGCATCGGTCGCAGCCGAGTCGCTGCGCCCTTTCAGCAGCGCCGCCGCATAGTCTCCTCGTGTGTACGCAATTACCTGCTGCATCGTCGCCGGGGTCAGCTTACTTTCGGCTTCCAGATGCGCCGCCGTAATCGAAGGCAGCGTCATCATCCACGGAATCGGCGACAAGTTCCCGTCACCCGTCTCCGGATTCAGGTATGGGCTCACCAGCACCAATCCATTCATCGCCACGCCGAGTGTCGCTTGCAGATAGTGGGTAATCCTCGGCCCGCGATATCCGCCATAGCTCTCGCCTACCAAATATTTTTTATCCAGCAAGCGGTCGTTCTGCACCAGCCATTTGTAGATCACCAGCGACAGGTACTCGATATCCGGCGTCGGCGTGTAAAAAAGCTTCTTCGTCTCCGCCTCATCCACCAGCGATCGCGAAAATCCCGTGCCAATCGGATCGATAAACACCATGTCCGTGAAGTCGAGCCACGTTCCCGGATTATCCGTCAGCGTCGCCGGGTCCGAAGGCGAATCCCCGTCATTGGCAAATACAATGTGCTTTGGCCCAATCGCCCCCAGGTTCAAGTAAACCGACGAAGCCCCCGGTCCGCCATTCAGCGCGAACGTCACGGGCCGATGCGTACCGTTCCCCTTGCCTTCACCTTGCCCTTTGCCTTCACCTTTTGCCTCGTCCAGCGTGAAGGCCGTATACATCACCACGCCGGTCGGCTTGTCGTCCTTGCCCTTCAGCGTAATCGTGCCCACGGTCGCCGTATAGTGGAGCGTCTTGCCGTTCACCATGACCATCTGCGGCACCGATTTGTCAGCGGGCAGCGGATTCTTCACCGGCTCCGCAGCTTTCGCCGCAGCCGCGCCGGCATCCGCCGGCGGCTTAGGAGGCTCATCGTGTTGGGCGAAGACAGGATGAGCGCACAGCGCAAGTACAGCAGCAAACTTGCAAAGAGTCATGCGCGACATTTTACGCTAAAGCAGGGAGTGTCCCGATTTTGGGTAGCCAGCGCTTTAGCGCTGCGATTGTCGGTTCGCATCAGGGTGCGCCTTTTAGGCGCGTCGCAAACCCGTGAAGAAAAAGATCGCGGGCTTCAGCCCCAAGGGCTGCTTCCATTCAGCCACACGCCGAAATATGCCTTACTTGGTTTCTTGCCCGACGCCAGTCTCAACCGGCTCCTGCTCAGCCTTTTGCCAGCTGGAATTGGGATTGTACCCCTTCATGGCTTTGGCCAGACCCTCGGTTTTCTTCCCGAGATCCTTCTGATACACCACTCCGTCCTGGCCTACGATGAAGGTCATCACTCCCGACGATCTGTATTCCGCCGGATAGGCTACAAACGCGAATCCCGCAGTCATTTTGCCGTCTACGAGATAACTCTTGGCTCCGCCTGGAGCATTTTTTTCCTGTCGCGTCAGTATGTGGTAATAGTAGCCGCGATACGGGGTTGGCGCGCTATCCTGGCTCTTGCTGTAGCTCTCAGTGACCGCTGCCGCTACCAGCGGTCCAACCGGGCTTAGCGGCTCGCCGTTCACAGCCTTCCAATAAAGGCCGTCATGTTGCCCCTCATCACTGAAGATTTTCTGCGCGTACTCGTTGTGCCGTCCCGAGTATTCCCTTTGCGCCGACACCAGTTCCTGACAAACCTTGATCGTTGACATTTCATTCCTGCCAACTCGCCGGTACAAAATCTCTCTCTTGCCCGCTTCCGTGTCGAAATACCACGAACCGCCTTTGTTCACCAGCGGTATGGGCGTGGGCCAATTCTTGGCGCCGATATACAAAACCGTCGTCCCCGGCTCTTTTACCAGACGGTGCATTTCCTGGTATTTCTCCACAAAATTGGCCCGGCTCTCGGCGTCCTCGGCCTCGTCGCCGGATGAAACGATTTCCTTCCCGTCTGCTCCCAGAATGCTCAGCATCGCTTTCTCGTCGTTACTCTGCGCCGCCGTGAACAGCGCCGTGCTCGCATCTTCCGCCGATGAAAAAGTTTTCTGGCCCCGTTGCTGCGCCGCTGATGGTGAAGTAAAGCACCCCATCACGAGAACCACAATCGCGGCCACCGCAACAAGGTCTGCCCAATAAGTTTTGAAGAAATTCAACTTAGCTCGCTGCATATGGCTTTCTCTCCATTTCAAAGTCTTTAAACTGCTGGCAACCCAACCCGAGTCCGATTACCGCCGCCCGCCTCCGCCTCCGTGGAACCCTCCGCCGCCATGAAATCCGCCACCAAAGCTGGCGCTTCCACGCGATGAGAAGCTCCTGGTCTGCCCTCCGTGGTCGTAGCCGCTGAAGGCCCCCGAGCGCACGCCGCTCTGACCGCGCGGTGCTGCGTATCCTCGAGCTGCGTCCCGGTTTCCGTCAAAAGGCCTCGCCCCACCTCCGCGGTCGAAACCACCGCCATGAGCAAACCCGCCACGAGCATAGGCGCCCCGGTTATAAAACGTCCTGCTTCCGGAGTAGTACCTCCCGCCGTTAAACCTCGCATAATGGTTGTGCCAGTCGAATCCCCAATGTCCCCATCCCCATCCAAAACCACCCCACCACCCAATTCCAAAGCCGACTCCGAATGAGAGATAAGGCCCGCCAAACCAAATTCCTGGATACGGATACCATCCCGGCCATGCCACGACGGGATACCCGTATACCACCCACGGATCATACGCAGGTACATACACCACATCAGGATCGGCCGGCGCAATCTCGATATCCGAATCCTGCGCCGTAACCGTTTGCTGCGCCGTACTCTTCAGATTGCCCGCCTCTTGCGCTTTCCGCCGCATCACCTGCACCGCATCCATCACATCCTTTTGCTGGTTGTAATAGGCATCGCCCAACGACGATGTCCACGAAAGGTTCTTGTCCATATTCCCCAGGACGGAAGGAAATGCCGTGAGCGCCTTCACGCTCGGATCCCAGGGTTGCTGGTCCACTGCGTTGCCTAAATCGGCCCCCTTCAAGTCAGGATGCGCCTGCACCCATCGGTCGGCCTCGACCACTTGCTCGGGAAACGTCGACCCTGCCAGGATCTGCGCCACCAGCGAATCCGGATACAACGCAATTGGTGCCACCAACTGCTGCAACTGCTCGGGAGTCTGCTGCGTGTACGGCGGCGCCGGCGTACCCTCCGCCGTCGCCGGCGCGCTCTGATCTGACGCACCTTGAACTGGAGCAGCTTGATCTTGAGCCCATAGATTCTGAGGCAAGGTCGCGAACACCAGAACTACCGGCAACAGGCAACCCAGAATCCGCTGGCCCAATCGATGCTCTGAAAAATTTCCCATCCGTCCGAAAATGTTCATAGTCTCGAACCTCCCCTGCAATTTCATCACCTGAATCTTTGCCTAGTCTGATAGATGACCAAGCGGCGATTTAGGTTACATTAGCTCACGATGCCACTGTTCACCTAAAGCCTTATCATCCTGAGGAAGCGGAGTCGCCGCGAAAGAAAGCGACTCCCGGCGAAGATATATGCAACTCGCCGTCACATCACCGCCGACCGAGGTGAGATCGGGAAGGGCACGACTTCAGTCGTGCCGCAAAGCGCACCAATAAGGAATTCGGCTTCAGACGCTGGGGGTGCTTCCCGATTTTTCTCGCTCACGGCCGAAAAGCTGGCTCTCCTCTACGCAATCCTCTTCAAAACGACTAAACTTGTAAGTTCCATTATCTAGCGTGGGGTGCCCCACGTCTCGCTTCTTTTGCGAGACGTGGGATTCGCGGCCCGAGAAGGAAATCATGTCCTTAAACAGCTTCAACTCCCGCTCTAATTTAAAAGTCGGCAACAAAGAATACGAAATCTACCGCCTCGACTCGCTCGACAAACAAGGCATCTCGACCAAACATCTGCCATACTCTCTCCGCATCCTGCTCGAAAATCTCCTGCGCACCGAAGACGGACGCAATGTAACCCAGCAGGAAATCCGCGCGCTAGCCGCATGGAATAAAAACTCCAAACCCGACAAAGAAATCGCCTTCACTCCCAGCCGCGTTTTGTTGCAGGATTTCACCGGCGTTCCCTGTGTAGTCGATCTCGCCGCCATGCGTGACGCAATGCAACAACTCGGCGGCGACCCCGCTCTCATCAATCCCCTTCAGCCGGTAGAACTAGTAATCGACCACTCCGTCCAGGTCGACGAATTCGGCAGCGCAAACGCCTTCGACGTAAACGCCCTCCTGGAGTTCCAGCGCAACAAAGAACGCTACTCGTTTCTCCGCTGGGGCCAAACCGGATTCCGAAACCTAGCCATCGTCCCACCCGACACCGGCATCGTCCACCAAGTCAATCTGGAATATCTGGCCAGAGTAGTGTTCGTGAACGAAGCGAACGGCAAGCGCATCGCCAGCCCAGACACCCTCGTGGGAACGGACAGTCACTCGACAATGATCAATGGGTTGGGGGTGCTTGGTTGGGGCGTGGGGGGAATTGAGGCTGAGGCGGCGATGCTTGGGCAGCCTGTTTCGATGTTGATTCCGCTGGTGGTTGGTGTGAAGTTGACTGGACGTTTGCGCGAAGGCGCTACTGCTACCGATCTTGTCCTTACTATTACTGAAATGTTGCGCAAGCATGGTGTGGTTGGAAAATTTGTTGAGTACTTCGGGCCTGGACTCGCCGATCTTCCGCTGGCTGATCGGGCTACGATTGCGAATATGTCTCCCGAATATGGGGCTACTTGCGGAATTTTTCCTGTCGATAAAGAGAGTTTGAAATATCTCAAACTTAGTGGGCGCAGCGCTGAACAGATTGCCCTGGTGGAAGCTTATTGCCGTGAGCAGGGTATGTTTCACGACGAAAAGACTCCTGAGGCGGAATATTCGGAATTGCTCTCTCTCGATCTGGCGACGGTCGAACCTAGTCTCGCGGGGCCGAAGCGTCCGCAGGATCGCGTTGTGTTATCGAATGCCGGAGAGTCTTTTAACAAGGCTTTGCCATCGCTGATCAAACCGAAATCTGGCACGAGAACTGCTACTCCCGAAATCCCAGGTCTCGCAACAGATGCGAGACCTGGGGCACCCCAGAAGTCCTGGGAAACCGAAGGCGGCAGCCCCGCCGCTATCGGCGTCGAAGATCCAAACGTTCACGAGCATGTTTCCGCGAGCGTAAAGGATTCTCTCAAGCACGGCAGCGTGGTTATCGCCGCCATTACTTCGTGCACTAATACTTCGAATCCTTCCGTCATGATCGGCGCAGGCATCCTTGCTAAAAAAGCTGTTGAGAAAGGCTTACAAGTTCCCGCGTGGGTGAAAACCTCCCTCGCGCCCGGCTCCAAAGTCGTCCGTGACTATCTCGAGAACGCCGGACTTACGCCTTATCTGGAAAAACTTAAATTTCATATCGTTGGCTACGGATGCACGACCTGCATCGGCAACTCCGGGCCGCTGCCGGAAGAGGTTTCGAAGGCCATAGACGAAAAAGATCTGGTCGTGGCTAGCGTGCTTTCCGGCAATCGCAACTTTGAGGGCCGCATCAACTCTGAAGTTCGCGCCAACTATTTAATGTCGCCGCCGCTGGTCGTGGCCTTCGCGCTTGCCGGGCGCATCGACACCGACCTTCGCAAAGACGCTATCGGCAAAGGCAAAGACGGCAAGCCTGTCTACCTTGCCGATATATGGCCTACACAGCGCGAGGTCGAAGAGGCCGTCGAAAAATCCGTTACCGCCGAAATGTTTTCGAAAAGCTACGCCGAAGTTTTTGCCGGAGACGAGCGCTGGCGCGGCCTCTCCGTTCCCAAAGGCCAGACCTACGCCTGGGAAAAAGATTCCACCTACATCCGCCGCGCGCCCTACTTCGACGACATGAAGCTGCAACCCGCCCCTGTCGCCGACATCAACTCTGCCCGCGTGCTGGCGGTATTGGGAGACAGCGTCACCACCGACCACATTTCTCCCGCGGGATCGATCAAGAAAGACGGCGCGGCCGGGAAATATTTGCAGGAGCATGGCGTCAAGCCGGCTGACTTCAACTCTTACGGCTCGCGGCGCGGCAACCATGAGGTGATGGTGCGCGGAACTTTTGCCAACGTTCGCCTGCGCAACAAGCTGGTCGCAACCGAAGGCGGATTCACACGGCATTTGCCTTCGAACACTGAAATGTCGATCTTCGACGCGTCGCAGAAATACATCGCCGAAGGCACGCCGCTGATTATTCTTGCGGGAAAAGAATACGGTTCCGGCTCGTCGCGCGACTGGGCTGCGAAAGGCCCGCGGCTTCTTGGGGTTCAAGCTGTCATTGCCGAGAGCTACGAGCGCATCCACCGCTCGAATTTGGTTGGCATGGGAATTTTGCCGCTGCAATTTCCTGCCGGACAGAATGCGGAATCGCTGGGGCTTACTGGTGAGGAAGTTTTCCAGATCACCGGCATCCGCAACCTGGTAGAGCACTACTCGGCGGGACAAAAAGTAAAGGTCCTTGCGCTTGGAAGGGCAGGCGACCCGTCAGCACGCCGCTACGTGGAATTCGAAGCCATCGTCCGCATCGACACGCCCCAGGAAGCGCTCTACTACGCCAACGGCGGGATTTTGCAGTATGTGTTGCGGCAGTTGCTGGCTGGGAAACCGGAAGCGGTAGGGGTGTAAGATCTAAGATGCTTTCATTTCTAGGAGAATGCGATCATCGGCCTCCCCCATATGTGAGCTTTTGAACTCCATGAGTCGCCCCTTAGCTGTTGTAAACGAGCCGCTATCCTCCTTTCGTGACAAGAAACGTTTTGGAAGATTTGGGAGCCAATCAGTCAACGACGTATTTCGTTCGGGTCTAGTGAGTAGGGGTAGGAGCCCAGACCCGAAGTATATTGATTGAATTTCGACATCGTTTCGTAGCTTTCGTACAAGCAGAATACAGCGCGCAGCGGCATTGCCGGCTTCAACAACTCTAAGTCTCTCAAGGGCGACTTCCATCGATATTCGAAAATCTCTTGCGACAGTGCGAACGAAAGTTGCGTCTATCTCCTTACCGTATTCTCGTACATGCTGCTTAAGTAAATAGGTCGGCACGAGGATGCAACCCGCCATCTGATCACACAGGCTCTCCAGTGTAGGGTCAGCAGACACAGTAGCTTTTGGACGAGAGACTCCATCCTCCAGCCTATAAAAGCGCGTGTGGGCGATTTCATGAGCTAGCGAAAAGCGCTGCCTTACTGTTAGCGCATCTACAGGTTCCCGATCCGAGACGTTCGCATCCTTTTTTTCTTGATCGCGAAGGTATATCTCGAATCCCCCCTCGACCGGTAACATTAATCCGCGTGGGATCATGAAGCGAAAGCAAAGTTTCAGTATGTGCCTGTGGCGGGCAATGGCATAGAGATCAACAGGAGGACGTTTGAAGCCAAGTACTGCTGGTAGAACGTCAGCCCAGTTTTCCGTGCCCCAGTACTTAGCCGGTCGCATCGAATCTATTCTCCGAACAACGGGTTCTTTTGCTTCTTTCCTCGTGGCGACGGCACAGCGCCGTAAGGCTTAAGCTGCGCGTCCAGAACTTCACAGAATTCATTAAACTTGTAACCTCTATGTACTGTCTGCCCTCTACTATCCAATTCGCCCGTTTGGATGATCGCGCTTTGCATCTTGCCGAAAACGATTTCAAAAGCATCCGGCGGAATTTCAACCAAGGCAGGGGAGTAGCGTTCAATGAATTCGGATGCATGTTCCCGCTTTAACTTCTTGCTGTGCGTCCTGAGCAAAGCCAGCAATCGTTCTGCTCTATCTGTTGCATTGACGACAGGAGCCACGCCCACCTTCGAATTCATGATATCGAGAATCGTGGTGCAAAGTTTTTCTTCGAGCTCAGCGGAGTTGGCACCACCTGCAAGGTCAGGCGGAATTTCCGTAAGGGCGCCAGATTGCATTAATCGGTCGCTAACTCTGCCGAGCAAGTCCGCGATATTAGTTGGTCCGGCCGACCGCGAGAGAGTTTGGCTTGACTCAAGCTTCATGCTGAGTTCTTTTTGGAGATTTGGATCGTTGTGCCAGAGAGTCTCCGGTCGGTCTTCAAATTGACCATGAAGGTCAACTGTCTGGAAGACGACTTGGCCGCAGGCGTCTGCGATTCTTTCATAGTGCCCGAGATGCTCAGGTGCGACATAAACCGTGAGTCGCCACATTGAGCCGTACATTTGCTCAACGGCTTTTACGGCCTTTTGGTGCTCTCCAAATATTGGACCGTCTAGGGATCCAATATCCTTTAGCTTGCAGATTTCGTCCTCGCCACCCTCCCCGGGCTTGGTCAACAAAACGTTGGCGATTTTCCTTGCTGTCGTTCTGCTTGGGCAGTGAATTGTAACTGTGCCGAGGGGAAGATCGGCTTTTATTTCGATCTGCCTTTCTGCCTCGTATCTGATGTCGGGCTGCCGGAAGAGCTCGGCAAGAGCTTCAGCGCCCGCTTGCAGGCGGGCATCCGTCGAGCTTGGGAGTGCACGCCAGACCGGTCTGAAGTAGCGACGGGCAGTGAGGCGATCGAGCATTAGTCTCGACGCCGAAAATTCACGACGCGCCTCAGCCATCGTTTGCCCGATACGAAGCCGCAACAAAGCTAAAACGAGCCCATTATGTACGCGATCCAAGTTCGCGAGTTGTACTAAACTACCTTCTGCGATGGTCTCTTCCGCCGTGCGAGCTTTGGTCCAATCAAGGACAAAGTTAAGGGCAGCACATATGTCGTGGAGGAATACATCATCTCCGACGAACCTTAGGTGGGGAGGAAGAGTCGGCGTCGTGTTCGCAGCTGATCCACGCCAGCCTAAGAGTTGCAAGGCTGTGCCAAGCATCGATCCTGCGGCGCATTTTGTCGGATGATAAATCGCCCTTTCATATAAGTAGAATCGCACATTTAGCAAGTTCATTAACTCGCTTGGAATATCAGTTCGATACTTATGGGAAAAGAGGGAAATCGCAGTCCTGAGGCACCATCCGTCGAACGGGTCGGCGGCTCCGGATGGGACACTCCGTCGGAGGTCGCTTCCGTCATCACCTTGCCGATGGCTAAACTCGTATCCGGATGCATCGTGGCTGACGAGCGTAAAATTCTCGGCGATACGTTCAGGGTCATAATCAAGCCGAAGACCAGCGAAATGGCTGTCACGTTTTGCGTAGTCGAGTAAATCCGCGCATACGGTATTTCCAACAATATCCAACATGAACGCATCGCGCCGTGGCTGAAAATCGAATTCTGTGAGTAAATGCTCGAAGCTGGTTCCAGTTAGAGCTATGCGTATCGCGGCTTGAAATTCGTATTCCCCACCGTCGGGAAGGTCCCAGCTGTGGAGTACGCTCTTGTGTAATGCCTCAAGGTGAAGAAGGGCTGTCATGGCGCATCGCAGCTGTGCCAGCAGCTCCGCGATTTCGCCATGCGTTAGACGCCAGCAGGTCGTTGCTTCTATAAATGAGACATCCGAGAAAAGACGCGCCGCCAACTCTCCAGCTTTTTGAGGGTCAGGAGTGGCAGCTTCCGCTGATTGGGAAAGGAACGGCTTTAATTCCGGGCACTGTGTTAGATCGGGTCCCTTGGCCTCAACCCAAAGCCAAGCGAACAACTGACAGAGCATTCGATAGAAAGCGTCCGCTTGGCGAGCCGGTTCGTCGTGTTTTGTCCCGACAAGTCGGATCTCGTCCTCGACGGTGTGACCGAATGGAGCGTGGGTCAGATCGTGTAGAAGCCCGATGAATCTGACAACGGGCTTGCGCTTTTGTGCCAGCTCAATCAACTCGGTCGCAGCGAGCGTCTTGTGGCTTCCCTTCGTTCCAATTTTCAGGGGTCGCTTGCTCCGTCCGAGGTTTATCTCTATGGCCGCCATCAGTTTGTCTACATGATGGAGGACGCCCACAACATGATGGATACGCGCGTGCGACGCGTCTATGAAAATACGGTCCGTCAAGCCAAGCTGTCGAAGGCCGTAGAGCCTCTGCATCGCAGGGGTGTGGAGAACTTCCAATTCAGCGGCAGATAATCGCTGATCCCCATAGAGAACAGTACGGATTCGCTTCGTGGTGTTCATGCGAAAGGAGTTGTCATAGAAATTATATCTGCGAACATCAATCGAGAACATTACTTTCGATTTCGCAATGCGCGGCAAGTCGGATTAGATACTACAGGCGGGACATGGCGGCGCCGCGATGCTCGTGGTCGGGCGAATCATTGGAGGGAAACGGGAGCGACTCCTGCGCATCATCGGTGGGCTTGGTGGCGGAACGATGCTCTCGCTTGTCGCTGATGAATCCATAGATGACTAGGCCCGCTAGCGTCGCAGCTACGAGGAGTAATTGTAAAAGTCGTGTGATCATGCCCGTCTTCTTCTCTCTATCCCGATGCCAGCCACGGAGGCGGCAACACCGAGAATCAGAATCGCGATGACTATGCTCCACTGCGGTGTGTGCGGTTCGAACAATTGGTACAAGGCTGCGAATACGATGATCAGCGTGCCCGCCTCGCGAAGCATCTCTCCTACCATTTCAAGCCTGAATTTCTTCTCTGCCAAGATTACCTCGGCTCTGGCAGAAAAGCGTTTATATCATGGTTTTGGCGGAGGATCGTTATTGGCTCGAATCCGTTGCGTGGTTGAGGTCCAAAATGGAACTGCTTACCTCAGCGGCTGAAGCCGCTTTGATTCTCGTCTTTTTTGGCACGACTAAAGTCGTGCCCTTCCCGGTCTGAGCTTGGCGCAGCGCTGAACCGCTGCTCTTCCAACGGTCGGCATGAATGTTTCGGTCTTCACCTTCACAAGATCAAAGTCAAAGGCAGCGGACGGGCGTCCGCTCTACACGCGCTTGGTGCGTTCTACTAAGGCTCTGCGGCTTTTGTAGAGTAGCGGCCAGGCTTCTTTGTAGGCTTCGTAGCTGTAGCGATCTTTTTTTAGCGGCTCGACTGGATAGAGCATGATTCCCTGTTTGCGTTCTACTCCGAGGAGCAGGGCGGCGGGGATGATGTACCAGGTTTCGACTGGGATTACGTAGGCGGCGAAGAGGTCGAGCTGGGCCAGGGTGTAGTCCTGCTTTTTTAGGTAGTGGGGCTTGAACTGGCAGAAGTATCCGGTGCCGGTGCGGCAGGTGGTGGACTTGACCTGTACGCGGAGGAAGTTGGGGCCGTGGTCGATGCCTACGTCGTAGGGGCGGGTTTCTCCCCAGGGCTTTAGGACGCAGAAGCCGCGCTCGGCGGCGGTGGCCATGAAGTGGAGTTCGACCCACTCTCCGCGCTGCTTGAAGCTTTTGAATTTTTTCCAGTGGTCCATTGATTGGCTGCTTGTTTCCCAGACGCAAAAAGGCGCAGCCTGTGGCTGCGCCTTCGTTTGCTTAAAGTTTAGCTTATATATTCATTGTATCATATTGAGACTGACTAATGGGACACTTGGGCAGAAATATTTGATCCTTGTTATGAGGCATTTGCGTTGTTTTCATATGCGTGGGGGCTTGACAAGGTTTTTCTTCAATTAATCTTTTAGTTGGCCTTGGGGAGTTGTGTCCTCCCTTGATTCTTTACTTCGGTATGTTTCCCCGGCACTGAACATCCCGGAACTATTGTCTGTCGCCCCTTCGGGGCTTGGTCGCCATGGCTTCCTCACCCAGCGCTTGCGCGCCGGGTTGCATCCTTGCACCGCTTCGCGACTTTGGTTTAGGAGCTTACGTGGCGCTGAGCTCGACGGCCGATTCATTGTGACCCTGCTAGTGGGCAAGGTAGATATTTGCAGAGCTTTTGCGCGGTTGGTTTTTAAGAGACTATAATTTGTCACGAGCCGCTCGGAGAGATTCCACTTACCGCTCCGGTTGTTGCGAGTTCAAATTTCGATTTATCAGGAGCGTAATACATGTCCGCACCCAGCCGACGGCCGGAGATTCGCCGGCGCCGTACCCGTCAAAACAAGATTGCCAGCCTGCGCAAGCGGCTTGCTGGAGCGCAGAACGAGGGTGATCGCAACAAGATTACCGCCAAGCTGCATCGGTTTGCCATCGGATCGCCAGGGCAGGCTTTGGTGAAGTAGGTTCCGTATGGTGCGAGAATTTCCGCAGTCCAGCCGGCCAAAAGAGCCAACCTCAGCGGCTAAAGCCGCATTGATTTTGCCTGCGTAAAGGCACGAGTAAAACTCGTGCCCTTCCCGGTGTCGCAAGACTTCCAAGTTTTTCCCTATAAAAGTCTAACGGATGCCTTGATGCGATGCGTTGTTATGCCACGCCTGCTGGTGTTTTTTTGCCTGTCTTTTGGGTGTTGGCAGACTGCACATCGCTTCTGGAATTCACTACTTCTTGATAGACGTCCATGATGCGGCGGACTGATTTCTCCCAGGAAAATTTGGCGGCCTGGCGATAGCTGCGTTCCTTCATTTTTTCGCGCAGGGGCTGGTCGAGAAGTACGCGATGCAGGGCGCGCATGATTTCGAAAACATTTTCGGGATGCACGAGCACAGCGGCGTTGCCTACGACTTCGGGCAGAGAAGATACGTTGGAGGTGACGACGGGCGTGCCGTGGGCCATGGCCTCGAGCGGAGGAAGTCCGAAACCTTCGTAAAGCGAGGGGAAGACGAAAATTTTGGCGGCGTCGTAGAAAGTGCGGAGAACTTCGATGGGGACGAATCCGAGGAAGCGCACGTCGTGCTGCACGCCGCTGCGGATGACGGTGCGGCGCAGGTCGGGATTGCCGGAGACGTCGTCGCCGATGATGATGAGTTTGAGATCGGGGAAGAGCTGATCTTTTTCCAGCTCGGTTTTCAGCGCGGAGAAGGCTTCGATCATGCGCACAACATTTTTGTGCGGGCTGATTCTTCCGGCGTAGAGAAGAAAAGGATAGGTGACCTGATAGCGCTCGACGATTAACTGGCGCTCGGCGGAGTTGGCGTGGCCGCGGAGTAGGCGCTCGTCGATGGCGTTGTAGACGACCTCTATGCGGCCGGGGGGGATGTTGAACAACTTTTCCATTTCCAGCTTGGTGAAGTTGGAGACGGCGAAGATACGCGCGGCCCGGCTTAAGGCGCGCTTGGTCAGCTGGAAATGGAGGGAGCGCATGAATCCGGCACGCTCGCGGGCGCGTGAGAGGTGATCGAGAATGTCGTGGACCGTCATCACGTAAGGGCAGGAAAGTCCGCGGGGTACGGAAAACAGATTAGGAATATGGACGAGGTCGCAATCGAGGCGCTTCACTACCGTGCGGAATTCGCGATAGCTCTTTAACGAGTGCTCGGGGTTCGCCATAGCAACTGTGTGGAAATTTGCCGGCAGCGGCCCGATCTCCTTTACCTTGGCGGGAGAGCCGATCAGAAGATAGGTGGTTTCGTGGTCGAGGCGGCCGAGAGTTCGTACGACGTTGCGGATATAGGTGCCGACGCCGAACTCGCTCATCCGCCGAATGTCGATGGCGATCTTCACGGAAGGAATTTAACCACAGGCGCGTGCGAGCCTGACAGTAGATTTTGCGAACATTACGCGCGCACCTCGGCGTGCGCGTGGGCGCGGCGCTGGGAGTAGAGCGGGAAGGCTTCGCAGAGGTTGAGGACTTCCATGCGGATTTTGGTGAGCACGGTCGCGTCTGTGCGATGCAGCAGCGCTTCGGCGATCCAGCGGCCTACCTGGCGCATCTCGGATTCTTTCATTCCGCGGGTGGTGAGGGCGGGTGAACCGATGCGAATGCCGCTGGGCTTCATGGGAGGATTCACGTCGAAGGGAATTGCGTTTTTGTTCACGGTGATGCCGGCATCGCCGAGAGCTTTTTCCGCTTCGCTGCCCAACATGCCTTTGGAGAAAACGTCGACGAGCATCAGGTGGGTATCGGTTCCACCGGAGATGATGCGGAAACCCTCGTCTGCCAGAGTTTCGGCTAACACCTTCGCGTTGGCTACCACTTGCTTTGCATAGTCGCGGAACTCGGGCTGCATGGCTTCGTTAAAGCAGATCGCTTTGGCTGCAATGATGTGCATCAGCGGGCCGCCTTGCATTCCGGGAAAAACGACCTTGTCGATGGCGGCAGCGAATTCGGCTTTGGAGAGAATCAGGCCGGAGCGAGGTCCGCGCAGGGTTTTGTGCGTGGTGGAGGTGACGATATGGGCGTGGGGCACGGGCGAGGGATGCGCGCCACCGGCGACTAGTCCAGCGAAGTGCGCCATATCGACCAGGAAGAGCGCGCCGACTTTATCGGCGATCTGGCGCATGCGGAGGAAATCGATGGTGCGGGGATAGGCGCTGCCACCACCGATGATGAGTTTCGGGCGCTCCTGTTCAGCCAGCTTTTCCAGCGCGTCGTAGTCGATGGTTTCCGTTTCTTTGGTTACGCCGTAGGGAACGATCTTGTAGGTCTTGCCGGAAAAATTCAGGTGATGGCCGTGGGTAAGGTGGCCGCCGTGAGCGAGATTCAATCCGAGGATAGTGTCGCCGGGCTGGAGAATGGCGGCGTAGGCTTCCATGTTGGCTTGCGAGCCAGCGTGGGGCTGCACGTTGGCATGTTCTGCGCCGAATAGTTGTTTGGCGCGGTCGCGAGCGAGATTTTCGACGACGTCGGCAAATTCGCAGCCGCCGTAGTAACGCTTGCCAGGATATCCCTCGGCGTATTTGTTGGTGAAGACGGAGCCGGCGGCTTCGAGCACGGCTTCGCTAACAAAATTTTCCGAGGCGATTAGCTCCAGGCCTTCGTGCTGGCGGCGGGTTTCGTTGTCGATGGCCGCGGCGATTTCGGGATCGGATTCGTAGATTGGGCGCTGCATGTTGGCGGAGAAGCTCTTCATATTTATTTGTCCCTGTTTTATCCCTTTATTTGTCCCTAGGCTGCATCGTAAACGTTTGGGTTGTGAAGTTCCATATACCGGTCGGGAGACTTCAGCGGAGTGAAGCCGAACTTGGAATAGAGTTGGTGGGCATCGCGGGTTAGCAGGATCCATCGGCGCAGATTTTGCAGCGCGGGATGCTGGACGATGCATTGCATGAGCCACTTGCTGAGTCCGCGGCCACGATGGGACTCGAGCAGGAAAACATCGCCGAGATAGGCGATGGTGGCGTAGTCAGTGATTACACGGGCGAAGCCGATTTGATGGCCGTTTTCGTCATACATGCCGAAACAGAGAGAATGTTCGATGGAACTGGCAACGACTTCCCGGGGAATACCCTTCGCCCAGTAGGAGTGGGTGAGAAACGTATGAATCATGTCAAGATTCAGACGATTGCGGTCGGTACTGATTAGGAAGCCGCCGCGGCGGTGCTCGATGATTGCTTCGGGAGCGGGGGCCATGTGGTTATTCTAAACTGGCGAGCGGCACTCAGCATTCAGCAATTAGCATTCGGCCCGTTGCGGCTAATGCCACCAATTTCTCGCAGCATTGAAGCTAGTGAAAAGGTGGTCTTCCGCTGGGGCTGAATCTTTTTTTCCATCCACACCCACAGCTTACGCTGTGGGCTGTTCTTGCGCCGCTTCGCGGCCGAAATCCGACGCCTGTTCATGCCTTGCTTTCCCAAAACATCATTCGGATCGTGATAGCGAACTACTGCTAATTGTTGAATGCTGTACGCAAGAATGAGGCTAGTTGCCAGCCGTCCATGTATTTGTATGGGGTTTCGCCCATAGTGTAGTGGCCGCAGGGCAGGACCACTACTTTGTAGTCGAGTTGGTGGCGCTGGAATTCTTCTACCACCTGCCGGGAAAGTTCGGGCAGGAATGTCAGATCGTATTTTGCGTAAATGATCAGCGACTTCTTCGGCCAACGGGAGAATTGATTGAAATACGACATGGGGCTTACGGCCAGCCAGGATTGCCGTAGTGTATCCAAGTTGATCTGCGACTCGATGCCTTCGCGGATGTGGCGCGTGGATTGACCGTGCCAGACAACATCGGCGACGTAGGTGGAGGCGTGGTTGAAGGCGGCGACGCCGAGCCGAGAATCGTGGGCAGCGGCGATAAAGGCATAGCACGAGCCCAGGCTTGTACCGACGATGCCGAGCTTGTTGTATCCCTGCTGCTCCAACCAATCGAGACAGCAGCGAACATCGACTACTCCCTGGCGCACGGCATCGAGCGTGCGGCCAATGTTGGCGGAGACGGCATAGTCCGCGCGGCTGATTTCGGCGGGCATGCGGATATCGTGATAGGGCATGCTTAGCCGCAGCACCGCGATGCCCAGCAGGTTTAGCATTTTGCAGAGGCTGACGTAGGCAATGGCGTCGGCATTCCAATGCGGAAGCAGAACAATGGCACGGCGGCCGCTAGCCGGGAACCAGCGGGCATTCACCAGATTATTTTCAGCGTAGGGCGTTTTTACCCGGGCCGTAAAGCGCAGGAATTGCGCGTATGTACCTTTTACTTTAGCTTCGAGATTCGGGTCGGGAACTTCGCGCGTGGAGAAGACCTGCACTTCACGATTTTCCAGGCGGAAATCTGAGGGCGTGGTGTAGGAAAAAAACTCGTCGCTGGAGGCGACGATGCGGTTGTTGTAGTCGCGGAAAAACTTCGCCGGATCGTCTACCGCCTGACCGGGACGCGTACCGTTGCGGCAAGGCCAGTCCCGTGCCCACTCCACGCCCCATTCCAGGGGACGGACGACGCGGTTGTTGTCCACGGAGGTGAGGCGGTGTTCCCAGTCGTACATCCATTGGGCGTAACGGGAAGGCATTGATTTCAGTGTAGCAAGTTAAGGGCATATGGATTGATCTTGGATCAGCGAACGGTCGCAATGTGCAGCGGTACTTGTTGTTCGTTCGTCGAACGGGATTTCTACTCGCCGGATAAATGAATCTCTGCATGTGACGAGGATATTGACTTCTCCGACTCGTCCGAGCTTGGGCCTGATTTTTTCGCAAATGCGATCCTCTGGCTGGGGCCGAAGAAACAGATTACTTTGCGCATCGATCCCGATGTTCTCGCTTTTTTCCGCAAGCACGGGCGGGGTTATCAAACTATGATCAACTCTGTTTTGCGCAAGTATATGGAGGCGCGAAAAGAACGGCGCAGGGCTTAGCGGCTTCTGTTTCATAGAATGCCCCGCGCGGTAATAGAGAATACCTCAGGGGCTAAAGCTCGCGGATTTTCGCTTATCTTAACGGCACGGCTGAAGCCGTGCCCTTCCCAAAACCAACTAGCTTTCGTACCTTCTTGGCACGCGCTTGGAGATGTTGCAGAGGATTTCGTAGGGCGAGCTGTTGGCGAGGCGGGCGTGTTCTACGGCATCGACGCTTAGGCCGTCGCTGGTTCCGAGAAGAATTACTTCATCACCTACTGTGACGCCGGGAATGCCGGTCACATCCGCGAGCGTCAGGTCCATGGAGATGCTGCCTACGATGGGCGCGTAGTGATCGCGGACGATTACGCGGCCGCGATTGGAGAGTTGGCGGTTGTAGCCGTCGGCATAGCCCACCGGCAGCACGGCGACATGTGCGGGAGCTTTAGTCACATAGGTTCCGTTGTAACCCAGCGGCTGATTGGCGGCGAAGTTCCGCATGGAGAGAATGCGTGTCTTCCAGGTGAGCACCGGCTTTACGGGAAGGCGCAGCGTGCCGCCGCTTACTTCACGACCGGCGCGCTGAAACGGCAGATAGTATCCGTAGAGCGCGACACCGGGACGAATCATGTTGTTCCAGGTTTCGCGGCGCGAGATGAGCGCGCCGGTGTTCGCCATATGGATCAGACTGGGATCGAAGCCCGCCTGGCGTACGATGCGCTGCGCTTCCTCGAAGCGGCGCTCCTGCTCGGCTACCGAGGGAGCATCCATGATTTCGGAAGAAGCCAAGTGCGTGGAGAGGCCTTCGAGAATCAGGTGTGGCGCTGCGCTGAGAGCCTTGAGCACGGATGGAAGTTCTTCCAGCGAGACGCCGAGACGGCCCATGCCGGTATCGACTTTCAGATGTATTGCGTGGCGCGTGGCGTTGGACGATGCGGCGCGTTCCAACGATTCAATATGCCAGGGTTCCCAGACGGTGGGAGTGAGGCGCAGGCGGACGATTTCATTCTCTTCACCACGCCAGAAGCCGGTCATTAATAAGATGCGGGTTTCGATGGCTGTTTCACGCAGCGGGATGGCTTCATCGAGCGAGGTGACGCCCAGCCACTTCGCGCCTTCGCTTTGCAGAGCGCGCGAACATTCGACTGCGCCGTGGCCGTAGGCATCGGCTTTTACCACTGCGCATACAGTTACGCCCGCGCCTACGTGCTTGGCTACAGTGCGAAAGTTTTGGCGCAGCGTGGCCAGGGAAACTTCCGCCCAGGTGGGGCGGGTCGCCACGCGGCTCATCATTTCTACTGTGGTTGCCACTGGAGTCGATTATAGCGGGAGCGGCGTAGGCGATCAGGTTACGCCGGGGCTACTCCCGCTTGGATTGTTTTGATGAAAGGGAAACTCTTTCACCATAGAGACACAGAGTTTCAACATTAACTTCCTGCCAACGAAAAATTTACCGTGATTTGGGTTTCGACTTCTACTGGGTCGCCGTTGAGAATGTACGGCCTGTAGCGCCATTGGCGGACTGCATCGATGGCTGACTGCACCAGCATGGGATGTCCGGTGAGAACTTTGAGATTTTCGATGGCGCCTTCTTTGCTGATGACTGCTTGTAGCACAACCGATCCCTGAATGCGGGCTGCTCGCGCAAGTGAAGGATAAGCCGGCTGCACTTTGCGGATTAGATTGCCTTCGCTCATGTGCGAGACGTGGAGTGGGCGAGTTACTGCGAGCGGTGGCGCCGGAAGAACCGGGTGCGTGCCGCCATCCAACAAGTTCGCTATACCGCGTTGGTCGCTGCCCGCTGCGGGTACGCCGGGAACGTATGGACCAGAACCAGGCAGTGCGGGGGGGCCATCGTCGGGGGTGGGCCGCAAACTTGGGAGAGCCGTGGGATGCATGAAAATGATTTGCGTTGGATTGCGTGGAGCGGAGTTTCCGCCGCCGTGGGTTGGAACCACATCGCCGATGTAAGGTTGGCCCAGGCTGATCGGCGTGGACGGCTGATGAATTGACGGCATAGCGATTGGACGGAGCAGAGGCAGTAGCAACAGAATAGCGGTGACGATCGCCTGCAATCCGAATGAGGTGAGAGTGGTCCAACTGCGGCGGGCGCGCTCCGGCCATGTGGCATCGATTGTGTCAGCGAATATGTTGTTGGCAAGCACGGTGTCCTCCTTGGTGGAAAGCTTTTGTTGCTAAGGACACCGAATACTGGCTTGCGGACACGATTTTCGTAAATAAAAAAGGCCGCGAGATACGCGGCCTTTGAGGAACTTTTACGACACACGCGGTGTCGCAAAAACCAAGCTACTTATTCGGCGGTGCGGTGGTTTTTGGAGCTGCGGGCTTCGGCCCCGCCGGCTTGGGCGCTGCTGCGGCAGCAGGCGCAGGAACACCGGACTGCGTGTTGTAGAGATCAACGACCGCTTTGGTAATATCGCCACCTTCGCCATACCAGAGGATCGGGCTTTGCGGCCAGGGATTCGAGGTGTCGACGATCATGGCGAAGCCGCTTTCCTGCGCGTGCTTGATAATTACGGGCGCCATTTTTTGCAGGATGCGTTGAAAAATCTCCTTCTGCTGATTCTGCGCATCCTCTTGCGCATCCTGCACGGAGCGATCGAAGGACTTCTTCTTGGTTTCGATCTGCTTGACCAGCGTGGCGCGGGCATCTTCGTTGAGCTTGTCCTGCTGCGTCTGCAATTGCTTTTGCAGAGCTTCAAGCTCGTCGTTCTGACTTTTCAGCTCGTTTTGCTTGGGTTCGAGCTTTTTGCGCAGAGTTTCGAAGTCGCGCTGGCCTTCGTTGGTGCCAACCACGGCTTGCTCAATGTTGATGGTGCCAATTTTTGTGCCGCCGGCGCCGGTTGCGATGGGCGAAGCAGGCGCGGAAGGCAGCGAGCTCGCAGATGCAGCGGAGCCGGCCGCGCTGCCGGTTTGGGCCCAGGCGGAAATCATGGAGAAAACTGCCACAGCCACGAGAGAACGCAGAAGCTTGCTTGTCGTTAGCTTACATTTCATTGGATCGCTTAAACTCCTTGGAACATTGTTCCATTGAATGTGCTCTTGGGAATGAACTTCGATTACCCATCAGGCTACGCGGAGCCGCACTACGAGATTCTTCTTCCTGCGCCTTCCTCTTTTTTCGAATGGCCGCCGTCAGAGGTTACCGGAAATCGGCGCACTGGAATGCCCGCGTCACACGCCGGGGTTGCGGACGTGCCGTCCACCCCTGGTCAGCTATCTGCAATGGTGTGGATCGAAAGACATTATAGAGAGCGGTATCGCCCGCGTCAAACGCGGTGCCGTAGTGGTGAGCCGGCTCTGTTGGTTCTTCTTGAGCCATTCTCAGCCGTCGAGCTTTGTTATTAAGACGCTTCAAAGCTTCGCCGCTGAATGTAAAGAAATGTTACAGCGATTGAGATTTGCAAAAGAAAGCGATGGACTCTGAATTGCAATTTTCAATGAATAACAAATGAATTGTCAGCAAAATCAACGCAACTCTCGTCTAGCTAACAGTGTAGAATTCGTGGCCTTCAATTTATTAAAGAAAAGCTCTCTGATTTCGGAGATGAAGGCTGCGTCCTCGGAGAACACAACAATGTCAATTCACGGCTGTAATCGGGTTGGTACTGGTTTGGTTTGCAGATTTTTGCGCATTGTAATGACGGCATTTTTGTTGTTGCTGTCTTGTTGCGCTGCATTTGCGCAGACGACTGTGAGCCAGGGTAGCATTCAGGGAACTGTGACCGATCAGACCAACGCGGTCGTGCCCGATGCGACCATCACGATTACAAACCGCACCACCGGACAGAGCGCCACCGTCAAAACTTCTTCGGCAGGCACCTACAACTCCGGCGGCTTGCCCGTGGGCGACTACCAGCTTCGCATACAGGCTAAAGGATTTAAGACAACGCAACTGGTCCTGGTGGTGCAGATTGCTGTAACCACTTCCGGCAATGTGAAACTGGAAGTTGGGCAGGAGACCACGACGGTAGATGTGCAGGCTGTCGCGGTGACGGTCAATACCGAGCAATCGACCGTGCAAGGAGTTCTTAACGGCGAGCAGATCGATAATATGCCGGTGAACGGCCGCAGCTTTCTGGATCTGGCGCAGCTTGAACCCGGCGTGCAGATGCAGGATGGGGTGAACTTCGATCCTACGAAAGTCGGCTACAACTCGGTTTCCATCAACGGTGACTTTGGCCGCACACCACGCATTGAAGTCGATGGATTGGACGTGAGCGATGAAACTGTCGGCACTACTACGCAGAATATTGCGTTGAGTTCCATCTCGGAGTTCAACATTGGCCGCTCTTCATTCGACATTTCTTCCGAGATTACCGGCACGGGTACGATCAATGTAGCCACCCGCTCCGGCACCAACGATTTACATGGACAGGCTTTCTACCAGTTCCGCGACTATCGCGCGGGTTTTGCCGATCTTCCGGGTGCGATTTCTTCACAGTTTCAACGCAATCAGTTCGGCGGGCGTGTTGGCGGCGCGATCATCAAGAACAAGCTCTTTTTCTTCATCGATTCTGAAAGGCTCAAGCAGGATAGTGCGGACGCGGTGGTGGTGGGCGCTCCTTTCCAATCGCTCACGCAAGGAATTGACTCGCCTTTTAAGAGCTCACAGGCAAGCGGCAAGCTGGATTGGCAAGCGACAAAAAATATTCATGTCTTTTACAAATTCGCCTATGACTGGAATTCATCCACGTCTTCGGCCAGCACGGGCTTCTCTTATTACGAGAACCGCGACTACGCTCCGAGCCACGCCGTCGGCATCGACATCAACGAGGGCAATTGGTCGCACAGCATCCGATTGGGATACCTGAAGTTCCACAACCAAATTATTGGAGACACCAATTCGCAGCCTTCCTCCATTAATCCGTTTCCCTATGCCGAGATTTATTTCAACGACACCAGCCTCTACACCGGGCCAAATTATCTTGCCCCGCAGCAAACATTCCAGAGCAATAAACAAATCAAGTATGACGCAAGCCGGGTTTGGGGAGCACACATCATTCGCTTCGGCGCGACGGTGAATGGCATTGCAACCGGCGGTCTTGCGTCTTTCAACGGACTGGCGCCGCAATTAAATTCGTACGTGAACTTTAATCTTGTGCCGCAGGGCACGGTTCAGACATCGCCTTTCTATTCGTGCAACCTTGCCACCGACCCCAATGTTCCGTTCAGCGGATGCGACACCAATATTGCCGACTACCCTTTTACCGGAGGATATGTTGGCAATGGACAGGGGTTCAGCACGGAGTTGCCGGCCTTTGGCTATCCGGCTGGTGGTCTTTTTGATACGCGTTTTGAAACCTACGTTGGCGATTCATGGAAGGTCCGGCCGAACTTCACGTTGAATTACGGATTACGCTACATCCGTGACACTGGGCGTACGGACAGCGATCTGGCGCCCATTCCTTGTTCGTCTACCACTTTGATCACTTGTACGGGCGATCTTTTGGACCAGTGGGGACCGGGGCTGGGTAATCGAATTCGCCAGCCTAACCTGAACTTTGCTCCGCAATTTGGGTTTGCCTGGGATCCTTGGCGCGATGGAAGAACCGCAATTCGGGGCGGCGGCGGACTGTATTACGAAAACAATATCTTCAATAACGTTTCTTACGATCGCAGTGACAAGCTGGCTACCGGTTTATTCAATCAGACGCCATATCTGAACTGCCAATCCGGTGCAGGCTATGGATCGCTTGCATTCGGAATCCCTGGTCCGAACGGCACACAGAACTCCGTAACATCCGTGGATGGTTACGATCTCGCTACGCAGGTTTGTTTTGCGCCATTAGGCCCCAGCACTATTAATCCTGAAGGCGCGGCCAAGGCCATGGCTGATTTGCAAAATCAATATATTGCGGCAACGGCGGCGGTTGGCGCTTCCGGGCCAAATCCAAATTTCGTGGGTAACACGCTGGAGCTTGGCTTTCCGTATTACCCGAAATTCCGCACCGCCCGCTCCTATCAGATGAATATTGGCATTCAGCGAGAACTCACCAAGGGTGGAGTGCTCACGGTGGACTATCTGAGGAACATCGGCCTTCACTTCCAGATGGGGGTGGATGTGAATCACGCCGGAGACGCTCGCTATCTGGAGGGAAATGCCGCCCTGAATGCGATCAATACGACGGTCGCAAATGCCGGCTGTTCGCCCGCAGCCAATGCGGCGCAGGCGCAAGCAGCGATTGCTTGCTACATCGCGAATGATCCATCAGCTAGCATCAACGACTTCGCCAATAACGGTTTGGACTCGGGATATGTCTACTATGGCGGCTATTCCGCCCAGTATTTCGGACTCACTCCCGATACCGGCGCGGCCTTTGCCGGGATTAATCCGAACGTGGGCAGCATGTTCATGAACTATCCGATGGGGCGGTCGGTTTACAGCGGTCTTCAATCCGAATACCGGCAACAGAAAAGCCGACCGTTTCGCGGCGTCAGCAATATGGATTTGCAGGTAAACTACACGCTTTCACGATTCGACAGCACCGGAGGTAACGACCAGCATTTCACTCCCAATGCGTGGGATTTCCGGAATCCCACCGCTTTCTTCGGACCGACGCTGGAGGATCGGACGCATCAGTTCAAGTTCGGCGCAACTTTTGATTTTGTGCATCACGGGCCTCGCCTCAGTTTGATCGGTGGAATCGCTTCGCCTCAGCCAACGAACCTGACCGTACCAATTCAGGGAACGGTGGGAGAGATTTTCCGCTCCGACCTTACCGGGGACGGAACAACCGGCGATTTTATCGATTCGGCAGCTACGGGCGTTGGGCATCCCGGAACCTTCATGCGTTCGGTTTCGCCCACGAACCTGGCTGCGACGATCAACCAATTCAACAACACGGTGGCCGGCACACTTACCCCTGCGGGCCAAACACTGGTCAGCGCGGGCTTGTTCACGCAAGCGCAGTTGGTATCACTGGGCGCGGTGGTGCCGACCATTCAGGCTCCCCCGGCCCACAATGCGGGCAACGGCTATTACAAAGATGTGGATACCGTGCTCAGCTGGCCGTTCAAGTTGCGCGAAAGACTCACGATTTCACCCAGTGTGTCGTTTTTCAATGTGTTTAATTTTGTCAATTTCGGGGCTCTAGGCCAGGCATCGGTCAATGACGATCTCACGGGCGGGGATGGTTCGGTGAATGGCACAGTTGCCGGGAGCAATACGAGTTCAAACACGGTTCGCATTGGCCGCGGCACCGGCGTATTCGCGGTGGGCGCGCCGCGCGAGACTGAATTTGGGCTGCGGATCGACTTTTAGGGCGATCTTGATTTTTCACTTACTGATTGGTTGGTGCGCTTTCCCGCCAGAGCAAAGTGTGCTGGACTCTTTTGCCCGAGTAATTCCATACTCGGAACATGCAGCGGCAGCGCGTATTTGTGAGATGGATGCTTTTGGCGCTTGCGGCCTGCTGCGGAAGAGATGGAGCAGCGGCGCAGGTCTCTTTCTCGCTCCCCAACGCTGATCATAGTGCTTCACAGCAAGCTCCCTCCGATCGCGGTGTTGCGGGGCAAACACTCACAGTTACCGTTACTGATGAAAATGGCGTGGCGGTCGGGCTGGCGCGGGTGCAGTTGCAAGCGCCACCTCCGGCGCTGGCGCTGCATTGCGAAACGGATTTTGCGGGACGGTGTGAATTTACGGGTCTGTCCGCCGTAATTTATGAGCTTCGCGTTGAAAAAACTGGTTACTACGTTTTGATTCAACCGGCGTTGCAAGTCAGCGTCACGCCTAATCTGGACGTTACGCTTCTTCATCAACAAGAGGCACATGAAGTTGTGAGCGTGGTGGAGTCCGCGCCGGCGATCGACTCGGCGCAGGTTTCCACCAAAGAGGAGCTTACCGGGGCGGAAATCGTGGACATTCCCTACCCGGGCACGCACGATTACCACAACGCGCTGAATTTTATTCCCGGGGTTACGCCCGACTCTTTTGGTCTGCCGCATATAGCGGGCGCGGAAAGCTACCAGACACTGGTGTTGCTGGATGGTTTCAACGTGACACAGCCGACGAACGGGCAACTTGCGGTGCGGACGAGCGTGGAATCGTTCCGGTCGCTGGAAGTGAGCCCCAGCCGCGAAGCGGCGGAGTTCGGCAAGGGATCGGGTGGAGTGCTGGCCTTAAATACGCGAATGGGAGACGATCACTTTCGGGTTAGCTCCACCGACTTCATCCCCGGCTTGCAGGATACGAAAGGGGTTGCGTTCGGACAATGGATTCCCATCTTCACGATGTCGGGGCCGCTGCGCAAAGGAAAGGTTTGGTTTATCGATTCGCTCGATGGAGAATACGACAACAACATTACCAAGCAACTGCCATCCGGTTCGGATACGGATCATGTTTTGCGCGTGGATAATCTGGCGAAGCTGCAATCGAACCTTACTACCCGCAATATTGTGACGCTGAGTTTTTTGTCGAACTATTATCACGACCAATATGACGGATTATCGTTACTGCAACCGCAGCCCACTACGCCGACGGATGCGGAAACCGCTTACCTGGGCTCGGTTAAAGATCAATATTATTCGCGCGGCGGAAGGCTGCTGGAAACGGGGTTGGGCGTAGCGCAGTACAGCGTGGCGCTTACTCCACAGGGAGATGGCTCTTACATAGAGACGACGCAGGGAGCCGCGGGCAATTACTATCTGCACGAAAATACCGTGGCACGGCGAGTGCAGGGGCTGGCGAATCTTTATCTGCCGCCTCATCAATGGCACGGACGCCACGACATTAAGTTTGGGACGGATGTCGATCGATTGAGTTACGACGCAGAGTTTGCGCGGCAGCCTATTTCATTTTTGCAGGCCAATCAACCACCGCCGAATCAAACACCGCAGCCTTGTGCTACGGATTCTAGCGGCGTTCCTGTGGTGCCGTCTTTGTGCGCGCGCTATTCCGTTTTCTCAGGCGGAGCGCCTTCCAATGAGTACAACGCCGAGGCCAGCGCTTATGCGGAAGATCGTTGGCTGCTGACGAACCGGTTGCTGGTTGAACCGGGCATGCGTTTTGATTGGGATGAGATTGTGCGGCGTGCGCTTTATTCGCCGCGACTAGCTGGGACCTACATTTTGGACGATGAAGGCAATACAAAGCTCTCGGCAGGCGCGGGTATGGTTTACGACAATACGAATCTGGGATTGATCCATCAGCCGCTGGAGGGGAAGAGAGTCGATTATTTTTTCGATCCGAGCGGACAGCCGACCGATGCGAATGGAACTATAGCGACTGCGCCGGTTCCCGTGCCAACTACATTTACGGTGAACCGCAACACGCTGGAAGCGCCGCGATATTTGAACTGGAGTATTGGGCTGGAGAAGAAGTTGCCCGCGGCAGTGTTTTTGAAGCTGGAGTTTCTGGAGAAACGCGGGGTTCATGGCTTCGCTTATAACACGCTGAATGGAGCGGTGAATGGCGATTTTTTACTTGGGAACGGACGCGACGACCGTTATGACGCGTTTCAGATAAGCCTGCGCCATCATTTTCGACAGTATTACGAGATTTTTGGAGCATACACGCGCTCGCGGGCACATACGAATGAGGTGTTCGACTTCAGCCTGGATATTCCGCTGTTGAGCCAGCAACGGCCGGGTCCTTATCCGTGGGATACGCCGAACCGGTTTGTGGGATGGGGCGTGCTTCCCTTCTTCAAGCTGCCGATTTTGCATAAGGTCGATCTGGTTTACTCGGCGGAAGTGCGGAATGGACTGCCTTTCAATGCGACCACCGATCAAGGGGAGATTGTTTCGGGAGATCCCCCGGGAACTTTTCGGCTGCCAATTTATTATTCGGTGAATCTGCAATTTGAAAAACGGTTCCATCTTTTCGGACGTTATTGGGCTCTGCGCGGCGGCTTTGACGACATCACGAACCATGCCAACGTGGTGGTGGCAAACGGAGTGCTGGATGCCACGCATCCGTTTCCCACCTATATTGATGGGCCGGGGCGAGCTTTTAATGGGCGGATTCGATATTTGGGACGGCAGTGAGTTTCGGACAATTGCGCGATACGGGCAACCGAAAGTCGGGGGATGCCGATCAAAGTGAGCAGATGGGTTGTCAATAATAAGCTTCGCGCAAAATCGTTAAAGACAAAATCTTGTCAGTCTTAAATACGAGGCCACAATAAAGCATCTCAGGGGCTAAAGCCCAGATCATTTCTTGGAACGTAATGGCACGGCTGAAGCCGTGCCCCACCCAAAACGTTTTTCGCGAACGTTTTGTAAACGCTGTTCGTGTCAGCCCGAATTCGCCTGCTCGTTGGAACTGAAGAGGAAATTGCACGTGCATAGCGGTTATGATGGTGGACCCAGCATTTTGAAAGGAAGGGTGCCTATGTTGTCGGTGGATGATTTGTTGTGCCCTAAAGTGAAGATCGGTTTTATATCGTTTTTATTGTTGTGTGTTCTTTTGTGCGGATTGACGGCGCAGGCGCAGACGACAATCTCTACCGGCAGCATTCAAGGTTCAGTGACCGATCCTACAGGCGCGGTGGTGGGCGGCGCGAAGATTTCGATCGGCAATAAAGCGACCGGGCGGGTGATCACGACGAAGAGCACGTCGGCGGGAGCATATACGTCAGGCGCACTGACTCCGGGCGACTATATGTTGCGGGTGGAGGCGCAGGGATTCAAGACGTCGGAACTTGCGGTGACCGTGCAAGTGGGCGTGACCTCGCCGGGAAATTTGAAGCTGGAAGTGGGACAAACGACGCAGGTAGTCGAGGTGCAGGGCACCGAGATTACGGTGAACACGCAACAGGCTACCGTACAGGGTGTGCTGACGACTGAACAGATTGAGAACCTGCCCATCAATGGGCGAAACTTTCTCGACCTAGCGCAATTGGAGCCGGGAGTGCAGATTCAGGATGGCGGCAATTTCGATCCGACGAAGAACGGTTTTTCTTCCATTTCGTTTGGCGGACGGTTCGGGCGCACGGCGCGTATTGAAGTGGATGGCTTGGACATCAGCGATGAGACGGTAGGGACGACAACCCAGAATGTGCCGTCGAGCGCGATTCAGGAGTTTCAGATTCAGCAGTCGTCGCTCGATCTTTCGACGGAGCTTACTTCTTCGGGCTCGGTAAATGTGACCACCCGGTCGGGCACGAATCATTATCACGGCGAAGGATATTACGCATTTCGCGATCAAACTCTGGATGCGAATCTGCCGGGCGGAACCGACAATCCTTTCCAGCGCAACCAGTTTGGCGGTAATTTTGGCGGACCCATTATTCAAGACAAGTTGTTTTTCTTTCTGGATGCGGAGCGCACCAAGCAGGATTTGCTGAATCCAGTGCTTTCGAGCGGACCTTTCTCGGGGATCACGGGCAGTTACAATTCGCCTTTTCGCGAGGCGGAAGGGATTGGGCGCCTCGACTGGAACATCAACAACAACTACAAGTTTTTTTACCGCTTCTCTTACGACCAGAATCACAGCGTGCTGGCCATCATCCCGAACAGCTTTCAACCGTTTGGCAACGTGAATCACACGCCGGTTCACGCTTTTGGGCTGGATTTTAATACCGGCAATTACACGCACAGCATTCGTTTCGGATATACAAAGTTCCGCAATGGAATTGTGGACGCGACGGCGGGGAGCACCATTTTTAATCCGGAGCCGGGCCTTGAACTGGCGATCGGCAGCGATCCGGACTGCCTGACTTCTGGAGCGGACTCTTTTTGTTCCGGCCCTAGTTTTCTAGCTCCGCAGCAGACTTATCAGTCCGACCATCAGATTAAATATGATGGCAGCCGCGCGTGGGGGGCTCACATTATTCGCTATGGTGGTGGGTTCAATCATATTTTTGGCGGAGGATTTGCGAGTTTCCTGGCGCTGGCACCGGCTGTGGGCGCACCGTTAAACAACACTTCGATTGCGTTCGCCACCAGTTCGTGCGGGGCGAATACTCCTTGTTTTCCTGGAGGCGCGGCGAATCCGTTGAATTACCCGGTCACGAGCGTGTCGTTGGGCAATGGACAAGGGTACGACTCAGAGATACCTGCCTTTGGATTTCCCGCCGGCGGCAGCGGGCCGGACAATCGAATTTCGTTCTATATCGGCGACGCGTGGAAGCTGCGGCCGACGCTCACGCTCACTTATGGCTTGCGCTATGTGCGCGATTCGGGGCGCACGGACAGCGATCTTGCGCCGATTTCAGCCCTGGATCAATTCGACAATCAGCTTTATTCAGGACTGAGCAACCGGGTGCGGCAGCCCAATCACAATTGGGCACCGCAGGTGGGATTGGCATGGGATCCTTCGGGGAAAGGAAAAACGGTTTTCCGCGCGGGCGCGGGACTGTTTTATGAAAATTCGATCTGGAACAATATTGAATTTGACCGGCCGGCGCGTTTGCAGAAGGGGTTGTTTCTGGCCGACACAACCGTTTGCTCGAATGGCAATCCGCAAGCCTTATCTCTGCCGAATGGCACCACTGTCACGCCTTCATTTTGCGGCCAGCCGATTGGAAACGTAGCCAGCCAGATTACAGCACTCCAGACGCAATACCAGGCAGCGACTTTAGCTGCCGGGCCGGCGAGCAATCCTTCGTTTATCGGGAATGCGTTGGCCGATGGACTGGATGCCTCAGGAACGGATTTGCTGGCGCCGAATTACATTAGCCCGCGCTCGCTGCAAATGAATGCCGGTTTTCAACACGAGATACGCCCGGGCATGGTGCTGACGATGGATTATTTGCGTAACATCGAAACCCATACGCTGCTGGCGATTGATACAAACCGCGTGGGTGACTCGCACTATTTTAATCTGGCGAATGCGTTGGCGGCGATTTCGTCTACCAATCAACAGTTCGGCTGCGGTATTGGCACCGGTCCGCAGGCAATTCAATGCGCCATCACGGCAGGCGCAACGATTAGCAGCTACGCTTCGAACGGACTTGATTCGGGCTATTCATTGTGCGGAGGATTCCCTTGCCCCACCGCCGCGTTCCCCGGAATTAATCAGAACCTCGGCACCAACCAGATGTTATTCCCCATCGGCTATGCGAAAAATACCGCACTTCAGGCTTCTCTGAAACAACACTTGGAGCATCCGGTTAATCTGGTCAGAAATCTTGATTTGCAAGTGTCGTATCAGTTGGAACGCTATATCTCTTCGGCCACAGACAACGACTTCATCACCATTGCAACCGACTTCAACAGTCCCCAGCACTATCTGGGACCAAACGGGCTGGACCGCAAGCATCAAATTTCATTTGGCGGGACGGCGGATTTGCCCTATCACTTCCGGCTGGGCATGATCGGACATTTTTACAGCCCGCTGCCGGTGACGCTTACTCTCAGTCCCACTGGCCTTCCCGGCGGCCTTTTCGTGACGGATGTCACGGGCGACGGCACGGGCGACGGCAGTTTTGCGTCGAATGGTTCGCTGGGAGATGTGCTGCCCGGCACCAATGTTGGCTCATTCGGACATGGCGTGAGCGCGGACAATATCAAAACGGTAATCAACAGTTACAACCATACTTTTGCCGGCCTGCCGACTCCGGCGGGGCAGGTGTTGATCAACAACGGGCTGTTTTCGCAGAATCAACTACAAACCCTCGGCGCAGTGCAGGAAGTTATTCCCGGCGCTCCGGTGGACGAAGCCGGAATGGGCTGGTTGCGGGCGCTCGACGTCAGCTTGAATTGGATTTATAAGTTCCGGGAGAAATTCCAGGTCGAGCCGGGAGTTTCGTTTTTCAATGTCATGAATTTGTCGAACTTTGATGGCCCGTCCAATCCGCTCAGCGGCGTTTTGAGCGGAACGCCGGGTTCGGTGAATGGGACACCCGGTGAACAGCCGAGCAGCAATCGATTGGGATTGGGTTCCGGCGTGTTTGCGCTGGGTTCGCCGCGAGCACTGGAATTCTCATTGAAGATCAGTTTCTGATCTTCTCTAACTAGTTCTAACTCGCGTTAGCGCCGCCGAAAAGAATTGAGCCGGTTGCCGCCGTGCGTCGCGGCGGCAACCGGCTCGTATTTGCTTGCGGAACTTATTACTGTTGCGGGGGCGCTTGATCTGCCCCGCCATTGCCACCGTGGTTATGCATGTGCTGTTCACGGCGGGCCATCATCTGGTCCCACTTCTTCTGCTGGTTCGCATCGAGCAGCGAGCGAATCTGGGAATCGGTGGTCTGGCGAATGCTCATCATCTTGGCGCGGCGATCCGGCTGCGAGAGCGAACTATCCTGGTGCAAAGTTTCCATTTGTGAACGCTCGGATTGCAGCGCTTCCAGCACCTTCGCCTGCTGATCAGACGTGAGGTTCAGGTGCTTGGTTAGTTCCGCGGTACGCTGGGCGGGATCGGGCGGGCCGTGGTGCCGTTCGCCGTTCTGTGCAGGCGGTGCCTGATCGTTAGACTGGCTGTCCTGCGCCGTTGCGAAGGACGCGATCGAAATAAGACCGGCCGCGGCGAGAACAAGAAATTGTTTCTTAAGCATTGAGATCTCCTTTTCAAAGCGATCTACAAGTATGAATGGAATTATGGCCCGGAAGTTGCGATAAAAACTAAGATTTATGCAATCTTTGCATAACTTTACGAAGCACAATTTTAATTCCGGCGCTCGTGATCATTCGGCACAAAATTTTACAGTGCGGGCGGGGATGGAACGGTATGATCCCATCAAGATGGCAGAAAATGCTCGCGCCACACTATGAAGAGTTACCGCCTTCAATTTTTGCTGGCCAAGATCAGACGGCGATTTACGTTCGCCCTGCGTTTAATTGGCGTGATTCCTATCGTGCTGCTACATGCGTATTTATTGTACGGACAGGCTACTGCACCCGCGACCGCGGGGCGAGTGATACGTGGCATTGTGAAGTCGGGAAATATGCCGATTCCGGGTGCCAATGTTTCCGCGGAGAATGCGGAAACGAAGGTCGTGGTGAATGCGTGGACCGATGTGGATGGAAGCTATCAATTACAAGTGGCCGCCGACGGGCGTTACACGGTGAAAGTGCAGATGGCAGCTTTTGCGGCGGCCACGCATGAAGCGGTGATCGACGCCGCGCATCAGGATGTACCGACGAATTTTGAACTCATTCTCTTATCACGCTCGCAAGGGACACATAACGCACAGCCGCAGCAGCGGGTGAATACGGGCGGACGCGGCTTCCAGAATCTTCCAGTATTTCAAAGTGGAGCAGGACAGGAAGCGGGCGGTGCGATGAGCGATGTTGTGCCTTCGGGCATGCCGGTACCGGGTATTTCGCCGGATAGCGCGACCGAATCGGTAGCGGTTTCGGGCAATACATCGAATTCATTCAATGCCATGAGCGCCGACGAAATGCAGCAGCGCTTTAACGATGCGCGACAACAAGGAGGGGGATTCAGCGCAGGCGGCGGATTTGGCGGTCCGGGCGGTGGTTTCGGTGGAGGAGGATTCGGCGGCGGGGGACCGATGATTTTTGGCCGGCGCGGATTTGACAGCAATCGTCCGCATGGGTCGGTGTATTACGGGGTGGGAGATTCCGCGCTGAATGCATCGCCTTACGAGTTAACGGGAGAGCCTCCAGAAAAGCCGGGATATCTGCAAAATAGTTTTGGCGGCTCGGTGGGTGGACCACTGAATATTCCGCATATTTATAACGGCGGCAGCAAGACATTTTATTTCGTCAACTACAACGGCAAGCGCGGGGAAAATCCCTTCGATCAATTCTCGACTGTGCCGACGTTGTTGGAACGGCAGGGGAATTTTTCACAGACTCTGTACACTTCGGGTACGCAACGGGGACAGCTCGTACAGATTTTTAATCCGAAGACGAATACTCCGTTCGCCAACGATACGATTCCGCAGATCAATGCAGTCGCGCAAGGATTGCTGCCATATATACCGCTGCCGAACCTGCCGGGAGCTTATCAGAATTTTCATTTTGTAACTTCGGCCAACAGCGATAGCGACGATCTGAATGTGCGGGTGAATCGCACGATTGGAGCGGCGCCGGTACGAGGGCGGCGTGGCGGCGGACGTAATGCGCCGCGCAATAATCTTAGCTTCGGCTTTCACTACCACGGATCGAGTTCGAACATCACGAACCCGTTTCCGAGCGTGGGAGGAAGCACATCGGTGCGCAGCTTCGATATTCCGGTTTCCTACACGCGCAGCATTGGCAAGCTGACGAATATTATTAAGGCCGATTTTAATCGCAGCCGCACGCAAACACAGAATCTCTACGCTTTCAATCAAGACGTTGCCGGCGCGCTCGGGATCACCGGGGTTTCGAGCAATCCATTCGATTGGGGGTTGCCCAATCTTTCCTTCACAAATTTTGGCAGTTTGAATGACACCACTCCGGCGCTCACGCGCAATCAAACTTATACTTTTTCCGATAATGTGATCTGGAACCACGCGAAACAGACCTGGCGATGGGGCGGGGATTTCCGGCGAGTGCAGGTGAATACGGATACCGATAGCAATCCGCGAGGATCGTTTATTTTTACCGGACTTAATACTTCGGAATTGGTCAACGGGCAAGCTGTTGCTGGAACGGGTTACGACTTTGCAGATTTCCTGCTTGGTCTGCCGCAACAAACCTCGGAGCAGTTCGGGCAGAGCAATCATTTCCGCGGCAACTATTGGGATTTGTATGTGCAGGACGAGTGGAAGATGCGCGGGAACCTGACGCTCAATCTTGGAGTGCGCTACGAATATGTTTCGCCGCTTACCGAATTTAACAATCGCATCGCCAATCTCGATCTTTCGCCGGGCGCGTTGAATCCGGCTTTCGGCGTGGCGGCGGTGACGCCGATTGCGCCGGGACAAGCTGGTCCGTACTACGGCAAGCTGCCGGACAGCCTGGTGCGTCCGGATCGCAACAATTTTGCTCCGCGGATTGGGTTTGCGTGGAAACCGTTTTCTAAAACGGTAGTGCGCGGCGGATATGGCATCAACTACAACACAGGCGCATATCAGAGCATCGCGCAGCAGCTTGCTTATCAGCCGCCATTTTCGACCACGGCAACGAACATTCAAACTGTTCCCGGAGAGCTGACGCTGGAGAGCGGATTTCCAGCACCGATGGGAATCAGCAACAGCTATGCGGTGAATCCGAATTACCGGTTGGGCTACGTGCAGATTCGCAATCTGGATATTCAACAGCAGATTCGCCCCACGGTTTTGCTGAACATCGATTACACCGGAACGAAAGGAACGGACCTCGATGTTCTGGAAGCGCCCAATCGAACACTGACTGCGACTGCGATCCGTATCGCAGGCGTTGACGCGTTTACCTACGAAAGCTCGGTGGCGGATTCGGAGGCCAACGCGGCATCTGCGCGGCTGCGCAAGCGCTTGGCCAAAGGATTTTCGATTGGTGGCATTTATACGTTTTCGAAGTCGCTGGACGATGCGTCTTCGATTGGAGCCGGCGCAACTTCAGGGGCGAACACGCCGGGACTTGGTGCTGGTGGGACCGGGGCGGTTGGTGGAGGCGGAAGCAGCAACTCATCGAGCTCCGGCGCTTCCAATGTGGCGCAGGATCCTTTCAACTTGTCGGCGGAGCGTGGACTTTCCAGCTTTAATCAGACGCACAAATTTACCGCCGACTATCTGGTGGAGTTGCCGTTCGGGCACGACAAGCGCTGGCTCACGGAAAATACTCCATGGCGCGCGATTTTCGGCGACTGGCAATGGAGCGGCGATTGGACGATTGCCTCGGGCTTGCCATTCACGCCGCGATATTTGGACAACATCGGCAGCGTGAACGCGGGTACGAGTGGAACGCTGCGGCCGGACGTGGTTCCGGGGCAGTCCGTCAGTTTGGCGAACCCTTCGATTGGTGAATGGTTCAATACGGCCGCGTTTGCGGCGCCAGCCGGGCCATTTGGCGATGCACGGCGCAACAGCATTATCGGGCCGGGGACGAAAGTGTTCGATATGGCTTTCACGAAAATCGTTCCGTTGAAAGAATCGCGCATGCTGGAATTCCGCGCACAGGCAACCAACATTTTCAACATACCGAATTATTCTTCGATCGACACCAACGTGAACTCGCCAACGTTTGGACGCGTGACCGCAGTGGGAGTGATGCGGCAGTTCACGATGACTGCGCGTTTTCGGTTTTAAATGGATATTCTTCGCGGGTTATGGCGGAGTAAATTTTATGGTTTTCAAGTTAAAGAGATTCGCCGACAAATTTGCGGCGGTAATGTTGACGCTGGCACTTCTGCATCCCGAATTGCGCTCGCAGCAGGATTCAGAGTATCTGATTCACGTGCAGTCGGATCTTGTCCTGGTGAACGTAACGGTCCGGGATAAGAACGGGAATTTTATACGGGGATTGAAGCCAGAGAATTTCACGATTCTGGAAGACAATAAACCGCAAAAAATTCTCTCCTTTGACACAGAGAATGTTGACGCCGCTCCCGCACTCGATGTTGCGCAGGTTAAACCGTTGGCTGGCGAGCCTTCGGCCCAACCCGCTCCTGCGCCGGCGCGTGCCAATCTTGCGGCGCAATTCAAAGACCGGCGGCTGATTGTTTTGTTTTTCGATCTATCGGCCATGGAGCCGGATGAAATCGATCATGCGGTTACTTCGGCGAAACATTATGTCGATACGCAAATGGCGCCCGCGGACCTGGTATCGATTGTGTCTTTGGGAAGCTCGCTGCTGGTGAATCAGGATTTCACCGCCGACTGCACGTTGCTGAAAAAACAACTGGACGCATTCAGCTCCGGCAGCGGACAAGGCTTTGAGGAAGGAACCACCGGCACTACCGACGGAACGCCGGACTCGGGCCAGCCTTTTACCGCCGACGATACGGAATACAACATTTTCAACACCGACCGGCGGCTGGAGGCGTTGCGTTCGGTGGCGGAAAAACTGGCGTTTGTGCAGCAGAAAAAATCGCTGATTTATTTTTCCAGCGGCATGGACCGGACAGGAATAGAAAATCAATCGGAGCTACGGGCTGCCGTGAATGCCGCGGTACGCTCGAACATGGCAATTTACACCATGGACATGCGCGGCTTGCAGGCACTGGTAGCCGGCGGAGAGGCCCAGAATGCGAGCCTGCGCGGAGTGTCGGCGTATTCCGGCCAGGCAACCTTGAATGCGTTGAATTCCAATTTCACCACGCAGGAAACTCTGGTGACGCTGGCCAGCGACACGGGCGGGCGCGCGTTTCTCGACTCCAACGACTTCAGCAAGATTTTCAAAGGAGTGCAGCAGGATACGTCGACTTATTACCTGATCGGGTATCACAGCACGAATTTGGCGCGAGACGGGCATTACCGGCGCATCGGCGTGAAGATCAACATCCCCGGGGCGAAGATCGACTACCGGCGCGGCTATTACGCACCGGCAGATTATCAGCATTCGACAAAAGACGACAAAGAACGGCAGCTTGAAGAAGAACTTGCTTCTGAATTGCCGGCAACGGATTTGCCGCTGTATTTAGGAGTTTCTTATTTCCGTCTCGAGAGCAACAAGTTTTTTGTTCCAATTTCGCTGGTGGTGCCGGGATCGCAAATTCCATTCGTGCGCAGCAGCGACCGCGACAAAGCTACGCTCGATGTGATTGGCATGGTGCTCGACAACGAACATCATCCGCTCAACAGAATCCGTGACACCGTGAGGCTGGCAGTGGATACGGCAACAGAAGTGCAGAAGAAAAACGTCCAGTACGACACAGGGATGAGCCTGCTGAGCGGCAAGTATCACTTGAAGTTTGTGGTGCGGGAAAACCAGACCGGACGCATGGGTTCGTTTGAAGCAGATATCGATGTACCGGATTTGAAGTCGCAGCCGCTGAAGATGAGTTCGGTCGTGCTGGCAAGCCAGACTCAGTCGGCAAAGAAGGGTTCGAGTCTGAATCCTCTGATTCGCGACGGTTCGGAAATCATTCCGAATATCACGCACGTTTTTTCGGGATCGCAGCATCTGCTGCTTTATTACGAGGTTTATGACCCGGCCAAGCCGGAGGTGACCGCTTCCGCGGGAAACGCGGATCACAAACCTGGCATTCGGTTGCTGAGCAATGTTGCGTTCTTCCAAGACAAGGCAAAGGTCTACGAAAGTTCGCTGGTGGAGATGACAGAGTTAAACGCACAGGCGCGAAAGGCCGCGGTTTTCCAGTTGGACGTGCCGCTGACTCCGCTCAAACCCGGTTTTTATACCTGCCAGGTGAATGTGATCGATGACGCGGGAGGGCACTTTTTATTTCCACGGCTCGCCTTGCTGGTTTCATCGGTTACACGTTGAAATCCTATTGTTGAATGGTCGTTTCGCCCTTATCCGGTTTTTGTGTAACCTGCTTTGGGCCGGGCAATTGCGAACGATCCCAGCCGCCGCCGAGAGATTCGATCAGGGCAACCGCGTAAGTCATTTGCTGGACCTGAAGACCGTTCAGCGTTTGTTGATCGGCCAGCACCGTGGTTTGGGCGACGAGCACATCGATGTAGGGGTCGATGCCAGTGTCGTAGCGCCCCTGTTCGAGTTTCAGGAAAGTTTGCGCAGCGTCAACGGCTTCCTGCTCCTGCTGAATTTCCTTCGACAAAATACGGACTTCGGCGAGGCCATCTTCCACCTGTTGAAACGCGGAGAGCACGGTCTGGCGGTAATTGGCTAGATCTGCATTGTAGGTGGCGACGTATTGTTGCACGGTGGCACGGCGCAAGCCGGCATCGAAGATAGTTTCCGGTAGAGACGCGCCGACGGACCAAAAGCGGCTCGGCCACGAGAGCCATTTACTAAAGATCGAACTTTCAAAACCGGCTTCTCCGGTGAGGGTCAGATCTGGATAGTAGGCAGCATAGGCTATGCCGATGGTTGCGTTCGCTTCGGCCATGGTGCGCTCGGCGGCGGCGATGTCGGGACGGCGCTCGAGTAATTCCGAGGGGATGCCGATTGGGATTGGCGGCGGCACGACGGTCATCGGCTTCGGGGGAATGGAAAAATTAGAAGCGACTTTGCCCAGCAGCACAGCAATCGCGTGCTCATATTGCGCACGCGCAATGCCCACGTTGGTGGCACCGGCTTGCGCGCTCTTTAGCGTGGTTTCCGCTTCGACCACCGAAATCTGGTCATCGATTCCGGAGTCGTAGAGAGAACGAGTCAGTTCAAGCGATTTCTCATCGGCTTTTACGGTTTCATCGAAAATCTGTTGCAGCTTGTCCTGGCCGCGAATCTCGAAAAAATATTGTGCCAGGCTGGCCTGTTCGGTGAGGCGTTCATTTTCCAGATCGGCGGCGCTGACCTGTGCGGCGTACTGAGCTTCGCGTACTGTATTGCGAACTTTTCCCCAGAGATCGGGCTCCCAGGAGGCTTCGAGCGGCAAAGAGTAAACCGTACTCTGGACCGGAGTCGCCGTGGTGGTTGTGGTCGCACCTGCGCCTGCAACGGCGCCAGCGCCAAGATTTGCCGAAGGGCGGGAATGGTTGACGGAGGGAGCGACGCTTAAGGTTGGGAAATATTGCGAGCGGGCTTCGCGCACTACGGCGCGGGCTTCCATGAAGTTCTCGAAATACAATTTGATGTTCTGATTGTTGATGTCCAGCTGTTCTTCGAGCGCGTTCAACTCCGGGTCGTTGAAAATCTCCCACCATTTGCCGCGAAGTTTCGCGTCCGCAGGCTGCGCCACGGTCCAGCCTTGATCTTCCTTAAATTGGGTGGGCGACTCTTTATAAGCCGCGGGGGCCTGTGGAGTGGGGGCGTGATACTTGGGCCCGACTACGCAAGCGGACAACATTAACGTGAGCGCAACCGCGCCTAGGCGGACGATATAGCTCACTGGTTTCTGTCGAAGAATATTCATAGCGTGGGTACCTGCTTCATCGCTTATCTCGCGCAATGGTTAGCCGACCTCCGTTGCGGGAGCTGATAGCGATTCGTGCCGTTTTCCCTGGAGGCGGAGCCGCAAGCGATCCAGGAATAAATAAACTACCGGAGTGGTATAGAGC
Source organism: Candidatus Aquilonibacter sp. (assembly GCA_035486715.1). Taxonomy (GTDB): domain Bacteria; phylum Acidobacteriota; class Terriglobia; order Terriglobales; family Acidobacteriaceae; genus Sulfotelmatobacter. Next base: position 49,564 of record DATHMV010000016.1, read on the forward strand.
GTGAGCACCTGACTCACAATCAATCCCCCGACAATCGTAATGCCGAGCGGCCGACGAAGTTCGGAGCCGGTGCCGGTACCGAATGCCAGCGGCAATGCACCGAAGAGCGCGGCCATGGTGGTCATCAAAATCGGCCGGAAGCGCAGCATACAGGCTTCGAAGATCGATTCTGACGTGCTCTTCCCTTCCTGACGTTCGGCGACCAGAGCAAAGTCGATCATCATGATTGCGTTTTTCTTGACGATGCCGATTAGTAATACGATTCCGATGATGGAGATTACGTTTAAATCAATTTTGAAGAGCATCAGCGCGAGCATGGCGCCGACGCTGGCCGAGGGTAGAGTTGAGATGATGGTCAGCGGATGAATCAGGCTTTCGTAGAGAACGCCGAGCACGATGTAGACAGCGAGCAGAGCTGTCAAGATCAGCAGGGGTTCGGTGCTCAGCGATTGTTGGTAGGCCTGCAGCGTGCCGGCGAAAAAGCCGCGGATGGTCGAGGGCGTTCCCAAACGCTGTTGCATGAGTGCGATGCTTTGTGTGGCGTCGCTTAACGAGACTCCGGGAGCGAGATTGAACGATACGGTTACCGAAGGAAACAGGCCGGTATGGTTGACGGCTAGCGGGGTTGTGCCCGAATCGGCTTTGGCGACCGTGGTGAGCGGCACGTTACCACCAGTGCTCTGGAGGTAAATATATTTCAGCCCTTGCGGACTCTGCCAGTATTGCGGCGCGACCTCGAGCACTACGTAGTATTGATTGAGCTGGGTATAGATGATGGAGACTTCGGATTGGCCGAAGGCCTGATAAAGCGAGGAGTCGAGGGTTTGCGCTGTCTGGCCAAGCCGGGCTGCGCTTGTCCGGTCATAAGTCAGCAACTCTTCCAGTCCACCATTTTGCTGATCGGAGTTGACATCCTGGAGACCGGGAAGTTTTTTCATCTCGTTGAGAAGAATCGGACCCCACTTCGATAAATCCTGAACGTTGTCGCACTGAATGGTGTATTGATAAAGCGCGTTGCTGGAGCGGCCGCCGATACGAAGATCCTGCGAAGCCTGCAAGAAGGCTGAGGCGACGGGCAAACGATTCAACTTGGGGCGCAGGCGATTGATGATTTCCGGCGCGCCAATCTTACGCTGGTTGAGCGGCTTGAGTGCCATGTAGATGAAACCGGCATTCGAGTTGCCGTTGCCACCCGTGTAGGCATTGACATTGGCGACGGCGGGGTCGGCCTTGATTACGCCCACAAGCTTTTTAATGGAATCGTCCATTGAGGGAAACGAGGCATCTTGCGGGCCTTGCACACCACCCACGATTGCACCGGTGTCCTGTTGCGGGAAAAAACCTTTTGGGATTCTTATGATGAGAACAATGTTCAGCGCTATGGTGATGATCAAGACAATTAATGTGGGGACGGGATTCGCCAACACCCAAATCAAGGTGCGGCGATAAAATTCCAGCATCCCGGCGAAGAATTTTTCGCTCCATTGATATAGTCTGCCGCGGCCTTCTTTTTTTTCTTCCTTCAGCAGGAAGGCGCACATGGTCGGGGTGGTGGTAAGCGAGATCACCATCGATACAGCGATGGCCGTAGAGAGGGTGACTGCAAATTCGCGAAAGAGACGGCCGACGATGCCTCCCATCATCAGGATGGGGATGAAAACCGCGACGAGGGAGACACTGATGGAAAAGACGGTGAAGCCGATTTCCTGCGCGCCTTTCAGCGCGGCGGCAAAGGGCTTCATGCCCTCTTCCAGGTGGCGGGAGATGTTCTCCATCACCACGATGGCATCATCGACCACGAATCCGGTGGAGATGGTAAGGGCCATTAGGGAGAGGTTGTCGAGGCTGTAGTTCAACAGGTACATCACTGCGAAGGTACCGATCAGAGAAACCGGAACGGCGATGCTGGGAATCAGTGTGGCGCGGCCATTGCGCAGGAAAATGAAGACAACAAGAATGACGAGCGCGACCGAGATGAGCAGAGTGCGCTCTACATCATCGACGGAAGCGCGGATTGTTGTGGTGCGGTCGAGGACGATCGTGGTGTCGATGCCTTGCGGGATCGAGGCTTTGAGAAATGGCAACTGGTTGGTGATGTTGTCGACGGTCTGGATGATGTTTGCGCCGGGCTGGCGGAAGATGATCACGGTTACAGAAGGGATTCCGTTTAAATAGCCGGCGGAGCGAACGTTCTGCACCGAGTCGATCACATCCGCCACATCGGAAAGCCGGACTGCCGTGCCGTTGTGGGAGCCGATGATGATGGGCTTGTAGTCTTCGGCGGTTGAGATCTGATCATTGGCCACAATGTCGGCGGTTTGCGAACCGTTGGATATTTGTCCTTTGGCCAGGTCGGCATTCTGCGTACTTAAGATCGCTTGAATGTTGGCAAGCGTGAGGCCATAGCTGTTGAGCTGAGTTGGATTTACTTCCACGCGCACCGAAGGCAGGGACGCCCCGCCCACGACTACCTGACCCACGCCTTGAATCTGCGAGAGTTTCTGTTCCATCACGGTGGAAGCTTCGTCGTATAGCTTGCCTTTATCGAATTTGGTCGAGGTCAAACCGATAATCATGATGGGAGAGTCGGCGGGATTTACTTTTCGATATGTAGGGTTGGCGGGAAGATTTGCAGGAAGATATGAGCGGGCGGCGCTGATGGCAGCTTCCACATCGCGCGCAGCGCCATCGATATTGCGACTTAGATCGAATTGAATTGTGATCGATGTGCTGCCGAGAGAACTGGCTGAGGTCATCTCGGAGACGCCCGCGATGTGGCCGAATTGCCGCTCCAGCGGCGTGGCCACGGAGGATGCCATGATTTGGGCGCTGGCTCCGGGCAATGAAGCGGAAACGGAGATGGTCGGGAAGTCGACCTGCGGCAAGGGCGAAACCGGGAGCACGGTGAACGCTATGGCTCCAGCGATGGCGATAGCAATGGTGAGCAACGTTGTTGCCACGGGTCGCCGGATAAAGAGTTCCGAAGGGTTCATGCCTGTTCCGCAGGTTGCGCTCCGCCCGTGTCTTCACTCTTGCGGGAACGCGAGCGGGAGAATCTTTCGCCAAGATTATCGAAGAAGATGTAAATGACCGGCGTGGTGTACAACGTAAGCGCCTGGCTCAATATGAGTCCACCGACCATGGCGATACCCAGCGGGCGACGGATTTCCGAGCCGATACCGGTACCCACGGCTAGAGGAATGCCGCCAAGGAGCGCGGCCATGGTTGTCATCATGATGGGACGAAAACGCAGAAGGCTGGCTTCGTAGATCGCGTCCGTCGCGTTTTTACCGTGCTGACGTTCGCCTTCGAGAGCGAAGTCGACCATCATGATTCCGTTTTTCTTCACGATTCCGATCAGCAGGATGATTCCGATGATGGCGACGACGCTCAGATCCTGACCGAACAGCATGAGCGCGAGAAGCGCCCCGACTCCGGCCGATGGAAGAGTGGAAAGAATAGTTACGGGATGAATGAAGCTTTCGTAGAGCACGCCGAGAACGATGTACACCGTAACGAGAGCGGCCAAGATCAACAACGCTTCGTTTGAAAGCGAATTCCTGAAAGATGCCGCCGTGCCCTGGAAATCGGCTTGCAGGCTGGCAGGCATGTGCATATTATCCTGCACCTTTTCGATAGCGCTGATGGCGCTGCCTAACGCAGCGTTGGGAGCCAGGTTGAAGGACACGGTGACCGAGGGAAACTGTCCCTGGTGGTTAATAGAAAGCGCTTCGGATGCGGTGTGAAAGTGCGTGAACGCGCTGAGCGGCACTGCATTGCTCATTGCAGTTGTGGCGCCGGTGTTGGCGGATGAGACCGAGGAACCGCCGCCGGGCGAAAGCGCATTGGTGGGCGGAGTGAGCACGGCGGACGAAGGCGTGTAGATAACAGATGTGGTGGTTGCGTTCGATCCGGCAGAAGCCGATCCGGAAGCGGAAAACGAGTTGGCAGCGCCGGGGCCCGACGTGCCCGAGGATGCGTTCGCCTGAATATAAAGGCTCTTTAGCGTATCGGGGCTCTGCTGAAATTGCGGCTGGGTTTCGAGAATCACGTGATACTGGTTGAGCTGCGTGTACATCGTATTGATCTGGCGCTGGCCGAAGGCGTCGTAGAGCGTGTTGTCGATGGTGGCGGGAGCAATGCCGAGGCGCGATGCTGTGACGCGGTCGATCATGAGCGAGACGGCGAGGCCTCCGGTTTGCTGATCGGTGGCGACATCTTCCAACTCGGGCAAGGTCTTCAGCTTGGCGACAAAACGGTTGGTCCACTCATTGAGTTCGTTCACATCGGGATCTTCCAGCGTGTACTGGTACTGCGTGCGGCTGACACGATCGTCGACCGTGATGTTTTGCACGGGTTGCATGTAGAGCGAGATGCCCTGAACTTTCTGCAAACTGTTTTGCAGCCGGCGTACCAGATCGGCCGCGCTGATGCTGCGATCCTCCAGCGGCTTGAGATTAATTGACATACGGCCGCTGTTGAGCGTGGTGTTGGTGCCGTCGGCTCCGATGAACGATGAAAGGCTTTCAACAGCCGGATCGGCGAGGATGACTTTGGCGAGCTCCTGTTGCTTCTCCTCCATCGCCGAAAATGAAATAGTTTCGGGCGCCTGCGAAATGCCTTGAATCACACCGGTGTCCTGCACCGGGAAAAATCCTTTGGGAATCAGGATGTAGAGAAATATTGTGAGCAGAAGCGTGCCGAGCGCGACGAATAGCGTGATGGTTTGATACTGCAGGACGAATTTTAACGTCCGCCCGTAGAAGGCGATCATGCTTTCGAAAACGCGCTCGGAAGCCTTGTAGAAGCGCCCTTGCTGCTCTTTCGGCTCGTGCCGCAAGATGCGTGCCGACATCATGGGCGTGAGCGTCAGCGAAACTACGGCAGAGACGACTATGGTGACGGCAAGGGTTACGGCGAATTCGCGGAAGAGACGGCCGACAACGTCTCCCATAAAGAGCAGCGGGATGAGCACCGCGATGAGGGAGACCGTCAGCGAAAGAATCGTGAAGCCGATTTGTTCCGCCCCCTTGAGCGCGGCTTCCATGGGCGCTTCGCCTTCTTCGATGTAACGCGAGATATTTTCGATCATGACGATGGCATCGTCCACCACGAATCCGGTGGAGATGGTGAGCGCCATGAGTGAAAGATTGTCGAGGCTGTAACCGAGGGCGTACATCGCGGCGAATGTGCCGACGAGTGACAGCGGAACGGCCACGCTGGGAATAATGGTGGCGTAAAGGCTGCGCAGGAAAATAAAGATGACCAATACGACCAGGCCGATGGTGAGCAGGAGCTCGAACTCTACATCGGAGACCGAGGCCTGGATGGAAGTGGTTAAGTCGGTCAGCGTGGTGACTTGAATAGAGGCGGGCAGATTGGTTTCGAGCTGCGGCAAGAGAGCCTTGATGCTCTTGACCACACTGATGGTGTTGGCGCCGGGCTGGCGTTGGATATTCAAAATGACCGCCGGAGTTTGATTCATCCACGCGGCTTGCTGATTGTTTTCGACGCCGTCGATGACTTCCGCTACGTCGGTGACCATGACGGGCGCGCCGTTGCGGTAGGCGACCACCACGTTTTTGTAATCGGCGCTGGTGACGAGCTGATCGTTGGAATCGATCTGATAGTCCTGGCGGGGGCCGTCGAAATTTCCTTTGGCGGCGTTCACGCTGGCTTGGATGAGCGCGGTGCGCAGGTCTTCGAGATTAATTCCGTAGGAAGAGAGTGCTACCGGATTGGCACGAATGCGCACTGCCGGTTTTTGTCCGCCGCTGATGCTTACCAGGCCGACACCATTCAACTGCGAAAGCTTGGGAGCAAGGCGGGTATCGACAAGATCTTCGACCTGCGATAACGGAATGGAATTGGAGGTAATCGCCAGCGTAAGCACCGGCGCATCTGCGGGATTTGTTTTGCTATAGACAGGCGGCGTGGGCAGGTTCGAGGGCAAATAACTTTGTGACGCGTTGATGGCCGACTGCACTTCTTCTTCCGCAACATCGATATTGAGAGTCAGGCTGAATTGCAGCACTATGACCGATGTGCCTCCGGAACTGGTGGACGTCATCTGGCTGAGGCCTTGCAACTCGCCGAATTGCCGTTCCAGCGGAGCGGTTACTGTGGTCGCCATCACGATGGGGCTGGCGCCGGGATAAAAGGTGAGGACCTGGATGGTCGGATAATCGACTTCAGGCAAAGCGGAGACCGGCAACTGCGTATAGGCAACGATCCCGACGAGCAAGATAGCCGCCATCAGCAGCGCGGTCGCAACCGGCCGCATGATGAATGGGCGAGAAGGGCTCACGGGGCTTGGCTCTCGGTTGAAGCAGCGGGAAGGGGCTGCTTGGAAACCACAATCTTCGAATTGTTCTGTAGCTTGTCGAAGCTGCTGTTGGCAATCACATCACCCGGATTGATGCCTTCGACAGCGGTATTACCGCCATCTGTAACGCCGGTTTTGATGTTGCGGATTTGCGCGGTGTCATTTTGGATGACGTAAACGAATGCGGCCTGGCCGTTATGTTGAATCGCCGAGGTGGGAATGAGGGTCACACCCTGCTCTGTGGTGACCAGGAGCCTGGCGTTTACGAATTGATTGGGAAATAGCGTGTCGTCTTTGTTATCGAAGAGAGCACGCATTTTTACCGTGCCGGTCGTGGTGTCGATCTGATTGTCGAAAGTTAAAAGCTTGCCTGTGGCGATTTTTTTCTGCTGGGCGCGATCGAATGCATCAACCGTGAGCTTTTTTCCGTGACGCATCTGTGCCTGTACCTGCGCCAGGCTGTCTTCCGCAACGGTGAAAATTACGGTGATCGGCTGCAATTGCGTGATTACTGCGAGAACCGTTGTGCCCGAAGATTGGACGACGTTGCCGGGATCGACAAGGCGCAAACCTACGCGGCCGCTTATAGGAGAAGTGATATGGCAGAAGGCGAGCTGAACCTGATCGTATTGCACCGTACCCTGATCGTTCTTTACCGTGCCTTCGTCCTGTAGAACAATTTTTTCCTGGTCGTCGAGGGTTTGCTTCGGAATGCCGTTCTTCGCCCAGGCCTCGCGGTAACGGTCGAGGTCCATTTTGGCCTCGGCGAGTATGTTGGTATCGCGTTCGAGCGCGCCCTCGGCTTGCAGGAGCTGCGCCTCGAAAGGCCGCGGATCGATATCGATCAACGGTTGGCCTTTGCGAACCAACTGACCTTCCTGATAGTGCACCTGATTCACCAGTCCGGTAACTTCACTGGTGATCGAATCGGTATAGACCGGCGTGACGGTGCCGATTGCTTCGAGGTAGACGCCTATGTTTCCCTTTTGCGCAGTGGCGGTAACAACGGTTACGGGGCCGGTTGCGCCGCGGCGGGATGGCGTGGAACTGCTTTTGCTCTCATCGTGATGGCGAAATGCGAGGAAGAAAATCACGAGGAAAGCAAGAATAACGATGCCCCAGATGATCAGCCGCCGCCCTCCACCGGATTTATGGGATTCTCTAGCAGGCGGCAGCTGATGTTGAGGGTCAGTAATTGGAGCAGGAGGTTTAGTTTCCATTCGAGTTTTCTTGCATCAGACGGCTTGAGGTATATTTGCGGACGATATCAATGGTAAGGTGACTTCCCTCCCACGTTTTTTAATTCTGGATGAAGATAATCCCCGAGTTCAATTTACGGCTCCACTGCCAGCTAAAATTCGCGAGATGTACGCCCCTTCTGGAACGCTTAGTATCGGATACCGATCATAAATGCTAGAGCCGCAAAACATCCATGCTTTGTTGCTTTTACCATGCGATTTGTTGCTTTTTGTGCCGTCGAATTCCGCGCGCTATGTCACCTCTCATTAGAAATGCTTGGAGGCTTTCGATTGGTAAAGAGTCGGTAAGCGAATGTAAATGTTCGTAAGTTTTCGCTTTTATGCTTCCCTGCGCCGTGGGCGACATCTCTTCATTTATATCGGTTGATTCGGAACAGTACCCGAAGTCGCCGAAAGCCTTAATCGTTGACAGTTCTCATGGTTTTGGGTTCAATAAAATCTCGATTGGATATGACTTGCCGTATGCTGCCGGCTGTCCGGCGGCTGATCGTGAAAGATACTTACGCCCGATGATCGTAAACTTCGCTGAGCGGGCGCACAACCACAACTGGGAACTCGACCCGGTTACGCGGTCGCTGCTCGATACCGACTTTTATAAGTTGCTAATGCTTCAGTTCATCTGGAAGCACTTCCCGAAGACTCACGTTTCCTTCTCGCTTACCAATCGCACATCATCGGTTCGTCTAGCCGATGTGTTCTCCACGCATGATCTGGTCGCGCAGATGGAGCATGTGCGGAAATTACGCTTTCGAAAATCGGAGCTGGTTTGGCTGGCAGGAAATACTTTTTATGGGCGGCGTGGAATTTTTGAGCCGGCGTTTCTGGAGTGGCTGGAAAACGATTTTAAGCTGTCGGACTATTCGCTGTCTGTGGATCAGGGCCAGTTCCATCTCTCATTCGATGGATTGTGGACGGATACGACGATGTGGGAGCTTTACGCGCTCTCCATTCTTGACGAATTGAGGACGCGGGCGAATTTGAAGAGGTTGAGCGAATTCGGTCTCGACATTTTATACGCGCGGGCGAAGACGAAGTTGTGGAGCAAGATTGAACGGCTGCGCGGCGTGCCGGGGCTGACCATCGCGGATTTTGGAACACGCCGCCGTCATAGTTTTTTGTGGCAGGAATATGTTGTGAATGCGATGGCCTCGAATTTGGGCTCAGGTTTTATTGGGACTTCGAATACGTTTCTTGCGCACAAACACGATCTGGAAGCGATCGGCACCAATGCGCATGAAATTCCTATGGCGCTGGCCGCACTAGCTCCGGATGATGCCGCTTTGAAAGCTTCGCAGTACCAAGTGCTCGAACTTTGGCAGAGCACGTATGAAGGCGCGTTGCGCATTATGTTGCCGGACACGTTTGGCACCACTCAATTTCTGGAGGGTGCACCGGAGTGGGCGGCGGATTGGACGGGGCAGCGCATTGACAGCAAGAGCCCATACGTGGCGGGAGACGAGTATATTGCGTGGTTGAAGGCTCGCGGACGAGATCCAAAGAAAAAACTTATTATCGCGTCCGATGCGCTGGATATTGACGACATCATTGGCTTGCATGCTTATTTTGGTGGAGCACTGCAGGGGAACACGACTACAGAAGATTTCCGCAGCGCCGCCGATTTTGCGGACCGGCAAAAGTGGCTTCCCGGCCACAAAATCCGTCTCAGCACCGGTTGGGGTACTTTACTCACGAACGATTTTCGCGGATGCGATCCCAGTGGAAACGGCGGCGGATTCGATCCCATCAGCTTGATCTGCAAAGTTTCGACGGTCGAAGGACGGCCGGCGGTGAAGCTCTCCGACAATTATGCGAAGGCATCCGGCCCTCCCAGTGAAATTGAACGTTACCGGCGCGTGTTCGGCACGGCGGGAGTGGCGAATGCTCCGGTCGTCGTTTGATTGAATCTAGGTTTGAGGATTGAATCTTGCTTGAGCGATTGTAGTTTTATTGCAGCTTGGCGTATTCCACCCTGGCTTGAGTCAAGATAGGGATGTTGGGATCGGCATCCTTCCACAGAGCGAGAAAATCCTGATATGCGATTTTGGCTTTCGTCGCATCGCCTGAGAGCACATAGGCTCGAGCCAAACCCAAGTGTGCGAGCGAACTGATGGGTTCGTTCCCGACGACGCCGTAGTGGTCGATAATTTTCTGGAACTCGGCCAGCGCGGATGCTCCTTGATGAGCGCCGACATAGGCTTCTCCCCGCAGATAAACAAGATATAGAGCGAAGCTCACAGTCTGGGCCGGAGAACCGAGTTCGTATGGAACTGAGGGTACGAGCGCTTCCAGTGCCTTGGCTGCGTTATGGGATTGCAGCACCGCAGCTGCGCGAATTGTCGGAACATAATTAAATTGCACGATTGTGTCTTCAGGAAAATGGCTGGACAGATCATTTGCCAGTCGTGTGGCTTGAGAGGCATTGCCGGCTAAAGCAAGTGCTGTGGCTGAAATTGCTTCGACATCTTTGCCGGTGGAGAGCGCCAACGCGGTTTGGGCTTGCTGTCCGGCGATGGCAAAGTTTCCTACCAGCGCTTCGCGCAATGCCGATTCGGCCTGATATGCTGCGGCGGTTTCTTTTTCGTCGGCGCGCTGCGCGGAATCGGCTGCACGCCGCGTCAACTCTCGCGCCTTGGAAAACTGCCCGCTGCAGGAAGCTGTGTCGGCTTCGTTGTAGAGCATGGCGTCTTCCAGGCCGGGCTTGCCCATAAGCGCAGAGGCTTCGCGCTCCATGCCCGCGGTATCGTGTTGCAGGAAATCAATACTGTAGAGATTGATGTGGTTAATGAGATTGTCCAGATTGCGCTCGTGGGCTTCCTGGGCAGTGGCTCGAGCTTCGTCCAGACGATTGACCAGCAAATAAGAGATGATCAGATTTGTGTAGGAAATTCCGCTCGCGGGGCTGAGCTTCATGGACTGCTGCGCGGCCTCGAGAGCTTTATCGTATTCGCCGAGGTTGCCGTAGATACTGTTCAAATTTCCCGGAGGGGTGGCGTCGCGAGGGTAGGTCTGCCCCCACAACTCGTAAGCTTTGCGCGCTGCCTCCAGATTGCCGGTGACAAAAAATTCGTAGTGGGAGACGATGTAGAACTTTTCGCGTTCGCTTACGCGCTCGCGCAGTTCATAGGCTTTGCGGGTATTTTCGGCGGCGCGGGCAATTTCACCGATGTTGCTGTAGTTTGTGCCCAACTCGGCATAGGCCATGGCGAAGTTGGGATCGAGGCTGATGGCGCGCTGCAATAACGGAATAGCGGCAGCGTAATCATTTTTGAGCACGTGAGCCTGATAGCCCAAACTGTAAGCCTGTAGAGCCTGGAGCGAGGCTGTAGTTACGTCTTCGGCGGGGGCGTCGTATCTTTGCACCGAGATCAGGGATTCGCCCAACTTCTCGCGCAGTTTCGCCGCCACGTCGGCGAGAGCTTTCAGGACCTGCTCTTTGCCGCTGGCCGTGGCTTGTTCATTGGCGAGGACATCCCCGTTGCGGCAGTTGACGGCTTTCAATCCGACGACGTAATCGTTACCCAGTGTGGCGATTGAGCCTTCGATATCGGCGGCGCTGGCGGTGCGCTGACAGACTTCGCGCGCCAAACCATGAGTGAGCCGCGCGTCTTTGGATTGAGACATTAAGGCCAGCGTTTGCGCGATGCGTTCATCGGAAAGCAGATTGAGAAATGGCGATTGTTCGAGTTGGGACGAGAGTCCCTGGCGAAGCGTGCCGTCGAAGACGGGGTCGCCTGTGGTATTGGTGAACTCGGCGAGCACGACTGTGTCTTTCTCCGTGAGCCGCGACTTCGATCGGGAAGCCAGAAAGTAAAAGCTTGTGGCGACGATGGCGGCGATTACAACAACAATCGCGACAGCAATCTTTCTGAGATTGTGCTTTCGCGGAATTGGCACCGCGGCGATAGCGGATTCGCGTGATGCCGCACCGATGGCAACGGCTGAAGATTTCGAGCCCGGCGCACTCATCGATCTTCCGGAATCGCTTTCCAGCGCGTCCACTGCCGATCCCGAGCCGCTTTGCTGGCTACGGCGCGATTCGCTTTCCCTCTTCAAACGCTTCAGATCGGCGCGCATTTCGGCCGCGCTTTGGTAGCGCAGTTCGCGATCTTTTTCGAGGGCTTTGTTGATGATCTCTTCAAGCCTCGGCGGAAGGTTCGGATTGAGGCGAACTGCGGGAGGAGGATCGTGTTCCAGAATCGCGTTGAAGATTACGGCGGAGGTATCGCCGCGAAAAGGCAACGCTCCGGTCGTCATTTCATAAAGCACCGCGCCGAAGGAGAAAAGATCGGTACGGGCGTCAAGCTCTTTGCCGCGCGCCTGCTCGGGAGACATGTATGCGACGGTGCCGAGAGTCGTTCCGGGGCTGGTGAGGTGCTCGGGATCGTGCATGGTCGCAGTTTGGTCGGACTCGAAGTCGCTGGACGAACCGCCAGTTGCGACAACTTTTGCTAAACCGAAGTCGAGAATCTTGGCGTGTCCGCGCTTGGTAACAAAAATGTTGGCGGGTTTGATGTCGCGATGAACGATGCCCTGCGAGTGGGCAGCATCGAGGGCGTCGGCCATTTCGATGCCGAGCGAGAGCACGGTTTCAATATCCAATGCGCGGCCGGCGATGCGGTGCTTCAGAGTTATGCCGTCCAGGTATTCCATGACCATGAAAGTGATGTCCTGATCACGGCCAATTTCGTAGATCACGCAGATGTTGGGATGGCTCAGAGCGGAAGCAGCCTGGGCTTCGCGCTGAAAACGGGCCAAAGCATGCTCGTCTTTGGCCAGGCCCTCGGGAAGGAACTTCATGGCGACGAAGCGATGCAGGGTTGTGTCTTCGGCCTTGTAGACAACACCCATGCCGCCGCCGCCGATTTTCTCGACGATACGATAGTGCGAGATGATCTGATCGATCATGGGAGGGCGGGTTCATCTTAGGAGGGGAGCGTGGGCAAGTCAATGCGCGGGATTTAACATTTCGGCCTTTTATCTCCTAAAATGGATCACGATTCGGAGGAGCTGTAAGCTTACCTATTCTGATTCATCTTCTTTAATCATGCGAACACAAGTTGGAATCGTTGGGGCAGGGCCGGCGGGATTGTTGTTGTCGCATCTTCTGCATTTGCAGGGGATCGAGTCGGTTGTACTGGAGTACCGCAGCCGTGAATATGTGCAGGAGCGGGTTCGCGCGGGCGTACTGGAACAAAATACTGTCGACCTGCTGACCGAGACTGGCCTAGGCGAGCGCATGAAGCGGCAGGGGCTCGTCCATCACGGGATCGAGTTGCGGTTTGGGGGCCGTGGTCACCGTATCGATTTTAAAGAACTCACGGGCCGAAGCATCACCATCTATGCGCAGGCGGAAGTTGTGAAAGATCTCATCGATACCGGGCTGGCCGCGGGAGGCAAGATTTTTTTCGAGAGTGAAGATGTTTCCATCCACGATTTCAATACCACGAAGCCCCTCATTCGCTTTCGCAAAAATGGAGAGCTTCACGAATTGAGCTGCGATTTTATCGCCGGGTGCGATGGTTTTCATGGCGTTTGCCGGCCCAGCGTTCCTGATGGCGTGCTTACGGCTTATGAACGAATTTATCCCTTTGCGTGGCTCGGGATTTTGGCGCAAGCGCCGCCCTCGTCTGAAGAACTAGCTTACTCGTATCATGATCGCGGCTTTGCCCTGCTCAGCATGAGGACTCCGCAGCTCAGCCGGTTGTACGTGCAGGTAGGTAACGAAGAGGACATTCAGAATTGGCCTGACGAGCGAATTTGGCAGGAGCTCCACATTCGCCTTGCACGCAATGACTGGGCGCTTACCGAAGGACCGATCATTCAAAAGAGCATCGCGGGAATGCGTAGTTTTGTAGTGGAACCGATGCAGTACGGCCAACTTTTTCTGGCGGGCGATGCAGCCCACATTGTGCCACCGACGGGAGCCAAGGGATTGAATCTTGCCGTCGCCGATATACGTGTGCTGGCGCGTGGGCTGGCGGAATTTTATCGCACAGGCAAGCGTGAATTGCTGGACAGCTATTCCACGACTTGCCTGCGGCGAGTATGGAAAGTGCAGCGATTCTCCTGGTGGATGACTTCGATGCTGCATCGCTTCGATACCGATAATGCGTTTGACCGGCGGCGACAGGTGGGAGAACTCGACTATGTAACGAGCTCAAAGGCTGCGTCGCAGAGCCTGGCGGAAAATTATGTGGGCCTTCCCTTCGACTGAGTGCGCGCATCGAATACTGTGGAGCGAATGATGGTCCGGCAGCGAGAACCGATTGAGCGAACGAACAGAGTGATTCCCTACCGGCGGCATGATCCGGCAACCCAACCCACCTCTTTATATCCGGCGTATCGCGGCACCGTTCTAAGAGCTCCGCGCCAACCGCTGATCGTGTTACCGCACACTCTTTCGGAAGTAACCGGGCCTGTTTTTGGGCACGAGCACATTTCTGAAACGGACAACGATTTAACCCGGCAACACGCGGGAGACCCGCTTGGGGAACGCATCATCGTGAGAGGGCGCGTGCTCGACGACAATGGACTTCCGATTCCAAATACATTGTTGGAAATTTGGCAGGCCAATGCGGCGGGCCGCTATCGCCATAAAAAGGACGCTCACGCCGCGCCGCTCGATGCGAACTTCAGTGGCGCGGGACGGACTTTGACGGACACGGATGGTTATTATCAATTTGTGACCATAAAACCGGGCGCATATCCGTGGCAAAATCACGAGAATGCGTGGCGTCCGGCGCATATTCATTTTTCTTTATTCGGAAATGCATTCGCTACGCGGCTGGTTACGCAGATGTATTTTCCCGGCGATCCGCTTCTGGCGTACGATCCGATCTTTCAATCAATACCCGATGAGCGAGCAAGGCAAAGGCTAATCTCGCGGTTTGATCTGGAGGCGACAAAACCGTCATGGGCGCTCGGCTTCCAGTTCGACATCGTCCTGCGTGGACGAGAGGAGACACCGTTTGAGTCATAGCGTGGATTTGCAGCCGAGTGCTTTTCAAACTGTCGGCCCGTTTTTTCATCTCGGCTGTATTGATACGCGATCGGTAAGTTGCCTCGCCGGCGCAAAAGCAAAGGGCGTGCGGATACGCCTGATTTGCCTTGTGCTGGATGGAGAAGGCGCACCGGTACCCGATGCCATGATTGAAATATGGCAGGCTGATGCGGAGGGGAAATATAACCATCCGGTGGACTGGCAGGAAAAAGTGGCTGATGCGGAGTGCAGCGGTTTTGGAAGGCTTGCCACCGACGAGAATGGAATGTGTGTATTCGAAACCGTGAAGCCCGGGCGGGTTGCGGGAAACGATGGCGGTTTGCAGGCTCCTCATTTGGAAATTTCCGTATTTGCTCGAGGAGTGCTGAACCGGCTGGTTACTCGGGCATATTTTGAAGGCGATCGCGCCAATCTTGAGGATCCGATTCTTTTGCTGGTTCCAGCAGTGCGCCGCGCCACACTGATGGCGCGCGCAGATTCTCGCAAGACAGGAGAGTGGCGCTTTGAAATTCGTCTTTGCGGCGAGGATGAGACCGTGTTTTTTGATGTATAAAGATCACCGATCTTCTTTTTATTTCTGTAAGACTCACCTTTATTGCTTTCACAGGATTTGAGATGCCGGTGCGATTGGTGGACAGCTTGGCGAGCACGGAGGCATTGGCGGAAGTATTTTCCGATCAATCTATTCTGCAAGTCATGCTGGATTTCGAGGTTGCACTGGCGCGAGCGGAGGCGCGGGCAGGAGTCATTCCTCAAGTCGCGGCTGAGGCAATTGCTGCGGCCGCGAATCCAACCGCGTTCGATCTCGCCGCATTCTCGCGTGACACGTTACGCGCTGGAACGTATGGGGTTCCACTGGCGAAGATGCTCACGGAAATCGTGAAGGCCAAAGATTCGTCCGCAGTTAGCTTTGTTCATTACGGAGCGACCAGCCAAGATGTTTCCGATACGGCGCTCGTTCTTTTGCTCAAGCGCTCGCAGCCGTTGATTGAAGCCGATCTGGTTCTTGCCGAACAGGCTTTGCGAAATCTTTCGGAAGAACATGCCCGTACCACGATGGTTGGCCGAACACTAATGCAATCGGCGCCGCCGGTCACGATGGGACTTAAGGCGGCGGGTTGGCTGGCCGCGATTCGACGCGGGAGGAAACAATTTAGCGAGGCGTTCGCGCAGGCGCTTGTGGTCCAGTTCGGCGGCGCGGTTGGCACGCTGGCTGCGCTGGGGGAAAAAGGTCTAACTGTTAATCGAGAACTTGCCAGTGAACTGGGACTTGCCTGCCCTGACGCCCCATGGCATGCGCATCGGGATCGTCTTGCGGCGTTGGTATGTGCGTGCGGTGTTTTAACCGGGTCGTTGGGAAAAATTGCGCGGGACGTCAGCCTGCTAATGCAGAGCGAAATTGGCGAGGTAGCCGAACCGGAGAGCGAAGGACGCGGTGGTTCGTCGACGATGCCGCAGAAGAGAAATCCTACTGGATGCGCGGTGACGCTGGCTGCGGCTAATCGCGTACCCGGTCTTGTTGCCTCTTTTCTTTCGGGCATGGTGCAGGAGAATGAACGGGGCGTTGGCGGTTGGCATGCGGAGTGGCCCACGATTGCCGCCGTGATGCAAGCTACCGGAGTTGCGGCAGCGTCGATCGCAGAGATCGCGCAGGGTATTCACATCGATAGCGTTCGTATGAAAGAAAATTTAGCTGCTACCTGCGGGGCTATTTATGCCGAAAAAGCGCTGTTCCTGCTCAGCGCAAAAGTGGGTAAGGATCGAGCTCGCAAGCTTGTCGAACAGGCCACGTGCGATGCGGTTGCAAATCATCGCCATTTGAAAGATGTACTTCGTGAAATGCCGGAGGTTACCGGACATCTCGATCCAGAGGCCATCGACCAACTCGAAGTGGCAGAAGAATATCTTGGATCTGCAGATACTTTCCGCGATAAGCAACTGAAAGCGGCCGTTCCCGTGAGGAAAGAGGACTAGCTGCGATGCCTTTCGTCACCGTGAATCAGATTCGCGTATTTTACCGGCTGGAAGGAAAGCAAGGACTTCCGCTCCTCGTTCTCTCGCACTCTATTGGGACAGATCATGGCATGTGGGAGCCGCAGATGGAAGGCCTGCTCTCACGCTTTCGAGTTCTGCGTTATGACACTCGTGGACACGGTGCGTCGGATGCTCCGCCGGGAGAGTATTCGGTCGAACAACTCGGACGCGATGTGCTCGGATTGGTCGAGGCGCTAAGACTTCCTAAGTTCGCATTCTGCGGATTGTCACTGGGCGGAACCGTCGGACAATGGATCGCGGTTCATGCACCGGAGTCGCTTACCGGGCTTGTGCTTGCTAATACCTCGCCGCGATTGGGAACAACGGAGGGCTGGAACAGTCGAATCGCTGCGGTACGGCAGGGTGGCATGGCAGCCATTGTAGAAATGGCGATGCAGCGTTTCTTCTCGCCGGAGACGATCGCACAATCGAGCCCTTATTTCGAGAGCATTCGATCCGTGTTGTTAGGGATCAATGCTGATGGATATATAGGTTGCTGCGCGGCGTTGCGCGATTTTGATTTCAATGACAATTTGCCGAAGATTAAAACTCTTACGCTGGTGGTTGTCGGCGAGCGAGATGTATCGACGCCTTGGAGCGGCAACGGGGAAATTCTGGCTCAACGGATATCAGATGCGCGGGTCGTTCGATTAGCGGCTGCTCATTTGTCGAATCTCGAGGCACCGCGGTCGTTCACGACTGCAGTTTGCGAATTTCTTCAACCGCAAAATAATTCTACAAACGGCATTTTCCAGGCTGGACTGGAAGTCCGGCGCAAAGTTCTTGGAGATGCTCACGTGGATAGCGCGATTGCGAATACCACGGAGTTCACCAAAGAGTTTCAGGATTTGATTACTCGATATGCGTGGGGAACGATCTGGACGCGGCCGGGCCTCGACCACAGGACGCGCCGTCTTCTGGTTCTTGCCATGACAGCCGCGCTTGGCCGCTGGGAAGAGTTTCGGTTGCATGTGCGCGCGGGATTGCAAAACGGGTTGGAGATCGGCGATATCAAGGAAATTCTTCTTCAGTCGGCAGTATATGCCGGAGTGCCGGTAGCGAATACGGGGTTCCACATTGCTCAGGAAGAAATTAAAAAACATGACGATCAGTCTTGAGCTGGTGCGCTGAAGCCAATTGTTGCGGACAAGACTTAGGGATGAGTATCCTGCTGCGCCTGCAATTGTTCGGCAAGTTTTAGTTGGTACTCCGCTTCTTCCTTCTTTCCCATGTCTCGATAAGCCTGGCCTAGTAAGTGGTGGGTCGTAGGATTGTTCGGGTCCATGGTGGCGGCATGTTGCAAGGCGCGCACGGATAATTCGAACTCACCTTTTTTTTCGAGTACCTTTCCCATAAGAATGTAGGGACCGGTCGATGTGGCATCGAGCCAAATGGAGCGCTGGAGAAGGCGTTCGGCGTCTTCGAACTTCTGTATGCGGGAGTACGCGTCGGCCAGTTTGTAATAAGTCTGGGCGTGGCCGGGATTGATTTCCAACTCTTTTTTAAATTCCGCGATCGCTTCGGGGATTCGCGATTTATATAAGTACAGTTCCCCCAACAGGAAATGAACCAGCGGAAGTTTGGGATCGAGAGCCGCCGCCTTCTGGGCGTACTCTTCGGCCACGGGATCGAACTCCTGCCGCAGCAGCATTCGAGCCGTGAACATGTAACTGGCGGCGGACTCAGGTGGAACATCGAACATGCGCGCGAACGCACCGCGTGCCTGCGAATAATTTTTGCTTTGGATATAGCAGATTCCAAGGATATATGCGGCATCCACGTTGGTTCGCGGATACCAGCTTTGCACTTTTTCGAGCAACGGAATCGCTTCGGCGGGATGCCCGCCCAAATAATAGGATAGGCCCAACAACTGGGTGGTTTCGCCGCTATCGGGATCGGCGGCCGAAGCCTTTTTCAAATATTCAATCGCTTTGGGAAAATCACTCTTCTTATAGTAGGCGGTGCCGAGTTCGAGGTTGAGGCCTTTTATTTCGGGATTAGCCGCCTGCAACGATTGCAGGTTTGTGATGGCTTCGTCGAGCTTTCCTTGCTCCATCATCTTGCGAGCCGACGAAAGATCGGACGAAGGGGCTGCCGAGAGTTGCGCCGTAGGGTTCTCCGGTAAAGGCTGCTGAGCTGGGCTGTTGGCCGAAAGCATCCAAATGCAACATGCAACGCATCCGAGGCGCGTTATGAATGAAGGTCGCATCACAGTGAGTAAGTCCGCATTCTAAGTTACAGGCTTCCTTCTGGTTCGTCGCTTGCTACTTCATTTTCCGTTGCAGTTCTGCCAGATTTTCCCTTGCCAAAATATTCGCGGGATCGATTTGCAGGGCGCGTTCGAAATGCAACTTCGCTTCGACAAATTTCCCCTGCTCGGCTAAAGCGCTTCCCAGGTTCGCCTCCGCATTGGCGTCGGCGGGATGGGCTTGTACGGCTAGAAAAAACTGCTGTGACGCAGCGGCGAAATTTTCCTGCGCCGCGAAGGCATTGCCCAAATTGTAGTGCGCATCGAAATAATCGGGACGCGCTTTCAGCGCTGCCTCTAAATAGGGAACTGCCTGGTCTGCCTGCCCTTGCGCCAGCAGCAGCGATCCCATTGAGTTGTTTGCAATGGCATCGCCGGGGCGAAGGTGCAATGCGATTTGGTATTCCTTAGCCGCGTTGTCTAATTTCCCTCTGGCCTGGAGCATCGCCGCCAGATTGTAATGGGCGTCGAAGTCGGCGGGATTTTTTTCTATGTTGTGACGTGAGAGCGCTTCCTGCAAAAGCATCCGCGGATCGCCTTGCGCGGGGTCGAAGTTTACCGGGAGGACTTGCAGCCACAGATGGCACATCTCATCGCTCGAACGATTTCCGGCTCTTACACGCGCAGGAGGATGATTTGGATTGAGGGGATTCTCATCGGAATTGTCATAGACATAGCGCAGGCTCACCGTCGCCCCTTTCGGCAGCATCACAGGATCGGCGTAGCGATAAACCGCCTGCCAGTTCAAGTTCCACCGCGGAATATGAATCAGCGTTTTCTTTTTGCCACCGGGGAGCGTAGCGAAGGCCTGAAGATCTTTGCCGAGATAATGCGCGTGGGGATAGATTGCCAGCAAGTCAACATCGACAGGAAGCGTGAAATCATCTGTGACTACGAAATTCTTTTTACCCGCCGGAATGTCGAGCTTCGAATCATTCTCCAGTTGTAGAAGCATGAGCTGCCGGGTGGCGGGGTGCGAAGCAAAATATAAACCGACGCTTGGCTGAATTATTTCCGGCTTGCCGGAGGGTTGCAAATGCGTATTCAAAATAAGGTCCGCGCCTTTATCCAGCCGTAATTCCATTCCTTCCGGCTCGATATAGGGAACCGTGCCTGGCTTCCAAAAAAGCAGATGGCTGTCGGGATCGAAAACCTGCGACTCAATCCTGATTTCCATGCCGCCAAAACCAGCACCCGGCCGGGCTTCGCGCGACCGCGACGTTCCTTCGCGATCGACCAGAATATTTGCGTGGTGGACGTAGCGCTTATCACCTGGCCTGATTTCCACCGCTTTGACCCACCGCGTCTCATTAATCGGCACGCGGAAAATAAAATTCCAGTAGGTATCCGCGCCTTCCGGCGGCAGAACCAGCGGCTTTTCGGCATTTAGAATCAGGTCGGGAGTTCCGAGCCGCCAGCCTTCGGTAAATTTTGGCGGCGGCGGTAAATCGGCGGGATTGCCTTCTGTGGCACCTTGATTCACCCACTTCTGGATCAAGTCGATTTGCGATTCGGAGAGCCGCATCTCGTCGGCAAATTTTACATGCTGAGGCTCGGGCAGCCATGGCGGCATGTTGCGCGTGCGGGTGACTTCGGCGATTTGATGGGCGTGTTTTTTGACATCGTTGTAATTGAGCAATGAGAACGGCGCGGCTTCGCCAGGACGATGGCATGTAGAGCAGGAAGTAAAGATGATGCGTGCGATATCGCGATTAAATGTGATCTGCGCCTTTTGATGTACTTCCTTTTCGGCATTCTGCGGCGGAGATCCGTGCGCAAACAGCGCTCCAAGAGCGAAGGCTCCGAGGGTTAGCACGGCGCATCCCACGCGAACGATCTTTACTGGAGGTCTGCGATATAGCATCCCACTCCCTTGATGCTGCTTTGGGCCGGCAGCTTGCGCGCGATCCCCGCCTCAATGGCATCGATCAATTCGTGCGTCGTGGGCGCAGGGCGCGGCTTGCCGAACTCGACGTACCAGTTATCGATGCGACCGTAGTAGATAAGCTGGTGATCGCGATTAAATACTGCCGCTTCTGGCGTGATTTCCGCGTGCGCCAACTTCACGAGGACATGCTGCGGATCGCGCACGGCGGGCAGAGTATAGCCATAGTCTGCGAGGTGCTTGCGGATGCGTTGCGCACTTTCGTCTTTATCCGGATACACGAGAAAGAAAATTGCGTCTTGCTGGTAACGACTGCTGATCTGTTGGATGACTGGGGCATAGCGGTTTGATACCGGGCAGTCTTCGCGGAGGAAGATTAATATCACAATTCTGCCCGAGGCTTGAGCGAGGGGATTTACTGGATTGCCGTCAAGATCGATAGCAGATTGGGCTTGAGCCATGCGCGCGAGAGGCAGGCTTGTGCAGCATAGGCACACCCATAGGATCCATGAGCGCCGCGCTAATTGATCTTTTTCCATGCTCATTTCAATCTAAGGTCTATATCGAATCGTCCCAGAAATTTTAGGACCGGCTTTCTTCGCTGTCCATGGTTGTCTCGATTTCTGTGTTATTCACGATCCGCACTTCGCCGGAACCTCATCGAGATAACGAAGCATCTGCTTTGCGCTTGCAAAATCGGGATTGAAGTCGAGGACGCGCTGGGTCACGCTGCGTGCCTGGGCATTTTTGCCTTCGTCGCAATAGGCACGCGCGAGATTCAATCCTATGTTGGCGCGCGCCGGGGCTAACGCGAATGCTTTTTGCCAAAGAGCGATTGCGCCGTTTAAATTTCCACCTCTTGCTTCGATTACCGCGAGGTTGGTGGATGCATCGACCAGGTCGGGATCGATTGTCAGCGCCTTTCGATAGAGCACCTCGGCACGATCATTCGCACCGTGTTTTTGTTCGATATAGCCCAACGCTGAGAGCAGCGCAGGATCATCGGGGGATTGTTTTAAAGCTTTCGAGAGCATTTCCTGCGCTTCGGGTTCGGCGATGGTCATTCCGCTTTCGACCAACGACTCCCATGCGAGCGCTAGATCGCGTGGATCCGATTCCAGTTTGCTGGAGGCGACGAATGGAATCAGACGGGGCACAGCGGAATGGCCGGCGGAATCCTGCAGCAACTGAGGCTCGATTTGCGGACGCCGAAGGATGCGATGGTCGGTAACCTCGGTGTGCGCCACATCGCTGCTGGCGGAGGCTGGCATGTGGCAGGCGAGGCAATCAGGATGGTCGGGATGATGCCTGGCCGCGAATGGCGCACCGTGGCATTCGAGGCACTTGCCGCGATAGTAAGCAACGCGATTCGCGGCTGCGGACGATTGGTGAGGGTTGTGGCAACTCGTGCAGGTCATCGCATCGCCGGATTTTTTTTTGCACTGGCTCTGCGCCAGGGCTTCCACCTGGCTTACGGCGCCAAGAGTTGCATTATTGGGATCAGTAAGAACGAAATAGCGAACGTAGTCGGAAAGTTCGTCTCCCGGCTGGAATTCGTAGGCATGGCGTCCCGGACGCTCGATCGCGGCTTTTCCTTCCAGATGACACTGCATACAAACCGCGTCGCGCCGCGCGGGCGTGAGCTTCGAGGGATTGACAATCGCGCCACCATTTGTGTGTGCGGCTCCCGGTCCATGGCAGCGCTCACAAGATACGCCGTTGTGAAGGAAAGGCGGAGTGGGGTAGAGGTTGTCGGTGCCCCTGGTGGGCGCTTGCATTTCGCTGACGTGACAGCCGAGACAGCTCGTGTAGGCGGGCAAGTTCAGAGGAATCTCGCGAGCAGACTGATAGGCGGGGGCCATGTCCCATAGCTGCTTGCTGGCATACCAGTTCACGGGAGATTCGAAGAGAAATCCATCGGTCTCGAAAAGATAACTGCGGCCGCGGCGTCCGGAGCCGATGTAATAAAGAAGCTCGCGCTTATCGCTAAGCTGAGTGTCTTCTGGGCGATCAAGTCCGGGACGACCGGAGTTTGACCGATCATAGCTTAGCCATGCGCGGCCATCTTCGCTGTAGATGCGGTAATGGACCCCCGATTCTTTGTGGGTGAATTCCGCGGGCGTGAGGGCATCCATCGCAGGGCCGCTGGCGTGGGCCATGGCAGTTCGCTCGTAGGAGTCGAAGATCGCCTGATGGCAATGAGCGCAGGCCGCATCGCCGACATAACCGTTGTGGCCGATTGGCTTTGTATTCGTTGCAGCCGGCTTGTCTTTCGCTCGATTTTGAGATGGGTTTTGGGCTGTGCTAATTGGCATGGATGGAACATAGAGCAAGTAAATTGCAATTGCGCACTTCGCCAGCCATTTCAAGCGAATCACGTGTGGCCTGCCCGCCAAATCCGGTCCTCATTGTATGCGAGATGATTGCATGCGAGATGAAAAGAGGGAGCCCCGGAGGACTCCCTCGTCTTAAAACTCACCAACCTTAGAAGATGACCTTAAGGGCAAACTCAAGCTGCCGCATACCTGTGGCGGAACCGGGCGAGGCGTCGTGTTCAATATCGGTGATGATGCCATTGCCGGTGCAATCGATGCAGGTGCCACCATTTTGGTTATTGTTGAAGCCCAGCACCGGGTGATTAAAGACATTGAATGCATCCATGCGGAACTGGAGCTTGGCGCGTTCGGTCAAAGCGAAGTTTTTCAAAATTGAAGCATCCGCGTAAAACACTCGTGGCCCGCGGTAGCTGAAGACGCCGATGTTTCCAAGCTGGCCTATGCCGGGATCTGTAAAAGGTCCACCAAGAGCAGCCAGGGGTGTGAAATATTGCCTGAAGGGAGCACCTCCCGCCGGATGCTCAAGTGGACCGACGCTGAGGGGGAACGACCCCGTTCCTTTATCGGGACGGCAAACTCCCACGTCTTCTTCCCCACCGCATTCGTTCGTGCTCGGTGTCCAAGGCAGGCCGCTGCCCCATGTTGTAGTACCCGTAATCTGCCAACCGCCGACTACCAAATCTTCCGCCCGGCCCGAGTTACCCGCAAACATTTTTCCTTTGCCAAACGGTAACTCGTATACCAAATTATTCACCCAGACCTGATTTCGCACTTGATCGTCCGGTCCGTAGGCAATTGCGGGGTTGTCGGGATAATAGGAGCTGTCGTACTTGTAAGCGTGAGCGAAGGTGTAGTGAGAGAGCAATTGGAAGCCATGCGAGAAGCGTTTTTCAATTTTTACCTGAAACGCATCGTATTTGCTGCTGGCGTCGTTGCCCAGGTAATTGCCCTGATCGGTGGAGCAGCACTGCAAGACACCAGGTACTTGTCTCGGAGCACCGGGAAAATCGGCAACCGTATTGGTTGGGTCTGCGTAACCGGGATAGGTGAAGTTATTGAAATACGGACGGCGGTATGCCTGCGGCGTGATAGCGGTGCATCCGGCATTGGCACAATAGTTGACGATGGATGGATTGTTAACGTTATACGTGGGCCCGTCACCGGCGAACACGTGCGTGCCCTTATTGCCGATATATGCCGCCTCGACCGAAAGAGTGCTGGTCACCTGGCGCTGAACCGTAACGTTCCAGGCATCGAGTGTTGGCAGACGCTGGGTGGTTGGGCGGATATGCGGCTGAACGCAAAGCTGGGTGTTCTGTCCATTTACAAAAACCGGTTGCTGATAGCAGTTCGGCCCTGATACAGGCAACAAACCGTTGGAAGGAATTGTTGGGAAGGTAAAGATCGGTGGCCCTTGACCCAAGGTAAATGCAGGCACTTCCTGGCTGGGACCTTGCGCGAGTTGAGCAGCAAGTACGGGAAGAGTTTGCGTAACGGTATGCCCGAAGTTCGAACCGAAGACTCCCATGTCGAAACTGCGACCATAGCCCATACGGACAACTGTTTTCTGATTCACCTGGTAGGCAACACCAAGGCGGGGAGCAAAAGCATCCCAAGCGTTGTTTATATTTCCGTTCAGACCAAAAGGTCCCTCTCCGGCAATGCGGTCTTCGCCTTGGACAAGGTTAGCGAAGCCACCCTTGTCTTTTCCGTTGACATACTCGGGAAAGTAGACTTCCCAGCGCAATCCGTAGTTGAGCGTTAGTTTGGGAGTAATGCGCCAAGTATCCTGCCCGTAATAAAACATGCGATGTTGGCGTTCCGCTGCATTTAGAGAGCTGCTGACATAGCGGCTCATTTGGGTTACATCGCCGAGCAGGAAGGTCGCAAAATCCAGACCGCCAAGACCGCCGGTGGGGCCCCCTGAGGTGGTCCGATAATCGAATGTGTAATCGCCAGTGCGCCCCGCGTCGCTGGGCACGCGTAGATTCTGAGCGTACCTGAAATCTGCGCCGAATTTGAAGGTATGGTTGCCGTGGATTTTCGTTATGTTGCCTACCCATTGGAACTGCTGTTCACTTTCGGTAAGAGGACAGTTGCAACGGGCCACACCCAAACCGTCGCCCCACGTTACGGTGGGTGCGCCAAAATTCCCGCCGTCTCCGGATGAAGCCGAAGGTGTCTGATTTAATATGAAGCCGCCCCAACCGGAAGTCTCCAAGGCTTGCGCGCCGGTTAAGTTCGCGTTAGGGATTCCAACCGTAGTCATGGGAGTCGCTCCCACGTCGGGTTTTGAAGCGACCGGATTGTATTTGAAATAACCGAAGCGAAAATCTCCCAACAAAGATGAACTGAAAGTCTTGGTCACACCCGAAGCCAAGCTGTAGTTGTGTGTGATCGAACTGCCAGACAGGCCACCGGGCCCGAATCCCACGCCTTCCAGAGCTCCGTAGGAGCCTTGGCCGGCTACGTTGAAATAGTCGAGGCTGAAGCGGCCGAAGATCTGCACCGAAGGAGCAGCGGCGAAGTCGATTCTCGTGTCGAAGCTATCCTGTTTATACGAACCCGATCCCGAGGCGATGAAGTTATTGAACACCTCAGAGTTCGTTGGGGCAGGAAAAAGCGCGAGTATGGCCGCGGCTTGCGGAGAAATATTTCCAATTGGAATTTGGTTGTTGGCAAATGCGGTGCGCCCGGCGCCGGCCGTTCCAGTGGTTGGGTCGAACACCTGGCCTCCCGGCACAGTGTGGACTGTGCCTGAGCTGTCTGTATATGTGCCACCACCCTGCTCTATATTCAGATATTGGCTCATATCGCAAAAACCGGTCGTGTTGGTTGCCGGGTTGCAAGTGCTCTGAACCGTTGCCGTAGGTACAGTCAGCAGGTTTGTTGTACCGTTGGTTTCCCGTGTCGCCTGGTAATCGCCAAAGAAGAACAACTTGTTTTTGATGATCGGTCCGCCGATTGTACCGCCAAACTGCTGCCATCGATCCGAAGGAATAAATTTGCCGGTAATCGCATTAGGCGCATATTGGGTGAAGGGGTCGCGAGCTGCGGTGGCGTCGGTACGACGGAACCAGAAAGCCTCGCCGTGAAAATCATTGCTGCCGGACTTCGTCTGGACGGTTACAACTCCGCCCAGAGCCTTGCCGAATTCGGCATCGTAATTTTGCAGGTCGATCTTGGTTTCCTGGATGGCATCGAGATTCGGATTAACTACGATGATGCCTAGAATCGGATCCTGATTGTCGGTGCCATCAAGTTCAAAAGCAGTCCCGCTGAAGTGCTGGCCGTTTACGAATATCTGCTGACTGCCTTGTGGGTTCTCGGTCGCGGCGTGGCTCCACCCCACCATCTTCTGCGTGCCGGGCGAGAGCAGTTCGAACGAGGTGAAATTCCGGTTCATAACCGGCAAATCTTCGACGTATTTCTCATTAAATTCGATCGATACGTCGGCTCTATCGGTCTTGAGCTGCTCCGATTCTGCGGTGACTTCCACCTGTTCGCTGGTGGAACCCACCTGGAACTGCCCGTCGAGGCGCGCCTCGGTATCGGCGGACACTGAGACGTCTTTGTACTCAAGCACCTTGAAGCCGGCGGCTTCGATTCGCACCGTGTAGGGGTCAGGGATGAGGTGAGTGACGGTGTAATTTCCGCTTTCGTTGGTCGTCGCTTGATCGGTTGTGCCCTTGGCCTGATCGGCCACTGTAACCTTGGCGTTGGGAACCGCTGCGCCCGAGGGATCGGTGATTGTTCCGGCGATGCTACCGAAGACGGCTTGGCCAAATGCGTTGACCGATCCAAAAATTGAAAGGAGCGCAAACGCTGCCGTAGCCAACTGCACGGACTTCTTCATGGACTTCCTCCTGACCCTGCACAAACTACTGCCCCATTGCACGGAGTACTGCCTGTTATAAGTAACTGGCAAGTGGTAGTACAAAACCATTAGCGTAGAAAGTTTCACTAGGTTTCATACAGTTACAAGGTGTAAAGTGTTTGGGTTGCGGTGGTTAGAGGGGCCGGTTACGCCTCTGTCACATGGCTTTAACGCACAGTTACGATGCAGGGCGGGAACAATGCTTCCAACAAATAGATAGGCTTACCAATAGTCATAGCCTGAAAAGCTCCGAATCGTTGTGCAAGTTGCTTCGCTATCTGGCCGAACACGCCCTTGATCATCCTGGCGCGGCCCTCAAGGAATATCAGATCGCAGTTGAAGTGCTTGGCCGTTCGGGTGGATTCGATCCGCAAAGTGACTCGACGGTCCGAGTGCAGGCAGGACGCCTACGCTTTAAGTTGGAGGAATACTATTCTCACGAGGGACCGGACGACGCTGTCATCGTGGAACTGCCAAAGGGTTCCTACACCCTCGTCTTCCACGTACGAACGCCTACGCCCAAGCTGGCTACGGCTGCTCCGCTTACGAAGCTACCGGAACCGAAGCCGGCGAATCACTCCAATCACGGCTTAGCGATTGCGGTTATGGTTTTGTCGGTTCTACTGGCGGGCACCCTATTATTGCTAGCCAATCGGGCGCGTACGCAGGCGAACCTAAGAGAAACACCCCCGGTCTACAAACTTTTTTGGAGCCGTTTTATTTCAGGGCCGCAGCAGCCGTGGGTGATCTTCAGCAATGGCAGCTTTGTGGGGCGGCCGGAAACCGGCATGCGCTACTTCAACACATCGGCCGATTCCGGAGCGATGATTCTGGATCACTACACCGGGGTTGGCGAGGTATTGGCGGTCCATGAGCTCGACCGGCTTTTTGTTCTCGTCAATCAGCAACTTCGGGTAAAACGCGGCAGCCTCTTCTCGCTCGACGACGCAAAAAACAACGACCTCATCTTCGTCGGCTCGCCGGCGGAGAATCTTACGCTTCTCGATATTCCGGGCACGCAGGAATTTGTGTTTCAACGGGTCGGCTCCGGCCCTCGCAAGGGTGATCTTGCGGTGCTCAACATGCATCCGCAGCCGGGCGAGCCGCAGATGTTTTTGGGCAGCGTTCCTACCCAGCCAACCACGGAAGATTATGCCGTGATCGCTCTCGTACCGGGTATCGATCCGGCGCGTTCGGTGCTGATCCTGGCCGGGACCACTACGTTCGGTACTCAAGCTGCGGCGGAGTACGTGTGCCGCCCGGATTCGCTGGCGGAGTTATTGCGCCAGTTGGGAGTGAGCAAAGTCGGAGAGTTGAAGCCTTTTGAAGCGCTGCTGCACGTGAAGGTCGCGCATGGGGTTCCGGTAATTACCAATCTCGTAGCCGTGCGTAAGCGGGCCGGCTGATAGTTTGTTCGTGACTCATCATTGCAAGTTGGAACATCTCAGTGAGCCGGCGGCGTGAGATGAGGATCTAGCTCGGCGGCTTTTCGGTACTCTTCGCTGGCTTCGCTCTTGTTACCTTTTTCGCTCAACGCTAACCCAAGATCGTAATGAGCCAAGGCGTAAGAAGACATGACGCTGATCGCGGTACGGAATTGAGAGATAGCGCCGTCGAGATCGCCGGCATTCAATAGCCTGCGGCCTGAATTAGTCGCAAAGGTGGCGGCTTGCAAATCGGTTTTCGCTTTCGCCATTTCGGCGCCGGCTTTGCTTTCGGCTGCGGCGCCAGCCGTGTCTCCCAGCTGCCGAAGGACTGCCGCTAGCGTCGTGTGAGCGCCTGCGAAATCCGGGTCGAGTGCGATGGCATGGCGCAGTGCATCGGCCGATTCCGGCAGCTTATTCATCTGCTTCAGTACGGTGCCGAGCGTGTAATAGGCCTCGGCATAGGACGGCTGAATCTGGATGGCCTGTTTCAATTCTTCCGCCGCGCTAGGAAAATCTCCGGACTGCCATAAGGTCACTCCCAGGCTGTAATGCGCGTCGGCAAGTTGCGGGTCGAGTGTGATGGCCTGCTTCCATTCGGCGATGGCTCCGGGCAGATCGTCTTTGAGCTTAAGCGCCAAGGCCAGATCGTGATGCAGGCTCGCCCGGCCGGGATCAAGCTTTATGGCTACACGAAATTGTGTTTCTGCTGCTTCGAAATCTGTCTTTTGCAGGAATGCGGTTCCGAGATTGCCTTGCAATCCGGCATCATTAGGGCGAAGGCGGATGACTATTTGAAATTCCTTGATTGCGGCGTCGGCTTCGCCGCGTTGCAGAAGGGCCAGCGCCAGGTTGTTATGAGCTTCGGGGTCATCCGGAGTCAGGTCGACCGCTTTGCCGAATGCGGCTACGGCCCGATCCGGATCGCCGCGGCGTTGCAGTAAAAGTCCATAGCTGGTTTGTAGCGGTGCGAAATCCGGACGCAATGCGACCGCTTGCTCATAGGAGCGCAGCGCTTCTTCGGGCTGCGCACTTGATTCCATAGTCTCGCCCCGGTAGTACCAGGCCATCGAATCTTTCGGGTCGAGTTTTACTGCCTCGTCCAATTCTGTCTTCGCTTTTTCCTTTTCCCCCTGATTGAAAAGCGCGACGCCAAGATGAAAATGGGCTGGCTCGTCTTCCGGGTTCAACTTTACGGCGAGGCGAAATTCTTTTTCCGCTTCCGCAAAACTTGATTGTTGCGCCAACAGCGAACCGAGTTCGTCGTGCAAATCAGCCTGCTGCGGCGCGAGGCGAACAGCTTCCTTCAATTCGGCGACAGCTTCGTCCGCCTTCCCTTTAGAACTCAGAGCCCGGCCGAGCGCCTGATGCGCCTGCCATTGTTGCGGAGCTAAATCGACTGCGGCATGTAATTCGAGGAGGGCTTCGTCCATGTGACCTTTGGCTTGCAGAGCCTGGGCAAGATAGGCATGAGCGATAGCCAACTTCGGGCGAAGCTTGATGACTGCGCGGAAATGGATGATTGCGTTATCGAGATCGCCTTGCTCGAGCAATACCTGAGCCAGCATATTTTGGGCATCTGCGCTGTGCGCGTCATGTTGGACGATTTTTTCGAAGTCCGCATGGGCTGATTGCAGATCTCCACGGCTCATCGCGGCGAGACCAGCTTGATAGGCTGCTGAAGATTTGCTTTCCGCGGAATTCGTTTGCGGTATTGCGCCTGCGGATCCGCACAAAATGGCGAGCGCGATCAGGCCGCAACGAAATTGAGAGTGCATTAGCAATGGACGCCCACGAGTTAGTTCTTGCCTTCAGAATAGCGCAGTTTATATTGTGCTCCCGCCATTGACCTATATCCTCGGCGCTCCTAACATTCAGAACTAACTCATGCAGAACTGACTCATGCCATCAAAGATTTTTTCTGGACTGCATTTCATCTCGCGTCAATTTGCCTGCGCGGCGATGGTTGTGACATTTATCGCTTCGAGTTCCGGCCAGCAGACTAAGCCTTCCGCACCAGTTAAGCCGATCGCCGACTTTGTCGACGTCGCGGAAAAAGCCGGCCTCACCATGCAGGAAATTTTTGGCGGTATCGACTCGAAGAAATACATTATTGAAACGACTGGTACCGGAGTCGCGATCTTCGATTACGACAATGACGGCTGGCCCGATATTTTTCTGGTAAACGGAACCCGGCTCGAAAGTAAAGCGTCCGGGATTCATCCCACCAATCACCTCTATCACAACAATCACGACGGAACCTTCACGGATGTCACGGTGAAAGCGGGCCTGGCCGCGTCTGGCTGGGGTCAAGGGGTTTGCGTGGGAGATTACGACAACGACGGTTGGGAGGATATCTATGTCACTTACTACGGAAAGAACCGGCTCTATCACAACAAGGGCGGTTTTTTTTCGGAAGTAGCGGAGAAAGCCGGAGTCGCTGGATCGGGCAAGGCATGGGGGACTGGATGTGCCTTCGTCGACTATGACCGGGATGGGCGGCTGGATTTAGTCGTTACCAACTATGTGGATTTTGATTTGGCGACCGCTCCTGCGCCGGGCGAGCGGCCTACCTGCATCTGGAAAGGTGTTCCGGTGATGTGCGGTCCGCGTGGCTTGCCGGGAGCGAAAAATATTCTTTATCACAACAAGGGAGATGGAACGTTTGAAGATGTGACCGCCAAAGCGCACATCGATCGCACGGACGGGCATTACGCTTTTAGCGTTTCCACTTTGGATTTCGACGAAGATGGATGGCCTGATATTTTTATCGCCTGCGACAGCACGCCCAGCATTCTTTACCGCAACAATCACGATGGCACTTTTACCGATGTGGCGGTGACGGCCGGTGCGGCATTTAATGAAGACGGGCGAGAGCAGGCAGGTATGGGATCGACGGTTGCCGACTTCAACGGCGACGGGCATCTCGATATCTTTAAAACGAATTTCTCCGACGATACCTCCACTTTGTATCGCAACAACGGCGATGGCACCTTCACCGATGCGACTTCATCCGCGGGGTTAGGCTTGTATACCCAATATCTGGGTTGGGGAACGATGTTCTTCGACTTCGATAACGACGGCTG
The DNA here is from genome assembly GCA_035486715.1 of Candidatus Aquilonibacter sp. Lineage (GTDB taxonomy): Bacteria > Acidobacteriota > Terriglobia > Terriglobales > Acidobacteriaceae > Sulfotelmatobacter. The sequence goes on from DATHMV010000016.1 coordinate 81,038, forward strand.
GCCGGACTTGATTCTGGTGAACGGCCATGTATATCCCGAGGTCGATAGCCAACATCTCGGGAGCAATTACAGAGAGCCGCGCATTCTTTACCACAACAATGGAGACGGCACTTTTAGTGATATTTCCGCATCTGCTGGATCGGGCATCACGACTGCGGCTTCCTCGCGCGGCATGGCAGTAGGAGATTTCTGGAATGACGGCCGCATGTCGATCGTCATCAGCAATATGAATAGCGCACCTAGCTTGCTGGTGAATCAGATCCGTTCGCAGAATCATTGGATCGTTTTTCGAACGGTGGGAACGAAGTCGAATCGCGATGGAATTGGAGCGCGGGTTTCGGTGAAAACTGCGAGCCGAGTTTTAGTGGACGAAGTGCGGAGCGGCTCCAGCTACATTTCTAATAGCGACATACGATTGCATTTTGGGCTGGGTGCTGCGGCGAAGGTGGAGTGGGTGGAGATTCGCTGGCCTAACGGGTTGGTGGAAAAATTTACTGGACTCGCTGTCGATCAGATTCATACTTTGACGGAAGGATCGGGCGCGGCAGTCACGCCCGAGGCGAAGAAGCCGTAAGCTGCGCTCATTTGTTCTTTGCGTCGTTTTTGAATTGAACTGTGCGGTTGATGCCCTCGCCTTCCTTCACATAAATCAGCTGATTCACTTTTAAATCTTTCAGGGTATCGACGTGGCCGCTGGGCCAGCGTATTTCGAGCTGATCCACTTTCTCCGCGTTGCCCAAGCCGAAGTGAATGCGCAGATCGTTTTGTGAGATGTAGCTGCCGCCGCTGCGTACTTCATCGATCTGCTGATGAGGTTTGGTTTCTCCGGAAGGATGCGTGGTGCAAATCAAGCGCGCCCCAATGCCGCTGCGGTTTGATTTGGTGCCGATGGTGCGAATCTTGATCCAGTTATTTTTTACATTTGAATCGCACCGCAGTAACTGCGGATAGTCGTTGACTGTGTTGACGACTACATCGATGTCGCCGTCGTTATCGAAATCTCCGAAGGCGCATCCGCGGCACGGGGCAGGCTCGGAAATTCCAGTGCCCGCCTGAAACGATACATCGGCGAAGTGGCCGTTGCGTAGATTGCGGTACAGCAATTTGCGCTGGGGATAACCGGCTTCGGTCTTTAGTTGCTCGACTTCGGGATAGACGTGACCGTTGCAGATTAAAATATCCGGCCAGCCGTCGTTGTCGAAATCGAAGAAGCCGCATCCCCAGCCCAGGAATTGTGTGTGCGCACCCAATCCAGCAGTAAAAGTTGTGTCTTCGAAATTGCCGCCGCCCAGATTGTGGTAAAGCGAAGGGGTATCGCCGGCGAAGTTCGTTTTTAGCAAATCTAAGTTGCCATCGAGATCGTAATCGGCGGCGGAAATTCCCATGCCCGCTTGCGGCTTGCCATCCGGGCTTAACGCGCAACCGGCATCTATGGCGATGTCTTCGAACGTTCCGTTCTTCTTGTTGTGATAGAGCGCGCTGGCAGTGGAATCGTTGGCTACGTAAATATCGGGCCAGCCATCGTTGTCGAAGTCGGCGGTGAGGACTCCAAGGCCGTAAGTGCCGTTCGCGCGAAAGATGCCTGCGGCTTCGGAAACGTCGGTGAATGTGCCGTCGCCGTTGTTGTGATAGAGAATATTTTTCCCGCCCTGCAAGCCGGGCGGACCGCAGGCCACGAGTACACCTTTGTAAAGGCATGGCCCCGACTCGGGCGCGGGCGCAGTGGCGAGATCCATGTCGATGTAGTTGGCGACGAAGAGATCGAGGTGGCCGTCGCGGTCGTAGTCGACAAATGCGCAGCCGGTGTTCCAGCGCGTGCCTTTGCCAACTACTCCTGCTTTCTGGCTGAGGTCGGTAAAAGTGCCGTCACCGTTGTTGTGATAGAGAATATTTTTTCCGTAGTACGTAATGAAGAGATCTTCCCATCCATCGTTATCGTAGTCGCCGATGCAAACTCCCTGCCCCCAACCGGAATGGGCTACGCCGGCCTTCACAGTTATGTCGGAGAAAGTTCCGTCACGATTGTTGCGGAAGAGATGCGAAGTTGGTTCCGTGCCTGAGGGAAAACCTTCCAGCCGCCAGCCATTTACCAGAAATATGTCGAGCCAGCCGTCGTTGTCATAGTCGTAAAAAGCTACGCCGCAGCCGGTGGTTTCGAGCAGGTATTTATTTTTGTGCTCGCCTCCAAAGATGGTTTTTGCGTTGAGGCCGGACTCGCGGGCAACGTTTAAAAAACTTAGGCCGAGGTTATTGGTGGCAGAGAGCTTGTTGGTGGCAGAAAGGTCCGGCTCAGATGCAGTTTTTTCATTCTGTGGCGATTGCGCCCGCAGCCACGGTGGACGGGCAAAGCTTAGAATGTTTTCGAGCGATAGCACAAGACCTGATCGGCTGAGAGACTTCAGAAAGACGCGACGTGAGGAAGACAAGGGGTTGATTCCCGCAACTCGGATCGTGCTAGAATTCGCCCCTCATTCTTATCCGGTGAAGCTTGACTTTGCAAGCCCGGAGAAAACGACAAGTTCGAACGTTACTACGCAACGCTGCCGATTGCTAAGGCAACGAACTGAATGGAGGCGTTCCTTATGAAGAGGACTGCGATATTACTGGCGGCAACATTTCTTGTATCTTGCATTTCTTGGCTGGGCGGTTCCGCGCAAACATCCGGTATTTCTATGGACGACAAAGAACATCCATGGTGGCAACATGCGGTCTTCTATGAAATCTATCCGCGGAGTTTTGCCGACAGCAACAATGACGGCGTGGGCGATCTGAACGGAATTACGTCGAAGCTTGATTACCTGAAAGACCTGGGCGTGGATGCGATCTGGATTTCGCCCTGCTTCCCTTCGCCGCAAGTGGACTTCGGCTACGACGTCTCCGATTACGAAAATATCGATCCCATGTACGGCACACTGGCGGATTTCGACCGGCTGGCCAGCGAAGCGAAAAAGCGGAATATTCGCATCATTCTCGATTTTGTAGTCAATCACACCTCCGACCAGCACAAGTGGTTTCTCGATTCAAAATCGTCACGCACTTCGGCGAAGCGCGACTGGTACATCTGGCGCGACGGCAAAGGGCCGGGACAACCTCCAAACAATTGGGTTTCGACTTTTGGCGGATCGGCGTGGAAGTTCGATGCGGCGACGAATCAGTACTGCTACCATTTTTTCTATCCCGAGCAGCCGGACCTGAACTGGCGAAATCCCGCCGTGCAAGATGCGATGTTTGACGTGACACGCTGGTGGTACAAGCGCGGCGTCGCGGGCTTCCGGCTGGATGCGGTCGATACGCTGTTCGAAGATCCGAATCTCACGGATAACCCGATTCTTCGTCCGGGCAAGAATGCTTTTGGAGATCCGTTTGAACAGCACAAATACAATACAAAGTTGCCTGAAGTTCATGATGTGCTGCGCGGATTACGCAAAGTGGCGGACGAGCATAATGCCGTGCTGATCGGGGAAACGTGGACCGCGGACGTCACCGAACTGGACAAGTATTACGGTGAAGGCAACAACGAGCTGCAGCTTCCCATGGATTTCTTATTCACGATGGTGAACAAGCTTTCGCCGGCGGAATTTCGCAAGCAAATCGCGGCAGTGAACGCGGCTTCCGGATGGCCCACATTCGTCATTAGCAATCACGACATCGTGCGATCTTACGATCGCTATGGAGATGGCAAGCATAACGATGAGATCGCCAAGCTGATGGCTGCGCTCTATCTCACACTACGCGGAACCCCGATTATGTATTACGGCGAAGAAATCGGAATGAAGACCACGCCGCCGACGCGCAAGGAAGATGTGAAAGATCCCATCGGGCAAAAGGGATGGCCGAAGGAAAAAGGACGCGACGGCGAGCGCACTCCGATGCAGTGGAACACCAGCGAGAATGCGGGATTTAGTAAAGGCACGCCGTGGCTTCCTCTGCCTCCGACTTATGAGACGCATAACGTGGCTGTCGAGTCTAAGAATCCGGATTCGGTACTGGAGTTCTACAAGCAGGTGCTTAAGCTGCGGCATACCAACGGTGCGCTGATGAACGGGAATTACAAGGCAATCAATGAGAATGATGCCAATGTACTCGCATATCTGAGAACTTACAAAGATGAGGGCGTGGTAGTGGTTTTGAATATGTCGGGGACGGCGCAGAAGATAAATCTCGATTTAAAGAACGATGGATTTGCATCCGCGAATAGCCTGGTGGCTACCCGCGGATCAAGCGCTCAAGGCAAAGCGGTTTCGCTTGAGCCTTATGGAGTATTTATTGGCGAGCTGAAAAAATAGTTCGCCAGGCATTGAAAAACCAAAGCTACGAGATCTGCCTCAACCGCCTGTCAGCCGCGCGTCGGATAAATTCCCTGCAATGCGATGATAAAGGTCACAGCCAAACACGGCTGCACATTATTGTGCGGCTGATTTCCTCCGGCGAGCTGCACAGCCTGAGCACTCATGGCGACCGTCGAAGTCGAAGTTGCGTAGAGGTTCACGCCGCGCGAGCCGTCGGCCGCCCAAACCGTGTTTGCCGGCACGTTCGGCGAGTTCAACGATCCCGGCCCGCTGATACATGCGACCGGATGATTGTGCGACGCGAGCTGGCTGGTGAGCAGCGTAACCGAGGTTTCCCCGCCGGTTTCGCCCTGTACGCGCGGCGTCAATCCACTTCCGTTGCCCGCTCCCATCGGCGCCGACCCCTGCAAATTGGGCAGGCCAAACGTGCTTTTGCCGTCGCCGCCGTAGTAGGTTCCCAGCAGCGAAAATAAAGCCGTGTTCTGGGAAATCGACATCAGTTGGCCGTTGCACTGCGCCCAGCCAAGCGGCGGAAAATTAAATGCCGCCATCCGAATCTCTCCTAAATATTGATCCGACATCGTCAATCCTCCTTCGGGATTTCGTTAGTTTCGCGACGGGAAAATTCCCACCAGCGCGATGATGAAATTGATCACAAGATACGGCGCGCGATTTTCGTGCCCCTGACTGCCGCCCGCAACACCGATCGCATTCGCCGCCAGTGGAGTGTTAATCGGCGTAGTCGCATACTGCGCACTGTTGCTCGCCCAGAAATTATTCGACGGCCCCGCCGCCGCGGGAGAGCCGGTGCTCGCCATCGGAAGGTGCGTATGCGTCGGCATTTCCGTTGTCTGCAACGTGTGCATTTCTTCTCCCACCGGTGTCCCGATGGGATAGGTCGGTCCGCCTTGCTGGGAGCCGTAACTGATCGGCACACGGCCGCGTAAGTCCGGCAAGGCGAATGTTGTCTGCCCATTGCCGCCGTAGGTGGTTCCCAGCAGCGAAAACAGCGCTTGGTTTTGGTTGATCGGCAGCAGTTGCCCATTGCACAGGGCCCAGCCTTTGGGCGCAAAGTTGAATGAAACCATGCGAACTTCGGCAATATATGGCGTTCCCATAATTTTTTCTCCAAACTTTTTCGAGTCTGCGTTCTTACTGTGCCGCTGTCACGGCTAGATTGCTCTTACGACGGTGTCGGGTAAACTCCATACAATGCGATGATGAACGAGAGCACCTGAAACGGCATCAGGTTGTCGTGCGATAGATTGCCGCCCGTATGGGCCAGGGACGAATTGTTCAGCGTGGAACTCGCCTCATTTCCCGGACCGAACGACTTGTTCGCAATCGCGTTGTTACCCCATGTGGCATTGGAAGGGTTGCTGACGGCGCTGCCCGTGGCGCTGCCCAGCGCTCCATGGCCGTGGTTGGGTATTTGATTTGATGTCAGGGTCACGGTCTCGACCCCGGCCTTGGCGCCCATCGGATAATTTGACAGTCCGGCGCCCTGCCCCTGATTGATCGGCAGCCGTCCTTGCAGATCCGGCACCGCGAAGGTATTTACGCCGTCTCCGCCGTAAGTTGTACCAATCAGCTGGAACAAAGCCTGGTACTGCGAAATAGGAAGCAGCGATCCGTTGCAAAACGACCACCCTGCCGGCGCGAAGTTCCCACCGAACATGCGAATTTCACCGATATAAGGCTGTGCCATCTTTCTCTCTCCTTACGACGCTTTTTGTTGGTCCTGTTCCTGATTGACTGGCTCCTGTTTGATAAAACGATTGAACACCGCCTCGTAAAACGTGCCACTGTCATCGCGCGCTATCGGAACCAGAAACAGTTCAAGCTCTCCGATTGCGTCGTGCTTCATTGGGTAAATCCGCTGCGGAAAAACCTTTTCGCGATCGCCACGAAAGCGCAGCGAAAACTGCTCCTGCCTCGGCGATGAATGGCCGTTGGTCAACTCGACCAAATCCAGCACATGGATTTCCGAGTGCTCATCCACCAGCCAGAATCTGGTGTTGAGATTTTCCTCAAACATCGCCTTAGTCAGATACATCCGGCGTCACTCCTACTTCTGCAATCTGTTCCGCAATGTTTTCTGCAAGCTGGGAATCTTGGTCTATCGACTCCACCGATGCTGTCCGCCAAACCATCTCCAGATAAATAGGCCCGATACTAAGCACGCTGAAGCCCAGCCTTTCATACCAGTGCAACGCGGGATTAAATCGCTCCACGAACAAACGCACAGACTTACAGGCGTTACGAGCTTCATTCAGGATCGCTTGCATGAGAATGGAACCGATTCCGTGCCGGCGAAATTGCGGAAGCAATGCGATATCTACTATGTGAATTTCCGATGGAGTCCGTTCAATAATTAGTCTGCCGACGGCAACTTGCCCGCAGTGAATTACAAAGTATTCCGCATTCGGGATATGCAACAGGTACGACCGGCGTTGCGCCTCAAACTGCATGCGCAGAAATTTCTCCTTCTGCTCCTCATTCCACCCAGTAAGTGCCAGTTCCTCGGTTCGTGTGCTGGCAAAAGTCGCATACATAAAAGGTTCGTCCGCGGCGCGCGCAGTTTGAAGGTTGATAGCCGAGGCACTTACATCGCGAAACGCCGGCTCGCCGGCCACACTAACATCCACATGACTAACACTCGGGGCAGGTCCGTGGTGAACGGACTCAATAGGCTTTTCTTCAACCATGGTGAGTCTTAACTTGGAGTAGATAGAAACAACGGGGCCCGAAATAGAGGAACGAATGCGCCGCACATCTTCCCAACATCAAGTGGGTTTGTCAAGCACTAATTTGTAATAAATCTGACTTAGTACCAAAACCGGAGAGGAATCGAGCATGACGCAAAATATTTCATCTTGACTTACGAGCCTGGAACGGAGACGATGCGAACCGCGTGTATAAAGCCTTCGCGCTTTTCCTTCTCCCAAGTGAGCGTTGGCCGACCCCAGGGAAAACTTAAAAAAATTGGCGCCGGTTTAAGGCATCTGTGTGTGCCATTGCGCGACACAGGCTCCTACCGGCGCGGAGAACTCCATGAAGATGCGCCCTCGTCTGAGTCGTCGTACCACTTTGTCTCTTGTTGCCCTCGTTGCCCTCCTTGTTCTTTCATACTTTCCACTGACTCACACGAGAGCCGCGAATGTTACCGCGTCGATTCTTCCCAGCCAGAGCAAGCCGCTGGTCAATTTGAAGAATCCGCAGACGGCAAAACTGACTTACACCGGCGACTCCGGCGCGGTTTCAGACTTGCGCGGTGGCTCGGCCGTACCCGTCTCGCTGGCCGCAGGCGATTTTAACGCCGATGGCGCAATCGACGTTGTCGCTGGATATTCGACTCCCAAGGGCGGCGTGCTCGCCATGATGCTTGCCAACCCCAACGCCTACGCCCCTACCGACCCGACGCTCTATCAAAAAGCGATGAAGGGCAGCGTCCCGGCCACGTTCCAGTCGAAGGCCACGGCATTTTCCCTGCCCGAATCTCCCGACCTGATCGTCACCGGCGACTTTAATCGCGACGGCTACCTCGACGTGTTGGTGGCGGCGCGCGGCAACAATATGTATTTGCTCGCTGGAGATGGAAAAGGAAATCTGCTCGATCCGCAAGCCGTCCCTTTAACCGGGCAAGTCACAGCGCTGGCGGCCACCGGCGATGGACACGTAGCCGTGAGTCTCGATAGTCCGAGCGGCGCGCAGTTGACCATTCTCGCGCCCAGCTCTTCAGGCCTGATCGATGGTGCGACTTACTCCCTGCCCGCACGCGGCGATTCGATCGCGTGGGGAAACCTCGGCGGCGGACATGACGTCGCCGTGGGCGCAGGCAGCAACATCGTTGTGGTTTACAACGCCTTGGCCGCCAACCCGCAGACGGAAACTGTTACCGTTCCCTTCAACGTCATGGGCCTCACCGTAGGCGACTTTATCTGGGATCGCGATGGCCGCCAGGAAATTTCCGCGCTCGCCGACGATGGCTCCATCCAGATTCTGCAACACGGCACGCTGAACACCGCCCCGCTCACCACCGCCGAACTTCCCGGCCACCGGGCGGCCATGATGGCGAAGATGAAGACAGCGAAAGCGAATCCGCCCAGCCCAACTTCGTACGGCTCGTGGACGGTCGCCAAGCAACTTCCCTACATCGCGTCCATGCCCGCAGGCCCTGCCACGTCCACCGCATTCACCTCGCCGCGTTTGGCCGCAGCTTCCAGCAACGACGTCATGCTGCTCGACGCCGGACGCAGCCAACTCACCATCCTCGATACTTCAGGCAAAGCCGCCAGCCCCAGCGCGGGCATTTCGTTCTCCAGCACCCCAGTCGCGGCTATCGCCATGCCGCAAAAGATCGACTCCTCGCGCGACGTCGTCGTGCTGACCTCCGCCCAATCGGCGCCCCTGCTGGTAACCTCCAATGCCAGCCTCACCTTCAACGTAAACACCACTGCGGACATCGATACCGTCAACGCCTGCACCACCAATGTCACAAGCCCGCCGAGCACGCTCAGCCTGCGCGAAGCGGTTTGCGTGGCCAACAACAATGCCAACGATACGATCACAATCAATGTTCCGGCAGGTACTTACGACCTGACTTCCCTGGATTCCGGCGAGCTTCTGCTTGGCAACGGTTCATCTGTCAATATTTCCATCGTCGGAGCGGGGCAGACCTCTACCATCATCCAGCAGACCGACGGGCACGACCGCGTATTCGAGCAGGATCCGATCTTCAATGGCAACACTCCGGTTTCGATCTCGAACCTGACCATTCAGCTCGGAACCTGTAGCACCGGGCAGGATTGCCCATTCGGCGGCGGCGGTATGCTCGGCATCGGCAACACCGGCGACAATCTCACGCTCACCAACGTCACGTTTAACGACAATAACGCCGAAGGCCAGGGTGACGGCGGCGGCCTGGTAGCCACCGGCGACGGCAACCTAACCATCACCAATAGCTCGTTCACTGGCAACTCGGCCCCGAGCGGAACCGACGGCGAGAATTTCGGAGGCGGGATTTACTTCGATGTTAACGCCAGCGAAGGAAATTTCAGCATTACGACCACCAACTTCAGCAACAATAGTTCCTCCGGCTCAGGCGGCGGAGTCGATGTCGAGAGCACTGGCGATAGCGCCACCATCAGCGGATCCACGTTTACTGGTAACTCGGCCGGCACATCGGCTGGCGGCGGAATCTTTTCCGATGACAGTCCACTAACCGTCTCCAACTCGCGCATCGTTGGCAATAGCGCTTCCGGCGGCGGCACTGGACTCGCCTCCGAAGGCGGTAGCACCGTCACAGCTACCAACAACTGGTGGGGCTGCAACGGTGGACCCGGAGCTTCCGGTTGCGACACCGTGCTTGCCTCGGGCGGCACAGCCACCTTTAATCCCTGGCTTGTGCTGAGCATCAGCGCCAACCCCACGCAACTGCTCCCCGGCGCAACCTCAACCCTCACCGCCGACCTCACTCACAATAGTTCCGGCACCGGCGGATTCAGCGTTCCCAACGGCACAGCCGTGACCTTCGCCGCAACGCTGGGCAGTGTGAATCCAAGCAGCACCACACTCACCAGCGGAGATGCGTCCTCGACTTACACCGCAGGATCAAACGCCGGCAACGATACCGGAGTCTCCGCCAAAGTCGATAACCAGACGGTCGATACCACCATTGACATTCTCAGCAGCGTCACCGTCACCACCAGCCCCGGCAGCCTTGCGATCACAGTCGATGGCACCAATTACACCGCTCCGCAAAGCTTCAACTGGGTCGTGGGATCGTCACACACCATCGCGACCACTTCGCCGCAGTCCGGCCCCGCGGGATCGCAGTATGTCTTTAGTAGCTGGTCCGACGGAGGCGCGCAGTCGCACTCGGTTACCGCTCCCAGCGCAACCACTACCTACACCGCCAGCTTCAACACGCAATATCAGTTGACCACGGTGGCTTCGCCCTCAGCCGATGGTTCCGTCACGCCAACCTCGGGCCAGTACTTCGCCTCGGGCGCAACCATCGCCGTCACTGCGACCGCCAACTCCGGCTTCGCCTTCAACAATTGGACCTCGACTGGAGGCTCGTTCGATTCGACCACCTCCGCCAGCACCAACTTCCACATGCCCGCAGCTGCGGCCACGGTCACGGGAAATTTTGTCCCCGCCACAGTGCAGATCACGATCACCACCAGCCCCGCAAACCTATTGGTTTCGGTGGATGGCGGAAGCTTCACAGCAGCCCCGCTGGTCGAAACCTGGAACCAGGGCTCGTCGCACACCATCGCCACCACCTCGCCGCAATCCGGCGGCGCGGGCATTCAGTATGCCTTCACCGGCTGGTCGGACGGCGGAGCGATCTCGCACAGCATCACCGTGCCCTCCACCGCAACCACCTACACGGCAAGCTTCGCCACGCAATATCAGTTGACCACCGCAGCGAATCCTTCCGCCGGCGGAACGGTCAGCCCCACATCCGGCAACTACTACACCACCGGAACCGTAGTGCCGCTCACAGCCACGCCCAACTCCGGTTATAGCTTCACCAGTTGGACCGGGAACGTAGCCAACGCCGGCAGCGCCACCACAAGCATCACCATGACCGCGCCGCAGAGCGTAACCGCAAACTTCTCGCTTATTATCGTGGCGTCTCCAACCACCACTTCAGTCTCGTCGAGCAACAACCCCTCGTTCACCACGACCCCTGGCAACTCGGTCACGTTCACGGCCACGGTGACCTCTAACAGCACGGTCAACGAAGGCACGGTCACCTTCAGCGACCCAGCCAACGACTTCACGTGCAGCGGCGGCAACACCGTGCCCGTAAGCAACGGACAAGCTAGCTGCACTACTTCCTTCACCACCGAGGGTAGCCGGAACGTTACCGCAAACTACAACGGCACGGTCAATTTCCAGACCAGCAGCGGGTTCATCACGCAGTCCGTAAACAACCACACCGTGGTGAACGGAACCCAGTTCTGCAATCAGGGCACGATCGCCGTACCCAGCACGGCTGGCGCGGCCACGCCGTATCCGTCGAACATTTTCGTGACCGGCCTCGGCAACGTTGGCGGCGTAACGGTTTCGCTCAACAACATCACCTCGAGCAACATCACGCAAACCGACCTACTGCTGGTAGGCCCGACCGGCGCGGCGATTATTCCCTTCGCCAGCGTGGGCGACGGCTCCACGATCAACGGCGTCAACGTTACGCTCAGTGACTCCGCTTCCAACTTGATCCCCGGCGGCTCTCCGCTCATCAGCGGCTCGTACAAACCCACATCGATCACTGGCAGTACCACCCTGATCTTCCCGGCTCCGGCGCCGTTAGTGAACGCTAGCAACTACGCCGCCACCGACGGCACAGCCACGCTGACCTCAACCTTCGAGAACACCGCCGCTAACGGAACCTGGGCGTTGTATGCAATGGATAACTCCGGCAACGGCGCGGCCAGCATCGCCGGCGGATGGTGCGTAAACATCACGCCAGCCACGGTGCAAACCACCATCACGACCAGCCCCGCCGGTCTCCTGGTTTCGGTGGACGGTGGTGCTTCTGTCGCAGCTCCGCTGGTCGAAAATTGGATTCCCGGATCGTCGCATACCATCGCCACGAGCTCGCCGCAGTCGGGCACGCCCGGCGTGCAATACGTATTCAGCAGTTGGTCTGATGGTGGCGCAATCTCGCACAGCATCACCGTGCCTTCGACACCGACCACCTACACCGCCAGCTTCAACACGCAATATCAACTGACCACGCAAGCATCGCCCTCCGCCGATGGCACAGTGTCACCCGCCTCCGGCAGCTACTACGCCTCGGGCGCAGTAATACCCGTGACCGCAACGCCGAACTCCGGCTTTACGTTCAGCAACTGGACCTCGACTGGAGGCACGTTCGACTCCACCACCTCGGCCAGCACAAACTTCCACATGCCGGCAGCCCCGGCAACCGTGACCGGCAACTTCGGTAGTGCATCCGTGCAGATCACCATCACCACCAGTCCCGCGAATCTCCTGGTCTCAGTCGATGGCGGCACAGCCACAGCAGCACCACTCGTCGAGAGCTGGGTGATTGGCTCGTCGCACACCATCGCGACGACTTCACCGCAGGCAGGCACAACTGGCACGCAATACGTCTTCAGCAGTTGGTCCGATAGTGGCGCAATCTCGCACAGCATCACCGTGCCTTCGACACCGACCACCTACACCGCCAGCTTCAACACGCAATATCAATTGACGACGGCGGCTAATCCCAGCAATGACGGGACGGTCTCGCCCTCGTCTGGCAACTTCTATAACTCAGGCACAGTAGTGCCTCTAACCGCCACAGCAAACTCTGGCTTCACGTTCAGCAATTGGACCGGCAACGTGGCCAACGCGAATTCGGCCAGCACCACCATCACCATGAATTCGCCGCAATCCGCAACCGCCAACTTCACCACGGCCTCGGTTCAGATAACCATCACCACCAGCCCTGCCAGCCTCTTGGTTTCGGCAGATGGTGGAACCTTCACGGCAGGACCGCTGGTCGAGAACTGGGTGATCGGATCGTCGCACACCATCGCAACCACTTCACCGCAGGCAGGCACAGTCGGCACGCAGTATGTCTTCAGTAGCTGGTCCGACAGCGGCGCAATCTCGCACGGCATCACCGTGCCTTCCTCCGCGACCACCTATACTGCCAACTTCAACACGCTATACCAGTTGACGACTGCGGCAAACCCCAGCAATGGCGGGACGGTCTCGCCCTCGTCTGGCAACTTCTATAACGCAAACACTGTGGTGCCTGTGACCGCAACGCCGAACTCCGGCTTCGCCTTCAGCAATTGGACCGGCAACGTGGCGAATGCAAGCTCCGCCAGCACCACCATCACCATGAGTTCGCCGCAATCCGTGACGGCCAACTTTACTCAGTCCGGCCCGATCGTCACGCTCAACCCGACCAGCATCAATTTCGGTACGGTTCATCTCCTCACGGTGGAGACGCATAACGTGACGGTGAAAAATACCGGCACGGCACCGCTGATCTTCAGCGGCTTGTCGATTACCCCAGCTAGCGGCACGAACAAAGACGACTTTGCCTTTGTCAACTTCTGCCCGAAGACGCTGGCGGCGGGGAAGAGCTGCGATATTACGGTGTTCTTCTTCGCCGGCAATGTGGGCTCGCTATCGGCCACGCTCAACCTCTCCGATAATGCTCCGGGAAGCCCGCAACAGGTCGGCATGTCGGCGATCGTGATCAACCCGCGGCCCAGCTTCAATCCGCCGAGCTTGAGCTTTGGGAATGTACAGGTGGGCAACAATCTGACGAAAGATGTAACGCTCACGAACACGGGGACGACAGCACTGGACGTCACCAGCATTGGCGTCACGGGCACGGCGCAAGGCGATTACATGCAAAGTAGTGCTTGCCCGAATCCGCTCGGACCTGGCGTCAATTGCGTAATCGCGGTCACGTTTACGCCCAGCAAAACTGGAACGCGGGCCGCCGATCTTACTGTCGTGGACAACGCGGTGATCGGCACGCAGAACGTTCCACTGAGTGGAAAGGGAGATTAGTGCGCTATCCATCGCGGTGCGAGCAAAACGCCGCGAATTTGTTCTACTAACGCCAAAGATGCTCTCCGCGTTCGGAGAGCACGCGGTCTAAATACGTTGCCGCACTGATGAGCGCGAGGTGCGTAAACGCTTGCGGAAAATTGCCGAGATGCCGGCCGTCGGGACCCAGTTGCTCGGAATACAGCCCCAGGTGATTGGCGTATCCCAAGAGCTTCTCAAAAAGAAGCTGCGCTTTATCCAACTCGCCGCCTCGGGCCAGACATTCGACATACCAGAAAGAGCAGGCGGTAAAGCTGCCTTCCGTCCCGGGCAGACCGTCAACGTTCGACCGTTCGGGCAGATAGCGGCGGACGAGCGTATCTTCCACCAGCTGTTTTTCGATCGCCTTCATGGTGGAGCGCCACATGGGGTCGACGGGGCTGATGAAGCGCATCAGCGGCATCAGCAGCACGGAGGCATCCAATTCCGTGGTGCCCTTAGCCTGCACGAACGACTGCAAATCTTTATCCCAAAAATTTGTGTAGATGTCTTCGCGAATCTTGTCGCGCGTGCGGACCCACGCACCTAAAGGCGCGGCGAATGACCGCTTTTGCGCCAGACGGAAGGCGCGATCGAATGCCACCCAGCACATGAGCCGCGAATGTAGAAATTCTCGCGCACCGCCGCGAACCTCCCATATTCCTTCATCCGGACGCTGCCAGTTTTTATCCAGCCATTCCAGCATGCGCTGAATATCCTGCCACCCTTCATAGGAGCTCGCATTGCCGTATTTGTTGGCGAGATAAATGGAGTCCATCATCTCGCCATAGATATCGAGTTGCAGTTGCTGATAGGCGGCGTTGCCAATGCGTACCGGCTTCGAGTTCTTGTAGCCGCGAAGATGTTCCATCGCGATTTCATCGAGCTTTTGCCGGCCGTCAATTCCGTACATGACTTGCAGCGGCCCACGCTCGGCATCGTCGCCAAGGCGGCCCTTGAGCCAGCCGATGAAAGCTTCCACTTCCTCAGTAAATCCGAGGCGGATCAATGCGTAGAGCGTAAATGTGGCATCGCGCAGCCAGGTATAGCGATAGTCCCAGTTGCGCACGCCGCCAATCTCTTCCGGAAGGGAAAATGTGGGCGCGGCAATCAGCGATCCGTGTTTGCGGCTGATGAGCAGCTTCAGCATGAGAGCCGAGCGGTTGATCATCTCGCGCCAGCGGCCCTTGTAATTCGATTTTGCAATCCAGGTCTTCCAGAAACGCGACGTCTCATGGAAGCGCCGATCGAGGAAGTCCATTTCAGGAGGTTGGCCTTCAGGACGAACTTCCCCGAAGACAAAAGTTGCCTCCTGGCCCGCTTGCAGGGTGAAATTCGAAATCACACTGTCGCTTTCCTTTTCCATTGCCACACTCGAGTACAGAGCCATAGGCGGACAGGTTTCGTTTTCCGGAGTGAATATGGCAGAGCCTTGGCCGATATCCACGCGATGACCACACTTTGCATAGTCGAAGCGGGGCCGGCACTGCATTTTGAAATGCACCTTGCCGCGGATGACGGAGACCTTGCGCACGATTTCGTTGGGCTGCTCCACGTGGATTCCTATGGGCATGTAGTCGGTGAGTTCGACTACGCCTTCCTCGGAGAGAAATCGCGTGAGCAGGATGTTCGTATCAGGCAGGTAGAGTTGGCGTATGCGTGGCTCCTCAAATTGCGGCTGGATCTGGAATGCACCGCCACGTTGGTCATCAAGCAGAGAAGCGAAGACACTCGGGGAATCGAACTCCGGATAGCAGAGAAAATCGATGGAACCGTTCATGCCCACCAGCGCGATCGACCGCATATTGCCGATCACGCCGTAATTTTCAATCGGTTGAAAGGCCATCGTGAGTAACCTCTGAATCGGGAGTCGTCTTTAACCTGGTAACGGATGCCCATTTGGATGGCTGGTAAGCTCACTTCGATGACAGAAATGCCGGGTGTGTTGGTTGCACCGTGGAGAATCGATTATTCGGGGCGAAATTTCCAAATAATCGAGAGGCGCAAATTCGTATTCGTTGGGGAAACCCTCGATTCGTATTTCGTCGCCCGGGCGCAACGCCACGCCGGAGATGTGGCGGCGTGTCGAGGAGTCGCCATTGGGAAGCGTCGCGGGAAGTTGCAAATCGGCAGACCACTCGTCGATCAGTTGAGCGCCAACAAATAGCTGGTACTTCGAGACGCCATTATTTTGATCGAAATATTGCACATCCAAGTCGTAGCGGCCCGAAACGCCACTGAAGCGTAGGTTGGCAGTACACGATCGCGGCGCGCGGCATTCAATTGCCTTCCCGCCGGACGCGTCTTCCCATGGGGTCACATCCACAGAAGTGTAACCTTGCAGCTTCATGTCCTCGGCTTCAATGCGACCGGGATGATTTCCGACGCGTCCTTTTACATCGGCGATCTCTGACATGCGATGAAACCAATCGTCGATGGCGTCGCGCCACACGATGGCGT
This sequence comes from Candidatus Aquilonibacter sp., assembly GCA_035486715.1. GTDB lineage: Bacteria > Acidobacteriota > Terriglobia > Terriglobales > Acidobacteriaceae > Sulfotelmatobacter. The sequence continues at coordinate 97,360 of DATHMV010000016.1, forward strand.
GGCCTGACTGATAGGTTAATTGCGCCAATATGGCTTCATATCGATCGTCATCGATGCGACCGTGGAGCGACTTCCATTGGGGAACGAATTGGGCGGCACGCTCGGCGCCGTTGTAGTGCGAGTCATAGATGCTCTGGATTACTGTTTTTCCAGAATGCAACTTGTGTTTGTAGGGCACGTGATGGAAGAACAGGACGAGATCATCTGGCGTAACGGCGAGCGATTCATATAGCTTCTGCACCTCCGGAGAATATTGCCCGACAAAACCTGTGCCGGTTGCAATGCTGCGATCCATGCCGACGCTATCGTGATCGGCGCGAATCCACTGGCCCCACCCGTTATTTTCCTGTGATTCCGGCCCCGGACCATAGTGACTGCCCAGGATATTGGTCAGCGTTTGTAATCCCATAACTCCGGTGTAGCTTTCATACACTTTCCACGAGGCTAGCTGAATTGTCGAAATGGTTTGGATTACTGCGGGGTCATTGCCGAAAGTTAAGCGCGTCCACTCGTCCGCAATTTCCTCGGATGTGAGATCGGGATTCCATGCCAGCCTTCCGAAGCCGTAGAGGTTGGCCAATGCCAGATGATTGCCCAACCAATTTTGATCGAGGCCGACGTTGACTACAGCAATGTAGCCGCCGAGCGGTCGATGGAAGCTGTTGCCCGCTACGATTTGTTTTACCGGTGTGGATTTACCACTTACGTGCAGATCAAAATCTAAAATTTCTTTCCACATGGGAATCAGGAAACTGGTGTGATGCTGCTGGCCGGTGTATTCCTGCGTAACCTGCAACTCGATCCCGGTATTCGCGTGCTCGAGACCGCCGAAGAGAGGTGAAACCGGCTCTCGCACCTGGAAATCGATGGGGCCGTATTTGATTTGGACGATGACGTTGTCGTCGAACTTGCCATCCAGCGGATGAAAAATATCGTATGCGGCTTTGGCGCGATCGTTTTTTTGGTTGGTCCAATCGAGATGATGGTCGTAGACAAATGCGCGGTAGAAGACGACTCCATTATGCGGTTTGAGAGCGCGAGCGATTACGTTGGCCGCATCGGCGGGAGTACGTCCGTAGGAGGAAGGACCGACGCGGCCCTCCGAATCGGCTTTCACAACTACGCCGCCGAAATCTGGAATCGCACGATACACTTCATCGAATTTGTTCTGCCACCATGCGGCGACGCGAGCGTCCAGCGGATCAAAGGTGTCCAGGCCGCCGAGCGTTTTCGGCATACTGACATCGATGGAAATACCAAGCTGCACACCCCAAGGGCGAAATGCTTGCGCAATGCGGGCGAGTTGCGGAATAAAATTTGCGTCGAGAATACGCAGATCGGCATTCACGTTATTCACGCTGCAACCGTTGATACCAACCGAAGCCAGCAGGCGCGCGTATTCGGAAGCACGCGTGAGATCGAGTCTGACAGCGGCGTTGTCAAAGAAGATCGAGCGCCCGGCATAGCCGCGTTCGATGCTGCCATCGAGGTTGTCCCACTGATTGACCCAGCGCAGGGGCGCGGAGGGCTGCTGTAGATCATTCAAAGCGGAAACATCCTGGCCGCGCGCGATTCTGCTTAAGAAGGCGAATACACCGGAGAGAGCGCCGCGATCATTAGCTCCCAGAATCAAAATGCAATGGAAACCGCCGACTTGCGCAGAAGTGAGCCAAAAGCCGTCGGGGCGGAGATTCTCGTTGTTGGAAAAATTCCCGGACAAACCCGGCGCGAAATTTCGAAGTTGCCCAAGCGTTCCAATCAGGATTGCGTTTCCGCCCGGCGAGCCAGATGCGATGCGGAGAGTTCGCCCCAACATACCCTTCACGCCACGCAACAACTCCGCCTGGGCGGTCGTCAATACGATGGAATCGCCAAGCAGCATCGTGGCTGCAGGCAGAGAGCTGTATTGCGCCGCGGAGTCGGCGTCCAGGCGCGCATAGCGCAGCCATGCGTCGGCGCCGGTTTCAGCATTGAGTCCAGGGACGGCAAAGCACGCGCAAAGCAGAAGAAAAAACGGGGTAAGAACGAATTTCATGCTGCGAGAATTTTGGGCCGGATCGACTGGCAACCTGAACGATTTTAATTGCCGATTTGATCCAGGAATGCTATTTATCATACGTTAACGTACACGAAGCAGCTTTTGGGGCTCTATAACCTATGTCAAAAAATGAACCTACCCTGAAAATTGGCATTTTTAAGCGGGAGAATCCCCGCTGCTCGGTCTGTGGAGAAGAATTTGGAAGCGAAGGTCTGGCGAGGGGTTTGCTAGACGCTTTCGCGCTTCACGTCCGCCGCCGGCATATGGACCAGGAGCCTACAAACTACAGCGTTGCGCGCTACCATGGGAATCGCGCTGCTCCAGCGCGGCTGTAGCGCAAGTTTTTATTGAGAAACCTCCGGTTCCTGATTCGATTCGTGTAGCGCTTGCAGCGCATGGATTTACTTCTATTCCGGTAACTTTCGGCTGCTCTTGATCTGGAACTCTGCTGCAACTTGGGGCGCGCCCGTTCCCGGCTGCCCGCCTCCCACGCTGATGCCATGGATTCCTTTGGCGAGAATTCGATCTCCTTGCTCGTCCACTTCGCTGAGGTCGCGCGGGTTGAGCGTGAAACTGACATGCTGAGTTTCACCCGCAGTAAAATGCACTCGCGTGAATCCGCGCAATGCACGAAGCGGAGCGACTGCGGATTTTGGAAAACTCAAATACAACTCGACAACTTCGTCCCCCTCGCGCTGGCTTACGTTTTTTACATCCGCTTCGACCGTGAGTGAATCGCCGGCCTTCAGCTTGGTCGAAGACAACTTCAAATTGCTGTATTCGAATTTGGAATAACTCAGCCCGTAGCCGAAGGGATACAAAGGCTGGCCCTCGAAGTACCGGTACGTTCGGTTCTTCATGGCGTAATCTTCGAACGGGGGAAGTTGATCGACGCCTTTATAGAATGTGACGGCCAAGCGGCCGGCCGGATTATTTGATCCCGCGAGCGTTTGCGCGATGGCGGTTCCACCTTCCTCGCCAGAGTACCATGCGTCGAGCATTGCGTCGGCGTGTTTGCTTGCCCAGTTCACCGCGAGCGCGCTGCCGTTCATCAGCACGACGATGAGCGGCTTGCCCGTGGCCTTCAACGCCTCCAGCAGATCTTCTTCTTCCTTGGGGAGATCGAGGCTGGTGCGGTCGCCGCCTTTGAAGCCGGGAACCTCAACCTTCATTTCTTCGCCTTCAAGTTGTGAGTTGATGCCTACTACCGCAATAGCCACATCCGCCTGTTTGGCGGCGGCGACGGCGTCTCCGATGGGATCGGAGATCAGATTCAACCACACCAGTTTTGTACCGAAGCCTCCGCGCACAAATTCAATTTTCAATGCGTAACGATGACCTTTTTCAAGTTGCATCGTTTTCGTCGAGGTGTTGGGGTCGTGCAGATTAAGGTCGTCGACCAGGAGTTGGCCATCGAGCCAGAACTGGTTCATGGAGCCGGTGAGGCCGATCTGATATGAACCGGATTCAGTTGGCGTGAGAAAACCCGTCCAGCGTACGGAGAAATCTTTCATTCCTTCGGGCGGGGTAAGTGCCGAACGCTCGGGATGAAACAATTGCAGATCGACAATGTTGTCGACACGAACTGCCTGTGGCGTTCCCTCAAACTTATCGCCGGAGAAATATTCGGCCTTCAGACCAGGTTGTCCGTCTCCGGTTGAGAGCGCTGCAGTCGGAACCACGTCTTGTTGGCGCAAAAAATTCATGCCCGGCGTGTATGTCACCTGCGCGCCGGAAAACTGTTTCTGAATGCCTTCCAGCGCCGTGGTTGCGTGCGAAGCGGTACCACTGTAGTTGCCATGCAGGACTTTCACTGATTCGGCGAGAGGCCCGAAGACCGCAATTTTATGAATATTTGGATTCAGCGGGAGTGCGCCGTTATTTTTCAGTAATACGATCGATTCGCGTGCAGCTTTTAGTGCGAGATCGCGATGCGGCTGGCTGTCGATCTCGGAGTCCGGCGTGAGGGCATAAGGCACCATCTCGGGTGGATCGAACATTCCCAGACGAAAGCGGGCCGTGTACAGGCGTTTCAGGGCAACATCGATATCTTTTTCGGTAAGTAAACCCTGCTTCACGGCATCGAGGTAGGGGACATAGTCGGAGTTCGTCTTGGCCTTAGTGAAGAAGTCGGCGCACTCGTTATCCATGCCGGTTTTCAACGCGTCGGCTGCGGCTTCGGCCTGGCTTTTAGCGAAATGATGGCCGGTGTAGATGTCGACGATGGCGTCGCAGTCGGAGACAACATATCCATGAAATTGCCATGCACCGCGCAATTGATCTTTTAGCAGAAAGTCGTTGGCGCAGGCGGGCTGGCCATTGATCCGGTTGTAAGCGCACATCACCGACGCCACTTTGCCCTCGGTCACCGCGGCGCGGAAAGCGGGCAGGTAAGTATCTTCCATGTCGTGTTTCGATACTTTCACGTCAATCATGTGCCGCGTCGGCTCGGGTCCGCTGTGCACGGCGTAGTGTTTTACGGTAGAGATTACGCGATAGTATTTCGGATCGTCTCCCTGCATTCCGGTTACAAAAGCGATGCCCATACGGCCGGTGAGAAAGGGATCTTCGCCGTAGGTTTCCTGGCCGCGTCCCCAGCGCGGATCGCGGAAAATATTGATGTTCGGAGACCAGAAATCGAGGCCTTCCATAATGTTGCTATGGCCAGCGCGAACGGATTGATTGTGTTTCGCCCGCGCTTCAGTGCTGATGACGACGGCCATTTCGTGAATCAAGGGCGTATCGAAAGTTGCCGCAAGCCCAACCGGCTCGGGAAATACGGTGGCCGTGCCGGCGTTGGCGACCCCATGCAGAGCCTCGCTCCACCAGTCATAGGCGGGAATTTGCAAACGTGGAATCGCCCGCGCTTGATTTACCAGTTGCGACGCCTTTTCCTCCAAGGTCATTCTCGACACCAGATCATCCACACGCTCGTTCAGCGGCAACGCGGGGTTCAGGTAAGGTGCGGTGCCGGAAGGCTGAGCGGTTTGCGCAACCGAAGCCAATGCTGCTACAAACAGGAACGTAATGAGGCAGGCGAACAGGTAAGGACGAATTGCGGACATAGAATGCTTTCTCCCCGGTGAGAGACGCGTCTAAAAACTGTTATAGAAAGCGTAAGGCGCGACGAAGTATATCACCGTCAACGTACACGAAAAGAGAAATCTCGATGCCGAAGAAATTTTGCCGCGAATTTTCCGGTATCGAATCTAAGGCTTCTTGGGTTGAAAGATGCGTTGGATCAGAAGCATGCGAGTATTACGAAAAAATAAACGGCTTTATCTGCCCCGTAGAATAATGGCTCGACCAATGACTATGAGTTAGACCCATGAAGAAGCACCGGCGCGGAATCCATTTGATCGCTGAATTGGCTGACGTCTCTATTGGGACGGTCGACCGCGCCCTCCATGGGCGGCCGGGGATTAACGAAGCGACCCGGCAACGCATTCTGAAGATTGCCGAGCAAATCGCATACACGCCAAATCTGGCTGCACGGGCTTTATCCGTGGCCAAGGCTACGGCTCGCATTGGAGTTTGCATTCCGCGGGAAATTCATTTTTTCTACGATCAACTTTGGGGCGGCGTGCTGGATGAAGCTCGCAGCGTTGCGCCGCTTGGCATCCAGTTTTTAAACCGGCCGGTGCATGCTTTGGGCGAGGCCGATACGGAGGCGTTTCGAGAACTGACGGAGAGCGGCGTGAATGGAATTATTCTCACGGCAGGAAACCCGCGGGGACTCAAGCCCTTGATCAACGATGCGGAGGAAAAAGGCATCCGCGTGGTCTGCGTCTCCACCGATGCGCCCGAGAGCCGGCGTTCCAGTATTGTTTGTGTTGAGCCCTGGTTGAATGGGCGCCTGGCGGGAGAGTTGATGGGCAAATTTGTGCCGCCGGGATCGAAAGTAGCTGTGGTTGCGGGTATGCTCAGCGCCGAGGATCATCGGCAAAAGACGGCTGGATTTTCGGAGGCTTTTCCACGCCACTGCCCTGGCGGTCAGATCGCGAGCGTGATTGAAGGGCACGAAGACGAAGACGAAAGTTTTCAAAAAACTTTTGATCTTCTGGATCGGGTGCCCACGCTTGCCGGACTTTACGTGAACACCGTCAATTGTCTTCCAGTTTGCCGTGCATTAGGCGCACGAGGTCTGGCCGGAAAAACAAAGCTGATTACGACGGATCTTTTCGCCGAGATGTCTCCCTACTTCGAAAAGGGAACAATCACGGCCTCGATTTACCAGCAGCCTCATCGCCAGGGCCAGATGGCTGTGAGGCTTATGGCCGATCACCTGAGCAGCAAAGATCCTTTTCCTCAAAACATTTATCTCAGCCCCGGGGTGGTGATGTCGTCGAACCTTCACTTATTTCGAGAAATCAGGCTGGCCGGGAAAAGATTTGACGATTCTCTCCTGACCTCCCCGAATAGCGTGAGAGTTGCAGGAAAGATGGAGAAATAGGACTCTTCAAGCCAGATCCCCAGCCGGGCCGGCGTTATTCCTAATCGCCACAAACCGCCAACCACCGCCCATACGCCATTCCCGCATTGAAGCCTTGGATTCGTCACATTCGAGATTTTTCTTGACAACGGTTGGCGAAAGACGATAAAAGCTGGCTCCGTGGGCCGTTAACGTTAACGGATGATGTTCACACTAAAACCGAGGGTGTGCAATATGAATGCTCGATCTGCCGTAAGTTTTGTATCCGCATTAAAAGCCCGTAGCTTGAGTTTTGCGGTCTTTTTGCTGTTCTTCGCCGGTCTATCCCTGCATGCCTTCGGCCAAGAGGCGACCATTCTCGGAACCGTTACCGATCCGTCCGGATCGGTAGTTCCGAATGTGGCCGTGACTATCACCAACGTCGGAACCGGTGAAGCCCGCACCACCAGCACGAACGGCGACGGCCAATACGTCGTCCCCGGCCTGATCATCGGGCGCTACAACGTCGGCGCAAAAGCTTCCGGCTTTGGGGGCGCAGAGCAAAACGGCATTGTCCTCAACGTCAACGACCGCACGCGTGTGGATTTTGTGCTCAAAGTTGGCGCGCTTCAGGAGCAGGTCACGGTGGAAGCAAATGCCGTGCGAGTGCAGTCGGACTCGAGCGACGTGAGCACTGTAATCACCGGCCAACAGGTGGCCGAACTCGGCGTCAATGGCCGAAGCGTGTATTCGCTTTATTCGCTTACTCCGGGAGCTTCCAGCCTTCAGGGCGATCTTGTGATCCCAACGCCGGTAAGCGGCGACAGCAATGTGAGCGTCAACGGCCAACGCGCCGGACATAATCTGCAACTGCTCGATGGCTCGGAAAACCTGGATCGCGGCGGCAGCAGCGCCAGTGTCATGCCTTCGATGGATGCCATCGCCGAATTTCGCGACCTGACCTCGAATTACAGCGCGGAATACGGCCTCGCCGGAGCGGCGATGATTACGACCGTTGTGAAATCCGGAACAAAAACCTTCCATGCTTCCGCCTGGGAGTTCGACCGTAACGACGCCCTCGATGCGCGCAACTACTTCAATCCCGCTCCCAACAAAGTCGCCGAATTGCGGTTCAATGTTTACGGCTTCAATGGCGGCGGCCAGGTTCCTTTGTTCAAGAGCCATCCGACCTTCTTCTTCTACAACATGGAGTGGCGCAGCCTGGTGCAGGGCGGGTTGACCAACCAGACGGTTCCATACACCAGCACGTATGGTGGCGATTTTGCCGCAAATCTACCTGCTAACTCACTCGATTCGACCGGGGCTGCGATACCGAATTCCGGCTTGCACGTCCCTTGTGCAAATCAGCTCTCCACCGCGCAGCAAGCCGCTTTTGCGACGGCCGGTATCACCACCTTTAGTACGCCTGACGCGAGCGGATCGTGCGCGGTAAACACTAAAACGACTGCGGCTCTAAACCCAATATTTGCACCCTTCCCCGCTTCGTCTATTCCCGGCGGCCTTCTCGATGGAAACGCTCAGGCTCTTCTTAAGGCTGGGATTTTCCCCGGTCCCACCAGCGGCCAGCAGTTCATCGGCGGCAACAACTCGCCGACGAATGTGCGTGAAGAGATTGCCCGCATCGACCATCAATTTACCGATAAGTTTTCCGTGTTCGGACACTGGGTTTCCGAACAGGTTTCGCAGACTTACGGCACCACGCAGTGGAGTGGCGACAACGTCCCCACCATTAGCGATGTGTTCGGCAATCCTTCGTACAGCGCGGTTATACACACCACGTACGTGATCAGCCCTTCGCTGTTGAATGAAGCCGCTTTTAACTACAATGGCAACCGCATCCACATTATTCCTCAGGGAGTATTCACGGCGCCCTCTGGATTTACCTTTAACCGGCTGTTTACCGGCCCCAATGTCGATAACCGGATTCCCTCCATCAACCTCAACGGCAGCACCGGAACCGATTACACCGCGAATTGGACACCGTGGAACAACGCAGCGAACGATTATCAACTGCGTGATGATCTCTCCTGGACCAAGGGCGCGCATCAGTTGAAATTCGGATTTAGCTGGGCGCTTTACAAGAAGGTTCAAGATTACTTCGCCAACACGGAAGGTAATTTCAACTTCAACGGCAACTTTACCGGCAACGATTTTGCCGACTTCCTGCTCGGTTACGCGCAGCAGTATGAAGAAGACGCCGTTAAGTCCAGCGGCCACTGGAATAACGTTTCCTATGCCGCATACGTGCAGGACAACTGGCGCGCCACTCACCGCCTCACTCTTAACCTCGGGCTGCGTTGGGATGGCGCTCCACATACCTACGAAGCTAACCATCAATCAGCCAACTTCTATCCCAATCTATACAACCCTGCGAATGCTGCAACCTTCGACACGGCAGGCAATATTTGCAGCAGCGCTGCCGATCCAGGTTGCGCGGCCGCGAGCCCGGGACTGGGCGGCAGCCCCAACCCGATCCTGGCTGGCTTGTCGTTCTATGAGAACGGTATCGGCATCGGCGGTGTAAATGGAATCCCCAAGGGGTTGACGAATAACTACTGGCCGGCTTTCGGCCCGCGCGTCGGTTTCGCCTACGATCTAACAGGTCAAGGCAAGACTGTACTCCGTGGCGGCTTTGGCATCATGTACGACCGCATTCAGGGCAACGATATGTATAACGGAGCGACCAACACCCCATTCGACGCCAGCCCAACGGTGCACAATGTCTCTCTCTCGAATCCCGGACTCAACGTAACCAGCGGCGCCACTATCACTGCCGCCGCTTTGCCGATCCTGCCAGTAGGCATCACCGGCATTGCGACCAACTACAAACCACCCACCAGCTATCAATACAGCCTTGGCGTGCAGCAGGCTTTGAACAACCGATCGGTGATTTCACTCTCCTACGTTGGCAGCCAGGGACGGCATGAAAACTACTACCAGGAGATCAACCTTCCACCAGCGGCCGATCTGCCGGCGCTGGTGGCTTCGGGTGGCAGTGGTATCAATCAGCTCTACGGGTATCAAGGTTACGGCGGCATCCGTCTGTCTGTAGACGGCGCCAATGCCCACTACAATTCGCTGCAAGTTGACTTGCATGCGAACGTGCACAACGACCTGCAACTCCAGTTCGGCTACACGCTATCGCGCGCCATGGATGCAACCGACAGCAACGGGAGCGGCGGCGATCTCAACAACGTCACCAACCCCTACGTGGGATGGAGATACGATTTCGGGCCATCGCTGTTTGACCGCACGAATGTCGCCTTCGTCAACTTTGTTTATCAAATCCCGTTCTTGAAGAATAGCGACAACCACCTTTTGCGGGGCACGGTGGGAGGATGGGCGTTGTCGGGAATCGTGACCATGGAATCGGGAGCGCCGCTCAACCTTGGAGTAAGCGGCAGTACCGTGGCCAGTGTCATCCCGAACGATGGCACTTCCACTCAACAGGGTGATCGCCCGGATGTAAGCGGATCGATCAGCTATCCCAAGAACGCGGGCCAATGGTTCAATCCTGCGGCCTTCTCCGCGCCGGCGCCTGGCACTTACGGAAATCTGGGCTTTGATGCGTTGCGTGGCCCCGGTCGTGACGATTGGAACCTGGCTCTGTTGAAGAACTTCGTGATCAGCGCGGAGCGCGGCAGCCGCATCGAGTTCCGTGCGGAAACTTTCAACACCTGGAACCATACGCAGTTCAAGGGCGACATCAACAACGGAGGCATCAGCATCAATCAAGGTGCGAGCAACTTTGGCTCCGTCACCGCAGCCTTTGATCCGAGGGAATTCCAGCTCGGATTGAAGATCATTTTCTAACGTTGTTGCTTGTAAGTTCGCTTTAGCCCCGCTCGTTCCCGCGAGCGGGGCTAATTTTTTAAATGCGCACGGGCGAAAAGTAAGATGATCAGCGGCGGCCATCGTTAAACTAGGTTCTGCTGTCTCAAGTATGTTGGATCCAGCGATGAAGAACAGATATCTTGGGTTGATCGCGGTTGTCTTATTTAGTTTGCTCCCGCGGCTCGCAATTGCTCAATCGCCCAGCCCAGCAGATGCGCTCGCTCTCGAACAGCAGGGGAAATGGGGCGAGGCTGCCCAGGCATGGCGGGCAGTTACCGAAAAAAATCCACAGGATGCCGCTGCCTTTGCGAGCCTTGGAGTTGCGCTCTCGAAAGAAGAGAACTATCAGGAAGCGGCTTTGGCTTACGAAAAGGCGCTTAGATTGAATCCCAAGTTGCCGGGAGTGCAATTGAATTTGGGACTGGCGGAGTTCAAGCAGGGACACTTTACGGAAGCAATCGCTCCATTTCGGGTTGCGTTGGCTGCCAATCCACATAATTTGCAGGCAGCCACGCTGCTGGGCCTTAGCTGCTACGGAGCCAAGCGGTATGCCGAGGCGAGCAAGTATCTTGAAGTGGCGGCGAAATCCGATCCAAATAATTCTGAATTGCACAACGTGCTGGCGCAGAGCTGCCTTTGGGCAAAGAAGTACACCTGTGCCTTGAACGAATTCCGGCAGATTGTGCAACAGAACCCGGATTCCGCAGCGGCGCACATGTTAACCGGAGAAGCGCTGGATGGCCTGGGAAGAACTCCGGAGGCAATCGCGGAGTTTGAGTCTGCCGCGAAAGCTGCGCCGAAAGAAGCGAACGTGCACTTCGGCCTCGGCTATCTCTATTGGAAGTCGCACCAATACGACGATGCGATGCGTGAGTTCGAAAGCGCGCTAGCGATTGATCCAAATCATCCGCAATCTCTCGGCTACCTGGGTGATATTGAGTTCAAGCGGACGAATCTGGATCAGGCTCTCACTCTGCTTGAGAAGGCGGTGCACGCGAAAGATGATATGCGCTTCGCTTTTATCGATCTGGGCGCAGCCCTCACGCAGCAACAAAAATATCCGGAAGCAATAACTGCGCTTCGCCGCGCGGTGGAATTGGACCCTGCACAGCCCGATGCGCACTATCGCCTGGGACGCGCTTATCAGGCGATGGGAAATGCGGCAGAGTCGCAGAAAGAGTTTGCCAAAGTCCGCGAACTGCACCAGAAGGGGGATGAGCCGCTCGCGTCGAAAATGTCGGTTGCGCCACCGCCGTTGCCACAGCAAAACAAGTGATCATTGCGATGATAGATCGCGTCAAGAGGATCGTTTCGGCGTGAATTTGAAGCAGTAGATGAGGCCGAAGAGCAGTAAGGCAGCGCCCCACCAGACGTTGGCGTGGAGGGCGAACAAGACTACTGCGGGGTTCACCGGCGGATTCACCAGTTGGTAGATTCCTGCTGCCAGGATCAGGGCTCCGTTGACCGCCAGCGCGATGCCGATAAAAAACCAGATTGAGATCATGCCGCTTGCCTCAGGGGCTAAAGCCCGGAT
>DATHMV010000017.1:0-18183 GCA_035486715.1 Candidatus Aquilonibacter sp.
AGCAACCTGAAGTTAGCGCAGGCGAACTTGTTGATTCTTAAGCGCGGCTGCTAGTCTCGGCTGTGATGGGGAGAGAGGAAGCCGGGACATGGTGAAGCCGCCGCTGCGCACGAAATCCATCGGTTTCAAAGTGAGCGAGGAAGAATACGCGCAGCTGGAAACAGCGGCGCAGGCCGAAGGAAGGTCAACAAGTGCAGTTTGACGTGGTCAAAGGCTCTCGGGGAAATGAATATACCGAGCCGCATAAATTGAGCTAGTATGACCACGACTGCTGGGAGGACGAGATGTCGGACGTTGAGTATGCGACTGATGTCAGTCAGATCGACTCGATCGTACTAGGTGCGGTCGAGAACGCGGCGAGTAATGAAGGCTTGTCACTGTCGCCTGCGGCCAAAGATTACTTAACCAACTGAACATGGACAGTATGAAAAACCCCTAAAAACCATCCGCAGGCAATCGCGACGGTGAGCATCTGTCCATGCTCTATGCTGAATTGTAGCAGACCGAATTCAGATCAGTACAGGATCATCAACAGCGCTCAAATCCTAAAAAAGGAATTTTCCCTCCACTTACCTAAGCGCGATTTTCACGAGCAGATGTGGGGGCCTTGCTCTCCATGATAGTGCTGATCGTGAGCCACTTTTCGATCACGGCGGTTCTGCCGCGTACATTCTCATGCCCTAGAAACCGCGCGGTTCTCATCTGAGGCTAGATGAGTGGATGATACGGTCAGCTTCGTTGCACCTTCTCTGCTTTAGAAAAATCCTGCAGCACCGAGAGCTGGGGAAAGCGCACTAAGCAACAGCGCAACAATCTAGTCAGTCACACACATGGGCGTCGACTCTGACCCGGAGGACATCCGCCAACTCTGTCTACTTGGCCCTCCGGTCAACTGCCCTCGCTTCTCTGGCGAATTAGCGGTCTGTTGGGGATCTCGGGTCATCGGCTCTGCGCCTTCTTCAGTGCATATTGCCGGCAATGTTCCAAATAGGCGGATTCATGCTTGACGACCAGTTCAACTACGCTGGTCCAGAGCCATGAGGGCGCATCGAGATTCTTGCTTCGATTATGCTTAAGGATCGACCGCCATTTTTTCCTGGCATCCCTGTCCATTTGTTGGGCGTGAGCCGCGCCAACGACCGATGCCAAAAATCGTGCCGCGCCTATCGCCTCTTCCCGCGTCAGCTGATCCATTTCGAGTTTGAGGTCTTGTGGGAGCAGTTCACGAAGGACCGCAGGCCTACCCAAAAATTGTCCCGCGAGCATGCGCTCTCCAAGGAAAGGCGATAGTTTTCGCGCGCCCTCGACGACGCGCTTTGCATGGTCCCGCGGCATTGGTTCTTGAGCGGAACACGGTGCTCCTGCCGAAACGGCCTCCTTGATATCAACCAAACAAAAGCCTTCACTGTTTTTCTTCTTTTTACCGACGCCCAGCAGGACGGCAAATCGCAGGCGACCGAGGGAGCTGCACCCCTTCATCCAGTAGGCCGCATCGACGACTTCTACTTCGTCCTCTTTGTCGCGATCTTTAAGGGACGTGATGAGGTCGCGCACTTCCGCAAGCTTGAATATTCTCTGGATCTCCTTCCTCTCAGCGGGAGTGACGGGCCAGAAGCGTTTGCCCATGGGAATCTCGGGCCTCGCGTCTTGAATGCGCTCTTCTGCCAGGTGGCGCCAACGCCGCTTCAGAGCGCGTTTGAGCACGCGCTGGACAGATGCAGGCGCGGCAGATTTCCTTGGGGGTTTCCCCGGATTGGCCAGCGCGCTCTCATACCCTTGCATCATTTGCTCCAACATGAGTGCAGTCGTCACGCCAGGCAAATCCGACCCCCGAATGGCAGTTGCCAGTGAGAGGCCGAGGCGAATGAGATCATGGGCAGGATTTCCTATAACCGTCTGGTCCAGGTCTCTGATAGCAATCTTCACTCGGCCCTCGGCGTCAGCCACGGGACCCAGGTTTCCCAAGTGGCAGTCGCCGCAGATCCAGACTGGGGGACCCTGCGGCAGAGACCGCGCTGTCGACGAATCCAGCCATTCGTAAAATTTAATGGTGCTCCCTCGAACATAGGAATGCGCTGAAACGGCCATCTTCAATCGACGGCGCTCAGCCAGAACAGCATGCCGCCGACGGGGCGAGCAAATATCGCTACCGGGTTTCATTGGATTTTTCATAGGGAGGCTAATGGAAGCCGACATATGTCGGCCTCCGCAATGTGCGAAGTGCTAGGCGACCTTACGCAACTTCGCCTTGCTTCCCGTAGCTTTCTTCCGGACGCCAGACTTCCTGGCTTCTCCAGCAGCCTCCTTATTAAAGTCCCCATCGTCTTTAAGATTTTCGACGCCTTGTTCCAGGGCAGGAGAGTCAACGATTTCCCAGTCTCCGCCTTCATTCCATGGGCCACGCGCATCCTTTTCACCTTCATCGCCAACGCCTGTCGAGTCGTTGAAATACTGATCGACCAATACAGGTGTCGGAGCAATCTTGCCGATCGAGAAACGATCCTTGTCCATGCTTTCCAACGCTACGGTGAACGCTTTCATGTGGGTGATCTCGCGCGTCATCAAGAATTGCAGTGTGTCGACTGTTCCAGGGTCATCAGTGAAGTTAATGAGCCGTTCGTAGACGATTTTGGCACGAGCTTCTGCGGCAATATTGCTGCGCAGATCGACATCGAGTTCGCCCGTGATTTTCAAATAGTCCGCAGTCCAGGCGTCGCCCATCGAATTGAAGAGATTGACCCCTCCTCCGCCGGCGATGGCCACGAGCGGATCGATTTCGGCAGCATCGCGGCCGAATTTTAGCGGCTTCAAGTGCATGCGCGCGAGAGTGCCAATGACTTCGAGATGGCTAAGTTCCTCTGTTCCGATATCCATCAGCAGGTCTTTACGTTCCGGATCGTCGCAATTTAGGCCTTGGATGGAATACTGCATGGCCGCTGCAAGTTCGCCGTTCGCGCCACCGAATTGCTCCAGTAGCATATTGCCAAATCTTGGATCGGGCGTCCCCACGTTAACCGTGTACATCAGCTTTTTTATATGATGATACATATTCTAATTTCCCTCTTTTCCTCTAAATAATTCCTGCGCCATGACCGAAGGGTAGTACGAAATAGGTACTTCTTGGCGTCACAAGAAATTAGGCTGCGGCTTTCTTCGACGCACCGCTCAGTAACTTCGCGGCAATCTTTCTTAGCTTGTCTTCCGCTCCCTGTTCCTCGGCCAAGGATTTCCTAAGCAGATTCACAACCTCTTTTTCACCGATCTGTTCCGCCAGGCCGATGGCAGTCAGATAACCGGCCATCTCGTAGTGCTCAACACAACTGCCAGCGCCGATGATGCCCAGATCCAGGACGGTTTCGTTTCCGTCTTCGCTCAAAACCTCCGCGCCTTCCTTAATACAGCCTTCCATGCCTACGCACTTTCTCCCGCCCGGCGTGATTTCGAGGATCCCGGCGATTTGCTCAAGCCGCTGCCCCTGCGCCTCGGTTTCCTTCAAGTGTCCTTTGAACGCATCCTGCAACGCCGGATCGTTCGACCCTTTAGCCATTTTCGGAATGGCCTTCGTGAGTTGCTTCTCGGCGGAATACAGATCTTTTATTTCGTCTTCCAGCAGGTCCTTCAAAACTTCTCTGTTAGCCATTTTTGAACTCCTTGATTTTGATTCGTTTGGTATCCGGCACAGTGCTTGCCTTACCCCCCAATCAATCCGAAGTCGACATGATTGCGATACCGCGCCTGTATGGAGTCGAGGGGCTCCACGGGTGGGCCACCCAAGTGACGACTTTTTCTAAGAGGGACCAAACTTCAGATGGGCTGACTTAGTCCAGGAAATCTGAAAGGAAGCGGAACATGAAATCCCTACTGTGACCCTAGGCCTCGAAGGCATGAATGTCAATCGGGGGAAATGCTCACCACTTGCGTCATGGTTATCGGGTCATGCGCCAGTAATCGGGTGGCATTCGTATTCCAAATTGATTATTTAGAACTTGCGCATGACGAACAACATGCGTTCCGCTACGAGGTTCGCGACCAACGAGGAACCACCATAGGTTTTATCAACACCGACCGTGCAAGGCAGCACCCAAACGTGAAATGGGAACGCTCATTGCTGCGTAATGGTGGGATTGAAAAGTTGGTTGCGTGTTGCCGCAAAGCCGCACCATTTGCAATGGGTCAAGTGATAAACGGCCTTCGGTGAGAGCAGCGCGGTAACAAGATTTGTGAACGGATCGCCCTTGCGAGTCCACAAGATAATCCTCTTCAGCCTGACAAGGCTTGCCACAGATCGTGCGTTTTGGGGAATCCGGAGAGGGCATGATCGAGCCGGTCATGCAGCTTCCCCTCCGCCTGCTTTGTTCCCCGCCACGACCAGCCTTTGCAGGTAGCAACTTTCGTGAACCGCCTTGCCATGTTCATCGGCAAAATAGTCTTCGGCTACGTTGATTGGCTGTTCGCAGATTGGGCAGGTGATGTTGCTTCGTTCCGGACCTTGGGTCTCCGTCACATAAGCCTGATTTCCTCTGACGGAAGAACTTTACCAGATATGTACGCTACCGTATAGTTGAATGTCGAACAGAGGTACCAGATTTCCCTGTATAGACAATGCAGTCGTAAGGCTCGTAATGTCGGGTTCATGGCAGCTTGGCCTGTACCAAATATCTGTTGGGTTTGCGGCAGGCCCATTTTGAATGAGGAAGCCCTGCCCGATGAATACGGGTTTTTCGCCCACGAAAGTTGCTTGCCGCTCGGTGTCCAAAAAACGAGGACCACAAACCCCGTTTAACCTTGCTAGAATTTCGTGCCAATGCAAAACACAGACGAAATAAATGCGCGGATAACCTCGATGTTGGCAGAATTGCAGGCGATTGCCGACCAAGCGAATGGAAGGATTGATACAAAGCGCCGAGGGTTTACAACGGTGGAAGAAACTGAAATATTTGTCCTTGAGCGGCGAATTCAAAAGCTACGCCGGACGATGGAACTGCCGGTCATGACCCACTGCACATGCCCCCACCGCGGCGAGGAAACGAGCATCGGCTCCGCCGCGTCCTTCGAGACGATCCTGATGACACGGAGGATGTGTGTGAAATGCGGCAAACAATTTCTAATCGTTAGTAATGTGCCGATGACGGAAGCGCAATACCTGAGGTGAGATACCAAAGAGGTTTCGCAGTGTTGAAGAATCGATCATTGCACCCAAAATTGTGCGGTGGCTGCTCACTCTCCTCTCGCACCCTCAAAATGCCGCGAGTGCTTCGTGCACCGTCGTATATTTTCCGATGATCCGCTAACAGATCGTCCGGAACATCTGTCTCAATCATGTAGCCGTTGATAGCCGTTCGATAGGAATTGATGGAGCGCAGCTTAACACCAGCAGCTCTCATCTTGATTCAGGAAGACACCGCTGCTGGGAGTCGCAGCGGGGCAATGTAAGGTGCAAAGGAGGTTCAACAACATGAACATTTTCAGTCGTCTCGCAGCTGTGTCGAGCACACGATTCGGCAAACAGATTTTGGTTTCTCTGTTGTCGTTAGCTGTGTCATTCGCGGCCTGTCCTCAGAAGCTCTGGGCCTCGCAAGACGCCCCATATACCGCCCCGGCGCAGGCGCAAGACGATCAGGCCGCGATGGGATCGATGAAGTACGCAACTATGAAAGGGTTTCGGTAGCCGAGCTGGCAGATGCGTGCAACTTGATATCGATAGCAGTTACTATGTCAGCCACGACAATTCGGTCGCGCCCCTCCCTCTTTGCTCTATACAAGGCAGCGTCAACGCTGGCGATTACCTCCCTGACCGACAAACCATGAATCGGAAATGCGCCGACGCCCACCGAGATTGTAATCATTCCCAACGACTTTCCCTGGTGCAGGACCGTAAGCTCTCGCACGTTGGATCGGAGCCGTTCTGCTCGAGACTGGGCTCCCTTCAAATCCGTGCCCGGCAAAATGAGCACGAATTCCTCACCGCCAAACCTACAGGGGATGTCTTCGGCGCGGGTATGCCTTGATAGGAAACCGCCAACCTCACGAAGGACGCTATCACCGGCCTCGTGACCGTACGTGTCGTTGAAGCTTTTGAAATGATCCAAATCAAACATTACAACTCCTACCGGCTGGTCCCCTCTTGCCGCGCGTCGTATCTCGCGAGCCAGGCTCTCTTCCAAGTAGCGGCGGTTGAAAAGACCAGTTAGAACGTCTTTTGTAGACTGGCTTCGCAAAGCTTCCTGTAGCTTTAGATTGGCGACTGAAAGCCCGACTTGCTCAGCAAAAGTACCAGCAAGAGTGAGTTCGGCCTCTCCAGGGAGTTGCCCGCCAGTCAGCACCTGGAAATGCAGGATACCAACCACTCCGCCTTGGCTCATGATTGGGACGCAAAAGTAGGTATTCTGTGCGGGAGTTGCATGTTGACACTGCGCCGTTCGGTCTCCCAACTCCACTAAATGACGGTTGCCAGTCCTTAGCGCCCAACAAGAATCTGTTTCAAACGTGGCTGCTGCAGGTTCGCAGCCGGCCCATGTGCCCGCCACTTCCAGAATATTCCGGGAGCTGTTTAATAGCATAAGAGCTCCCCGAAATTCGGGAAATACCTTCGGTGCTAGGCCCATCACGATCGAAAATGTTTCTTCCATGTTCCGAGAGCTCTGCAACAGCTTGCCCATCTTAGCCAGTAGAGCGGTCCGACCCGAACGTTTGGTTAGCTCCCCCACCATAAGGGCGTTTTGCTGATTAAGTTCGGCCTGAGCATGTTCTCGCTCTCGCATCTCCTCCTTTAGTCGGGAATTCGCGGCGAAAACTTCGGCGGTTCGCTGTTTTATCTCGTCCTCAAGAATCTGTTGGTGACCTTTCTGATCGTCAATGTCCGTGCAGGTTCCGAACCACTTAACAATTGCTCCCTTGGGGCTCCTTATTGGGAGGGCCCTAGTCAGGTGCCAGCGGTAAGTTCCGTCCGCGGCGCGTCGGAAGCGGCATTCCATTTCGTAAGTCTCTCCCGTTCGGACCGAGTACTCCCACTTTTTCAGGAACAAGGGTAAGTCGTCTGGTCGAACCACAGAATCCCAGAGCCGAGTGCCTGTCTGCGCCGAATCCAACCCAGTGTAGTCATGCCACCGGCTATTAAAGTAGTCGATAAGCCCGTCAGCCCTCGCTGTCCAGATGATCTGAGGAATCGCCTCCGCCAAGGTGCGAAAGTGCGACTCACTTTCGCGAGCCACGTCGAGAACCGCTTTTTGGGCGGCCAACAATCGATCTAGAAAGGCAGTAACGATTGCTAGAATGAGGACCAGCAAGGTAGTAATGCTGATGGCTGCGATGCCGAGCGATGAAATACCTACGGCATACGACAGGTCCGGCGTTTGTTCTGAAACAGCGAACGTCGCTGCCGCCATTCCCGTGTAATGCATAATCGGAATGGCGCTCCCCATCACGAGTGCGCTGATAATCTTTCGAAGGCTGGCGCGCTTCTCATCCCGAACTCTAAACGTTAGGATTAGGGCCACTAGAGAAATTGCGATGGCGAGCGCAACGGAAGCAGCCACAACTTCCCATTTGTAGCTTATTTTTGCAGGCACTCGCATCGCGGCCATTCCGATGTAGTGCATCGCCGCGATGCCACTGCCCATAAAGATGCTGCCAGTCAGTTCCTGCCCTATGCCCATGGTTGGACGGCTAACGACGAATAAAGCGACAGCCGCAGCCATGATCGCCGCCAACAAGGACAGGACAACCGTCGGGAAGTCATAGAGAACGGGGATCGACATTCTAAAAGCGAGCATCCCGATGTAGTGCATGGCCCAGATACCTAAGCCCATGGCGACTGCTCCGCCCGCAAGCCAGAACACCCGCGCCCGCCGGTGCGCTGCTGTCACTCGTCCGGCCAAGTCCAAAGCCGCATATGACGCGGCTACGGCTAAAACTACTGAGAGCGTGACAAGTCGGTGGTCGTAGCTCCCGGTCATATATATGTTGTGGGACGGCATCACTCTCTAGTCTAGGCCTTCGATTTACTCAAAAGCACAGAGAGTAGTAGGTGGAAATTACTCAGGTAATCGGGTGTATCCTGTTCGCGACGCCGTTCAACGCATCGGCTTCCAGGTGATGAAGTTAGCCTTGGAGGGGTCCCAGGACTCGCATCGCGTTCATGAATCTCCACATCGATGCCAGCGTTTCGAAGCGAGTGGGCGAAGCAATCTGGCCTCGCGAGAGACCTAATTTGGGTAGCGTGATACCGCCCAATTCAGTTCTCATCCTAGCAAGCACCAAAACGGACCCCTCTGCCTCGCGGTCCCAACCTACGGAGTGTGTTGCTGAACGATCTCAAGCACCTCATCAGTCGCTTCAAGTGGACGATCCGGCTTCGGAATAGCTGCGCCCGCATCAAGCAGTGCCTTCGTCACCCCGACGTAGTCGCCGTTGTCTCGCTTCCAACTATGCAGAGAGCCATGCAGAGCCCAGCCAAGAGGACTGCCGCCGTGTTCTGCTTCAAAAACGTTAACGGGAGCATTGTGGTTGAGTAGCGCCCGCACCATAGCGAGGTTGCCATGCCAGGCGGCGAAGTGCAAAGCGGTTTGGTTATTTTCGAGGACCGCATTGGACGGCCAGCCGTAGCCGAGTAACAGTTCGAGTGCCTGAGTATTGTTGCGCACAGCCACGCCGACGATGCGGCGGGCAGCGTTGCTGCTCAGGCGGGTAAAAAGAGTGGGATGCTGTTGGAGAATTTGCCGGGTCAGCGGTTCATCGCCGACCTCGGCGGCCTGCACGAGACGAAGCCAGGGAGCGCTGCGTTGCATCAGGAGATCAAAAACGGCAACGTGTCCGAACTGGTGCGCAACCATATGGGGTGACTTCGTGATTCCGAAACCGAACATGTAGATGATGCCTCCGGAGCGTGGATTTTGCTTCGGGAAGTTGCGTTCGTTGACGGTGATACGGACCATATCGGGATCGTCATTAAGGAAACGTTCGACGAGGGCAACGTCACCGACAGCAGAAGCCGCCGCGAGAATATCGGCCTGCGCGCCGCGGGAGATCAGGTACTTAGCGACATCGTGGCGATGTGGCTTTATCGAGACCATGTACTGCAAGGCGGTGGATTCGTGATCGATGTCACGGGCATCGATTTCAGCTTCGGAGTCGAGTAGAAGTGCTGCGATCTCGACATTTGAGGCAAAGTGCAATGGAAACTGGCCATCGCCTCCGCGAACATGTACCAGTTGCGGATCACCGGTGAGAAGCTCACGGACGCAGTTGATCATCCCAAGCCTTGCGGCTGCATGGATGTCGACGGTCGCGCCGCGCTTCAGGAGGTATGGCACAAGTTCGGTCCTGGCGGAATCAAGGACACCGAAGCTGCCTGCCCACCAGCGCGTGCGCTCGTTGATGTTCGCACCTGCGTCCAGGAGAACGTCCACCATTTCCCGGTTGTTGTGGTTGACGGCTGCGAGAAGTGCAGGCGCATCGAACCCATAATTCGGCAGCGGTTCATTGATACGCGATCGCAAAGACGGATGGCGGGCGATGACCTCTCCGACCAGCGACGCGCTATTGGCTTTTACCGCTGCAGTTAGCGCTTCGACAGGATCCTCCGAGGCCGCTTCGATGTGAAGCTTGAGTGCGGGCCACGCGTCGAAACCATATTCGCGCGCGATTACGTGAAGGGAATCGGCCAGCTTCGGCTGCTTGGACAAAATCCCGAAGGCCGCAAAACGGTCTGTCGCAGCCGAGTCCGAGGAGAGTCGCTCTCGCAACAACGTACGAGCTTGTTTTTTCAAATGTTCGAGGTTGGGGGGTGCGGGAAGTTCGCGTAGAGACATGGATCACTCCTTCTTTAGCGCCCGTGATCCGCTTCAGCAGGCAAGAAGAAAGTGATTGTGTGACAACTGAAATGCAAAAGGTGGGATAATCCCTTTCCGCGGATGGGGCGCACCCTTCTAGCGCGCCATCAAGCTTAGCAAGATAAAGAGGCAAGGGTCTAGACAGTGCCGCTACGGAATGCGCCGTTAAGCACGCGCGCTGAGGCGTGGCCGAGGGACGTTTGACGGGCTTCGGGCAGCGGTATCGCAGACTCATGCGTCGCGGTCTTGTGCGTTTTGGAGTTCGGTTTAGGATCGCACGCCAGCTTCATTCGCTCCCAGACAACCGGGTCGACCGATAGCGAAGTTGTACGGCCTGTTCGCAGATTCACAAACCCGCCGTGGTACGACAGCCGGCCATATCTAAATAATCGCGCCAGCATAGCCATGGCCTGGTAAGCGAGCGTTTGGTTCACAAAGGGTTCTTGCCGCTCTAGCGCCT
The DNA here is from genome assembly GCA_035486715.1 of Candidatus Aquilonibacter sp. Lineage (GTDB taxonomy): Bacteria > Acidobacteriota > Terriglobia > Terriglobales > Acidobacteriaceae > Sulfotelmatobacter. The sequence continues at coordinate 10,291 of DATHMV010000017.1, forward strand.
CGACTGCGCTGCAAGACGGCAACTTGTCCTTGCGGTCTAGTTTGGAATCGACAAGTTCAGGGAATAACTCTGACGCGGTCGGCAGACGTTGCTCGCATGAGCGGTTCTTGCCGTTATCGGGCTGTCCCAGAACAAACTGTCCGCTGTCGGCGTTATTGCCCAGATCCAGCCAATAATGGCAATTCCAATAGGTTTGGGTGCGGGTGATCGCCTGGCGAGCCGCGCGAGAGTCGACGCATCCAATCACGATGTCGGTCTCCTGGCCCCATCTCTCATCCATAAAACACGGCATCCCCGTCCATCCAAAGCCCCAGAACAGATTAATCCGCGTGGCGAGCACCGTCGCTTTGTAGAGCCCAATCTCACTCTCGCTGAATGGCTGCCGCACACAATTTGTGCGTGAGATCCGGTCGCCGTCAATGAGGGTGACGTCAACACCGTAGGGGTGTCCCAGGGCGACCATGGCTTGATGCAGATACGGCAATCCGGCTGCGACGGCGCTTCCAGTTCCGCCGCAACCAACCACCGTAATCCGGACCTTCTTCTGTAACAAGTCGTTTGGTATCCGATGTTCAATCTCGTGGTTGGACCTCGTTTCGGTACGTGTGGTCATTGTCGCTCACGAATTCTGAAAATCTCTGTGGCAATTTCACCAGGTACTTGCTTGGAAAATCTTCCTTTCCCGCGAGGCACTGCCACATCGCCAGGAGTCCGCCGGGAAAGCGAGTATGCTTGCGCACTCCAGAAGCATGTGTGAACTCGCTCTGGAAGAAAGACCGTTCCCAGTCTTCGATCGCCGATACCGATTTCTCCCGCGGAATCTGCATGCTTCCCGTGCAAACCGCTCCGTTGTCGTAGCAGTTCCAGTAGGGGGCCATGCACAGCTTGGTTTCCGCAGTCGGACGCTTGCCCTCGGCCAGCGCGCGGACCCAGAGATGACTGCCGCATACCTTAAAGACCAGGGGCGGCTGGGGATACCGCTTGCCACTGATCTGCTTCAACACTGGGTCATCGTCTCGCTCGCTGAAGAACAGGGTACGCGCCCCGGCGGACGACCACCAGACAATCGTCTCCGCTGTTCGCACCAGTACTCGTTCCGGGAGGATCTCGAGGGGAAGGGACCGTCCGAGCCCCGTCATCAACTCGACCAACATTTGCGGCGTCATCAGCCGACCTTCGGCCAAGCGCGCACCGTTGCCGTCATGAATGACCTCATGTAGCGTCACAAAAGGATGGCGGTACGGGATTCCCTGGTAGCTACTCGTTCCGTACACGAGAAGCGCCCGGCTCAACCGAAAGTCCTGGCTGGAGCCGATGTTCACGGAGGTATTCATCGTTGAGCTCCCGAATGGTTTCAACCACCTTGGCAGCTGAAGCCAAAGACTGCAGCATTGCGCCGGTATGATCGAAGACGCTACGCACTTCCTCATCCAATTTCCTGATCGGCCGCTCGAGTAGGATTGGACGCACCACGTTGGGCTGGCATGGACCGTTCTCGCCCATGTGCTGCGCATCTTCGTCGAAACAGGCGTTGATCGCGTCGTTCTCGTACCACGTGATAAGACAGCCGGGGCGCGACGCTTCGGCGTCCATCAACCAGTCGCTGATGCTAGGGACATCCTTTTCCGTGAGGTGCCCCGGCCAGGCGTGCTCATGGCCGAGCCCCTGTGCGTGCATTTCCAGGACATGGCGGACCAGTTGTCGAGCCAGTGGCGCGCCCGGTTTGATCTCTTCTAAGAGCCTGCGCGCCTTCTTGTGCCCCATCCGGGATGCGTGCTTCTGGATGCAGGATGGAATTTCCATTTCGACTTTCCGGTAGACGGATACTTGCAGTTCTTCCTCGTCCAGATCTTCCATCCACATCTCGGCATGTTCCTGCGCGTCGACATAGTCGTATACGCGCATCCACTTGTACAGGTCGGCGACGAATACCCGGTAGAAGGCCGCTGGAAGAAGCTTGTCTTCGGCTTCGAGGAGTCGAAGAGTCGCCCCGATCGGGATGGAGGCTGCCGCCTCGTAATCGCCAGTGAGAAACAGTTGCTGAGTCGCACCTTCTCTCTCGGCTTCGATCTGGTTTCTTTCTTGCTCGGTCAATTCAAACAAGGAATCGCCAATCCGCAGTTCGCCGACCCAGACTTTTTTCGCTTCAGCCGCGCCGTTTTGTCGACAAAAGCGGTTGAAGCCACGCTCGACAAAATCCACGGCGCTTCCCGACCAGTCGTCTGGCTGGCAGATTCCGAGCCGCAAGAGGCTCATTCCCAGCGTCGCAGCCGGCCCTTCATCCCACCGTGTGCAATATCGCCACCGCACCCCTTTGAGCCGCGGAATGGTAACCGCAATGGGAAACCCTATCAAGCGAGGGGAGGAAGGACGGTGCCGGCCGGCGGCAAGAGCCGGTCTGCGAGGATTTCGTCTTGCCCGTACTTGAAGGAGTCGAATACCTTCCCGAGAACTTCGCCGACTTTGAATGCGTCTGGACATTGCTTCAGTTGCTCCATGATCGGATCTCGAACAGTCACGGTGGCTTGTTTTGCTTCCCTAAGTGCACGCATGACTTCCTGGAATTTCTCATCGGGGCTGTGATTCCGCACTCTTTTGCACGGCATAAGTCTTCCTGGCTTCGTCACTTACAGCAGGCATACCGGCCCGCGAGAAACGGCCAAATTTGCACAGATTGGGGTATGGGCAAAGGCTAGGAGGCGCGCTAGAATCTTATCGGTGGAACTCGTATGATGACGCCCCAGCCTCCGCCATCAACCGCGAGGTTTGTCAACTGGTCGATCGGCAAATCGAAACATAGCGGCAACCAAAGTCTCTAACTTCTTCCGATCTTGGTAAGTATCACGCCCGTTCGGAGAAGATCACAATTCTCCACCGAGAACTTGACCAAATGGTCAGGACGAGCTTCTGGACGTCTCGGAGGGCATCCTAGAATTCACCCTGTGCAGGTTTGAGGGGGTCAAGCCGCCGTCGGCAGAATGGCTCCGCGACGGCGGCTTGTTCTCAGTTCGATGAACTGGGTCACCGCCGACCGTGATACCCATTCTTTACTTGTCGAAGACCGCGCGGAAGGGTGGCCTGCCGATCATCCTTTGGCTCCCACGGCACGAGTGAACACATACTGCATAACACCGTTCACCGGAGTTGGCCCCTCGATTGCCGCAGTCGCGAGTTCGGGGTACGTATTCACGTACATATCGCGCACATGCTCGACGCTGTATTCTGGATTGATGTCCGGCAATTTTGCTCCATTGAACAAGAATATTCGCTCCAGCTTTTCGACTTTTACCGCCATTGTTCCTCCTCAGTTGGCTTTGCTGTCCTGAACGGCATTGAAGAAAGATCACAGCAATCGAGATCTTTCGGGCGCACAGGTTTCCCGAGCGACCCATGATTTCTGTGCGAGTTCACTTCAGGAAAAGGGAAATCGGGAGTGGAGATAGAATTGGTTGCGCGGGTCCCGGGATGTCAGTGACGAGACCTAAGCTTCGGATTGTTCCCCTGCTGAACACTGCCGATCTTTCTGGGGGGCCGATCAATTTGACTGCTGGATTCAGCATCCGTGACATCACAGGATTACTGACCCCTGAGACCTTTGGCATCTTCCAGAGGACTCTCAGCGAAGAAGACCGGAAAAGCCTGCTGGCGTGGGACTCAGCGTCGTGCACGAGTTCCGCTCGGACTTAGTCATTGGACAGGAGGAAGTCACTTCCGAGTACATGATGAGGTTCGTCGTTACGGCGCTTCGTTGGTTACAGCCGACGGCGACTACCGACACATGGTTTGTCCAAGGTTTTATGAATCCTGTAGGCCCAATTAAGGTTCCAACGTTTTCTGGCCGGGCGGGTGCCGCCATCACGGCTCCCCAGTTCTCCTCAGACCTCAGCATATATTTTTGGAAGATTTCGAGGCCCGCGGTGGCTTGGCGAACCCGCAACTGTTCAGCGGAGTTACTACGTTCCTTCCTGAATTCGAACGCATCGTCCAGGATATGATCGGCGGACGGGACTCTTATATTCCCATCGTGATGGCTACGCGCCCATTGGAACAAACTTATCTTGACTTCGATCCGCGCCTGCGGCTCCTGAAACGCGCGATGGCGTTGGAGGCGCTATTTTCCAGGTACACGACTTGCGGGAAAAAAGCCACTTGTCCCTCGCGTCCAGAAATTCGTCGGTGGCTCCACGCCAATCTATACGGGACTAATGCGCACCCTGCACGGTCGCGACGACGATCGGGGACCTGCTCACGCGCGCAATAAATTCGCACATGGCGACGTTGTGCCGCCAGCGTTCCTGGCCGCGCCTGCGCACCCCTCGGTGGCCTCAACGATGTGAAGTCGTATGCGGACGTTTTACGAGAGGCGCCAACAACTATCGTTCGGGCATGCATGCTGAAGATTCTTCAAGACGGGCTGATCGATACTCTTTCGGACAAGACCAAGATGGAAAAAGCTGTTCTAAGTGGCCGCTAATCGCTGGCCGCTGCAACTGTGGGATCGAAAAGGGACAGACTGCCTCCAGCGGGTGCTGCATCTTCGCCTTTATAAGGTTTCTTCTCGTCCGTCTTTGGTGCTGTAGCTGTTCTTGCTTTCGATCTGTTTTTGTCCCGTTCCTCAACGGCTTTAACCGCCTCGGCGATTTCCCCCCTGGCTCGGTCTACCGCTTGCTGCAAGGCGAGGTGAGAATCCACAAACGCCTTCAATTGCTCCGCGAGATGGGCATCGATCTCATCCGGTGCTCCCGTGAGAGAGAGCGGCGTGGTCAGCGCGTGGATGGCAGATTCGGGTATCTGAGCTATTTTGCCTTTGTTCGAGTACCCGACCTTCTCGTTTACCTTGCTATCTTCTGCCAATGCTGCTGGTACAACATTGACCCGGATGTGTCCTTGGTTGAGAGCGGCCACGGTGATGGTGATCGCTCGCCTTTCGATTAGCGGCATGAGTTCGCTGAACATGGATTCCCCTTTTCTTGGCTGCATGAGCGGCCCAACAATTGAGCGCAGTGAAGTTACCAGATGACGTCCGTTCGCAGTTTGAGTGCCTGGACTTGTGAGGCGCAGAAATCAGTTAGCCGCCCCAAAGAATTGGCTGGCTTGTTTAGGCGACGTGAAAATGCACGTCGTCCCAATAGTTGGCGAGATCACCGAAGTGCGCATCGTCCGAAGAAATGATCTCGCTTGCTTCCACCCGCACCGGTTTCTCGATGCAGCTTTCAAATGCCGTAGCCGCCAGCGTAGCGGGGGAGGATTGGGCAAGATACTGATTGACGACCTTCGTCTCGAGTGCGCACCAGTGGTCGCCAAAAACGTACTTCAAATCCGCGACGGGGCAGTTAAATACGATGATGTAGGGCTTCGCGGCCAAGTCCAAGACACCGCGAGAGCCGGCCAGCAACTGTTGTCCACCCCATGAACGTAGTAGCGGACCGGCAATGGCTGCATCGAGGTCGGATCTTCCTGTAGAAGGACTAAAGCTTTGGTCGCCGACGCCTGGGGTTCCTTCGGAAGTGATCGCAGACGAGGAACTAAGGTCGGGTTGGTGGCGAGAAGCGCTAGCAGTGATCAATCGATTGCCAGTTACTGGCCGATCTCGCGGTACCAATCCGATTAGGTCTGCGGTCAAACTCCGCTGCAAAGAGCGAATCGCGTTTGGCCTTGCTCAAGGACTGGTTGAAGTGCTGCTCCGCCTTCTGAGATGAACGGCTCGCATCAAGCTTCTGCGGCTGGCGGAACCGCCTCGGCTGCGCCAAAGCTGCGAAACAGAGCCACAACGCGATCGGAGGCATCGGGTGCGTAGAACATCTCTGTGTTCACCATCGTGTCTTCCGTCATGTGCCGCATGCGGGCAAACATCTCGGCTTCGTACGCCGCGATCGCGTCAGAGGATGTGTCTTGGCTGAGAAGGAGCCGTGACAGCACCAGGGCGTCGAGCATCGCCATGTTTACGCCCTCGCCTGCGTACGGCGGCATCACATGCGCTGCATCGCCGATCAACGTGACGTTGCGCTTCGGCTCCCAAGGCTGATTTGTCGGGCAAACGAGTAGTGGCCGCCAGACCATAGACGCGGCTTTCTCGAAAAGAGGATCCCATATCTCGCTCCACCCCTGGAAGTTGGCGTGGAACCATGCCACTCGCTGCTCCGGGCCGCTTGCCTCTTCGAAGCTACGCCTCGCGGAGTCGCCACGGGTCTTCACTCCTGCGTAGAGCAGCACGCTGCCGTCAGGCTTGGTACCCATGCCGATGGTTCTCTCGCCTCCCAGAGCGATCAGTGCTGAACCGCCGAGAAGATCCCACAACTCAGGGATCATCTGCTTTGCTTTAGGAACGAGACCCTCTACGAGCGACACTCCGACGTACTCTGGCCGAACGGGAGTGACCAGCTCACGCAAGCGGGAGTTCGCCCCGTCGCAGCCGACCGCGATATCGGCCAGTGCAATCTGTCCGCTCGCAAAACGTAACAAGATCTGCTCGCCCTGCAACTCTGCAGACTCGAGCTTGCAGTCCCACTGCACTGTGTTGGGTTGAAGCGAATCGAGCAGAAGGTCGCGCAGTGGACCACGCTCGATCTCAGGACGTTTCCCGGCCCCGGACATCCGGCGGAAATGATCGTGGAGAACCGCTCCCTCGGCATCGGTAAGGCGAAGACGATCAAGATCCGGCCGATGATTGGCCCAGAAGGCATCTATCAGGCTGGCAGCTTCCAGTGCCGCTAGTCCGGAGCTTTCATGGAGGTCTAATGCGCTGCCCTGGACTCGCGCCCTGCGGCTCTGATCACGCTCATACACGGAAACTTGCGCACCGCTTTGCTGCAATAGCCGGGCCAGCGTGAGTCCGCCTGGTCCCCCGCCGACAATGGCGATCTTCTTTCCAACAATGGCACTCATGCGCACCTTTCGGTTCGTTCAACACCTGCTTGAAATCCTACATTCCAGATTCAAGAGAGATCAATCCCAGTAGAATCCGTTGACTGACTGCGATAATTTTCATTGGTCCCCCTTAAAAAACGAACGCGTGGTGCTTTTGCGGAAGCGCCAGTCGTGACATCGATTCAGTCAATCGTGAAGACCACCCGCGGCTTGCCGGGTGCGCTCCAATAATCTTTCACCTCCGAAAGGGGAGCGGTCTTTGTGGCGATCTGCAGTCTGGCTGGGGTGGTCGCCTCGAAGACGCTCTTGATTGCTCCAAGGAGTGCTGGCAAAGGTACGCTCTTCGCCCCGCTCCCCATGAGCACAATCGCCGAAGAACGCAAACCTGCACCCGGCAGATCTATACTGTCCTCTCCGCTTGCGCCGCCGACGTGCACGAAACGAACGGGTCTGGCATCCTCTACGCTCTTCGCGATCGCAGCGATGATCGCTCTTGCACTTGCGCCCCAGAGGTAGTCGACAACTAAGTCAACACCGTTTGCGAACTCTCTCTTCAGGGCGTCTTCGTACCGTTTCGCCCCAAGAGGGTGAAGGGTGCCCAGGGTGAACGGGATTGTTACGTCGGCACCCAACGCCTTCACCTGGTCAAGCTCGTTCTCGTTACGCCCGGTCGCAATAACCTTTGCCGCTCCGAGATATTTCGCCAGTTGCACCGCTAGCCTGCCTGCAGTGCCTGTCGCGCCGTTGACCAAGACCGTTTCTCCCGTTTTGAAGTGGGCCCGTTCCCTCATTGCCGCCCACGCGGACATTCCAGGGTTAGCGATCGCGGCTGCCGTGATGTCGTCTACGTCATCGGGCAATGGAATGCAATGCTCCGCGTTAACGAGCGATTTCTCCGCGAGCGCACCGAATGGAGCCTCAGGGAGGACGAAGTACACGCGCTTTCCTCCGGCTGTACGCCCCACACCATCGCTCCCGGCGACCGCCGGAAATTGGCCCTCAGCACTGTAGTGGGAGCCCGATGCG
>DATHMV010000018.1:0-6330 GCA_035486715.1 Candidatus Aquilonibacter sp.
TCGCGGAATTTGTGATCGGCCAATCATTGCCGGCAGCCGAATAGAACTGCTTCCAACACCGAATGGCGAGTGCACTGTCTGCGATTGAGATCAGTCTTCTGCATTGGAGTAGCACTTCCAAGCATCGCGTTCAAGAATCCCATACCGATCTAAGAACGACGGCTCGGTACAGCCATTTCCCAAGCGAATATCGAAAAGAAGTCGTTTCGAAACTCCCAATCAAATCTTGAGTTGGACCAACTTGGACCTCATTTTCAACATGTAACTGATTGACGTATACTGCTGTTAGGTTGATACGAACGATGGGCGTGTAGCTCAGCTGGGAGAGCACCTGCTTTGCAAGCAGGGGGTCGCCGGTTCGATCCCGGCCACGTCCACCAATTTCTTCCTGATTGCAAAAGACTTAAGAAAATGACGTCGGCCCGAATGCTCCGTTATTCGTGCACTGGAGTGAACCCCTGGAGTGAGACAAAGTTGTGATGCACACTTTGCAAGAAGGGAGTCGCAAAGTGGAGCAAAAGAAGGGGCAGCGGTATGGCAAAGAATTTCAACAGCAGGCTGTCGAGCGGATGAATGCGTGCGGGAATGTTGTTGCACTCGCACGAGAGTTCGGCATAGCGCGTAGAGTCCTCTACAATTGGCGCGATCGCGTCGACGAGACGAATCCGCCTCCTAACCGAGTTCGCGAAGTGATGTTGCGAAAGCAGATTCTCAAGCTCAAACGACTGCTTGCGAACAAGACCATCGAAGAGGATTTTTTCAGACATGCCTTGCAAAGAGTAAGGGCTCGACGTCGCCAGCCGTCCGATCCTGGCGAGAAGGCATCTACGAAGAAATAAGAAAGAGGATGCCGTTGCAAGGCCCCCTGAGTGTCGAGCGAATGTGTTATTTGACGGAGGTAAACCGAGCGGGGTTTTATCGCTATCTGCGCGACGGGTGGTGGGCCGAGGAGAATATGACGCTGCACTGCGCTGTCCAGAATCTTCTCATCGAGCACCGTTGGCGTTATGGGTACAGGAGAGTGACGGCAGAACTGCGGGCCAGGGGAATGCTGGCCAATCACAAACGCGTTGTCCGCATCATGTCGGAGGACAACCTGCTCGTTGTATATCGAAACTGGCACCGGCCGCCTGACCATTGGGTTGGCGTCGCACGAATCTACCTTAATCTTCACAGCACTAAAGTTGGGAAAGGCGGTCAGTACCTGAGAGTGCGCTGCAAACTCGGCACGGCCCCTTCCGGAGATCTCTCCGCACGCTAAGAGCTCCTCCGTCTCTTAAACTTGGCGGATCTCATCCCTCAATCAGTAGACTGCATTGACGATGTGGCTCGCTCCGCCCTGAAAATTCCCAGTCTTCGCATGCGAAAATAGACTGTGGACCGCTTCATTCCCAAGCGGACAGCAGCGCCCCTCGGACCAGCGACAACCCAGTTGGCTTGCTCCAGCGTCTTGCGGATGTGAACTCGCTCAGCTTCTTCCAGCGTGATTGGCTCCAGAGATTCAATTCCTGCAGCTTGCCTCAATCTTTCAAGTGGAGGACGCAGTGTGTTCCCATCGGCTAGGATGACGCTCCGCTCGATAAAGTTCTGCAGCTCACGGATGTTTCCGGGCCAAGAATGGTCTACCAGCGCCTCCATCACATCTGTCGGAATCCGCTCGATCTGCTTGTTCATGCGTTCCGCGTAGATTCCTACAAAGTGCCTCACGAGCGACGGAATGTCTCTGCGCCGATCACGCAGCGGGGGAACAAATATGGGAAATACATTCAACCGGTAGTACAGATCGCTACGGAACTGATTCTGGGCAACTAGCTTGGCGAGGTCCTTATTTGTCGCGGCGACGAGCCGAACGTTCGCCCGTTGGGTTTGCGTACTGCCCAATCTCTCGAACTCCCCCTCTTGAAGGACACGCAGCAGCTTGGGTTGCAGTTCGAGCGGGATGTCTCCGATCTCGTCCAGAAAGAGCGTTCCGCGGTCAGCAGCTTCGAAACGGCCCACTTTGCGTGCCACGGCGCCCGTGAAGGCTCCTCTTTCGTGGCCGAAAAGCTCGCTCTCTAGCAATCCGAGGGGAATCGCAGCACAATTCAGTTTTACAAAAGGACGATCTCTGCGTGTGCTGTGCTCGTGAATCGCGCGGGCGATGAGTTCCTTCCCCGTGCCGGTTTCCCCTTCAATTAGAGCAGTCGAATCCGTAGGCGCGACTGTGCGAACGAGGTCCAATACTTTTCGGAGAACCTTACTTACTCCGACGATGTATTCAAAGCCATCGTTCACACCGTCTCGGCCGGCGATACAGGTCTCGATATCATCTTCACTTTCTGAAAGCACTGCATTCTCCCAAGCCATGGTCGTTCCTCTCATTATTCGCAGGGTCTCCTCTTCTGTTTCCGCGGGATCCACTCGCGGATTGGATGAGGGTAATTCTTCGGCCCGATGCCATCCGCTTCGCGGCTCTCGAGAAAACCACCACGTACGGAGTTGAAAAGCCCTCCGGTTGTCGGCGTTGGCTGAACCTCGAACCTCCGCGGTCGCAAGCCGCCTTCATTAACAGGGCGACCGGCGTGGCCTTCTGTTCTTACTGCGGTGAACCACGCTCCGATGAATCCCGAGAACGGGCTTGCTCCCGGCCAATCCATTCGCGGATGTATAGGGGACAATGGAGGAGTTCGATTCCCTGGCCCTCGCAATCGCTTAAGAAGCGCACGCCTTCTACGTCTACGAGCGTCATATGCTCTAGATCCAGCACGGCTGCTGCTCCTTCGCCCGACATTTCCGCCTTCAACTCCTCAAGCTGCTCCGACGCAATTCCTCCACTGACGCGGAAAATTGTCTTTCCTCCCTCAAAACTCTTTTCAATTCTTAGCGTCATCCCGGGTTCTCCACAGTCCTGACAGTGCACGCCTCAGGCCGTCTTTAAATAATTGGAACAAAAGACCCTTATTGCACAACTGTTTGCTGGTAATTCGGCAATTGCTGATTTTCGGCAGTCATCGGGCAATATCAGGGAGGGTGGAGAAGATTTCCTAGAACCTTATCATTCTTGAAGCGCGGAGACGGCGATCTCTTCTATTACGATGAAGCTCAGCTTATCTTGACGGCGTTCTAACAGACTTGAACCTGTGCTTGTTGATTCCCAGGCTGGTGATCTTCGACTCGAGTGTTTGACGTGGAACCCCAAGCAAGGCGGCGGCGCCAGATGGACCCGAAACCCGGCCCCCGCTCTCGGCTAGGGCGGCTTCGATCATTTCCCTTGCCTGCGCCTCGTCTAAGCGCCCCAGTCCTTTCAAACGCGTGAGCAGCTGGGCTGAGTCGTGGGGTAAGTCGCGCTTGAGCCATGTCTCGTCGATTGAAAACGTATCGCTGTCGCACAACACCACAGCCCGCTCAATCACATTTTGCAGTTCGCGGATGTTGCCAGGCCATTTGTAGTCTTGAAACAATTGCAAGGTCTTTTTGTCTATATTCCGGATCTTTTTCCCGAGCTTCTTGCTGTAATGCTCAATTAAATATTCAACTAGCAATGGAATGTCATCCATCCGTTCTCGAAGCGAGGGCATGTGGATTGGAAAGACGTTCAGTCGGTAGAAGAGATCCTGCCGGAATGTCCCGGCCTCAGCGGCAGCTCTCAAATCCCGGTTCGTAGCGGAGAGAACCCTTACGTCGACAGTAACTGACTGGCTGCCTCCCACCCTTTCAAATTCTCGTTCCTGGAGTACGCGCAGAAGAGCGCTTTGGGTCTCCCCTGGGAGCTCACCGATCTCGTCGAGGAAGATCGTACCTCCATCGGCCAGCTCAAATCGGCCTAGACGTCGCTGAGTCGCCCCGGTGAACGCACCTTTCTCATGTCCGAATAGTTCAGATGCGATTAAATTCGGGGGAATCGCAGCGCAGTTCACGCGGATAAACGCCCGGTTTGACCGCTTGGACCGCCTGTGGATGGCCCGGGCGATCATTTCTTTTCCGGTCCCGGTCTCGCCCAGAATAAGAACCGTAGAATCCGTCGCAGCCACCTTAGCAACTTGTGTTAGGACGCGCCGGAGTGGTTCCGAAGAGCCTACGATCTCATCGAACATAGATGTCTTGTCGATTTCTTCGCGCAGAGCAATATTCTCTTTGTAGAGCTGATCTTTTAAGGTTTTGATTTCCTCGACGGCCTTTTCCAGGGCATCTCTGGCGTTGAAAATGACGGTTGTGGCCTCCTTTGCTGCGGTGACGTCCATCACCGCTCCAACAAACTCGATGCTGCCCGATTCATCATTTAAGGCGCGAACCACGACATTGACGTGCTTGACCGCACCATCCGGCATCACCAAGCGATATTCATGCCAAAAATCCTTTCTATCTTGCGCTGCGCACTCAATTGTTTGTTTCACCAAGGCCGCGTCGTCCGGATGAACCCGTTGGAGAATAAGTTCGACGGTCGGCGTCATCGTTCGGTCGTATTGAAAGATGCGATAGGTTTCCTCCGACCACAGGATCTCGCCGGTGGAAAGGCTCCAGCCGAAGCTACCGGTGCGGCTGAGCCTTTGAGCGCCCGCCAAGTACGCTTCCCGGCGCCGGAGCTCGGCCTGCGTATTCTGCAAATCTTCGTTGGCTCTTGTGAGTTCACCGGTTCGCTCTGCAACCCGGAGTTCCAGATTGTTGCGTGCTTCAATGAGCAATCGTTCTGCACGGCGCCGCGAAGCACTCAACCAGCCCATCAACAAGCTGGTGATCGCGAAAAAGATAAGGAAAGCTTCCAAATTGAAAGTCGGCAAAAGGAAATGGTTCCTCGCCAAAATGCTCACCCCCAAAGAAGAAAGTAAGTAAGCGAGCAGACCTGGACCTGTTCCGGCGAGCCAAAAGGTGATTGCGATTGCGATCAATGTGAAGTGGGAGATGAAGTGAGCCGGGAAATTGTAGTGCCTCAGAATGAGGGTTGTTCCGAGCGCCGTCGCGACCGAAGCAACAGCCAGTCCATAACGCGCCACAACAGCGAATGCCGGCCGCCGGGTCAACCTCGAAATGCCCCAAAAGGCCATACCTTAAAGTCTCTCACGTCCTGTGGCGAAAGATCAGGGACTGGTGGCTATTCTCCTATACTGAGCTTCACAAGCAGTTTGTGGAACTCAGTGACGACGGAGGCCTTGCCGATACCAGAATACCTGGAAACGAGCACCAACTCCGGCGTGCCACCGGCTATTACGTGGTCCAGCTGACGGGCAAGGACTGAGCTCGCGTGCTCGCCCGTACATCTGATTCACCCGGTAAAAAAGTCCAGGGAACAGGACAGACGGGCGACTGCCCTCGGGAGTTCGGTCAGCCCGAATTGATTGCCACCAGCAGCGCATGCTTAAACGAAGTCTCACTGACGGCAAGAGTCCTCACATCAGGGAAAGTTTCCCGGGCCAGTTCACTGAGGACGTGGCCTGGAGGCATCTCGAGAAACAGCCGACACCCCAATTCCTTCAGGACCGTTGTCGCATCGTACCAGCGAACACCATGCGCAATGTTGGTTGCTAAGTCCTCCGAGATAGCCTCTGCAGTTCGCAAGGCTCTTCCCGTTACATTGCCGACGTAGATCAACTTCGGCTCATGCAGGTGTAATGCCTGCAAGGTCTTTGTTAAGGTATCCGCCACGGGTTGAAGCAACGGACAGTGTGAGGGTTCAGACACATCGAGGCGCATTGCCTTACGGGCGCCGCTTTTTCGGGCGGCTTCCAATACCTTGCTCATACCTTCATTGGACCCTGCGATGACGATTTGGCGAGGGGCGTTGATGTTGCCCACGTGCACCGGGTTTTGCGCCGTATACGCTTCTTCGACGAGCGCGGATACCTGTTTCTCTGTCAACCCAACTATGGCTGCGAGACCGTATGCTTTGGGGTAAAGTTCCACCATCCTCTCGGCGCGCTGCTTCATCAGCCGAACACCATCAGCAAGGTTCAGAACGCCAGCGACCACCGCGGCGGCAAAGGCTCCCGCTGACATGCCTGCCACCGCTTCGGGCTCGACACCTTCTGCGACGAGAGTGCGTGCCACCGCGACACCGGAGGCCAGCAACGCCAGTTGGACCGAAACCGTCGATCGAAGAGCGGTCGGCGAGTCGAGGTCCAGCACATTTTCTCCCAGAGCTTCGCTGACCTCATCGAGCGTCCGCGCGATGGACGGATGATCCGGAAGGGCGTGCAGCATGCCCGGAACTTGCGACCCTTGCCCAGGAAACAAAAACGCCACACTCATGGCAATCTCGATCCTCATCCCCTGTGAAAGCAGGTTCCGCCACGTGTAATGGCGCGCAGGCGGAGGGGCGTGGAACGCCGCGATACCTGCCATTTGAAGTTCTTCTAT
>DATHMV010000019.1:0-5914 GCA_035486715.1 Candidatus Aquilonibacter sp.
CGGCATCAGCGTCGATTCCGCCGCAGGCCGGCTGGAGATCGCTGCCAAACTCCGCAACGGCAGAATTTGGCTCTGCGTCCGCGATGATGGCCCGGGTCCCGCGCCGGGATCACGCCTGCGATTCGGCGTCGGACTCACCAATGTCCAGTCACGCTTGAAACAGCTCTACGGGGACGAGTCGTCGCTGGAACTTACCGGGGGCGACGGTCGAGGCTGTGAGGCCATTATCACCATTCCACGGCGGAGTTAGCATGAAAACGCGCGTCCTCATCGTCGATGACGAACCGATCGCCCGGCGCGGCATCCGTCGCTATCTGGCCGAACACGACGGCATTGAAGTCGTGGGCGAGGCGGCGAACGGAATAAGTGCGGTGGAGCAGATCAATGAACTTCGTCCCGACATCGTTTTTCTCGATGTGCAGATGCCTGATCTGGATGGTTTTGGAGTCATCGAAAATGTGGAGCCGGCGACCGGCCCCGCTCCCGTTTATGTCTTCGTCACGGCTCACGATGCGCATGCCCTTCGTGCCTTCGAAGTGCACGCTGTTGACTATCTCCTGAAACCGTACGATAAGGAGCGATTTGCCAAAGCGCTGGTTCACGCACGCCAGGTCCTCGAACAGCGCGGGAAAGCAAATCGAGGTCTCGAACCACTACTCCAATCCCTCCGTAGTCTCCGCCCGTTCGAACGTTTTGTGGTGAAGGACAAGAAGCGGATTTTCTTTGTTCCCGTTTCCAACGTTTTGTGGATCGAAGGCACGGGAAACTATGCCTGCATACACACCGCCAGCGACAGTCACCTGTTGCGGGAAACTTTGACACATCTCGAAGAGAAGCTTGCGCCACACCACTTCATCCGAGTGCGAAAATCAGCCATCGTGAACGGCGCCTGCATAAGCGAGATTCGTCCGATGTTCGATGGGGTTTACGACATCGTACTGGCAGAAGGAACGGTGGTCACGTCGAGCCGCAGATATGCTCACAAGTTACGGGCGCTGCTGGAACCCTAGTCTTGGCAACTGGATGTAAATTGGCGTTTCGGAAGGCTATGGGTATCGAGAAATCAGGAAGTTTTTAATCGGCGACTTGGGATTCGGAGACATCGAGGACTCGTGTCTTGGTTCAGTGTGAAATGGAGAAACGACGTTTCCCTTAGTGAGTATTCCGCCCTTCGGGCGGGTATTTTCAAGGCACGAGGGTCTGATGACATCTCCCGTCGATGAGCAGCGCGATAGAAGAGCATGCCGCGCTGCTAGACATCGGCTCGATGAGCCCGCCCGGTTATCCCTCGGCATGGTTGCCTTCCGGCAGATCCCGCCTCCGTTTCACCTGGCAAGTCATTGTAACTCCACCGCGTCGTGCTGTTTTCAAGTTCCAGTTTGCTCGTCACCTGCCCGCACGGCAGACCGCTGCACTCATTTGGAATGCGCGGCACTGAGGACCCTCAAGAGAATGTCCTGGGACCGTCGTTGTCCATACCGTTGGTTGTAGGCGCTTGAGGTAATGGCGACAACCATATGAAGCGACGGGATGATGTAAATCTTGTTCCCGCCATTTCCTGAAGCGAAGTGGACTTCGATTCTGTGCGAATCAACGGGTTCGGCTTTCGTGTACCACATATAACCGTAGAAGTCTGCGTAGGGATCGCCATCGGAAATAGCTACCTGGCTGGCCAGACTATGCGCGATCCAATCGCGGTTCACTATACGCTGTCCATGCACAACGCCATCATCCAGCATCAACTCTCCGATGGCAGCCTCATCGCGGGTTGTTATAGAGAGATTTCCCTGTCCGGTCACCCGGTCAACAGGAACACGCCGCCAACTGTAGTTCTCGATTTTGAGGGGAGCGAAAAGGTTGGTTTTTGCGAATTGATCCAGTGGCATGTGGCTTACGTTTTCGATGATTGCGCCGGTGAGAAACGCATTGAGCGAACAGTAGACAAATTTTATTCCCGGAGCAAGTTTCATCGGAACGGCGTAGACCGTGCGAATCCAGTCGGAGGATGCGTCCAGTGCGTTTTCATTACCCGGACTCGAAGCATCGTCGTCATAGGCGTCGAGACCCGATCGCATCGTCAGCAGATTCTCGATCGTAATCTTTTCTTTGCCGTCCTTGGGCAGACCAGGCAGGTAGAGGGCAATCGAATCGTCGACGCTGTGGACCAGGCCCTTCTGGATGGCAATGCCCATCAATAGAGATGTGAGGCTCTTTGTAGCTGATCGAATGTCGTGAAGCGTATCAGTGGAATCGCCGTTGAAGTAGTGCTCACTGACCAAACGCCTGTTACGAACGATCACGATCCCCTTGAGATCATGGTGGGGATCTCGGTCCATGTCCGAGTAAATCGCATTCAATGCCGCAAGGTCCATACCTGAGTTGGAGGTCCCTGCCCCTAACCACAATATGGGTCCTTGGACCTCGGACCGAGTAACCTCGTCTCTCTGCATTTGTGCTAACAAGGACAGGCTGATACTCAAAGTAATTGCAACTGCGGCGGAAAGGGTCAGGCGAACTCGCATATCCTCTTTAGACGAGGGAAAAATCGAATTGTCCCCCGCACCAAAATATCAGAGTTTGGCTTGTCAGCAACTCGGCAGGTGCGCCAGAAGAAACGAGCTTCGAGGGAATTGGCCGGATTTGTATCGATAAGTCGGCATAGCACCACAATTCCAGGATCAGTTGCGTGCCGGTAAAATGCACGGCTCCATGGGCGTTTACCGGTATTAAATCCACGGACGACTGGTAACTTCCGGTTTGCCCGTCAACCGTCAAGAACGACGGATTACCAATGGAGAGTTCTCGCGGTGCCACTCATCTCTCCCAGCGCTGGAATCTCCTATTTCACGATGTCGTAGTCTTTATCGCTAACAGGCTCCAGCCAAACTGTTTTTCCCTCCATGAGAAGGCGCTGTAATGTCAACCGAGGTTTTTGGTTTTTGGGCTTCGATTGTGTGCCTTCGTCTCATAGCGGAGACGGTCTCAGCAGACGGGCGAGCGTTCAGTCAGAGGTCGAGCGGAGCGAACCGGAGGGCAACCTTGACGGGTTCCTCGCCCGTCTGCACCGTTTATCCGCAAACGAAGGCCTTAATTGGCGGTTTTAGCGATTTCTAGGCTTGGCTTGTCAGGACCGGTAGACGGACGATTTCGATTGTTTCCGGGACGCTCTGGGTTATTGTTTTGTCATGGACCTCTCAGGGACGCATATTTCGATGGTGGTCACTCGGTTCCCGCCAGCCGAAGTCGCATCAAAGATTGCGGTCTCCTTGGGTATTGGACTGCTAGTGGGAATCGAAAGAGAGTGGTCGAACAAAGACCTAGGCGCACGCACATTCGCTCTCACAGCACTTTTGGGGACTGCCGGAACTCTGTTCGGGCCGGGAATGGCTATCGCTTCCCTAGTCGGCGTCCTCCTGATAGTGGTTGCGGCTAACGCTCGCAGTATTTTGGTTGACCGGTCCCTAGAAGCAACGACATCAACTGCTTTGTTGGTCATCTTCGTGTTAGGCGGGCTGGCTGGGCAGGGCCATCTGTTCACACCAGTTGCGTCGGCGATCTTGATGACCATGCTCCTCGCCTGGAAAGGGGAACTGCGACGATTCGCGGGCGGGTTAAAGCCAGAAGAGATTCGCAGTGCAGTTCTATTAGGACTAATAGGACTCGTAGTCTATCCGGTGTTGCCGGATCGGTTCATTGACCGGTGGGAGTTTATCAATCCGCGGCAAGCTTGGATCAGCGTCATTATTATTGCTGGCATCGGATTCGCGAATTATGTTTTGCTGAAAATGTATGGTGCTCGTGGCGTGTACGTAAGTGGTTTCCTCGGGGGATTTGTAAACAGCAGTGCGGCTGCGCTGGAACTGGCAAGACCGGTCGGGGAAGGGGTTGGGGCCGGCGTTGCACTATCAGCGTTACTGCTCACGATCGTAGCGATGTTTGTACGCAACCTGCTAATTCTTGCCCTCTTGTCTCCGGCGGCTGTACTGACTGCAGCCGGCCCACTTTTGGGCATGTCGATCGTGGCACTGATCTTTGTTCGGAGCGCAAGCAAGCACGATGTTGCCGGAGTCACGGAGCTTCATCTGGAACTGCCGGTGTCTCTGCGACGCGTGCTGAATTTTGCGGCGCTGTTCCTGGTGATTCAGATTCTCTCGACCTTGGGCCAGCGTTATCTGGGTAAAATGGGCTTTCTCGGAATTAGCGTTTTGGGGGGACTGGTAAGCAGTGCTAGCACGTCTGCAGCCGCAGCAAACATGGTCGGCCATCAGCAGATGCATGCAGCAGTGGCGTCGGAAGGCGTAGTGCTGGCGTCGGTTGCCAGCGCGCTTGTTAATCTCCCGATTCTGTATCGCAGTGTGAAGAACCCAGCGCTCTTGAAGCGGTTAAGTGTTTTTTCTGCCATCGTGGCTGCCGTCGGCGTGGCTTTGCTTGTCTTGCAGGAATATTTGAAGAGGTAGTAGCGTCTCGGATGGAAGCAGAGTTCACACATGGCGTGCGATTATTCGCGGCAATGGGCAGAGCTCCGCAGGGTACACAAGCGGCTTCGACGTGCTGTACTTGCTGCGGTGGCAGTGCTGGGGCTCACATAGACCCTGACCACCCGGATGGATTGCCAATCCAGCTTTGCACCCGGGCCATAGGTGGTTAGAGCAATACTCGGATCGAAGGTGCTTGTACCACTTGCGGCCAAGCGACACAATCCACGAGCTGCGACCAGACCGCTTCGGGCGTAGCTGCAATATCGATCACATTCTGTGCAAATACCAGCGCAGATGCGGGTGCATGTTCGGCGGGCCAGATGATGCGTGCATCTGCGGTTTGCGCGATCTTCGTCATGAATGTTCTCCAAACGTTGAAGTGCCGAATGATGCAGCCTCGAGGACTAAGTTCGAAACCGCCCCTTATCGGTGAAAGAAGCGCCTCCGACAATCAGGCCCAAGCTGTCCTTATACCGTTGCTCAAAGCGATCAAAAAGGATCTCACCGCTTTGCCGAAGGATTGGGAATTTTTTCCGATCAAGTTTGACATTTCGCTTTTCGAGGCTATACGCGGGAGAACGTTTGCGTTGCGCGGGGAACACAGCCTGCTCCTCAATCACAAAGCTGACGGTAAAGGTGTATACGGTGCTGAGCAGCACAACCGCCTGTCGAAGGTTAAACCCAGCTTCGATTAGATGTTGTCCGATACGCTCCGCGGTCTCCATATAGACGGTATCGGTGAGGCGTGATCCCGCGACTAGCCGGGCTCCGTCTCGATACTGAAGCAATGTCTTGCGCAGCCCCACACCAAACGCGCTGACCCAGCTTTTCCAGTCCCTGGTGTTCTTCGAGGGCACAAGATCTGGTGAACCCCTGGCCAGCACCAGAGTTGCCATCGCGTCGATCAGCTCCTCTTTGCTCCTGTAATGCCAATAGAGCGTGGGAGCTTGAATTTTCAACTCCTGGGCCAGTCTTCGCAGAGTTAATTGCTCCAGTCCAACCTCATTCAGAAGCTTCAAACCGGCTTCCACGACGATTTCCCGATTCACTTTCATGTCAGTAGAATACCAACACTTGCGACCTAAATCTACCCGTGTTAGATTAACTCTAACAACGTTAGAGTACGCAAAGGCGGAAACAGGACACCGAAAGAGAGGAAGAGACATGAAAGCAGCAGTCGTCAAAGGACCTGATCAAAAACCTGAATACACGGATTTCGCTGAGCCAATAGCCAAGGAGGGGGAGGAGCTGATTCTTGTTCGTGCCTCCGCTCTCAGCCAGTTCACCAAGTCCCGCGCATCGGGCTCCCACTACAGTGCTGAGGGCCAATTTCCGGCGGTCGCCGGGAGCGATGGTGTGGGGCGTACAGCCGGAGGAAAGCGCGTGTACTTCGTCCTCCCTGAGGCTCCATTCGGTGCGCTCGCGGAGAAATCGCT
>DATHMV010000020.1:0-33727 GCA_035486715.1 Candidatus Aquilonibacter sp.
GGCGGCAACGTCAGCCCGAAGACCGAAATCTGTCCTTGGCCCGCGACATTCACCACTGCCTCGGCGGGATTGGGAAGATAGAGCGTCTTGCAGTGCTCGCAACGATAAACCTCGGCGTCGCGGCCCCAAGCCTTTTCCGCGTCGCCGCAGGCTTTTTCTTGCACGTCGGTGGTGTAGAACCAGCGCTTCAAATGGCCGCCACAGGGTTTGCCTTTTTCGTTTTTTTCGTTGCAGGCGCGCTGCCCGGCCTTCTTGATCTTGACCTTATGATGGGGAAGCTGCGCAGGGGTTTGCGGAGTCGCGGTAATTTCGCCAGTGGCCAATGACGCACCCTCGTTCAAGCGGCGTTCGCGCCGCCGGATTCGGCTTACGAAAGTCATTGTACTTGAAGCGAAAACCGACTCCCAACTCCACGCTCGTCGTATGCTAAACATGGTTATTCTTGCCCGAAATTTAGGAGCCGAGTGAGCGTCCTATGAGCCATACAATTTTCTCAGCAAAAAAGAATGCGCCAGCCTGTGCGTCCATTATGATTTCGCTCGTCATTCTTTCGATCTCAGTCAGCGGCCAGGCGCCGAATGCCAGTACCACCAATAAGACTGAGCAGGAACTCATCAGTACCGAGTTTGGCTTTTTCGAAGCCTGGAAGACAAAAGACGAAACATATTTCCGCGCGCACATGACGGAGGATGGAATTTTTTGGGACGAGTCGGGCACGGTCGCGCGCGATGAGCATTTGCAGCAACAGCAGGCGGATGCGAAAACCTGCAAAGTCGATGGGTATGGCCTTTCAGATTTTGGCCTCCTGCCGCTCGTATCGGGCGCGTTTCTGCTGACCTATAAAGTCGATCAGTATGCCACTTGCAACGGCGAAAAGCTTCCCGTGCACATGAACGGGAGCTCCATTTACGTTATAAAGGGCGGCCATTGGATGGCAACCTATCGCGCGGAAGTGCCGCTGCAAAATCTTCGATAATGAAGATAAGAAAAAGCTAAGAATTCATGATCACCATTGTTTCTGGATTGCCGCGCTCCGGCACTTCGCTGATGATGCAAATGCTGGCTGCGGGCGGAATGCTGATTCTTTCCGATGGCGAACGGCAGGCTGACACGGATAATCCGAAGGGTTATCTGGAATGGGAGCGCATCAAGCAACTGCCACGTGATCCGGGATGCATTGCGGAAGCCGAAGGCAAAGTAGTGAAAGTGATCTCGCTTCTTCTGCTATCGCTTCCCGAGGCGCACGAATATCGGGTCATCTTCATGGAGAGGCCATTACCCGAGGTGCTTGCGTCGCAGCAAGCGATGATGCGCCATCGCGGAACCACCGGGGCTGGAGCCAACCCTTCAATTATCGCTGGAGCATTTGAAAAGAATTTGCGCGCGGTCGACGCATGGCTCAACAGTAAGACTTTCGTCAAGACTCTACGTGTTCCCTACCATGAGCTATTGCGCGACGCAGAAGCAATCGCGCATTCGATCGCCCAATTTCTCGAAATCAGCTTGGATGTCCGAGCAATGGCACAGCAAGTCGATGCGACGTTGTATCGGAATCGCGTGAAATAGCCACGCCTTCAGAATTCCAGTTTGGGAGTAGCCTGATCGGCACCGACGCGTCCCACAGCAATTTGTGCTTTGTAGAAATTCTCGCCTTTCACTGGAGCGCCCGCCATCCTACGCAGGATTGCGATCTGCCCTACATGCGTAAGCGCATCTGCGACCGGCCCTTGAAACAGTTGCTCCAGAGGGATCGCTCCTGGCGCGCCCGAAGCCAGAAAGTCGTCGAAGCTCTTGAGCGCCGCGAAAAATCTCTCCACTTCCTTTGGCCAAGGTAAAGGCTGCGAATTCTGCCATATCTGCTTGCCTTTGGCAATTGATAGAGCCCAATCAAAAAGATCACCCATATGAGCAAGAATCTGGCCCGGCGTACGCAATCCTTCCCCACCTTTGAAATCGGCAAATGTCGCCGGTGCACTCCGCACCGTTTTGGCGGCACGATAGGCAAGTGTAGCCAGCGTGTGGCGAAATAATTCCAGCTTGGGATCAGATAACGGTGCGTTCATGCCCACAAAGATACACCACATCAGTGAATACAAAGCCATCGCGGGTTACGGTTTCTCCGTTTTGAATTGGAACCGCCCGCGAGAACACGGGGCCGTCATAAACAAAAGTGTGGAACTCTCCATTTTCGCCGCAAGGGTCGATTCCAGCGGGAAATTTATCTATGAGCGATTGGTCCAGATCGCGTCCAGCGAACGATGCAGGCAATTTTTTCGGGTCGAGACAAACAATCCGGCAACGCGTTCCGCCGGCCAGCATGTCGCGTATGAGCTCCGTGGTGTCGATCTTCCACAAAGGGAAAATAGGGGTGAGGCCGACTTGTTTCATACGATCTTCACGATAGCGACGCACACCTTCAAGGAAGAGATCGCCAAAAGCTACGGCTTGCACGCCTTCATCAATCGCTTTTGCGCAAGCGGAGCACATAGCCGCTTCATTTTGTTCGTTGGAACAGGGCCATGGAAGGGGAACTTTCCAGAGCGGCAAATCGGCCGCGGCGGCTTGGGCTTCAAGCAGTTCACGGCGGACTCCGTGCATTGCGACACGGTCGAAGTTAGCGTTGATCGTGGTTAGTAGGCCCACGATTTCGTATTCGCTGGATTGACGCAAAACATGCAGCGTCCACGCGCTGTCTTTGCCGCTGCTCCAGGAGACGAGTACTTTCTTTTTCACAATGGCTTCCGGCGCAGCACTCCCGCGGCTCGCAATGCTCCGCGTAGGCGCGCTCCTAAACCGCGCGCAAATTGCATATCCAGAAAACCTTCCATCTGCCGTGCAAAACTTACGCCATAGCCATACCACCAGACTTTTTTCATGCGCGGCATGCGGTCTACGTCGACATACTTCAGCCGCACCATTTCTTCCAGGCCAAAGCGCCCATGAGCGCGACCTATTCCGCTCGATTTCGCGCCGCCGTGCGGCGCTTCACTGATTCCAAAGTAGGAAATCACGTCATTCACCATGACGGTGCCAGCCTGGATGCGCCGCGCCAAACGCTCGCCGCGATTTGCGTCGCGTGTCCATATGCTGGCTGCCAGACCGTATTCCGAATCGTTCGCCAGCGTTACGGCTTCTTCGTCGCTGTCGAATGCCATCACCGGCAGCACCGGACCGAAGGTTTCCTCGCGTATGATGCGCATGTTATGCGTTACATCGGCCAACACGGTTGGCTTGTAGAAATTCGGACCAAATTCCAGAAATCGCGCGCCTCCCACCAGAATCCGAGCCCCATCCGCTATGGCGTCATTCACATGAGCTTCCACGATCCGTACCTGTCGTTCGTTGATCATGGGACCGACATCGGTATCGGGATCGAACCCAGCGCCGACACGGAGCTTCTTGGTTTTCTCGACACAAGCTTTCAAAAATTTTCCATATAAACTGCGGTGCACATAGCAGCGTTCGACCGAGAGGCACGTCTGCCCGGCGTTCAAGAACGCGCCCCATACCGCCGCACTCGAAGCTACATCCACATCGGCATCGTCGAGCACCAGCATGGGATCCTTACCGCCCAGTTCCAGAACCACCGGCAGTATTCGTTCCGCGGCGACCGCAGCAATGCGTTTGCCCGTCGCCACGCTGCCGGTAAACATCAGCTTGTCGATGGGCGAGTGCACCAGCGCCGAGCCGGTCGCGCCGTCACCTACCGCAACTTGAAAAACATCTTCCGGAACTCCGGCGGCATACAGCAACGCCTGCAATTCCAAAGAAACAACGGGCGTGAATTCCGAAGGCTTCAACACCACAGCATTTCCCGCCACCAGCGCCGCAAACGTCTCCGTTGCGGGAATTGAAAACGGGTAATTCCACGGCGAAATAATCCCGACTACGCCATACGGTTCGCGGAGCAGCCGCCCGCTTTTCAGTTTAGTAACCAGATTGCCGTGCGGCACAGGTTCATCGCGGAGCAGGTGGAAGGCGTTGTCGATCAGAAAACGGATCGTATCAAGCACAACCAGCACTTCGGTGGTCAATGCTTCGGCGACCGGCTTGCCCGCCTCGCGGGTGATAGCTTCGGCGATTCTCTGCTTTTTTTCGTGCAGTTCGCGTTGAAAATCGCGAAGCACTGCGATGCGCCTGCGCACGCCGAGTTCAGCCCACGCCGCCTGAGCGATTCGCGTCCGCGCAACCGCCGCTCGAACCAGATCCTCGTTGGCACACTCGAATTCCCGAAGAACCTCGCCGGTGGCAGGATTTATCGAGGAAATCTTACGCGCGGCGATTTGTAGCTCCGTGGTCATCGCACCTAATATTCCACATCTACTAAATAAAGCCCATTCGCGGGCACGGTTGCTCCCGCCGCCGATCGATTGCGCGCCTCGAGTATTCGGGTAATATCATCGGGTTTCAACGTGCCTCTGCCCACGAGAATAAACGTGCCCACCAAATTCCGCACCATGTGATGCAGAAAACCCGATCCCTTCACGGTGTATAGAAATTCTTCTCCGGTGCGCTCCCAGCGCGAAGAAAAAATTCTCCGCACATTTGACGCTGGCGCCCCTTCCATCCTCCGTTCAGGATCGACCGCCGCAAACGAGGTGAAGTCATGCTCGCCTTCCACCAACCGCGCCGCGCCGGCCATCGCTGCCTCGTCCAGTGGAAATGGATAATGCCAAACATACCGCGCCAAAAACGGCGGGCAAATCGCATCCCGATAAATGCGGTAGCGATACGTTTTCCCACGCGCCGATTTGCGCGCATGAAAATCCGCCGCAACCTCTTCCACTTCCAGCACCCGGACCGAAGCCGGCAAAACGTCATTCAACGCCTTCAAAAAATTTGCCGTTGGGACGGAAGACTCCGTGACAAATGTCACAACTTGCGCCAGCGCATGCACGCCGGCATCGGTTCGTCCCGAGCCTTGCGGCAATACCTTTTCGGCGGTGATTCGTCCAATTGCTGAGGCAAGTGTGCCCTGCACCGTTGGCGCGTCGGGCTGCACCTGCCAGCCGGCAAAATCCGAGCCGTCATAAGAGAGAGTCAATTTGAGATTGCGCATCAATTTTCGAGTCCCGGCGGGAAGCCGCGTCATCGAAACCATTTCAGATGTCGGGCTCTCGCTTCTGAGCCTCTACCGTTTCTTATGAGGATGTCGAGCACTTTATCAGTTTCAAAGACCTCCAGAACGCGCGAAAGAATGGCCCGAAGTAGATATGTAGATATACTGTTGGCTTCCGAAAACTTTTCGACCAAGGAATTTTATGCCGCGACCGTCCCGCGGTAAGCCGAAAAACTGTCGAATGGCTGGGGTTGCGCACGGAGATTCAGATTCTACGTATTTTTGAGATTTTCAGCTTTCTGGGAACCCTGGTACTAACCATTACGTAACAGTCTGTGGGTGGAACTTTTTGGAGCAGCCCGGAACCAGGTTAAATCACGCTTTGACTGCATGGCCTTAATGAAACTGAAAATTGTGAAGCGGATTCTGACGAGCCCGATTCTGAACAACAGCCTTACCAACGGAGATGAGTAGATGCCATTTGCACGCGTAGCCCTGATGTCGCGGATTGCCACCAGCGCAATTTTATTCGGAACACTGGCGATTGCAGCTAATGCCCAGGAGCCACCCGCCGCGCCGACGCCGCAAAACACGCCAGAGGCGCGTCCTTTGCCTGTGTTGAATTACGCGCAGCCGGTTTCGCACTTTCCGAATCCGATCGGACCGTACACGCCGCGGCAAGTGGCCGCGCCCAATCTGGCGAACACAGCGCGCATTGACTCGCTCATGCGCGATGGCAAGGTTTATCTCTCGCTCAACGATGCCATTGCTCTGGCGCTCGAGAATAACCTTGACGTTGCCATCGCGCGCTACAACTTGAATATTGCCGATACGGATGTGCTACGCGCTAAGGCCGGCGCGACCATTCTCGGCGTTAACGCCGGTGTGGTGCAGAACACCCCCGGAGGCGGCCTCGGTGGCATTGGCGCCACTGCCGGAGCTTCAACCGGAGGAACCAGCCTGGGCGCCGGTGGCATCGGCGCAGGCACGAACGGACTTGTCAGTTCTACGCTCGGCCTGGGACCAGCGATCACCAGCTTCGATCCCGTAATTACAGGAACGCTACAGAACGATCATCTTGGCCAGACCGCGACCAACATCTTCCAGGGCGTAATACCTGGCACCAGCCTCGTCCAGAACACCGGGACTGTCGACTTTGCTTACAACCAGGCTTTTCAATGGGGCATGAATTTGAACGTTGGTTTCAACAATACCCGGCAGACGACAAACAGCTTTTTCTCAAGCGTAAGCCCGGCTCTGAACTCTAGCTTTCGCATGACTGTGACCCAGCCCCTGCTGCAAGGTTTCGGGTTCGCGGCCAACACGCGCTTTATTCGAATCGCGAAGAATAACCGCGAACTCAGCGATGTAGCCTTCCGTTTGCAGATCATCGATTCGGTCGACCAGATTGAGAATATTTATTGGGATCTGGTTTACGCATACGAGAACGCACGGGTGCAGAACGAGTCATTGTCCTTCGCGCAGAAAACTCTATCGGATACGAAGAAGCAAGTAGAAATTGGCAGCCTCGCACCGATTGAAACTGTGCGCGCTCAGAGCACCGTCGCTCAAGATCAGCAGCTTGTCACTACGGCTCAAACCAATCTGCAACTCGAGCAACTTCTGATGAAAAATGCCCTGACGCGAACCTTGAGAGATCCCGTGCTCGCAACTGCCGAAGTGATTCCGACCTCTGCAACAGAAATTCCAGCACAGGAGGAAGTTGTACCGACCGAGGATTTGATTAATGACGCGCTGCGGCATCGTGCCGAGCTGGTTGAATCGCGTATCGATCTCAACAGCCGTGACCTGAGCAACAAAGCGGTGCGCAGCGCCTTGCTGCCCACTCTCAACCTGTTCGGCTACTACGGGGGAGCGGGCGTGGGCGGAAATCAAAATCCCCTCAGCGTGTGCGCCACTCCGAATCCAACGATACTGCAACAGGAATTCGGCTGCGCCAGCCCAACCCCCGGCGCTCTGGAAGGCGTATTTCCCACCACCGGTCTTGGCAGCACGCTCAATCAATTGGTCAATTCCACCAACCCGGACAAAGGCGTCGGATTGCAACTCAACATTCCTCTGCGCAATCGCGCGGCGCAGGCGGTACAAGTGCGTTCCGAATTGGAATACCGCCAGGCGCAAATGCGCTTGCAGCAGATCGAGAATCAGGTAGGCATCGAGGTTCGGAACGCGCAATACGCGGTGCAACAGAACCGCGCCAGCGTCGACTCCGCGAAAGCTGCTCTCGATCTGGCCCGCCAGTCGCTGGATGCGGAACAGAAGAAATATCAGTTCGGCACTTCCACTACAACGCTGGTGCTGCAATATCAAAGCCAGCTGGCTACAGCGGAATCGACGTTGGTAAATGCCACGGTAGCGTACGAAAAATCGCGGATCGAATTGGACCGAGCGACGGGCACACTGCTCGATCACAACGGGGTTAGTGTTGACGATGCTGCGCGCGGACAAGTCACGCGCATGCCGAACGTCCCGTACATCGCGCCGCGCAAGGATCTCCCTTCGGTAGCGCAACCAGCGCCGCAGGCAGCACAACAGTAAACATGCTTGTTGCTAAGCAACGGCGCGGCCTCAAGCTGCGCCTATTTTTTATGACAAATCTTTACAAGCTGCGCTTCGCCCACCTCAGGCCGATCCCGTTAAGATAAATGTATCGTGCCCGGGGATTCGCACGTTCAATTTTTCGTAAACAATCTTGCCTTGCGAATGATGGCTGACTGTTCTTCTTCAAGGAGACGATCCATGTTTTTGTTTTGGCATTTGACGCGATTGAGTGCGGCCGTCTTGCGTTGCATGCTCTTAGCAGCCGGTATGTTCCTGATCGGTCTAAGCTTGCCGATAAAATCAGCGGCTCAGAACGTCCCGCCAACTCCCACGCCGCAGGCCTCAGCAACTCCGGCAGTTCAGCCGCCGCTTCAGGATTACTCCAAGCCGCGCTCGGCTTTCCCTCACATCCTGCAAGCGTACCGTGCCCAGCAAGTGCCGCAACCTGTGCAAGGCAACTCGCCGCGCATCGATTCTCTAATGCACGATGGCAAAATTTATCTTTCCATCGACGACGCGATTGCGCTCACGCTTGAAAACAATCTTGATCTCGATATCGCCCGCTACAACTTGAACATCGCTGACACTGATTACCTGCGCGCCAAGTCTGGCGCAAGCATTCTTGGTGTCAATGCGGGTATCGTACAGAATACTCCTGGTGGCGGTGTCGGCGGGCTCGGCGGTACGGTGGGATCGGGAACAGGCGGCACTACCGTGGCTGCGAGCGGCATTGGCAGCGGAACCAATGGTTTAGTCAGCTCAACATTGGGAATCGGCTCACCTATCACCAGCTTCGATCCCGTTGTTACCGGTACCTTACAACTCGATAAAAATAATAACGAATCGACTACCCTTTTCAGTCCTGTGCCGGTTGTGGCGCAAAATACTTACACAGGAAACTTCGCGTATTCGCAGGGCTTTCAGTGGGGCACGGCATTGAGCGTGGGATTCAATAACACTCATACAACCTCCAATCTGTTAACCAACGAGATCAGCCCGCTCATCAACTCCAGCTTTCAAATCAGGCTCACGCAAAATCTTCTTCAAGGCTTCGGGCCTGGGCCCAATCTGCGTTTCATCCACATTGCGAAAAACAATCGCGAAATTTCCGACGTGGCTTTCCACCTGCAAATCATCACTACCGTGGATCAGATCGAAAACATGTATTGGGACCTGGTCTACGCTTACGAAAATGTGCGGGTGCAGCAGGAGTCGCTGACCTACGCGCAAAAAGCGTTGGATGATTCCAAACAGCAGGCGAAAGTCGGCACTGTACCGCCGATTCAGGTCGTGAGCGCGCAGAGCACGCTCTCCACCGACCAGCAAAACCTGATCCTTGCGCAGAACAATTTGCAATTGCAAGAGCTGCTTATGAAGAACGCTCTCAGCCGCAGTATTGAAGATCCGACGCTGGCGGAAGCGGATGTAATTCCAACTTCAACCATGCAGCTTCCGGAGCAGGAGCCGGTCACACCCACGCAGGATCTGATCAATCAGGCTCTCGATCATCGATCCGAACTGGTCGAATCGCGCATAGATCTTAATTCTCGCGATCTCAATACCAAGGCAGTACGTAACGCACTACTGCCAACTCTGGATGCCTTTGCTTACTACGGCGCATCGGGTGTGGGGGGAAATGTGAACCCGGCGCTGCCCAATTGCGCGGTCGCTCCTACTGCTCAATATTGCTTTACGCCCTCGGCCGCGCCGCCGCCATTTCAGAACAGTAATTCCGAGGGATACGGCGGCACGTTGAATCAATTGGTCAATTCCACTGCGCCGGACAAAGGCGTGGGGGTTTCGTTGAATATCCCTTTACGCAATCGCGAGGCGCAGGCTAACCAGGTGCGCGCGGAGTTGGAGTACCGGCAGGCGCAGGTACGGCTGCATCAACTGGAAAATCAGGTACGCATTGAGGTGCGTAACGCACAATTTGATGTAGGCCAAAATCGGGCTTCCGTCGAGGCGGCGCAATATGCGGTTGATTTTGCCAGACAAACGCTGGATGCCGATCAGCAGAAGCTGCATGTCGGACTTACCACTACGACCGCAATTTTGCAGGACGCGTCTGTGCTCACCACTACAGAGTCGAACCTGGTTTCAGCAAAAGCGGCGTATGAGAAGTCCCGTGTTGAACTCGACCGTGCCACAGGATTGTTGCTCGACCACGCCAACATTGATGTTGCGGAAGCCACGCGAGGCCAAGTCACGCATTTGCCCAGCGTGCCTTACGTTGCACCTCGCCGGGATACGCAGCCGGTCACGCCATCGGTGCAGCCCAACTCAGGCCTGACGCCCGCAATGCAGCCTATACAATCGGGTGGGCAGATGTAGGACGGCTTCTTGCCCCATGCCGGACGTTGTATTCTTCTTTCCGTGACCTTGTCCGTCGTCATCATTACTTATAACGAGGAAGCCAACATTGGCCGCACGCTGGAAAGCGTGATGCCGCTGGTCGCCGACGGCAAGGGGGAAATTATCGTCGTAGATTCCGGGTCGGCAGATCGCACGGTGGAGATTGCAAAATCATTGGGCGCGAAAGTTTTTGTCGAAGAATGGAAGGGCTACGCCGCACAGAAGAATTCGGCCATCGATAAGGCCAGTGGCGAGTGGATTCTAAGTCTCGATGCGGATGAAGAAGTGAGTTACGGCATGCGAGAGTTTCTTTTACTCATCCTCTTTGGGTTACATGGGTCAGAGTTCTCAAATTTTAAAGGGGGAATTCTCTTCGGAAGACGCAATTATTTTCTTGGGAGATGGATCCGTCACGGGGGGTTCTATCCAGACGCTAAAGTGCGTCTTTTTCGTCCGGGCAGTGGTCGTTTCGAAAAGCGCCTTGTTCATGAAGACATACGAATGGAAGGCTGCAACGTATATGACCCCCGGCCAACCTACAACATGGGCGATCCGATCGACGTCATTCACCACTCCTACCCCACGCTCTCCGATTACATCGACCACATGAACCGCTACTCTTCTCTAGGCGCGGAGATGGTCGCAGCAAAAGTAAAAGTTCGCTTCAGTGTCATTAATATCGTTCTCCGTCCGATGGCCACGTTCTTCTATAACTACATTTTCCGCCTCGGCTTCCTCGACGGACGCGAAGGTCTACTGCTGCATCTCTACCATGCGGTTTATGTATCGTGGAAATATGCCAAAGCGTGGGAACTCTCGCGCAAGCAGCACAAGTTGCTGACCGACCGGTCGTTTTAACTTCACACCAAGCCTTGCCTGCAATCACCGGCTTCCCTATCATCACAACAGAACATTGGGGTTCGTATGGAAAAGAAGCAACCCAAACCGCAAATCGCCGAGAGTTCCGTCGCCGAGATTTTTGAAAATCGCCATCCTTCCGCTGCGGAAAAGAATTGGGCGGAGAAAACCCTCGCGCCGACAATCGAGAAGGCTCCCGAACGGCCGATTGGAGCGCCCACTGGCGTGAACGTTGACGAGCACGGCCATGCCCGCTTCACCACCATCTCCGGTGTCCCCATCCGCCGCCTTTATACGCAAGCCGATCTGCCCGAGGACTGGAGCGAAGATAAACATCTGGGCTATCCCGGCCAACCGCCTTACACGCGTGGCATCCACGCCACCGGATATCGCGGCAAGCTTTTCACTATGCGCCAGTTTTCCGGCTTCGCCTCGCCCGAAGAAACGAACCAGCGCTACAAATATTTACTCGAGCACGGCGGCAGCGGCTTGTCCGTTGCTTTCGATTTACCCACGCTGATGGGCTATGACTCCGACCATCCAGCGAGCGAAGGTGAAGTCGGCAAGTGTGGTGTGGCCATCGACTCGCTCGAAGACATGGAAATTTTGTTCGGTGGCATCGATCTGGAGAAAACTACGGTATCGATGACCATCAATTCTCCGGCATCGGTATTGTGGGCAATGTATCTGGTAGTCGCGGAAAAACAGGGCGCTGACTGGAAGAAAATCTCCGGCACAGTTCAGAATGACATTCTCAAAGAATACATTGCGCAGAAGGAATACATCTATCCCCCGGCTCCCTCGATGCGCCTTGTTGTCGATACCTTCGAATTCGGATCGAAGTTCACACCGCGCTTCAACACCATCTCGATCAGCGGATACCACATCCGCGAGGCCGGCTCGACTGCGCTACAGGAACTGGCCTTCACGCTGTACGACGGTGTGGAGTACGTCGAGTGGGCGCGCCGCCGCAGGCTGGATGTAGACCAGTTCGGTCCGCGCCTGAGTTTCTTTTTCAACGCGCACAACGACTTCTTCGAGGAAATCGCCAAGTACCGCGCTGCCCGCAAAATTTGGGCGCGCGTGATGAAGGAACGCTTCGGCACGAAGAACCAGCGTACCGAACTGATGCGCTTCCACACGCAGACAGCTGGAGTGTCTCTGCCCGCGCAACAACCAATGAATAACATCGCGCGCGTGGCCTTGCAGGCGCTCGCTGCCGTATTGGGCGGAACACAGTCGCTGCACTGCGATTCCTATGATGAAGCGCTGGCTTTGCCGACCGAAGAAGCGGCGCGCATTGCGCTGCGGACGCAGCAAATCATTGCCTACGAATCCGGTGTGACCCAGACGGTCGATCCGCTCGGCGGATCGTATTTTCTGGAAGCGTTGACCCTGGAAATGGAAAAAGGCGCATTTGACTACTTTGCCAAGCTCGACGCAATGGGCGGAATGGTGAAAGCCATCGAGCGCGGCTACCCACAAAAAGAAATTGCGGAAGCTTCTTATCAGTATCAACGCGCTGCCGAGGCCAAGGAGAAAGTGATTGTTGGGGTCAACGAATTTGTCATCGAAGAAGAATCGCCGCAAATTCTCTACATTGACGAAAGTGTCGCGCGCCAGCAATCCGCCAAGCTGAAAAACCTTCGTTCTCGGCGGCCCAACGACGAAGTCCGGCGCTGCCTTGATGCGCTCAAGAAAGCTGCGGCAGAAGAACCGACAGGTGGAGCGAACGGAAATATTTCTCCAGCGAACACGATGCCTTACATCGTTGATGCAGTCCGCGCGTATGCGACCGTCGGCGAAATTTGCGCGGCGCTCCGTGATGTGTATGGGACTTATACGGAAGTCAGCATCACGTGACTGGTGAAAAGCGCGACCAGCGGGCCAAAATGGGAAGAGAATAAAAGTCTTTCCTTCAGGGCTTGCATACTGCGCCACTCATAGAGCTATGCCCTGAGATCACAATCTGTGATCTCAAGTGACGCGCACGGTGGTCGACGATACAGGCTTTATGCGTTCACCGAGCACGGCGCCATCATGGCCGCAACCGTACTCAACTCCGAGCGTGCCGTGCAGATGAGCGTCTTTAGTTATGCGTGCTTTCGTGCGGCTGCGTGAAATGCTGGCTACCAACCAACGCTTGGCGGGAAAAATTCAGGAGTTAGAGAGCCGTTTAAGCACACACGATTCCGTGATCCTGAACTGGTCGAAGCCATCAAGAAACTTACGGCGCCGGCAGCGCCTTCGCAAGCCGCATCGGGTTTCAGCTTCCGGCCGCCAAAGGGAAACGTTAACGGGTGAACTCCGGCTTGAATTCGGACGGAATTTACTTCTTACATTCAAGGCTGGTTTACCGATCCAGAAATCAATCTAACCTTGCCCATGATTCGTTCTTTGTACGCCAAGCATGAGATTCGAAATTATATGATACAGATAGACCGCCATGCGCAAAGCTGTAAACCACCTTAAGAAATCTGATCCTATCCTGCGGGCCATCATTGAGCGCATTGGCCCTTGCCGTATGCGATATAACCCGCCGGAATTTCGTAGCCTGGCCGAAGCCATTGTCTATCAACAATTAAACGGTAAAGCTGCCATCACCATATTCAAGCGTTTTACCAACTTAGCGGGCGAGCCGCTTATTCCCGAAGGGATTCTGAAACTAACGGACGAACAAATGCGCAGCGCCGGCTTATCGAAACAAAAATCTTCTTATCTGAAAGATTTGGCGGCCAAGACCGCGGCGGGCATTCTCGATTTTTCACGACTGGCGGCATTGCCGGACGCGGAAGTAATCGAACATCTGACTCAGATCAAAGGCGTTGGCGTGTGGACAGCGCAGATGTTTCTCATGTTCACGCTGAAGCGCGGGAATGTGTTGCCGACGGGTGACTTCGGCGTACGCATGGCAATGTATAAGCACTATCTCGACGTACAGCGTGCGAAAACTGCGAAGAGATCTGCAATATCGAAAAAGCGGGCAGCCAAAAAAACACCGAAAAGAAAGATCAAACTGCCTACTCCCGAGCAAATGGAAAAAATCGCCGAACGCTGGCAACCCTACCGCAGCGTGGCTTGCTGGTATCTGTGGCGGAGCTTGGACGTCAAAACCATATAATTTTTTTGACTCATGAACCGGGAGAACCACACAGCATCCTGCTGTTTTGCGGAAGGTAAGAATCTCGATCTCCTTATCTCGTATAATTCGACTGGGATGCGGGATGTTCAATGACTGATCTCAAGATTCGCGTACTGGTTGCCAAGCCCGGCCTTGATGGCCACGACCGCGGCGCCAAGGTCATAGCCCGCGCTTTGCGCGATGCAGGCATGGAAGTGATTTATACCGGATTGCGGCAGACGCCGGAGATGATCGTCAGCGCCGCGCTACAGGAAGATGTGCAGGTGATTGGGCTGTCTATTCTCTCAGGTGCGCATAACGCCATTGTCCCCCGGGTAATGGACCTGCTTAAGCAGAGCAAGATGGATGACGTCTTGGTGCTCGTTGGCGGCATCATTCCCGACCAGGATATTGATTCCCTAAAAAAGCAGGGCGTAGCCGCGATTTTCCAGCCGGGCACGGCCATGGACGACATTGTAAAGTTCATTCGCACGAATGTGAAAGGTGCGGGCATCCCGACCGCGTGATAACAGCGGTACGATTTTCATCCCGTCAAACTTTCTTCCGCAAAAATTCCTGATGCCCACTCCGAATTCAACGAATATCCGGCAACAACTCGAAAACACGATTGGCCCGGCGCCTTGGTATTGGAAAACATTCCCAGGGTTTCGTGCCTCGAGCAATCCGCGTTTAGTGTGGACCCATCACGGAGATGAAGGACCGGTGGGATACGTAGTTTCGCTTTCGCCGGAAGGCAAAAAAGAAGAACCGCGGCTGGCGTTGAACACCTATTGCCGGCCCTTTCTCACACCACCCAAAAATCTTGGTATCTGGTGCCCGGAAGGGCGTAACCTTCGCCTGGCCGCCTTTGACACCGATTCTCTCGAATCTTTTGATCTGGCGGAGATCGCGGGATGGTTCAAGCAATCCTCCGATCGCATCTATTGCAAAACGCCACCGGTCGCGGACTTCGAGGTACCGATCACGCTCAGTCCCGGCACGCACAAAATCGATGTGCCGCCACAATTAGCTACAGTGGATGAACTGATTGTTCCCACCAGCTACAAAGCCTTGTCGAACGATGAGCCGGCGTTCGCGCTGTTCGTTTTCTATTTACAGGCGGGCTTAGTGGAGGTTCTGCCGCAGAAATGGTTCACGGCCGCCCAGTTTCAAGTGGGAAAGCAATGGATTTCACGCGCCGCCCGCGATCCGGAGTCGCACCGCATCTTTGGGGAATGCGTAGGAGCGGGAATTTTCCTGTTAGAGGAGGATGGGGAGCGACTCGCAGAGTGGGTGGATAGAAAATCGTGAGCCGGGCTTAGTGAATTGGATATCCGGACGTACTAGCAGTAATCCATCGACTTTGATCACCTTTGTGCCGGGTTTCGAATCTTTGGAGAGAACCAAACTGATCGCGCCGGTACAGACGGAGATGACTCTTTCTGCCAAGACGGGAGCAAATTCACAAAAACATAACAGAGGTAGTAACGGGAGAGGACATGTCACTTCCACTCAGGATGCCCGGCGTTACGAAGCAGTTTTGCCCTCTCCCTCGTAAACCGCATCAACCCCAACTGGAAAACCGTATCTTCCCCCGTACCACGCTTGTCCGCTCCAGCTGCAGGTCGGCGCTGCAAGAGCGGTCAATTTTAATGCGGCGCTTGCGAAGTAGCGCACAACACAACCTTGAGACTGGGAGAGAAGTGGCCCCCACCACCACGTTCGTGCTCTTCCGAGCGATGTTGCAACTCGGTTAGAATTTTGCCCGAACGAACTCCCGGGTCCCTCGCGTGATGCAGTCTGACATTGCTCCAAGGTCAATTTAGAAGTCATTAGCCAGTTTCATTTTTTTGTGAAGGTTTTTTCAGCGAAAATCAATGCATAATGTTATCAAGCACTTGTACGAATTCGGCCCATTCGTTCTCGATCCAGGAGAGCGGTTGCTACTCCATGGCGCCTCCCGTATGGAACTCCCACCGCGCGTTTTCGACACCTTATTGGTATTAGTAGAGAACAATGGACGGCTGCTGGAAAAAGACGCCCTTATGCGAACGGTATGGGGCGATACGGTTGTGGAAGAAAACAACCTTAGCCAAGCTATCTATTTGTTACGCAAAGCGCTTCGGGACGGCGAGGACGGCACGCGTTACATCGAAACTGTTCCTAAGCGGGGCTACCGCTTTGTCGGAGGAGTTCGAGAAATCGAGGCTTCCAATGGTAACGGTGAAGCTGAGAGACTTGACGTAAGTGAACTATTGGTAGTCTCTGGAAAAAATCATGACCTAATTCCGGCAGCAATGCCGCCTGAAGCAAAGGAGCCCGTAGGCCGTACAACTTCGCTTAACGTAAGCCGCTACTCTAAACCTTCAGTCTCAAACTTAGATACTGGAAGCAGTTGGAGTTTAGGTATAGCGGAGTTGGCGGTCATATGTATTGCACTTTTATTAGCAGCGGCGGGGTGGGAGCGAGGGTTCTTCGCCGATTCTTCTTCTGCCCCAATTCGCTCGGTTGCCGTGCTGCCATTGCAAAATCTCTCCAATGACCCTACCCAGGAATATTTCGTCGACGGTATGACAGACGAACTCATCACCGATTTGGCGCAGATTCGTGAGCTCAAGGTCGTCTCCAAGACTTCAGTCATGCGCTACAAGGGCACGCAAACATCGCTGTCGCAGATTGGCCGCGACCTTGGAGTAGATGCAGTCGTGGAAGGTTCGGTACTCCGCTCCGGCGACAACGTTAGAATTACCGCACAGCTGATTCGCGCGGCCAGCGATAGACACATTTGGGCTAAAGCTTATGATGGCGATCTAAAAGACGTGCTTTCACTACAGGCGCGTGTGGCAGAGGCTATCACCAATGAAGTGAAATTAAATTTAACCGCACAGGAAAGTGGGCGTCTGCGCGCGGAAAAAGCCGTTAACCCAGAAGCCTTCGACCTTTACTTGCGCGGACGCTTTGTCTGGAACCAGAGAAATATCGAAGGCTTTAAGAAAGCCATCGACTACTTCAACCAGGCACTGGCAAAAGACCCGAACTTTGCACTTGCATACTCCGGTCTGGCCGACTCCCACACTCTGCTGACGCTCTATGGGGAAAGTCCCACGCACTTGACCGATGCGAAAACGGCCGCGGAGAAGGCTCTCTTACTGGATCCCAGCCTGGCGGAAGCCCATACTTCTCTGGCCGCCGTTCGCATTCTGCACGATTGGGATTGGATAGGCGCAGAGCGGGAATTCCAACGAGCGATCGAACTCAATCCAAACTACGCGCAGGCTCATCAATGGTACGGCAATTTATTGCTCGGTCCCCAGGGACGCCACAATGAGGCCATCGCCGAATTGCTGCGCGCCCGGGATTTGGATCCGCTCTCTTTGATCATCAATGCCGATACCGGTTTCGCTTATTATCTTGCTGGGCGTAACGATCTGGCGATCCAGACTTATCAGAAAGTTCTGGCAATCAATCCCAACTTCGTCCCGGTGCATTTCTATCTGTCGAAATACTACGAACAAGCCGGCCAATACGATCTCTGGCTCAAGGAAATTACCGCGGACGATCGGCTGGCGGGTTTCTCATCGTCTGCCGACTATATCGAACAAACCTACGCTCACGGCGGATTTCATGCCGTGATGGATGCGATGGCCGCGCCTGACCGGATTATAAAACTAACGAATTATAAAAACTTGCGAATCGATCCTTGCACCTCGGCAGGGGCGAATGTTGTGCTGGGCAGAGATGAAACTGCTCTGAATGAGCTGGAGAATTGCTATAGAGGTGCCCAACTCAGCCTTATCTATTTGAAGGTCGATCCAGTTTGGACAAGGCTGCACTCGGAGCCTCGCTATCAGGATTTGCTCCGGCGCATTGGACTCCAGTAACTCTACCTCACCTACGCCGCATTGCGCGTCCCGCGGCGAGTGTTATACCGTAATCAGTCCGCTTCTCTTCAATTATTCTCATGGCCGAGCGCAGCGAAACTCCCGTTGTTTCTAAGTCTCAGGTATCCAACGTCCTGGCCACGAAAATCGACCCGACGTCGGCGCGCTTCGAAGCCAACATGCGTTTTCTGGCCGATCTCATGTCGAGGGTGCGTAACGAAGGCGAAAAAATCTGCGAGGGCGGCGGCTCCAAAGCCATCGAAAGCCAGCATAAAAAAGGCCGCCTTACCGTGCGCGAGCGCATCGAGTTGTTGGTCGATCCCGGGACTTTCTTCGAACTCGGAATCTACGCCGCGCACGGCATGTACGAAGAATGGGGCGGCGCACCGGCAGCCGGAGTCATCACCGGGATGGCGCGAGTGCAAACCCGCCTGGTGATGATCATCGCAAACGATGCGACGGTCAAAGCCGGCGCATTTTTCCCGATGACATCGAAGAAAGTCATCCGCGCCCAGAACATTGCCATCGAGAACCGCATTCCCGCGATTTATCTGGTTGATTCAGCGGGCGTGTTTTTGCCGCTGCAGGAAGACGTTTTTCCCGATACCGACGACTTCGGCCGCGTCTTCCGCAACAACGCAGTCATGTCGGCTCTTGGTATTCCACAGATCGCCGCCATCATGGGCATGTGCGTAGCGGGCGGCGGATATCTACCCGTGATGTGCGACCACGTTCTGATGACCGACGGGAGCGGCTTATTTTTGGCTGGGCCCGCGCTGGTGCAGGCGGCGATCGGACAAAAAGTTTCGGCGGAAGATTTAGGTGGCGCGGCGATGCACGCCAGTATCAGCGGCACGGTGGATTTTCGCGAACCGGATGATGCATCGTGCCTCGCGCGGATTCGATCGATCATTGAAAAATGGGGATACCGCCGGCAATCTCCCTGGGATCGCAAAAAGCCTGTAGAACCTGCGCTTCACGCCGAAGAAATTTACGGCATTTACGATTCCTCGCCCGCGCGTCCGTACGATATGAAAGAAATTCTGGCGCGTGTGCTCGATGGCAGCCGCTTCGACGAATACAAGGCAGAATATGGCAAGACGCTGATCTGTGGGTATGGACGCATCGGCGGTTTCGCCGTGGGCATTGTGGCGAATCAAAAGTTGCACGCACAGCAAACCGACCACGAAGGCCACAAGCGAGTCGAGTTCGGCGGCGTGATCTATACCGAGTCCGCCGAAAAAGCGGCCCGCTTCATTATGGACTGCAATCAGAATCTCATCCCCCTGGTTTTCTTCCATGACGTCAACGGCTTCATGGTAGGCCGCGACGCTGAGTGGAGCGGCATCATCAAAGCTGGTGCGAAGATGGTGAATACGGTATCGAACTCGGTGGTTCCAAAGATCACGGTCATTGTGGGAGGGTCGTTTGGCGCCGGGCACTACGCGATGTGCGGCAAAGCCTTCGATCCGCGCTTTGTGTTCGCGTGGCCAACAGCGCGTTACGCGGTAATGAGCGGCGATGCAGCTGCGGGAACGCTGGTGGAAGTGAAGGTCAAACAACTCGAGCGCGGCGGCAAGAAGCTGAACGAAGAGGAAAAGAAAGAGCTGTATGACTCGACCAAGCGCACCTACGACGAACAAACCGACCCACGGTATGGCGCGGCAAGGCTGTGGATCGACAAAATTATCGATCCGGTCGAAACCCGGCAGGCGATCACGCAGGCGCTGGAAGCCGCGGCGCTGAATCCGGATGTGGCAGAGTTCAAAGTAGGAGTGCTACAAACATGATTCACCACGGAGACACGGAGAGACGGAGCAAACTTCTTCATGAAAGATTGACTGAACAGGTCATTGGGGCTGCGATCGAAGTGCATCGTGAACTTGGTCCGGGCCTTATGGAGTCTGCCTGCGAAGAGTACCTATGCCCTGAGTTGCATCTTCGAGATCTGAAATTTGAGCGCCAAGGTTTTCTCCGTGTCTCTGTGCCTCCGTGGTGAATTAAACTTGTCCGATTCCGTCAAACTCATCGAGTGTCCCCGCGATGCCTGGCAAGGGCTGAAAGGCGGGATTCCGCCTGACATCAAGCGTGCCTATCTGCAAGCCTTGATCAGCGCGGGATTCAAGCACATCGACGCGGCTTCCTTCGTCTCGCCGAAAGCTGTACCACAGATGGCCGATTCCGAAGAAGTCCTGAAAGAGCTCGACCCTCCCGACGATGTAGAGATCATCGGCATCGTGGTGAACGAAAAGGGCGCGCAGCGGGCTATCGCGACGCAAGCTGTCCGCACTCTCGGATTTCCCTATTCGATCTCCGAAACGTTTCTGCGAAAAAATCAGAATCAGTCTGCCGAGGGCGCGCTCGAAGAACTGGAAAAAATCCAGAAGAAGGCCGATGACGCGGGCCTTGATGTTGTGGTTTACATCTCGATGGCGTTCGGCAATCCTTATGGCGATCCATGGAACGTGGACGAAGTGATTGAAGCCATCTCGCTGATGGAAGTCGACAACCTGCGCATGATTTCGCTCGCCGATACGGTAGGCATGGCCACTCCGCAACAGGTTAGCGAACTAGTTGGTGCGGTAATGGCAAAGTACGATTATCTGGAGATTGGGGTGCACCTGCACAGCCGCGCCGAGCAGGCGGCGGTAAAAATTCTCGCAGCTTACGACGCCGGCTGCCGCCGTTTTGATTCTGCGATTGGTGGACTCGGTGGCTGCCCCTTCGCCCAGGACGCTCTGGTCGGCAACGTCGCGACCGAGAAAGTGATTG
The DNA here is from genome assembly GCA_035486715.1 of Candidatus Aquilonibacter sp. Classification (GTDB taxonomy): domain Bacteria; phylum Acidobacteriota; class Terriglobia; order Terriglobales; family Acidobacteriaceae; genus Sulfotelmatobacter. The sequence goes on from DATHMV010000020.1 coordinate 20,609, forward strand.
AGGTCTTGCAGCAGCGTGGAGCTGAACTGACTCCTCTGAAGCCGCTGGACGCGCTGATATGCGCGACAGCCGAGATAGGAGCCCGATACACAAATCCCGTTGCCGCCGATTGAACCTCTGCCTATGAACTACCAAACGATCCAACTGACATACGACACTGGCATCGCGACCATCACATTGAACCGTCCGGAAAAGCGAAACGCCATGAGCTTTGCATTAGTCGGCGAATTGATGGCCGCGCTAGATGAGATCGAGGCATCACCGGCGAACGTCGTTATCTTCACCGGCACCGGCAAAGCTTTTTGTGCTGGCATGGACCTCGAAGAACTGAAGTCGCTGGTCGGCAAAGCGCACGACGAAAACGTCAAAGATTCCTCGGCGATGGCGACGTTGTTTCGCAGGCTCTACGACTTTCCAAAACCGACAATCGCGGCCGTAAACGGCGCAGCCATCGCCGGCGGCACCGGCCTTGCCACCATGTGCGACTTCACGTTGGCGGTGCCTGAAGCGAGGTTTGGCTATACCGAAGTTCGCATCGGTTTTGTGCCCGCCATCGTTTCATCTTTTCTGGTTTGGCAAGTCGGCCACAAGATTGCCCGCGATCTTCTCCTCACTGGGCGGTTATTCGACGCAACCGAGGCGCATCGTTACGGTCTAGTGAACGAGATTGTTCCGTCGGCGCGACTGCTTGACCGTGCCAAAGAAATCGCGACTCAATTGATGGAAAACAGCCCATCGTCCGTACGTGCCACCAAGAAATTGATCAACGGCTTCATCGCCGTCCAACTCGATGAACAGATTGCCACCGCTATCGAAGACAATGCGCATATCCGCACCACGGCGGACTTCCGTGAAGGAGTGACATCATTTCTGGAGAAACGCAAGCCCGTATGGAGCGAAAAATGAGTTCAAACTCCCAAGCCGTGAATGAAACCCGGCTGCGCGTACGCTACGCGGAGACCGACAAGATGGGGGTGGTCTATCACTCCAATCACTTCGTCTGGTTCGAAGTAGGGCGCGTGGAATTGCTGCGGCAGTTAGGCTTTTCCTATCGCGACATGGAAGACAAAGACGGACGCTTCATCGCCGTGGTGGAAGCCAAGTGCCGCTATCGCGCTCCCGTACGCTATGACGAAGAAGTTCTGATCCGCACGACACTATCGAATGTGCGTGATTCCGTGATTCACTTCGCCTATGAATTAATTCGCGCCAGCGACAGTTCTCTGATTGCGGAAGGCGAGACGACACATATTGTTACGGATGAAAACATGAAAGTCGCCGTATTGCCGGAAAAGTATCTGAAAGCGTTTCGTGCGGCGCTCGGCAAAACTCAAGGCTCCTCCTAAAATATTCTTAGCTCGATTGGAAACTTCATTGAACGCACTTCACATCAACGGAAACGATCTCACTCTGGAAGCGGTGCGTGAAGTCGCGGTCGAATGCCGCCCCGTGCTCTTGCTCGCCGAAGCGCGCGTCGGCGTCGATCGTGCCCGCGCCGTGGTTGACGAAATTGTCGCCAGCAATCAACTGGCCTACGCCATCACCACAGGAGTGGGCAAACTCAGCGATGTGCGCATCGCCGGCGACCAGATTCGCGAACTGCAAGTAAACCTTGTCCGCTCGCACGCCGTCGGTGTCGGCGAGCCGCTGTCGGTCCCCGAGACGCGAGCGATGATGCTCCTGCGCGCGAACTCGCTCGCCAAGGGATTCTCAGGAGTGCGAGCCGTTGTGATCGACACGCTTTGCGAAATGCTCAACCGCGGCGTCACTCCGTTTGTTCCATCGCAAGGCAGTGTCGGCGCAAGCGGCGATCTCGCTCCGCTAGCGCATCTCGCGCTGGCAATGATCGGCGAAGGCGAATGCATCGACGAAAAAGGCGCGCGCATTCCAAGCGCCGACGCTCTGAAGCAAGCGCAGATCAAACCGTTGGTGCTCGAAGCGAAAGAGTCCATCTCGCTGATCAACGGCACGCAAGCCATGCTGGCCGTTGGCACGCTCGTGCTGCTGGCTGCGGAAACGCTGGTCGATTCCGCCGACGTGCTCGGTGGCCTCACTTGCGATGCCCTGCAAGGCACTGACGCCGCTTTCGACGAACGCATCCACAAAGCCCGCCCGCACAGCGGACAAACCAAAACTGCCGCCAACCTCCGCAAAATGCTGGAAGGCAGCCAGATTCGCGAGTCGCATCGCAACTGCGGCCGCGTGCAGGACGCCTACTCGCTCCGCTGCATCCCGCAAGTGCACGGCGCAGTCCGTGACACGCTAGCCCACTGCCGCCAAGTCTTCGAAATCGAAGCAAATTCAGCGGTAGATAACCCGCTGGTGTTTGTAGCCAGCACGACTCGTGTGGGGACAGGCGCCTTCGCACGTCCAGCGAGCGAAGCGAGCCTATCCTCGCCCGATGCGGCCTCCGGCGACGTAATCTCCGGCGGCAACTTCCACGGCGAGCCACTAGCCTTCGCCCTTGACTTCCTGGCCATCGCTCTAGCCGCCCTCGCAGGAATTGGCGAACGCCGCATCGAACGGCTCGTCAACCCGGCCCTCAGCGAAGGCCTGCCGCCATTCCTAGCGGAAGGCGCAGGCCTAAACTCCGGCTTCATGATGGCTCAGGTCACCGCCGCATCGCTGGTAAGCGAAAACAAAGTGCTGGCGCATCCCGCCTCAGTCGATTCCATTACCACTTCAGGCAACAAAGAAGATTACGTCTCGATGGGCATGACGGCGGCCAACAAGTTGAAGCGCGTAGTCGAGAACACGCGCAACGTGCTGGCGATTGAAGCCATGGCCGTAGCGCAGGCCATCGACTTCCTGGCCCCGCTGAAAACTTCGAAGCGCGGGCAGGCAGCGCACGCGGCGATTCGATCGGTGTGCCCGACGGTGGAGAAAGATCGCGTCATGTATAAAGATTTCGCGCGGATCGCGGAGTTGATTGCGAGTGGGAAGGTGGCATCCGCGTTAGGCTGAGAGCGGCGGTAGCCCCTGCCCGCCTCGCTTCTGATCCTCCCTATCAAGCAATCGGTAATTTCAACCCATTTGGGCGAATGTACCGCATGCCGTCAACACGGAAGGTCTCAAGCCTTCCGGTGGCGTCGTTCGTAAACTCGACGTCGGTTGGCTGCCAATCAATATTCGGCGTCGACACCAAACCCTCCACTAGCAATGAGCGACGCTCCTTTAGGCTGCGCTGGGCTGACGAGCCTGCATCGATTTGGCCTGGATAGTACGTAGCGGGTAGAGCGACGATGCCCTTACAAACTAACTTGAGTTCCTGCGAATCGGCGTTCATGTAATGCGCCCGTAGGGTGATTGAACGTGCTTCCCAGCGGACGAAGTCTTCCAATTGGTCGGCCGCCGCATACCCCTCCGCCGTGAGCTTGAAGAAATCACGATCTTCGCTCAATGGCTCAATGAACCCTCGATTTTCTAGGCCACGAAGCGCGCTGAGCCATTCAGACGCAGTCCTCGCATCTGCCTCTGCGAGAAAATGTCGTTCGTTGGCGCGAAGGCCTTCCCCGTCGAGTGTCGACGAATGGTAGATTTCGCCGTCCGACGAACTGGCAGCATTCCATAGGAGTTCCACCTCTTTGGGGTTCAGGTCGTCGTTGGTCGAGAGTTCGTTCGCAAGTGTTCGGACGGCTCTTGGCACCCGCTTCGTCGGGTGTTGAGTTATCGAAGACGGTGTGCGACTCCCAGATGCGGCGTTCCCGGCCCTCATGTTTGCTCGAACCTCGTCAACGATTTTCGGCAGGTGTCGTGTTACGAGGCGGCGCAGCTCTTCGGGTGAGCCAAATCTGGAGAGCAGGCCCCGCTGTTCCAGCGAACGCCGATATTCTTCCAACGCATCCAACTGCGACCGGTCGGCATCTCGCGGGACCGGTGCGTTCGAGAAGTACAGCGCGACGTGCCGGCCTGACTTGCGGATTTCCTCGATTTCCTCGATCGTTCCCGACGGCGCTTTACCAGTTGGTGTGCCCACGCGATTTCCGAAAATGCCGATGAGAAAATGAGCCGACTTCACTATCTGCCTGTTGAGGATGCCCTGTGGGCGGTCCCCGACTGCCGGGTAGGCATGGGTCTCCCATCGGACTGGATGGAGCATGATCCCCATGCTCTCGTGGTGGTTCGCGTTCCATTCGTGGATTGCGCTCTCCACCGCGTCGCGCTCTGCGCCCACATCCGAGGGTGAGGAAATCAGGACGTTGAGTACCGTGACCACGGTAGGCGCGTCTTTGCTCGAGCCCGGCTCCTCCAACCATCTGGTTCCGTCCGTGGAAAGGACAATATTCGCAGCATCCTCCATCCCTTTGGCGCCGTTCAAGGGTTGGCAGTCGATCAACCTCCGGGAGTGGAGGCCATCAAGGGCCCGAAGCAGCGCGGCGTGCTCCTGCGAAGGCGCGATCTTCTCCGCCAATTGATGGAGATGAACCTTCTGAGGATACAACTCGCCAAGCGCCCTCAGTACGGCTCAAGATTATTCACTTCACGAAGGCGGTGTGCTATGCTTCGTTTCGGGGGGATGCTAGATGCCCCCCCGATCATTAGCAAACCAAAATGTCCAGTTCTGGTCGGGTCAAGGCAGCGCATGACACTGATAGTTGGGTTCCATTATGAAAATGGAGTTGTGATCGGCTCGGAGAGCGAAGAGTCGGCAGGCTATACCTCTAAGCGCCAAGTGACTAAGTTGGTGCGTTTGGTATGGGGAGATTCGGTCATTGTGATAGGCGCTGCTGGCGATTCGTTTGTAGCTGAGAATGGTATTAGGAGACTCACCAAAAAGTTAGAATCCTGCCGTACAATCACTGAGGATAAACTGACCAAAGCAATCGATGACGTACTGGCCACGTTACACGACAAGTACATAGACAAAGAGAAGAGCCCAGAAGGCGTAGCTTTTATAGTTGCTGCTGCGTTGCAAGGCCATACCTACTTAATCTCCACTCACAAACGTACCTGGAAGTTTGAGGATTCTTATTGCTACGCAGGGTATGGTGGAGATTTGGCGATCTACTTCCTCGAACGAATTCATACAGGCGACCTTAACTGGGAAGATGCATCGAAAATGGCACTGGCCATTCTTGCGGAGGTCAAACAATCGACGCAAGGTTGTAGCGGGGAAAGTCAACTGTACACCGTTCAGGCGTCTTGTCCTCGCTGGAGATTAATGGAGGGGCAACTCTTAGAGATGACTGAATTTAACGACTTGCCGAGATTTACGAGCGCAATCGTTGAGCACGTCAAGAAGATCAAGAAAATGAGGTTCGACCCAAAGGCATGGGCCGATTGTGACTTTGGAGGATACGGGTATTCGGAAGAGGAGCAAGACTAGGCGGTCAGTTTTGCGAAGGTTAGCGGGTCGGCAGTAATCATATGACGCAGGGTGTCGATGAACAAATCGGGATTCTTCCGGCGATTAAAGCGGAAGGTCATCTCATCCAGATAGGCCGCGAGATGCTTTGCGCTGATTCTGTGCCACGTTCCGAGGATGCCGCGCTTCAAGAGAGAGAATGCCGATTCAATCGTGTTGGTGTGAATGTCCCCGTCAACGTAGACTTTCGATTTATGTTTGATGGTCTTGTGCCGTCCAGAGAATGGAGTATCGCGAAAAGCTGTGGGGTACGCATTCAGTTCGTCGGTCACGATCACGTCCACATCTTCGCTCACCGTATCCCGCACGTACTTTGCGAGCGTTCCGGCTTTAATATCTTGCGCGTGAAAGAATCGGAGATCGCCGCCGCGTTGCCGAATGCCGACCACGATCTGTTTTTTGCAATCGCCGTGACCGGGCTTACGGTAAGTCTTTTCGCTTGCGCCGATGTAGGTTTCATCTACTTCCACGGTACCGTCCATCATGGGAAGTTCAACATCGGACATTGCCTTGCGGATGCGGTGACAGAGATACCATGCGGTCTTGTAGCTGCCAATGCTGAGAGTGCGCTTGATCTGGTTAGCGGAGATGCCCTTACGCGCTTCCACAAGAAGCAGGACGGCCATGAGCCAAGTTTCCAGTGGAAGATGCGTATCGTGGAAGATGGTCTGCGTGGTGACGCTGAATTGATAGTGACACTCGCCGCATTCAAACTTCGCGTATTCAGACAGTTCAAACACTTTCTTGCTCTTGCAGCGAAGGCACTCAACGCCGTAAGGCCAGCGGAGTTTTTTCAGCAGAGCGCGGCATTGTTCGTCCGTGGAATACATGTGAGTGAGGTCATTCAAAGTCATGGCTAGTAAACCCCCGAAGCGAGAGAAGCACCCTTTAGACCGGATTCCGACGCGGAGACTGGCAGCGGGAGTACGGAAGCAACTTCTAGGCAAGATTGAGAAGCGGGAGCAGGTACTAGGAGTCGATAAACCGAAGAAACCGTGATGTTTATCTCAAGCACAATAAAACTATAGAGCTATTAGTAACCTTTGTCAAGTGAATAATCGTGGTACGGCTCGCTCCGCTGAACTCAGATCTAGCGGCATATTCCCATCCTCCTCCTTTGCTCTCGTCCTGGCGCTGCGCCCGTGGGTGTGTTCCAGTAACGCGAGCAGTCTCAAGGCGGATCTGGATCGGATTCAGGATGCTGAATTTCGCAGCGTGGATCCGCCCTTCAAACACACGCCTGATGTTTGTTGGCAGTAACGGGGCCCTATTCGGCGAGGAGTGGTTCCGAAGTGCATGACCGAACTGCGCGTCAATGAAGGCCTTGATCTCATTCTCGATGCAACTGGAGAGATCCTGATCGAGCGGTATTTGGTAAAGCTCGCAAGTTTTAAGCGCCGCGTCGAGCAGGCCCGAGGCCATCGCTCCGATGAATGTTTCGCTTAGTTGCCATTCGGCAAGGAGCTGCTGTCCCGAAAGAGGCGAGCCACGCGCGGCGTGCTCGCTGCGAAGCCCGGTCAGCCGTTCTCGGTAGCGCGAGCTCGCCTCTTCCTGCTTCTGTGCCTTCAAACGAATGTAGAATTGGCGCGATTGAGGTGGTAAACATTGTGCAATCATCTGACTTCCCGGCCTCAATAAGAGGTCGCATCGGGACTGGCCCAGCTTTGCTGGCACCATCATAATTGAAGCCGCCCCAACTTTACTTCGTTGTCGGGCGTACGATCCCTCGCTTCTTTTGCAAGACGGGGGGAAAACTCCGCGTGACGTTCCCACTTCTCGCAAAGGAAGCGAGAAGTGGGGCCTTTCGGAGGGGCGGCGGCTGTCCCCGCATAAAACACTACGCACTCTTTGCCGCGCTCCCATCCAGCCCCAGTTCCCCCGCCACCGGCTTCATCGCCTCAATGCAAAACCCGATGTGCTCGTCCAAATCCACGCCCAGCGCGGCTGCGCCGTTCACGATGTCGTCGCGGTTCACTTTGCGGGCGAAGGCTTTGTCCTTCATCCGCTTTCGCACGGACTTCACGTCCACCTCGGCCAGCGATTTCCCTGGCTTGATTAGCGCTACGGCTGTGATGAAACCGGCAAGTTCGTCGCAGGCGAAGAGAGCTTTTTCCATCGGCGTATCGCGCGTCACTCCGGTGTATTCGGCGTGCGACATGATGGCACGGCGGATGTTCTCGGGCCAGCCGCGTTCTTTCAGGATTTCGCTGCCTTTGTAGGGATGATCTTCGAGGCTGGGATACTTATCGTAGTCGAAGTCGTGAATGAGGCCGACTATGCCCCAGAGGTCTTCTTCAGAAAGTCCCTCAGGGGAAGCCTGGTTTGTTGGAGCCTTGACAATGGCGCGAGTAAACTCGTGCCCTTCCCCGGCGTGCGCGTCGCTTCGCTCCGTTGGACGGACGAAGGCATCCGTCCCTCCATGGTTCGTGCCGAACTTTCTGGCGCAGGCACGCATACAGGCCTCTACTGCCAGCGCGTGCTTGCGCAAACTTTCTGACTGGGTGAACTCAGTTAGTAAACACCACGCCGCTGCGCGATCAATCATGCTCTTATGCCTATTTTCCGCGGGGTTTCATCGCTTCGATTTTGGTTTTCACCGCAAACATTCGCGGCTGTCCGCATTTTACCCTTGACTTCCACAGCCCATGTACCTCAGATTGGCGGTGCAGCAGGAATTCTTCCCCCAATTTGGTTCCGCTGTCGTTGTAAAGGAGTAGCCCGCTCTGGCACTCCCACAACCCGATGGCTACGACTCTTGCCCCGGTAGATTCTAGGGAAGTCGTCCGTTGCGATCACTGCCTGCTGGTTCAATTCCGTACGGTCAATAACAATTGCCGACGTTGCCACTCGTCGCTCGATGAGGAGCCCGAGCCTGAACCCGTAGTGCTCACCCCCCCGGTCATGATGCCGATTCCAGGCATGGGCCGCGGACACCTGAACTTGGCCACGTCGATACGCTCGCTGCGTCTGCGTAGCGGTCTGAGCCAGCGGCAACTAGCGGGACGCATGTCGGTACCACGGACCTACGTCTCGAAAATCGAAAACGAAAAAGCCACGCCTACGCTGTCGTCACTCGAACGGCTGGCGCGTGCGTTGGAGGTAACCGTGCCGGAATTGCTTAGCGGCGGCGAAAAGAACCGCCAGGAAGAAGTGAGCGAACTGATGAAAGACCAGTTCATCGCCGAGATTTTGCCGTTTGTTTCGCAACTGAACGGTATGCAGATGTCGAGCATTCTGACGCAGGTGCGGGATTTGACATTGCGACCGAGAAGAACGGCGTAGAACTCGCGCTAAATTCAGCTTGTGGGTGGTGCAGCACTTCAGCGCTGCGATTACCAAGTTAGTTTGCAGAACAGGCTTTAACTTCGCGGTAGTGTAAGGCGGAAGCAGAGATACTCCAGAGCTTTATCCGGGCAACCAGCCAACTGAATGCCGGGACCGATTTTGGTCCCGGCTTTTTTCGCCTATCTAGCCTTGAATCCTCACTAAATCGACCAACATCTATGCATCATGAACCTGGAAGAAGTTGGAAATGTTTTTCCTGAGATACCAGTTATTTCCGCATCGCTGAATCAGCCCGAAAGCACGGCAGATAACTCGCTTCGCGGAGCGCCGCCGCTGGCAAATTCCCACCTTGACGCTGGTCTGCTTGATGCCTACTCGCGCGCGGTAACCGGCGCGGTTGAGCAAATCAGCCCATCAGTAGTGAACATTGAAGTTCATACTGCTGGGGGGAAGTCGCGTTCCGGCGAAGAACGCGAGCGGCGAGGAGGAGGGTCGGGGTTCGTTTTCACGCCTGACGGTTTGATTCTCACTAACAGCCATGTTGTACATGATGCGCGGCGGATTGAGGTCACGCTGGCCGATGGGCGGTGTATGCCTGCTACTGCTGTCGGCGATGATCCCGCGAGCGACCTTGCTGTGATCCGCATTGAGAAGCCGCGCGTGGAAGAGGCTGGGCTTATTCCTGCGGCGCTGGGCGATTCGCAGTCGCTTCGCGTGGGTCAGGTTGTGATCGCGATCGGCGCACCTTATGGGTTTCAATCCACGGTCACGGCAGGCGTGGTAAGCGCGCTGGGACGGTCGTTGCGATCTTATTCCGGCCGCCTGATCGACGATGTGGTTCAAACCGATGCCGCGCTCAACCCCGGCAACTCCGGCGGACCGCTGGTCGATTCCGCAGGGCGCGTGGTCGGTGTAAACACCGCGACTATCCTGCCCGCGCAGGGCATCTGTTTCGCCATCGGCATCAACACGGCGAAATTTGTGGCGAGCCGCCTGCTGCGCGACGGACGCATTCGCCGCAGCTTCATCGGCGTCTCGGCACAGACCGTGCCGATCCATCGGCGCGTGGTGCGCTTCTACGATCTGACCAAGGAATCGGGAGCGCTGGTGCTCTCGGTGGAAGAGAACAGTCCGGCGAAGCGCGCGGGCCTGCGCGACGGCGATGTCATCATTGCTTTGGATGGCAAGCCAGTGGCAGGCGTGGACGACTTGCAACGCGTGCTGACGGATGTGCGCGTCGGCATTGGCAGCATATTAGTCACGTTGCGGCATACAGAGAAATTGGAGATGCGGATTGTGCCGGAGGAGGCGAAGTAAGCGAGTGGCACGGCTGTGTGGTGCAACAGCGGAGACGTGGCAGTCGAGGCTCCATTTCTCGCAAAGTACGTGAGAAATGGGGCACCCGGCCCGGCTGAAATTCCATAAAATCGGCGTTACCTCCGTCGCTGACCTCCTCGACAAAAATTTTCCGTAAAAATTACAGAATTTTCTTGCATCCGTCGAAATTTCCCGTAATCTCACACTTGCGAACTAACTTCAGCGGAATTTCTGGAATCTAAACAAACCAGAAAGCTCGAGCAGGTACCAGCCGGCTGCGGAGTAGCTGAGAGTGAGTCGCTTGAGGAGGAAGCCATAGAAATTGGCAACAGCTAGCGCCCTTCAACGAGAGAATCCCCAACCCCTCGCCGCCGTACCCAACCGGAAAAAATTCGTTCGTCTCACCCTATGGCCCTTGGTCGCAGCGACATTCTTTATGGTGTCGGGCGGAACCTATGGCACCGAAGACATCGTTCACGGAGCCGGCTACGGACGCGCGATCCTTATTCTGCTGCTCACGCCGCTGCTCTGGAGCCTGCCTACAGCTTTTATGATCGGCGAACTTTCGAGCGCGCTGCCCTACGAGGGCGGCTATTACGCCTGGGTGCGCCGCGCCATGGGCAATTTCTGGGGATTTCAGGAAGCATGGCTCTCGCTGGTCGCCTCGATTTTCGACATGGCGATTTATCCCACGCTCTTTGTCGCTTACCTGACACGCATGTTCCCGTGGTTCGAAGTAAATAATCGCGGCTGGTGGGTTGCGCTGGCCGTGGTGATCGCCTGCGCGCTGTTGAATATCGCCGGGGTCAAAGTCGTTTCCATGACCTCGCTTTGGCTGTTCTTCGCGTTGACGGCCCCATTCGTCGCGATCGTGCTGCTGGCGCCGTTCAAGCTGGGCGCACTGGCCAATGCCATCACCAAGCCGACCACATCGACTGTCGACATTCTGGGCGGGCTGCTCATCTGCATGTGGAATTACATGGGATGGGATAACGCCTCAACCATCGCGACCGAAGTGGAAAAACCGCAGAGGACGTATCCTCGCGCTATGCTCGTCGCTGTTTGCATTGTGGCCGTGAGCTATATTCTGCCCTTCGCCGCCATGTGGATGACCGGCCTCAAAGCCAATGCTTGGGAAACCGGTTCCTGGGCTGATATTGCCGGCTTGCTCGGCGGACCGCTATTGCGAGTTGGCGTTGTGCTCGGCGGAATGATCAGCGCTTTCGGCATGTTTAACGCGTTGGTGATGAGCTACTCGCGGCTACCGCTGGCTATGGCGCAAGACGGTATGCTGCCGAGTGTTTTTGGAAAACTGCAAAAGAAATCGCGCGCACCCTGGGTTGCTGTGATTGCGCTGGCCATCGGCTGGGCCATGTGCCTCGGCCTGGGCTTTGCTCGCTTGGTCACACTTGACATTCTTCTTTATGGAGCAAGCCTGTTGCTTGAATTCGTAGCGCTAGCCGTGTTGCGCTTCCGCGAACCCGAGTTGCCGCGTCCATTCCGCGTTCCCGGCGGCTTGTTTGGGGCGATCGCCATCGGCATCCCGCCCATGCTGCTGCTGGGATTTTCGGTCATTCGAAGCGAGCATGAGCAAGTGTGGAACATGAGCTCGTTCGCCTTCGGCATGATCTTGATTGCGGCCGGCTTTGCGGCCTACGCGGTCAACCATCTGCTGAAACCAGCGGGTTGGGCAACGCCTACCGAGAAACCCCAACCGGCAGCCTGATCCTTGTCCCGTAAAAATTACGGTAAAAATAAAGAGGACCGGGTAATCCGGTCCTCTTTTTACTGCCGTTAGAACTACGCGGCAACCGCTGTGTCTCGCAACATCTTCACCTTGTCATGGGCCTGCTGCACCCTGGCTGCTTGGCGCCGGACGATCTCGGCGATATTGCCCGGTAAAGAAGCGCTCAACGCCTTCTGGTAGCTTTCTTTGGCATTGTCTTCTCCCGCTTCCACTGACTCCAGAATCGACTTATCGCCAGCACCAAGGCTGACTTTCGTATCGATCCAGGCGCGATGCAGAGTTGCCGAAACGGAGCCGGAAACTTTCTTGTCCGGTTCGCCTAGTCTGGGAAGTTCCGCTTCCAATTCCCCGGCAAAACGTGCACGCTCCAGGCTCTGCTCGTTAAAATAGGTTTTCAGGTCGAGACGCTTCGCGTGCGAGGCAGCATCCTGATAGCCCTTCTGTCCGTCTTTACAAGTTTCGACGAGATCCTCAATCACACTTACAGCATTATTTTTGTCCATAATTGTTTCTCCTGTCGATTAGGATGCCCCGATGGGTTCGGGGTTTGGCGGGAATCTGAGCGCAAGAAGAAATGCATCGCCATTCTAAAATCGACCGGAGAAACCTTAGGAAGAAACATGGAGCCTTTTACAAGCGTGGGTGTAGCGAGGGCCAACTGGTAAAATGCGAATAGAGCGAGGGAATCTTTGACCAAGCGCAAATCCAAGGGCGCATACATGATCTCGTCAGTTGCCGAGATGTATGGCATCCATCCCCAAACATTGCGGCTTTACGAGCGTGAAGGGCTGCTCAAACCATCGCGCACTGAGGGCAACACTCGCCTTTATACCGACGAAGATTTGCAGCGGCTGGAATTCATACTTTCGCTGGCACGCGATCTTGGTGTGAATATCAGCGGCATGGCGATCATCCTGCAAATGCGCGAGCGCATGGAAGAAATGCAGCGCCAGATCCAGGAGTTCGTCCAATACATCCAACAAGAAGTGCTGACGCGGGCGAATGCTGCAGCCGATCCGGCAAAGGGCGCAATGGTTCCTGTGCGAAGACCGATGGTAGTGCCTGCGGTCAGTCCGAAGGATAAGCGCCGGTAGACGCGCACTCGACTTTCCACATTCCACCTGCACCGCTCGGCGCTCCGCACCCAGCATTCCACACGAGGTGTTCCGCGACCAGCGGAGCTAAGGTCCCAGCCGCAACGCGGCGCAAGCCGTGAGTCAGCCAAGGTGGAATCTGCCAAGCCCGGGAGGGGAGAAGGAAAATCCCGCACCAGTCGTGTCGACGTAGGTGCCAACTTCTCCCTGCCCGCGTATCATATGGAGTCCTTCGGCACTCGACCGCCTGAGTGCTGAATGCTGAGTGCTGAATGCTCCCCTTCAAGCTCGTCTACAGCGACGCTTACTAC
>DATHMV010000021.1:0-12724 GCA_035486715.1 Candidatus Aquilonibacter sp.
GAACCGCAATGATATCCCGAAGAGCTAATTATGAAGACAGTGTAGGTTGCCCCTAATGTGAGAGTGTTCTGAGGGGCGAACTTTTTGTGGGCATTACTGCCGATCGCTTGATTCCGTCCCATACCCTACGAGCGTCATTCCTCTGTCCTTGCTTGTTTGTGTTAACTATGGTTAACTAACAGGAATAATCGTTGGTTAATAGATGAGAGCAGTGAACCCTTTGCCACTTCAGGGCAGAGACGTGGGGAATTCATGGCGCGGGCAGCGAACTTTATTTTTGTCGCATTGACGGTGACGTGCCTTCTTCCGGCGAGGGCGCTCGCACAAGGCGAAACTACCAGTGCCATCGTTGGCCAAGTGCGAGACACAACCGACGCGATTGTGCCGGGCGCCACTGTGACGATCACGAATCACGAGACCGGCCTGAAGCGTACTGCCCGGACCGATGACGCAGGACGATTCAACTTTCCACAGCTAAAGCCAGGCGCCTATTCGGTTAGGGCGGAAGCGCAGGGTTTCGATCCGGGGCAAAATGACAACGTCATCTCAGGTCTGGGCCAGAAACAAACTGTGGATTTCACGCTCAAGGTGGCGCGGTCCAATGAGGCGGTTGAGGTAAGCAGCGAAGCCCCAATTATCAACCCAGAAAATGCGAATACATCCACGACCCTGACTGCTCCTGCACTGGAGGACCTGCCGAATCCCGGCGGCGACCTAACCTACCCTCTGCAATTTGCTCCTGGGGCTCTGATCAATACCGCGGGAAGCAGCAACGATTTTGTCGGCGGCAGCAACGGCTACGGCAATGTGGAGTTCAACGGACTACCCGCTGTCTCCAATGGCTACATCGTGGACGGGCTGGAAACGAACGACCCGCTCACCAATCTCAATAGCGGTCTCTCAACCAACCTCGTACTGGGATTGAATTCGATTTCGGAAGTGACTGTCAACACACTTTCCTATTCTGTGGATCAAGGACGTTATGGAGCATCGCAAGTCGACTATGTCACCAAGTCCGGCACGAATCAGTTTCACGGGAACCTTTACGAGCTGTGGAATGGTTCGCGACTGAATGCGGCGAACTACTTCACCAATGCGACTGCGGGGAACCACAAGCCCAGATCGACGGTGAACCACTTTGGGGGCAGTCTGGGCGGTCCGATCGAGCATGACAAACTGTTCTTCTTCTTTGATAGTGAATGGGTGCGGATCGCACTGCCCATCGTAACGCCTACAATTGTTCCCAGTCCGGCATTCCAACAATACGTCCTGCAGCAACTTCCTTCTGCCTCGGTCCCGTTCTATCAACAGATGTTTTCCCTGTATGAAGACACCAACGGCACACCGACCGCAATACTTGGCTGCCCGCTGGGCGCCACCGGGGATGGCTGCGCGAACCGGCAGAGCGTCTCGCACTCCAGCGACGACCACGAGCAGGTCCAGACCATCCGTCTCGACTACAACATCAACCAGAAAGAAACAGCATGGTTTCGCTTTCAGTCGGACACTGGGCTGCAAGCCGCGTACACGGATCCCATCAACCCAGTCTTCAATGCGCTTTCGCCACAACCGCTTTATTCGTTCGCGGCGGGACACACGCACATTTTCTCTCAGAACCTGGTGAACTACTTCAACCCGGCGTTCTCGTGGTACGAAAGCCTGTTTGGGCCGAGCAACCTCCAGAAGACCCTTTCGGCTTTCCCGATCGTATTGCAGGGTAGCGGGGCGAACGCCTTCACGCCCGTTGGAGGGCTCGACAACACCTGGGTACAAGGCAGACGAGCATCGCGGTTCTTCATCAATGACAACCTTGCCTGGAGCCGCGGCGCTCATGAGCTTCGGTTCGGAACCAATATCCGCATCTTCCGCTTGAATGACTATGACTTCGGGGAGGGCACGGTTCCCACCGTGACCTACACGAACTTGCAGCAATTTATCAGTGGAGTGGCGAACACCGCGTCGGAAGCGTTCCCTTCGCACTTAAACGAGCCCTTCAACTTTCTCAATCTCGATGTCTATGCGCAAGACACCTGGAAAGTAACTCGCACTCTGACTTGGACGTTTGGTGTGCGCGACACTTTCAACTCAAATCCCCTGAATCCTCACGATCAAGTCGCCCGTCTTCGCGGGGCCTTCAGCTCCATCTCGCATGATGTCAATCAACCGCTAGACACCGTTATTCAAACGCATCTCGGAAATCTGTTCTCGTCCACGGCGGTGGCCATTCTGCAGCCGAGAACGGCGATTGCGTGGCAGTTCGAGCCGAAATCTGTGCTCCGGACAGGCTTTGGAATTTTCAGCGATATCTTGCCGGGCACGGTGGCCGACTTGATTGGCACGAATCCTCCCTACAACAAGACGTTTCAGGGAGGCGTGCTTGGCAGCGTAGGCGGCACGGCCATCGCGCCGGGAGTGCCCAACAGCGCAGTCGATGCAACCATGACAGCAAATCAAATTTTCACCTCGGGATTCCCCGAAGGACAGCTTTCGTGCGCCTCTCCACAGTCAAGTCCCGCAGATTGTCTTCCACCGGTCGCGATCACGGCCGTTCCAGATGGCAAGCTCCACGCGCCATACTTCATGGAGTGGAGCCTAGGAATAGAACATCAATTTGGAACCACGGCCAGTGTGCAAGCGCAGTACGTAGGCACGCGGGCCGTGAATCAACCGTACTCGACCCAAGTCAACGGTTACCAAACCGTGTGCCAGGGCTGTTTTGCACCATTCCTCTATCTGCAATCAACCGATCCGCGGTTCGGTGCGGTGACGCAGTTCTCCACCGGCGCAAACAGCCACTACAACGGCCTTCAATTGACCGCAATGAAACGCCTTGGACATGGACTGCAAGGGCAGGTGAACTACACCTGGAGCCGTTGCATGGATACGGTCTCGAACGGAGGGTTCCTTTCCTTTTCGGCGGGAGGGATTCTCTCGCCCCTGCCGGGAGATCTGGCACGCGATTATGGTCCCTGCGACTACGACATCAGGCACAATCTCAACGCGCAATATGTTTATCAGCTGCCCGTCAAAGTTCACAGTCATTCCCTCGGCTATGCGCTCAACGGTTGGCAGATATCCGGAACCGCGTTCTGGCACAGCGGGGTTCCGTTCTCGGTGCTGAGCACGCCATATTCAGCAAACGGAAACGGCATCGTGCAGGGCAGTGGACCGCAGTTTGTCAGCCTTGTTCCTGGTGTGCCGCTGTATGAGCATCATCCGATTCCGGGCGTAACCCAGGCGGGAACGATTCAGTGGCTTAATCCGAACGCATTTGTATCGGCGGTCGATCCGAGCACCGGACAGTGTAATGGCGGCGACAGCCCGCAGAGTTGCCAATTCGGAAATCTAGGCCGCAATGCTCTGCGAGGTCCCGATTTTCTCTGGAGCGACTTCTACCTGACAAAATGGTTTCCCTTGACTGAGCATGTGAAGCTGCGGTTTGAGGGTCAGTTCTTCAACGTCTTCAACCATCCGAATTTCGCGCTTCCAAGCATGGTTCAGGCCGGCATTCCAGGAAATCCTTCCACGCAGAGCGGATTTGGAGCGCTCACGTACACCACCTCTCCGCCGACCGGCCTATTAGGCGTCGGACTGGGTGGCGATAGCAGTCCACGCATGATCGCCTTTCAGGCGCGGTTGGAATTCTGATCGTGCCCGGCGTTTCTGGACAAACAGTCAGCAATCCTAAAGTAGTCTGTCTCGCCACACGATTAGGTACTGGGAAGTCGGCTTCTAGTCATCAATCACACAATTGACGCTAAGCCCGTTTATGAGGATTCAACTCATCTCCTGTCGCTTGCCAAAAGCCGATAGCGCTATTACGGGTCGTCGCTCTTTCAGTACCTGTTCCCTCTCGTCTCTCTTCGTCAGGTGGATTTAGCGTCGGCAGGGAGTCTCTTTGCCGAGGCCTCGGACCCAGCCGGTTCACGGAACGGCTCTACATCAATGCGCTCGTAACACACTTCCAGCACGGTCAGGTATTCTGTACCGCCCGGCAATTGAAGGACTACGCTGTCACCCGCTGCCGACTTCATTAACGCGCGCCCCAGAGGTGACACCCAACTGATGTGGTTGCGGTTGAGATCGATTTCGTCGGTGCCCACGATGCTCACCACTCGCTCCACTGCCGCGGCATTGGCATAGCGCACGGTGGCTCCGAAGAACGCCTTCGTCGCAGCCTGCCCCGATCTCCGAGCTTCCGGGTCCACCACTTCCGCGGCTTCGATTCGCTTCGTGAGAAAACGAATTCGCCCATCGATCTGCCGCAGCCGCCGCTTGCCGTACTGATAGTCGGCGTTTTCACTGCGATCGCCGTTGCCGGCAGCCCACGCCACCACCTCCGTCACGGCCGGGCGTTCCCTGGTGAGGAGAAACCGGTGCTCATCTTTAAGGCGCTCCAGCCCGCTCGGCGTGATGTAGTTCTTGACTGGCGTCGCGGGCTCGTCTGGTTTTGGTTTTCTGGTAAACCCTTTTCGCATCTTGTAGTCTTTCCAGGGCGAATCAACAGGCTACACCGGAAGAGGCAGAACCTGTCAGGCATGATCGGAAACCGATTGCGAAGCACGCACCTCAAACCCCCATACGTTCAACTGGTCAGCAATAAAGTTCTCTGAGTGTTCAGTGATCTTCTGTACGAGATCGAGCATCTTCACGAACATCTCGTTCACCAATGCCTCGTCATCGATCCGCGTGCCCACCATCATTTCCGCCGTGATGAGATCGGGGGGCTGGCCCACCTTTGCCGGTCGCCATAATAACTGAGGCTGCCCCAGCTTTCCTTCTTTTGGAAAGCTGGGCACCACTGGCGTTTGCGCCACCGATTTTCTCTCTCCCAACCGAGCGGTGGAGGCGACGGGAAACATCCCCAGAGGAATAGGTTCGTGGTGCCCAGCTTTCGAAAAGCACGAAAGCTGGGGCAGCCGATGTCGTGCCAGGGTAGAAAAAATCGAAGCTGTGCCAGTCCACGTGGTTGATCTTATGCTCCATTCAACCAACCGCCGGTAAAGCCTGCTCGCTTCATACCACGCACCAGATTGGGCACTTTGGCGGGTGGCCCGGGCTTTCGATCTCATTGGCAGCGCTAACACAAATGGGTTGCCCCATCCTTCGCGCACTTTGCGAAGGGTGGGAGTCCGAATGCGGACATAAAGACTTCACAGAATCTTACGCTGGACCATCGTTACCCCACTAATCGGGAGTTGGCTCGCGTTGCACAACAACCAAAAACACCACACCGACAACGACAAACATTCGGAATGCCTCTTCCTGCCCATTCCACATTTTCGACTGCCACATCAGAAACCATTCGCCCCCGACATCGAGGAATGCCACCAACCACATCAGCAGGCTCGTCATCAGCGCAATCACGGCGACGTCCCGCGCAGCAGCGAATTGCGACCCGTCCGCACGATACGATTTCAGCAATCGAACACCAGCCCACCAGCATAGAAGCATAGTGACTGATTCCCAGGCGATAATGGCGATGTAGAAGACCGTATGTACCAGCGGCGAATTGAGGGCGCGCCACATGAGGTGATTGCCCGGAAAAGTTGAGTCCATCATCAGGACGTGGCGGACGAATTCGTAGTTGGAGCCGTAATCCGTGATGTTATTGAGGACGAGAATCGTATAGAAAAGTGCGATGGCAAAAATGAGAACCGCTTTGGAAACGCGAAGCGCGATTACATGCCGCATAGGTTGTTGCACGCGCGAATTATATCTCTCGGCGGTTTATCCCGAACTTTCTTGGAGTCCTTTTCTGCGCTCGTTCACGCAACTCCCGGCGTGACGGCCTCTCGCTTTGCTGGCAGGAGCGCTAACAGGACGACTCCGATCGCAAGGAATACGATCACATCAGTAAAGTTCCGTTGGACGCCGTGAATCCACGCTTCCACGGTTTGAATAGCCATCACCGCACCATGGGAGATGTTCCACCAAGCTGCTAGGGCGATCATCGAGCGATGCTCAGACGGTCTCCTTGCGGCCATGAGCAGAAAAACCCCGACCGGAATAAAAAAGCTCAGAAACATCGGTTCGCACTCGTTCTTCTGCTCCAAAAGCCAGCTGGAATGTCGCAGATCGATATATAGAAAATAAATCAGGGCCACATTGATCAGCCCCACGATCACCAGGACGATCTGGGTTAGGCGTTCTCTTTTCACATGGACCTCATTGGAGCGAATTTTGCTGTGTGCGCAGCAGCGGCTTTAAGAAGAAGTGACCCCAGCTTCCGGTTGGCGGACGTCCGGGGGTTGGCCTACCTTAGCAGTTTTGCCTACGCCATTCCCACAGAGGGTGCCCCATCCCTGCGTTTTTTGCAAGGTGGGCGGCGATGCTGCCTGCGCAACTCTTGTCCCTTCACCCCAACCCGTTGCGTATGCCGTCGTCGTACCCGCCCTTCGCAAAGTACGCGAAGGACGGGGCACCCGCAGATGTGGTGGCTTCTGCAGTTTGAAGGCCGGGCCGCCCGCCATGCTTGGGAGCTTCAGGATTCGGGCAAGGGTGATTGCTCGGGTTGCGGTTGCGCCTTTCGCCTCAGGACCAACGCCGAGAACAGCGTGATGACGAGCCCAATCGGGAAGGGATGAATGAACGTGAGCACCGCATTGAAGAACGGGTTTTTGTACAACTCTTTGTATCTTCTGACCTGCTGAAGTTTTTCCTGGACGGTTGCCGGGCTCGCTCCCGAGGCGGTGAGCTTCTGAACCAAATGAGCGCCATATGCGTCCCAGAAACCAGGCAGGAAGTTGTAGTAGATCACTTCCCAGGTTACGACATAGAAGATGCACGATATCAGCGTAATGGAGAGGCCGACGGCGAAAGCCTTTAAAAAGGTAATCTGACCGTCGCCGATGTTATCCCGGTAGGTTCGGATGCCGACAAACACCATCAAGAACGAGAGCACGATAGAGGTGTTGCTGATGATCGCGCCGCGGTCGAAACCAATCCGGTCGCCGAAGGTGACCACCGCGATCATCATCAGCGAGGAGATGGCGCCGGAGATCAGCCCGAAGGTGACGATGATCTTTCTCATATTCTCGTAATGTCTTTCATCCGATCGTCTTTTGTCCGCTCGTCTTTTATCCGATGCCGACCTTTCCACGTATGCCGCCGGCCCCATGCTCACGGGCTCAGCGGCCAGTCACGTCAGCTGGCGCCTTGGATGCCGCTGGGATAACTACGATAAGGTTATCGCCTGCCCCGGGGTGAGTCATCCCAAGATAATCGAGCTTGTCGAGCTCCGGTTGGGCGTCGAACCCGATGTCTTTCGCGGTCATGTTCGGCGCATAAAACATCAAGTGCGGAGGGAAAATGCCGGTGCCGTGCTCAGGCATTGCCCTCAAGCGGTTGTGGCTCGACATCATATAGAGGAACCCCGGTTTGCTGGGATACTGGTAACGGCCTTCCTTATATCCGCTGGCGATGTCTGCCTTGATTTCGGCCTCGGACTTGCCGTTTGTGCGCAGCTCTTCACCGTGCAGGTAGACAAGCAAGAGAGTGCGGCTGCCTTCGGCGTCGAAGCACTGCGGCTCGATGGTTGTTTCTGGCTGGGTTGTTTCTGCGGGCTTTACGAAATGCCGGCCAACAAAACAGCTGAAGCCGTTCGTGCCTTCGCGCGCTTTCTCGTAGCCTTTGGGGCCAAGAACATAAACTGTGGCTTTACTGGATACCTCGGCCGGGGCAGCGCTCTCGGCGAGTGAGATCTGCTGGTCTCGTGGCATGGAGGCGTCGTAGACCCGGGGAAGTTCATATTCCGGGGCGGCGGCGGTTGCGGGAATGAGCGCCGTGCTTGAAAACAAGCCGATCGACAGAGTACCCACGACAAAGACCTTCATCGAATTCAGAGACTTCATGTTCGCTCCTTTTTTCAGGAAGTTTATGTTTTCGAAAACTTCATGTTTTCATAAACTTCGTGCTGCTCGTATTGAGCCGCGGCTCAACATACCGCAGGAGGCGGGGTCGGTGTCGTCATCCTTTCGGCTGATTTTGGCGGCGGAGGAGAAAAATCATTCGTTTGGGGGAGCGGTTATTGGCGCGAACGGTGTAAGTGCAAGAGTAAGTGCATGAGTAAATCAGGGGAGAAGGCCGAATTCCTTGCCGAGTTGCACCGCTTGCGTTCTTCGTTTCGCCCCGAGTTTGTCGAAAACACGGCTGGAGTGGGTCTTCACCGTGCTCTCGCTCACAAAAAGCTTCTCGGCGATTTCGCGGTTGCTCAGGCCCTGGGCGATCAGTTCAAGAATCTCAAGCTCACGTCGAGTGATGTGGAGGTCCTCGCGTTTTCTTTCGTCAGGGATGAACGGACCCCCGGCAGGGACGGGGACCTCCCTCACCACAATTGTCTGGCGTTTTGCTGTCAGCTTGAGGCCAAGCCAGATGCCAAGAACGGCAAAGGTCGCGGCGATCAGTCCGCCGTAGATTTCGATGGAATGTTCAACGACCAGGAACCGATACTCGGTCCACTGGAGCAGAGCAATCAGGGTTCCACCGATCAACCCGTACATAAGGACGTGGCGCTTCATAAGTGGCAGCAGGATTCGTTGCGGAAATTATCGCACCCATTCGCTTACACTCAAACCACATGCTCAACCGGGGCCATGCCTATACCACAATCATCGGCAGCAAAGATCATGGACAAACCCTGCTCTCCCACCTGGCAAGCCTCTACCCTCACTCAAGCGCACAAGCCTGGCAACAAAATCTGAATAGTTGCGAAGTCACCGTCAACGGCGTCACCGCCACCGGAAGCGAATCGCTCATTGCAGGCCAAACCCTTGTCTGGAACCGTCCACCCTGGATCGAGCCCGACACTCCTCAGCACTTCGAAGTACTGTTTGATGACCCGCATCTGTTGGCCGTCAACAAACCTTGCGGACTTCCAACCCTCCCCGGCGGCGGCTTTATGGAAAACACGCTCCTGCGTCTGGTGCAAAAGCAAACTCCCAACGCAAACCCTGTCCACCGCTTAGGCCGAGCCACAACCGGCATCGTTCTCTTCGCCAAAACAGCGCAGGCCGCCGCTCAACTAGGCGCGGACTGGAACACGCCCAGAATTCAAAAAATCTATTGGGCGCTGGCTCAAAACGTCGTCCAGAATGACGTCCAGAACGACGCACAGCACGTCCTCCAGAACGACGTCCAGAATGACGCCCAAGACGACGCCTACGAAATCCTCACGCCCATCGGCCTGGTACCGCACCCGCGCATCGGCATGGTGTGGGCCGCCAGCCCGAATGGCAAGCCGGCAAAGTCATTGGCGAAGATCGTCTCACGCACGGCAACCAACACAACATTTGAGGTAAGCCTGAATTCCGGCCGCCCTCATCAAATCAGAATCCATCTGGCATCCATCGGCCATCCTCTGGTAGGCGATCCTCTGTACGGTTCATCCGGCCAGCCTCTCGAAAATCTCCCCGGCCTCCCCGGCGACGGAGGATATTTCCTGCACGCCCGCTTTCTAAAATTCCACCACCCCATCACCGGCGAACCAATCCATCTTGAGGCAGCTTTGCCGGCGGGATTCTGATTGCGTCAGTTGGTTCACGGCCGGGAATCAAATCAGGACGGGTAACCCTCGATCTGTTTTTGCAAGCAATCGACGTAAGGGCGGCCCACTCGCCCAGGAATTGGGCTAGCTTTAAAAAGGTAGGCCACCTGCCCTAGTGCTTAGAGTCTTCCTTCACAATCCATGTTTCCTCTATTTCAACCTTGTGTTCCCCATCGTTAATTGCCGCTGCGAGATCACTATCGCTTACGTCTGGATCTTCAAGGTGGTCAGTCGTGATCTCAATTGACAACGTACCCTTCACACCAATTGGGAAATCCTGTTGTGCTTCGAAGAAGTGATCGTTCAATTCGGTGACACTAATCTTACTCATTTCCTCGTCAGACATCGTGACGTACTCGGACTTAAAGATTGGATAGTCCACCGTGCATTCTGAGACCGCTGTAAAAGGTATGCCAATTTCGCTTCCCCCGTAGTACTCGATATTGTCAAAATCAAACACCGGCTCGGCCTCCTCCACCATCGATATCATCGCTTCGTTGCTGTCTTCAGAAAAATAGTGGTCGTGAATAGTTCGATATGCCAAAGCGTCAACAATGTCATTCTCTAGCATGAGCGCGAGACTTTCATGTTGTTTGGGGATGATTTGTTTCGCTCGTTCCATATTCGTAGCGATGGTTTCCCCTGTCAATTTCGCGAGCGCTTCTTGGCACTCTTGTGTACTCGTGAAGTCATCGAGTTCCTTGAAGGCCTTTACATTCTTGATCGTGCCGACCGCATTAAACAATCCACCGTCATTTACAACAACGTAGACGGTCTCATGCTCACTCGCCAGGTCAACAATATTGTGGAAGATGAAGCTATCAGGAATGTCGTCTCGATGCTTTGGCGATGAGAATGGCGGATTCCCTTGGAAGTAGTCATCCATCACACGATTTCCATGCTTTGGCCGTATTGCGAGAACTTCCGCGTTGCAGTCCCCAATCCACTCCTTGAATTCTGATCGTGCGTTTGCGCCAACTCGTGGTGCGAGCTTATCTGCCATCTTTGTCGTTTTGTCAGCAAAGTCTTTTAATATTTCACTTCGTGAACGACGATTGATACTCTTCGCTGCCGTAAGTATTTTCTGGATCTCCTCCTCAGTCGCAATCTTTTGTTGAGAAATAAATTCTCGTTTCACTACTTCGGGGACATAGAGTTTCACCTTCTGGCCCTTACACAGCCTCTTAAGCGCGCGGAATCCGCCCTTCTCTCTCTTCGGGTCTTTGCGATAAATCGACGTGTCAATGGTGACGTGCAGCAAAGTTTTTCCCCGAGAAATCCTACCATTATTGTCAATGGACAAGACTGGCTCTTACGACTCCGCGGGGATAAAACCGGGGACAGACGGGACTGACCCCATTTTGGCAGCAACGACTCAGTTAAGAATGGGGAACGTCCCGTCTGCCCCCGCATTTCTCTGTCCCCCCGCAGGACCTTGGTGTCGCGGTCATCTTTCCCAAATCGGGGAACGTTTAGGATTAATGTCTCGTCAGGACTCGACCGTGCGGCAGCGGAAGAATCTTAGAGGTTGACCTCCGGGTCTGTGGTACGCCTGTCTGCCCCGAATTCCGAATTAATGCCACTGTCCATGTCAGGCGTGCTTTTGATATGCTAGGCGACGCCCAAGAAAGATGCGTCCCAATCAAGAAGGTCATAGCAAGTTGACGTGGACGGCATTCCGGGACTGATGTGAATACGTAGGCGCGCCGAAGGAGGGTACATGCTGACCAATCCTGCATTCTGGGCGGGTGTGGTTTTCGCGGGAGCGTTGGTTGCATTTCTTGCGTACACGGTCTCCAAGGGTCAGAATCTTAATCGCGCCCAGCAGAACATTATCAAGTTTTTAGCTGCTATTTGTGCGGGAGCTGCTGCTGCGTTCATTTCAGGCAGTGCAATATTTGACGCAAGTTGGACGGGACCTGCGGGGAAGGTAGCTATCTCTGGTACTTCAGGGGTAGCCCTCTTCTTCGTCGTTTTCTTTTTTTTTGATCGAACGAACGATCCAGATGACGGAGTTGAGTTCGATATTCCAGAGAATTGCAATTTTCGTCAGGCCCTGGACCAGGCGGCACAGTTGACCGGCGGCGTGACACTAGACTACACAAGCTTAACGCCAGCGGAATTGGCGCAACCCCTAGCCGCTGGCCACATCACGTCCCGAACATTCCCGGAGTTTTTCGAGGCATTCCAACTAAGAACAAAGCAAGTAAATTCGATCAGACGATACAAAGTTACGGAGACAAACAATCTGTTCCGTTTCGTTATCACATAGGAGAAATGCTGTGAGCAAAGTTTGTTATTGCCCCAACCCTCCCGGCGGTCAAGTCGTATGTGAAGACCGGCAACTTGGAATGTGTGCTTTTCGTAATGGCAAGAAAGTTGGCGGGTGTTTGGATGTTCCGCAGAACATTGCAACCATTGAAGACCAGAATGAGAAGAACCTTGCTATCGTCAACTGGGTACTCTCCCAGATTACGGGCGAACCTCAGGCGCCGAACTTCGCGATCAATTACTATCAACGTCAAATGTTACAGTCTGGCAGATTCACTTCTCCGGATGGCTCGATTGTCGTGCATTTCAGCCTTCCAGAAGGCATTGATCTCGACAGTGCGACAGGTTTGGCTGCGGTTTGAAGATAGTTTGGCGGGGTGGCCCATTCGAGTCCGGTGCTGGCTTGAGTCCCGGGAAAATATGGTGGGGAAAATATGGGGACAGGCGGGCCGTTCCCAATTTTTCGACGAAAGGAAATTGGCGAACCTCCCGTCTGCCTCTGGTCTTAATGTCCGATTCGCGCAAACGGCGCGCCATCAGGACGGGGCACCTGCTCTCTCGTTCTTTACTTCTTGGGCCGCGACTCCGGCGGCACAAGGCCTGCGAGGCGGTAGTACACAACCAGCTGGCCGTAGTGTTCGCCGCTGTGCTCGATGATGCCGTTGGCGATATCGAGAACACGGGATTTCTGGTGCGGGAAATAGACATACTGCGCCGTCATTCCTTTTTCGCCTTTCGCCTGGATGGCCTCTGCGCCATCGGCGAAGGCTTTGCGGACGAAGGCAACGATTTCGGCTTTGGACTTGAACTGGTCGCGCTTCGGGTCGATGTCGTCTCCCGGTTTCCTGCCGGTGACGGTATCGGTGAAGAAGTAGGTGGAACCCGCGGCGTGCAGCAACTGCTCGGCGA
>DATHMV010000022.1:0-45762 GCA_035486715.1 Candidatus Aquilonibacter sp.
GTTCAAGTGTCCGACTCATCATGTCGCGAACCGCTTCATCGTCATCGACCAGCAGGACTCTGTGCGAGACGCTCGTTTTAGTCTGGGTCGTACAACACCGCCCTTCTTATCTCTTGTATGGCGAGTATGACTTAGTCTGATTACGGAAGATGTACCAAATTGGGGAACACGGATGATAAGCGCAGTTAAAAGCGGCAACTCACTCAGTCTCAAGTCCTGCTTTGTCTGGCAGTTTCAGTACGGTGTTAACGAGGCTTGCAGCAAATGCTTTCGCGTAATGATCTTGAACTGCCGACACTCGAATTCTGCGTAGGCCTACGGCGTATCGGTCACAAAGTTTGTTGGCACCGTCGAGCAGCCCTTCAAACGGAAAACGCAGTTGTTCCGGTGACACTTCGTTCTTCCGCTCCATCGAATACTCCTGAAATGACGGAATTATCCTTTTGAGGGGAAGCTAAGAAAAAACGCTCCAGATGGGCTGACTTAGTTCAGAGAACCTGAAAGAGTAAGGAGAGGCAACTTGCTCAATTTCAATGGTAGGCTTCCGCACATGCATTGTCAAACCCCGGCAATGACGGGCACTGTCCTATACCTAATGCTTTGCGACTGCCTTTAGACGGACCCCGGCAAGTGTCTTATGTTACCTTTTAGAGCAGTTTTCAGGGAGATCGCTTGCGCTACTCTCGAGTCGTTTTATTTCTCTTTCTGTCTTTGCTGATTTCAGTGGCTTTTACACTCGCCCAGGATCAGCCGGTCGTAGATCCTTCTGTCGCCCCACCACCGCACGCCAAACAGATCCATCTCAAGCACATTTTGGTGATCGGCCAAACCAGGGGATGGGAGCACGAGTCGATTTCGAACGGCATGGTCGCCATCTACGAAATGGGGCGCGACAGTGGACTATGGGACGCGACCTTGCGTACGGATGTGGGGCCTATAACGAAGAAGAAACTGGACAAGAATGCAAAGAATCTCGACTACTTCGATGCCATAGTCTTTGTGAGCACCACCGGCGAGCTTGATCTGGACGATAGCCAGAAGAAAGATATGATGTCGTTCATCAAAGACGATGGTAAAGGCTTTGTGGGCGTGCATGCAGCGCTCGACACCAATTACAAATGGCCGGAATATGGGGAGATGATCGGCGGTTGGTTCGATCAGCATCCGTGGTTCACGTTCAATGCGCCAATCATTAATGAAGACCCGAGCTTCCCCGCTGTCCACCACTTCCCTAAAGCGTTCGTTAAGTATGACGAGATCTATCAGCCCAAAGATTGGTCGCGCGACAAGGTCAATGTGCTGCTCAGTCTTGACCCCTTAAAACTCAATTACGCAAACAACTCGCGCGTGCATAGAACAGATCATGATTTCGCCGTCGCTTGGGACAAAATGTACGGCAAAGGGCGCGTTTTTTATTCAACCCTCGGGCATACGGAAGAGGCATGGAGCGATCCCGACATCCGCAAGATGTATTTTGAAGCGATCAAGTGGGTGTTGGGCATGACGGAAGGCAGCACGGCTTCTCATGCGCGGCTGCAAATGCAGGGCAATGATCATTAGGCGATGATCACTAGAAGTTAGAGGAATATTTCCGGGATGAATTTTCTTCGTTCGGTCTCTCAGGGAAGTGTGCTTTCAACCGCTCTATTGTTGCTGGTGGGTCTCGCCGTTTCCTCGGCACAAACGCCAACTCCGGGCGCGCCGGCCAAAAACGCAGTTAGCAAGAAGGGCGCAGTAATCACCAAATCATATCCCCCGGCTTTGGTCCAGAGCGGAGCCGCGCTTTTCCGGCGGGATTGCTCGTTTTGTCATGGCCGCGACGCCGGGGGTGGTGAGAGCGGGCCCGATCTCACCAGATCAAAGCTGGTGACTGCGGATGTGGATGGAGACAAGATCGGTGCGGTAGTGCGCAATGGCCGCCCGGATAAAGGCATGCCGCACTTTGACGTTTCCGAGCAGCAAATCGCGGGCCTGATGGCCTTTATCCATACGCAACAGAACAATGCCCTCACGCGAAAAGGTGGACGCAAGGGAGTGGATGTAGCCGATCTCCAGACCGGCAATGCCGAGGCCGGCAAACAATACTTTGAAGGAGCCGGGGGCTGCGCAACTTGCCACTCGCCCAGCGGAGACCTCGCCGGGATCAATTCTCGCTATAGAGGCCTTGAGCTCGAGGAACAGATGCTTTATCCCAAAAACGCGAAATCCAAGGTCGCGGTAACGCTCGCTTCCGGTCAAACGATCACGGGGACGCTCGAATATCTCGATGAATTTACGGTTGGGCTCATCGATTCCACCGGGTCGTATCGATCATGGCGAACCAATGATGTGCAGTACAAGGTGGATGAGCCGGTGAAGGCTCACGTTGAGCTGTTCGGCAAGTACACCGACGCTGACATCCATAATTTGATGGCATATTTGCAGACATTGCGCTAGGCGTTACTACTCTCTGTCGGATTGTAGTTTTAGAGGTTCCTCAATCGATATGAATTTTCTGAAGGCAGCATTTTTTCTTGCCGTGAGCGCACTATTGACGTTTGCAATTGCACTGCCCTCCGTAATGCTGGCGCAAGGCGTGAACCAGCAGATGCTTTTGCATCCGCCGGCTGACAGTTGGCCGGAGTATCACGGCGATTATTCAGGCAGACGGCACAGTTCGCTCACCCAGATCACGCCGGAGAACGTGAAGAATCTGGCGCTGGCCTGGGCGTTCCAGACAGATCAGACGGCACTCATCAAGTCCACGCCGCTGTTAGTGGATGGCATTTTGTACTTTACCGTTCCGGAAAATATTTGGGCGGTCGATGCGCGGTCGGGCCATCAAATCTGGCATTACACTTACCCGCGCAGCGCCGGCGATCACATTGGCCATCGCGGCGTGGCTATGTATAAGGGATATCTTTTCTTTTTGTCTCCCGATGCGCACCTGGTATGCCTGAACAGCAAGGATGCGACGGTACGCTGGATCGTGGAGATTGCAGATGTCGCAAAGGGTTATTGGACGACGATGGCCCCGCTTGTCGTCGGCAACCATTTGCTGGTTGGGGTTTCCGGAGATTTCGATAACCTGACCGGATATATCCGCTCGATCGATCCGGAGACGGGCGCAACGCAGTGGCAGTGGAATTCCACTCCGCCGGTGGGGACCCCGAATCAAACTACCGGTGGAATGACGTGGATGACCGGAACCTACGATCCGGATCTCAATCTCGTTTATTGGGGAACGGGAAATCCAACTCCGGTTCTGAAGGGATCGACGCGACCGGGCGATGATCCGTACACGTGCAGCATCGTCGCGCTCAATCCAGACACGGGCAAGCTGGCGTGGTCCTTCCAGGTTTCGCCGCATGATACTCACGATTGGGATGGAGTTGAAACTCCGGTGCTGGTGGATGGAGATTTTCATGGCGACCCGAAGAAGATGCTGATGCAGAGCTCGCGCAACGGCTACTTCTTTGTTCTCGACCGTACCAACGGGAAAAATCTTTTGACCGCTCCTTTCGGGCCGGTGAACTGGTCGCTTGGGGTCGATGCGCAAGGGCGTCCGATTCCCAATCCCGCGAAGGAGCCAGCGCCCGATGGACGCCTGATTGCTCCCGATGAGTCTGGTATGACGAACTACCGCGCTCCCAGTTTCGATACAAAGAATGGATTGTTTATCGTCAACGCCCATCCCAGCTACAGTATTTATTTTGCCAAGCCAGCCGATGGCGAGTACGGGTGGTCAGGTGCGGATTATGAAGTGTGGGGTAAAGGTGTGATCGAGGCCATCGACTACCAAACCAGCAAGATCCGCTGGAGCCACGAACTTGGTCCAGGAGTGGCGGGCGCAGGAGTGCTGACAACGGATTCAGGGCTCACCTTCACCGGCGACGCTATGGGTAACTTCCTCGCGCTCGATTCGAGCAATGGCAAAACGCTTTGGCACGCAGGCTCAGGCTCGCGCATCGCGAGTTCTCCGACTAGCTACGAACTCGACAGCCGCCAATACATACTGACCAGCAGCGGCGGAGTACTGTTCGCATGGGCACTTCCGCAAGAGTAACTTTGGGCAAGTCGCAGAAGTAAAGTCGCGAAATCCGACGCAACTCACACGGCAATCCTCTGGATGAAGCTTTGAACTCCGCTATTGCAGCGGCGACCACGCCCGGCATTCCGACACACTGACGGGCGAAGTCAGAGGAGGACCGGTTTTGTAGCGAACGACCGCGTCGGAGGTCGAACAAAAAATTCGCGATCCTGCGCTACTGCTGATAGGTGTGCCGACCACTACAAATTCCTCGCACCGCTGCTGCTTGCATACCGCCGTCAAGCTGAACCGGAATCCAGACTTCGTACACCAGCTACCCGCGGTGCAACTTGCATTTCCCAGCGTTGCATCAATCACACCGGCATGGTCCGGTGACGGAGAGCCAACTTTACTGGGATCAGGACCCAGCGTGGCCAGATCACGCGCAAAGCCTTTTTGCGGATAAGCACTCGAATACATAATCTGCGCGGTATTGACTGTGCGGATGGTAGCGACGGCGCTCGATTCGTTCGCCACAATCCGCGCCCTCAGCAGATTGGGAATCGCGATTGCTGCCACCACGAGAGCTCCACCAGCGTCAACCCCTCCGCTTCTACTGACTTCGCGCAGCGCGCTTTCCTCGCCGTAGACTGCAATCGTCGCCGGGGTAGTCTCGGTCACTTGGGAAAGAGACCGCGCCATCTGCGGAAATAGTTGCCCCATACTCATTGCCGTCACCGCAAGCGGATCTTCGTAGAGTAACGCGGAAGCTTCCGATCCATGGCCGGGTGGCAATGACGCCACAAATTTCCCGGCCTTGGCCAACGATTCACCGCTCTGATGGAGTCGAATTGCTTCGGCGACCGTTTCTCGATTGGAAGCTATGACCAGATACCCATCCACAAATGCATAACTGATTTCGATAGTTTTCTGTGCGGAGGGAATCCGCAAGGTGTGGTAAGTAACTCCTCCATCCTCGGATTGCTGCGCACCAAGATGCATGGCAGCAAGCAAAGTACTTAGTGTTGTCTGTAAGCGGTCCGGATCATTGACACGAAATATTGCCTTCCATACAGGGTTCGGTTGCGTGACACTGTCCACCTCATATGTGACCTCTCCGGTGAGGCGTCTGAATAGGTCCTCCTTTAAGCTGAGCCTCAATCCTTGTTCCATCTGTGCAACTGCCGCGAAGGCGTTGGGGTTCGAGGCAGTGGCGAGATCTTTGATGTCCTCGAAAATCTCTGCGGGATCCTTCAATAGCACAGTGCCCGCCAGCATAGCCTTGGGCGAAACAAAGCCCAGGCTATCCATAGGTCCAGGTGCTGCCAACCCCGATGCCACGCCGTGCCGCGGACCGGTGAAGCTCAGTTCCATCTGGCTGGCTGCCTGACCAGCCACACTCTTATGCTCCCAGACCAAATACTTCACGTCACCAAACCCCGTACGCTGAAGAATCTTGTTTTTGTCGGTGCCCGGTGGGACTTCGTTCAAGATCTTCCGCAAATCAACAGCTGCCATGATGGACGCGCCACCTTCATACTCCCGTTCTATCCGCTGCGCAAAATGGAGTAGCGGCAAATTCCCGGCTACTCGCATTCAACCGGGCGTTGAAATTACGGAGTGAAGCTAAGTCGCTCGCTCCCACCATAAGATCGGGACGCACCAGGATCAACGCCTGCTGTGCCGGTAATGTATCCTTTGCAGCGGTAAGTTCCTGGACATCCAGTACACGCACCGAGGGTTCTGACCTGCCGGCAAACTCCTTAACCATCTGCTGAAGGAAATCCTTCAGTCCCGGCTTCCGCACTTCGGCAAGAATCAGCAGGTTGGGATCTTTGGCGGCTCCTAGCTCACCTATTTCGTTTCCGCCCGACACGACAATTTCGTCTCCCAAATACTGAGAGAGCTGATAGGCCTTCTCCAGAAAATCTTCTACCTTCTTTTCATTTGCACCGGATTCCTCCTGCTGCCACCAAGCCCGCAGAACCGGGCTTAGCTGAAGCTCCTGCTGGAAAATGGCCAGAGCCTGATGAGCAGCGTCGCCATAGTTGGGAAATGCGGCATAAAGGATCGTCGATTTCGGGAGCAACGGCAGGAGACGACTCTGGCCGCGCACCGCCGGATACTGAACGCTGTGCTGGAGTTTCCCCAGCAACTGACCGAACTCAGCCAGCAATCCAGGATACTTCTTTAGGAGCTGGGACAAAGCCGCTTCGGGTTGGGCGACCGCAGCCGCATCGCCAGACTGGCGACCGTAGAGATTGGCTGCAATATCATCCCCCGGCGATGACGGAGAAAGTGCAAAGTTGACTTGCACTTGCGTATCTACTTTGACCGGTTTTCCATTGAGGAGATATGGCTTGTATTTCCATTGCTTCACAGCATCGAGGGCTGCGGGCGCGAGCATTGGGTGGCCACTCACCAGCGTAAGGTTCTCAATCGAACCATCGGTGCCGATGATCGCTCTCAGAATGACCGTTCCCGAAATGCGGGCTTGACGCGCCAAGGGGGGATAGATGGGGTTGACCTTACGAACCAGAAGCCCTTGCGCAACACCCGCCGACACGCGCATTTGCTGCGATACTTGCGGTCGCGGTGACGTCTGCTCTTGCTCGGTAGGCGGGTGGGTCGGGTCCTGGATCACCGATCCTTGCGCTGCCTGCGGCGACTCAAATTCGACCAAAGCTTTGCTGACGGAGACAGACCAGAAAACGAGAATGGAGAGAGCTGCGATCACATTCGAGGTCAGTTTCATGAAACCCTCGGCGAGATTGTACTCTTCTTGTATTGATCTGCTTGGCTTGACCGATGAGCTTCGCCGACAAGCTGGCTCCTTCTTCTATTTTCCAGTGATACACTCGTAGCCTCGTCGCAGACCAACCAATTCATTTGCGTATCTCGATCTGGAGCCTCGCACGCATGATTGCACTCAGACCTTCAGTCGCCTTACTCATTTTTCTATTTATCACATTCAATCTGTCCTCTCAGGACCGTTCCTACGGACGCTCCGTCGTCGCCACGCGATACGGTATGGTTGCCACGAGTCAGGTTTCAGCCTCACAAGCTGGAGCGCGCATTCTCGAACGGGGCGGCTCCGCCATTGATGCCGCAATCGCAGCCAACGCTGTACTCAATGTCACCGAACCCAATACCAACGGCATGGGCGGCGATCTCTTTGCCATTTATTGGGAGGCGAAGACCGGCAAAGTCTATGGTCTGAACGCAAGTGGCTGGGCACCAAAGGCACTCACGATTGAGCATCTCCGACAAAAGAGCACCACGGCAATGCCTCAATCCGGTATCGATTCCGTCACCGTTCCGGGCGCAGTCGACGGATGGACCAAGCTACATGATCGCTGGGGAAAACTACCTTGGCGCGAGCTTTTCCAACCTGCGGTCTTTTATGCCAAGAATGGGTTCCCGGTAGCGGAGATTATTCACGACTGGTGGGATGAAAGTCATGATGGCTTGCTGACGAATCCAGAAAGCCGCCGCGTATTTCTCCCCGGTGGCAAGGTTCCCGAGACAGGTGAGATGTTTCGCAATCCGGATGTCGCCCGAGCACTTACGCTGGTTGCCGACCAAGGTGAGGCCGTGTTCTATAAAGGAGAAATCACCAAAGCCATCCTCAAAACCTCCGACGAACTCGGAGGAACCATGACTGCCGACGATCTCGCGTCTTACTCCGCGGAGTGGGTCGAGCCGATTTCGACGAAATACCGCGATTGGACTGTGTATGAACTCCCGCCCAACGGGGATGGCGTTGCTGCGCTGGAGATGCTCAATATAATGGAGCAGTTCAAGCCAGATCCATCCGGTCCGCACAGTCCGGGTGAATTGCACACCCGCATTGAAGCCATGAAGCTGGCCTACGCCGACGTGAAATCGTATGTCGGCGATCCGCGCTTCAGCAAGATTCCCGTCGATCAACTTCTGTCAAAAGACTATGCTGCTGAGCGCGCGTCACTCATCGATCCAGCTAAAGCGAATTGCACGGTCGCCCCCGGAGCGCTCGGCAAAAGCGATACGACTTACTTTACCGTGGTCGATCGCGAAGGGAATATTCTTTCCATCATCCAAAGCAACTACAACAACTTTGGATCGGACGTAACCGTATTGGGCATGGGATTTGCCTTACAGAATCGCGGAGGCCTTTTCTCGCTGGATACTGCGTCTCCCAATGCGCTTGCCGGCCGCAAGCGTCCGTTCCACACCATCATTCCCGGCTTCATGCAGCGAGGGGACGAGCATATCGGCTTTGGCATTATGGGTGGGCTGAATCAGCCGCTGGCTCATGCACAATTTGTGTCGAACGTCGTCGACTACCACATGAATGTTCAGGCTGCGATGGAAGAACCGCGTTTTACCGATCGCCAGCAACTTGGCTGCAGAATCGTAATCGAGTCGCGCATGACGCCGGCCACACTCGACGCACTCACGAAGATGGGGCATGTGCTGCAAGTGCACAACAGCTACACAGCAGCGATGGGCCGCGGCCAGGCAATCCTTCACGACAGTAAAACTGGCACTAATTCCGGTGCATCCGATCCACGCGCTGACGGCGCCGCGATCCCCGAGCAGCCGAACTTCTTTGACGTACCGGCTCAGCGTTAGCTGGCATTACGGAGGTTGGAACGCAGTGTGAGCGAACCGTCAGCGTTCAGCTTCTGGTGACACGCCCAGCGCACGGGATAGCGCATTCCTTTTACCTCAATCTCAGCTCTGAGTTTCAATCCTTTCCAATCTGTGATGTTCGGCAGCACAAACTGCGCCTGCCGAATCTTGCCCGGCAGCGGATAGCCGGCATCCAGGCAACCGCTTTGGAGCAGCTTTCCGTCCGGGCCCTCCACGGTCACTCTTAAAACGCCCGGCACCCCTGCAATGCCGTCATTGGCGAAACCGACGATCAGACCCAGATAACTACTATCCGTGTAGCTCCAAATAAAAGACGGCCTCACCCGGTAGCCAATGCGGCGATTGATGCGGTCGAAGGCTACCGGGTACGCCTGGTAGTAGCTCATCAGATTTTTTGCGTTGATCTGGTGAAAATTCCAGAGCGAAAAATAATTCGCCCCGATATCGATCACATGATCGATCATGTTTTCCGCCGGAGATATTCCTTCCTGTGCGGAGTTCGGATCGGGAGGTTTCCCGGGAAGCCCCTGCTCTAGCAATGCCGCGATCCAGGGCGGGCGATTGCTGAGCGCTTCAATCTGCTCGTTCTCGATAAAGATAGTGTCGCTGCGAATCCAATTGTTGCTGCGGACCGTGCGGTCCAGCATTTCCGAATTGCCAACCCGGCTGAAGTCCGGTTGGGTATTGGTGAGCAGAGGAGTTTTCTTAAAGTTTTCGAGCTGGACTTCGAGCATATTCATCCAGGTGTGCTCTGCGGTTTGATAGTCGGGGAAGGGATTGTTGGGAAATGGCCAGGTATGTCCTTCACCCCAAAAACCGTACATGAATGTGTCGATGTACTCGACGAAAGGATTGCCATCGAACTCCGCTGCCAATTGGCCGACCAGATCTTTAAATGCCCCCTGAAAAAAAGGATCGTCGTACCGCGGCTGGTAACGTGAGTGTGGATTGTCCAAAAATCTTTTGCCGGCAGCGATGCTCTCCTGGTCGCTGGGCTGTAGTAGATCAACTTTCGGCACTTTTCCCAGGACAAAATCTGGCAGAGCGGCCTCATGCTTATAATCTGGCGCGCACATCTGAATGCGCAATCCGACCCGCTTGTTGTTTTTCTTCGCCTGGTCGAAAACAAGTTTTATGTAGTCGGGCAACTCCAGACGCCCGGGGCGAGGCTGCACTTCTCTCCACGTCGGGCGGATGTAAAGCTGCTGGGTTAATGGAAAGCGAACCAGATCCTCGATCGCTTGCAGAATATTGTCGGACTTGATTTCCTCGGTGCCACTGTCTGCCGTGATATAGGTGACGAGTCCCTTGCCATAGTTCGGCACAGCGTCTTCCGATCTGGTAGTTGTCATCACAACATCGTCGGTGGGAATCACGGCATCCGGTGGATACTGCGGGAATGGCCCCTGATTGAGCCGATCGGTTACCTGCGGCCCGGAGCCGAAGTCGTACTTTCCCCAGTTGTGAGTGGGAACCCTGGCCTGCGCTTTACCGATTCCAAGTTCGGCAGCTACGGCAACCGCGACGGTGCTCTTTAGAAAGTCTCTACGCTGCATGCGGAGTTTTCTCCTCAGATTTCACATCTTCAATAAAATAGCGGGAAATTACATTTATATCGTTTTATTTCGTTTGTCCAGTAAATATGCCAATGTTTCAACAGCTTTTGATAAAAGTTGTTTTTTGATACCCGATGACGGTTTCCGGAAGATGGTGGAAAGCGCAAGAAATTCGCATGAGCCAGAGCAGACCTGTCCTCTCTGGAGTTCCAAAATTGTTTGACTTTGGCGGGTCTTCCTTGTATTACGAGTGTTTACGTTTTATTTCGTTAATTCCCCTGTTTTTTGTTGGGGGGATCCAGAACATCCTGTGGGTTTCAAGGAAAAGAGCGATTTTGCAATCTGACAATAACTTGTTCCGAAGACCGAGCGCCGCAACTGCAGCCATACTCTGGATTTTTTTCACAACTGCATTTGCAACTTACTCATTCGCTGCCACGGGGGAATCTCCCAGCAGCAATCCTCAGATTCAAGGCGGCAATGTCCGCATTGAGTTTGATAACCATCTGCGCAGCCGGGTGGTGGCCTGTTTCGATAAGAAGGAAACGGCGATGGGGCCGTTCACCGCCTCTGAGACCGTGACCACCGCTGACAAGCCGTTCACCGCATTTCTGCTTACGTCGCAAAAACACGAGCGCATGAAAGACAATTTCGGGGAAGGTGAGCGACTTACCGTGGAAGGAAAGGCGGGAACGCTTACAAAGGCGGTTTCCGTCACCATCTATGACGACTTTCCTGCGATGGCGTTTTTTGATGTCCAGTACACCAATACCGGAACATCCAAGCTCACGATCAAAAGTTGGACCAACAATGCGTACACCGTGAACGCGCAACACGGAGCAAGCGCGCCGGCTTTCTGGTCTTACCAGAGCGGTTCCTACGAGAAACGTCCCAACTGGGTTCTGCCGCTGCACACAAATTTTCAACAGGAAAACTTTCAAGGCATGAACGCCAGCGACTACGGCGGCGGCACGCCGATTATCGATGTCTGGCGGCGTGACGTTGGAATCGCTGTAGGACATGTCGAGCCGCGGCCGAAGCTGGTTTCGCTGCCTGTCTCCATGCCCGACGCAGCCCACGCCAAAATCGCAGTGCGCTTCACTAAAGCCAGATCGCTCGCCCCCGGGGAAAGTTTTCATACGTTTCGCACTTTTGTCGCGGTCCATCAAGGCGATTATTTCCTCGCGCTCGTCGACTACCGGCGCTTCATGATCAAGCAAGGTTTCCAAATGGCCACCGCACCCGACGACGCTTTCGGCGCTATCTGGTGCGCCTGGGGATATGGAAGAAAAGTTCAACCGCAGCAGGTGTATGACTCACTTCCCACGGCTAAGCGCCTGGGATTTAAATGGGTAACGCTTGACGACGGTTGGCAAAACAATGTGGGCGATTGGCAACTTGATCCCAAGAAGTTCCCCAACGGAGACGCTGACATGAAGGCCCTGGTGGACCGCATTCACCAGGAAGGATTCAAAGCTCAGCTCTGGTGGTCGCCGCTTAGCGCTGTGCCCGACTCGGAGCTGCTGAAAGATCATCCCGACTACGAGTTATTGAACCGTGATGGCTCCCAGAGAAAAGTTTCCTGGTGGGATTCCTATTATTTGTGTCCTGCCGACAAACGAGTTGTGGAGTATCACAAAGCGTTGGTGAAGAAAATCCTCGTGGATTGGGGATTTGATGGCCTCAAGCTCGACGGGCAGGACATGAACGCCGTACCAGCCTGCTACAACCCCGCTCATCATCACGCGCAGCCCGAGGAATCAGTCGAAGCTGTGCCGGATTTCTTCAAGGCGATTTATGACACCGCGCAGGCGGTAAAACCCGGAACACTCATTGAGTTCTGCCCCTGCGGTACTGCGTTCTCATTCTTCACCATGCCGCACTTCAATATGTCGGTGGCTTCGGACCCGAGCAGTTCCTTTCAAGTTCGCTCCAAGGCAAAAACATTAAAAGCTCTGATGGGCGACGACGTTCCATTCTTCGGCGATCACGTCGAACTGAGCGATGGCGCCAATGACTTTGCATCCACTCTGGGCGTGGGCGGCGTTGTGGGAACGCAGTTCGTGCTTCCGTCTTTGGTCACGAAGCACGGCAAATCCGATCTGACTCCAGAACGCGAGAGGGAATTTGAAAAGTGGCTTCGCATCTATCGCGAAAAGATGTTGTCCCGAGGACAATATCTGGGGCAGCTCTATGACATAGGCTTCGATGTGCCGGAGACGCATGTCATCCGTAAAGAAAAGACCATGTACTACGCCTTTTATGCAAAGCAGTGGAAGGGCCAAGTCGAATTGCGCGGTCTCGAAGACCGTAACTACAGCGTGGTGGACTACGTCACCGGAAAAAACTTGGGAACGGTATCGGGGCGCAATGCGCATTTGCCGGTTGAGTTCGATCAACATCTGCTTCTCGAAGTGCAGCCGCAGTGAACCAGCGCAGCAAACTAGCCGGAATTTCTTGGCTGGATTTTCCTGGGAGGATGAACGTGAAATTTCTGTCTTTTGTGATGTTGTTAATGTGCGTGTCCGGGGCTTTTTGTCAGACCAACTCTTCCTTTTACGTGTCGACGACCGGGAATGATTCGAATCCCGGCACGCAAGCGGCGCCCTGGCGCACGGTTCAACATGCCGCAGATGTCGCGCGCGCAGGCTGTACCGTTAATGTGCGCGGTGGAGTTTACGAAGAACTTGTAAGCATCAAGGCATCCGGCGATGCGTCGGATGGATTCATTACGATTCGAAGCTATCCCGGCGAAACCGCCGTCCTCGACGCAACGCATTTCACTCCCTCCGGAAGACAGGGCGTGCTGACGATTCACAACCAGAGCTATGTACGAATCGAAGGCCTTGAAATTCGCAACTTCCATACTGCCGAACATCGGCTCGCTCCACTCGGCATAAGCATTATGGGAGCCGGGTCGCATATCGAACTGTTGAAGAACAACGTCCATCACATTGAGCAGACGTTTCAAGGCCGCGATAAACCGGGAAGCGGCGGCAACGGCTTCGGCATTGCGGTATACGGAACCGACGCTAAGTCTCCAATCACTGACCTAATCATCGACGGGAATGAAGTGCATCATCTCCAGACGGGATCGAGCGAGTCGCTGGTGGTGAACGGGAACGTTACGAATTTCCGCATTACTCACAATGTTGTCCACGACAACAACAACATCGGAATCGACGTCATCGGTTTCGAGCGTACAGCCCCCGATCCCGCCGTTGACCAGGCGCGCGACGGAGTAGTCAGCGGCAATCTGGTTTACAACATAACTTCAAAAGGCAATCCGGCATACGGAAACGATGAAAACTCCGACGGTATTTACGTGGACGGAGGCACCAGAATCCTGATTGAGCAGAACATCATGCACGATGTGGACTTTGGCATCGAGCTGGCCAGCGAGCACAAGGACCGCGCGACTAGTTACATTACCGCGCGAAATAACCTCATCTATCATGGTCACACCGCGGGTATTTCTATCGGAGGTTATGCGCCCGAGCGGGGTCACACCGAGCACTGCACCGTGGTCAATAACACGCTTTACGACAACGATACGTCAGCAACAGGCTCGGGCGAGTTCCAGATGCAGTGGAACATGGCCGACAATATTTTCGCGAACAACATCATCTATGCGGGGTCTCGCTGCCTTATCGCGGTGAAAAAGTCGCAAGTCGATAAAAGTCATCCACCGGTCACGATCGATCACAACCTTTATTATTGTGCGTCCGGACCAAAGGCGGGCACTTGGGGAGAAACTTCGGGCACGGTGACGGGATTCGATAATTACGTGCAGTCAACCGGGAACGACAGTCATTCCCGATTTCTGGATCCTCATTTTGTAGACGCTGCCACGAAGGATTTTCATCTCCAACCAGATTCTCCCGCGATTGCCGCCGGCACGACCGACGAAATGCAAGTGGGAGACCGGGATCTTGACGGCTCATCCCGGGTCAAATCTGGAAAGATAGACATCGGCTGCTACCAAAAAAAATAAAGGGAGCAGCGCATGATGAAATCGGACGTGAATCACCGTGAATTCCTAAAGATTACAGCCCGAGCCAGCGCAGCTTTGGCCTTCCCAACTTCAGGACATGCCGCAGTCTGAGAAAGTTCTCGACGTGCTACAGGAACGTGGCTGTGTGAATATGTTGTTTCTTGCAGTATTCACGTATGGTCGCGGGGATCGTAGAAGCGAAGGTATCGCCAATACCTTCGTCAAATTGTTTCGCTTCCACGCTTCTAGTGTGATGCGCGGGTCGCATCGATGGAAAAGGCTCTCCTGTTTGTTTGGAACGCACATGACTCGGCCCATAGCACGACCTCAATCGGTACGAAGGTGTTCGCCAATACCACAGTCTAATTGTTTCGTATCCACGTTTCTGGTGTGATGTGTCCATCGCCTCCAATCAATTCGGGAAATTCGCCACGAAAGAAAAGGAACTCGCTATGATTCTTGAAAAGTACAGCATAAACGGCGCATATTCCGTACCATTGAGCTAGGGTCGCGTCCAAAGATCTAAAACTAGTCTGGCTTCAGCCCCAAGGTGGGATTGTTGATTTCAATCTATTCCAGCCAGTCCAAGGCTCGAAGATAGCTACCAAGTTCCTAGGAGGATGTATGGCAACGAGCAATGTTGTACCAATGAAAGCGACGCAGATGAAGGTGGCGCAAGTGCCCAAACCCGGTGCGGATTTTGAGATCGTCGAGCGTGAGATTCCTAAGCCGGGTCCGGGACATGTGCGCATAAAGGTGCAGGCCTGTGGCGTCTGCCACAGTGACGTGCTTACGAAAGATGGTTTGTGGCCAGGAATTCAGTATCCCCGCATTCCCGGACATGAAGTCGCGGGCATCATCGATGAAGTGGGCAACAATATTTCCGCGTGGAAGAAGGGGCAGCGCGCTGGTGTCGGCTGGCACGGCGGGCAGGACAACACCTGTCGCGAGTGCCGGCGCGGAGATTTCCGCAATTGCCAGA
The DNA here is from genome assembly GCA_035486715.1 of Candidatus Aquilonibacter sp. GTDB lineage: Bacteria > Acidobacteriota > Terriglobia > Terriglobales > Acidobacteriaceae > Sulfotelmatobacter. The sequence goes on from DATHMV010000022.1 coordinate 15,177, forward strand.
ATCTGAAAATTTGCGGTATCAGCTACGATGGCGGATACCAGGAATACATGGTAGCTCCCGTGGAAGCGCTGGTGGCAATCCCGGATAGTCTGAGCGACGTTGATGCAGCGCCGCTGCTCTGCGCCGGAATTACCACCTACAACGCACTCCGCCACAGCGGCGCGCTTCCCGGCGATCTGGTTGCGGTACAGGGAATCGGCGGCCTGGGGCACCTCGGAATTCAGTTCGCGAACAAGTTTGGTTATAAGGTCGTGGCCATCGGGCGCGGATCTGAAAACGGGATGCTGGCGAAAAACCTCGGAGCGAACGTGTACATCGACAGTGCAGCGACCAAACCAGCTGAAGAATTACAGAAGTTGGGCGGTGCACGCGTAATTTTGGCGACCGCCCCGAGTTCGAAAGCCATGTCCGAGTTGATCGACGGTCTGGGGCCGAACGGCAAGCTCGTGGTGATCGGTGCGGCATTCGATCCCATTGAGGTCGCACCGGTACAGCTCATCAACGGCAGTCGAACAATTCAGGGCTGGGCCGCGGGAACGCCGGCCGATTCCGACGACACCCTTCGCTTCTCCGAGCTGAGCGGCGTTCGTCCCATGATTGAAACCTATCCGCTCGAAAAGGTGGCCGAAGCTTACGCGCGGATGTTGAGCGGCAAGGCGGAGTTCCGCGTTGTGCTGACGATGGGAAGTTGACCAGAAATGCAGACCGATAATGCAAACGCGAAGCCGATCGGCCCATGGGGACGCTCGCCTCGATCTTGCTGACCTGTATGCCTTTACCAAGCTCGCAGACGCCGGCGAGTCTATCCTCGCCCAACCGCAAGAACGACGAAAGGAGCTTACCATGCGGTACCCCACTCTTTATCGCACTACACAGATCGACGGCTTATGCATCTTCTATAGGGAAGCGGGCCCGAAAGACGCGCCAACACTCCTCCTGCTGCACGGACTTCCCTCTTCGTCAAGAATGTTCGAACCGCTCTTCGCGCGGCTTTCCGATCGCTATCACCTGATCGCGCCCGATTACCCCGGCTTCGGACACAGCGACTGGCCCGACCCGAAAACATTTGCCTACACATTCGATCAGATCGCGGAGATCATGAATCATTTCGCCGAAGCGCTCGGGCTCTCGCATTACACGCTCTATATGCAAGACTACGGCGGCCCGGTCGGCTTCCGCATGGCCTTAGTTCATCCGGAGCGTGTGGAAGCTCTCATCGTTCAAGATGCAGTGGCACACAACGAAGGCCTGGGAGCGGATTGGAAGACACGACGCGCCTTCTGGGCTGATCGCGCCACAAACGAAAGGGCGCTTCGAACGAATCTAATCTCGCTGGCTGCGACGCGTACCCGCCATGTCGGAACCGATCCCAACGTGGATCGCTATGATCCGGATCTATGGACCGATGAGTTCGCGTTTCTGAGTCAGCCCGGCCAGGCCGAAATTCAAAGCGACCTGTTTTACGACTACCGGACAAACGTCGATTCGTACCCCAAATGGCAAGCGTGGATGCGCGAGAAACAGCCGCGCCTCCTGGTGATCTGGGGCAAATATGAACTCTCGTTCGACCCTTCGGAGCCGGAAGCCTATCGCCGCGACGTGCCGAAAGCCGAGGTGCACATTGTTGATGGAGGCCATTTCGCGCTCGATACCGCCGCCGACGAGATTGCCGGACTGGTGCGAGAATTTCTCGGTTCTTCCGTCGAACGGCCACTGGTCCGGCAGATCGGCTGATGCCCCGATGAAAACTCCTCCATTGGCTGATAAGTTTTCTCGCACGAGCCCGATGGCTTCCGTCTGCTAAAGTCTTGATGGACGGGCAACCTAAGCGTACCCCTAGATTGCGAATGGCGAGACTTCCAACCGATTTACAGATTCTTGAGGAGATTTACGAACGGTATTATCCCGTTTTCATATCCTTCGCCAAGGAATCTCCTAGCCGGAGTTCCAAAGTTTACGTCCCGATTGATATTACGAGCAATCGGGGATCACTTTAGAATCGACGGCGACATTGTGTTTGGCAGACTTTACTACCATCTTGATAAAAAATACGGGTTCTCGCAAGCTGACGGCACAAACGTCCACTTTTTCTCACTGCAAGTTGGTCAGGATAAGCACGTTGTGCAATTTCCTCTCTTGGCGTCGGTACTCGCAGCGTTAAGGGAGGAGCACAAGAAGCACTTGCTCGGAGTAGTACCTTCAATTATGGCCATTGCGATTTCGTTGGCGTCCTTCCTGTTCTCTATCTTATACAGACGCGCACATCAGAAAATCTCCTGCAAAACCAGCCACTCGCTATACGCTTGCGAAGCTAACTAGTCCTTCAATTAAGTAGCTGCGATTGCTACTCATATCCTTGCTATAAAGATACCTTACTGCCAGAGAACTAACTATCGGCAACTGCATTACTTTGTGCGAATCTCTACTCAGGCTCGCTGGGTTGAGCCCTAATCAATCTCCGACTACTCCTTATAGTCAAATGGCTACGTCAATAATTACCAATTATCGCCCTGCGTTTCATTCATCTAAGCTGTAAATTCGTACTTCGTGCTGCTTCTTCCACCCTTCTAACTTACGAAAAATAACAACTAATTCTCTTTGCCGAGTTCCTATAACATGTGTATACTCTCGGTCGTCGCGAACAACATCCTTTTCGCACCAGGGCCCCTAAGACAAAAATCGAAATCCAGATGCTGTGCCGCTCTCAGCGGTATTGCATGTGATTCGAACCTTTCAGCGCTTAACCATTACTCAGGGCTTTTCAAGGTTGCAAATATCAGTTGTGGTAAGGAGCCTTCCATGCAACGTGGAGCTACAAATGTTTCCCCGGGTTTGCTTTTGGCGGCAGTGTTGATTTTTTCTCTACTAAGCCCTGCTTCAGCCCAGGCGCCTCCTCCTACCAAGGTGCGAGTCGGCGCTGTCGAACTGCCGCAGACCTAGTAGCTCCTCCGAATCAATCGTGACTCAGTTCACACTCAGGAGACACTAACGATGCCTACTCGTACAACCGTTCTGACTTTATTCTTGCTCGCGTTATGCGTTCCACTGGCGGCTCAATCGGCACAGCCCTTCCTCTCACCCCCGCAATTGCAGGCAACCCCTGCGGCTGGTGTGGTAAGAGCGTTGGCGTCCACGATCTCCGCGGCCGGCTGCAATCCTGCCGGCGACATCAGTCAGGTCGGCAACGTCGTTTCCGTGGATCTAGTCGTTCGCGAAGATACCAACACCATTTTCAACCCCTCCACTCGCGTTCAGGACCAGGTTCGCCTGCGCTCCTATGGAGGCTGTCTCACCGGGCCGTTGCTGGAGGTGCATCCAGGCACAACCCTGCGGATACACCTCACCAACAATCTTGCGAAGGCCGACCCGACATGCCCCGCCGGGCAGGATCCTCCGGACGGCTCCGCCGGCTGTTTCAATACCATCAATATCCATTTCCATGGGCTGCATGTCTCACCCGCCGGCAACAGCGACAATGTCTTGCTCAACATCGCCCCGCATACCCAGTTTGATTATGAGGTCAACATTCCCGGCGATCACCCTGCCGGCACATTTTGGTATCACGCTCATCGTCACGGATCGACCGCGACGCAAGTGGCCAGCGGCGCCTCCGGCGCGCTCATCATTCGAGGCGACCGCCGTTACACAGGCAGCACCCCCGGCGACATCGACACCATCCTTCATGATGCCAGCAATAAAAATTTTCCCGAGCAGGTCTTCCTCTTCCAGCAGATGCCCTATGCCTGCTTCACCGACGACAAACTAACGACCATCATCACGAATCCGGACAACACATGGTCCTGTCCCTCCGGCAAGGTTGGCATCATTGAAAATTTTGGCGCTCAGCTTAGCTCGCCCACGATCTGGGACACGAGCGGACGCTTTACCAGCATCAACGGGGCCGTCCAGCCAACGCTGACTGGCGTCCAAGCAGGGGTGATCCAGCGCTGGCGTATGATCCACGGCGGCATTCACGATACCGTGAACCTGCAGATCGTCCCGATGGTCGCCAGCAAAGACCCGAGAACCAGCCGTGCATTCGAAGGAATCATTTCCGGAACACCAAAGGAGCAAGCGCAGATCATCGCGGAGATTTGCCCCAGCACCAGCCAGCCGGATAATCCCGTTCCGCTGGTTCCCCAGTTTGAGATCGCCGCGGACGGCCTTACCCGTACGCATATCGGTTCCATTGGAATCAAAGACGGAGTTATCGAGACTAGCGTCAGCGGCGGCATCGGCACCAATTTCATGCAGCCCGGCTACCGCAGCGACATCCTGCTCGTCTTCCCACGGGAAGGCACCTACTGCGTCCTTAACCAGGCGGCCACGCCGGCTGAACGGGAGAGCGCCGGTAAGGGCGGTCAGGGGACCAACGAAACCCAACTCCTCGCTACGGTCGTCGTCAAGGGCGGCAAAGCCATCACTGGCGATCCGGAAACTTACGTCAGGCAGGCTCTCTACGACGGAAACAAGAACGATAAGAGCCTTCCGCCCGCAGCTCTTGCCGGTCTCAAGAAAGGTGATCTCACACCTTGGCGCGGCATGAATGACCTACAGGATGAGGTTGTAAATCCCGGCGTCCAACATGCCGATTTCTTCATCGGCACTTTGCCTTTCCCGACCGCGTTCCCTCCTAACAGTCCGCCCTTCTCGCAGCCCAATCCGCCACTCGGACCGTGGTCCGCTTTCGGCTTCTACATCAACAAAAAGGTTTACGATCCCGAGCGCATCGACTTTACCCGGCAAGTTGGAACGACCGACAATTGGGAACTCACTTCGAAGGGCGAACCTCACATCTTCCATATTCACGTCAATCCGTTTGAGGTGATGGACGTGCAACATAACGGCAAGAGCATCTTTGGCCCTACCGGCGAGTGCTTGGAACCGCCCGACTCGCTCGGCCTTCAGAATCAGTATTGCGGCATGTGGCACACCTTCAAAGACACTGTCTTCGTTCAGAACGACTATGAGGTGATGATTCGCACAAAATACGACCGCTATATCGGCGAATTTGTGATTCACTGCCACATCCTGGATCACGAGGATAGCGGCATGATGACCAACGTCCAGATCGTGCCGGATTTGGGGGCGCCCGGTGACGGCATTGGCATGACGAGCATGCACGAAAGGCACTCCCGGATGATTAACAACCCGACACCCAAAGAATAGGAGCCACCTAATCTATGAGCAATCCCTTTGCAGGAACTTGGACTTACCGCAGTTTTTTAAATAACCCCGTTCCCGTAGGCAACGACCCGAAGAAACTCGAAGCGCTGCTCTTCGCTGAAGCTACGTGGACCGTCAAGGATGCGCCAGCGACTGTTTTCGATGGAGAACTGAGCTTTGGTCCCGGCAACGTCATGGACTTGAAGGGAGTCGTGACTCCGGCGAAAGACGGAGTGCCGGCACACGCTCACATCGTGGGCAAAGGCCGTCCCGGAACATCCACCGAACATCTTTTCTATGACTATGACGGATCTCTGACGGAACAGTGGCCCAACGGAGTCAACCAGGTACCTGCAATCACTGGTTCAGTCATACGTGTAAAACCGCACGATGGAAAACCGGCAGGATTAGTGGCTTCCTTCATTGCGGTCAAAGCAAGCTAGCCAAAGTCTTGCGTGATGGTTGGCTTACCCTGGGAACTAACTTAAGGAGGACAGATGAAACTTGGCATTCCGGTGTACGAGGGTGTCGACCTGCTCGATGTAGCAGGACCCTACGAGATGTTCAAGTGGGTCGACCAAGAGAAGGGTTTGAAAGTCCTTATCGTTTCGGAATACGGGTGTCCTGTGACTACAGTAAACGGGCTGCGCTTCGAAGCGCATTCCAGTTTCTCGGCGACTCCGACCCTGGATGTTTTGTGGGTACCGGGCGGCGATCCCGAGGCTTTGCAGGAAATGATGCGGCATCCTGAATCCGCCTATTTCACCTATCTGAAGAAGGTAGCAGAGAAGGCGAAATGGATCTGTTCTGTCTGTGAGGGGGCGTTGCTGTTAGCACGCGCCGGCCTGCTTGATGGACATGAAGCAACTACACACTGGGCATACGTCAAATGTCTCCAAGAATTTCCGAAGATCGTCGTCGACACCACCCATAAGCGCTTTGTTGTATCGGAGAACCGGCTAACCGGCGGCGGCATCTCGTCAGGGCTGGATGAGGCACTGAAGTTGATCACCCTGCTGTTCGACGAAGAAACCGCTATCGCTGTGCAGCAGACGACGCAGTATTTTCCTGAGCCTCCGGTGCATGGGACTATCCCATCGACACCGTCATGCACGATTCATTGGCAGGCGAAAAAATAGAACTCGGTAAAGGGCCCATTCACACGAAGCAGAAAATAAAAATTTTGACCGCGGAGAAGAATCTATGGCCACTTACACACGAATGAACGCATGGAACAATGGCGGCACTTTCGCGAACACGGACCTTTTGTGGTACGCGAAAGGTGTCGGCACAATGCAGGGGCGGAAGCTCGATGATCCGTCCAGTTGGTGGTTTTTTGCCGCGATCCACGGCGAATATGTGAAGGACAGCGCGTTTCCTGGCTGGGGTTTTCTTCCTGCTCCACCGCCCGTGCCGACCGCGCCGCAACCCTCTAAGAGCGTGTGGGACAAATTCTGGGATCAGTGTCAGCATCAGAGCTGGTATTTCCCGCCATGGCATCGTGGATATCTGATTGCATTGGAAGCGCACATCCGGGCGAGTGTGATCAAACTCGGCGGTCCAAAGACTTGGGCCTTGCCGTATTGGAACTATTTTGGCCCGGGAAATGAATTTAATATCCCCCCGGCCTTCACGCAGAAAATTTTGCCAAACGGCAGCCCCAACCCCTTATACATAGCGGCTCGTTACGGCCCCCAGGGCAACGGAAACATTTACATTCCCATTCCGCCGGTAAATCAGGACTGCATGTCCAATGACGTATACACGGGCAGCAGCATCAGAACTAAACCTCCTGGGTTCGGCGGCCCAGCCACCGGTTTCTCGCACTCAGGGAGAACTTCAGGCAATCTTGAAAACAATCCTCATAATCTGGTGCACGTTTATGTAGGAGGCAGTCTTCCGAATGGCACGTACGGCTTGATGAGTGATCCGGGTCTTGCCGCGCTCGATCCCATCTTCTATTTACACCATGCCAATATCGACCGGATGTGGGCGGTGTGGAACCTGGCCGATGCCAACGCGAATGACCCCAAATGGCTGAATGGCCCTGCGGCCAGCGGCGGTCGCGAATTTGTGATGCCGATGCCCGACGGTAAATCCTGGGTGTACATTCCGAAGCAAATGAACAGTCTCAGCCAGCTAGACTATACCTATGACAGTCTGCCGAAACCCGTGGTTGCTTCCGCTGCCAACCTGTTGGCCGACAGGCTGATGCGTTTGGGAGCGACGGCCGCTGCGGCAAAGGTGAAGGAGGGAGCAGCCGTGACCAAAGAGGCGAAAATGGAGCTCGTGGGCGCCAGTCAACAGGCGCTCCCGATTAAAGGCACGGGGAGCAGCACATCGGTGAAACTCGATGCAGGCGTTCGCCGCAAGGTGTCCGCGAGTCTGACCAATGCTTCTGAAACGGCTCCACCGGACCGGGTTTACCTCAACCTGGAAAATGTGCGCGGAACCCATGATGCCAGCGTGCTCAGTGTCTATATCAACCTGCCGGACGGCGCAAATCCAAGCGACCATCCTGAGCTTCTGGCCGGGAGTGTGGGACTTTTTGGTCTGCGCCGGGCGAGTCTACAAGACGGTCAGCACGCGGGCGAAGGCTTGGATTTTGTGCTGGACATAACCAAAATCGTGGACGCACTGCACCTGAACCATACGCTCGATGCCGATTCGCTCCAGGTGCGAATCGTGCCTCATCAGGCGGTTCCCGAGCAGGCGGAAATCACAGTAGGACGGATCAGCATCTACCGTCAGGGTAGTTGAACGAAGGGCGGACGATGATCTACGACGCCAGGGAGCTGGCTCGGGTACGTAACCCCGTGCTCCTGATCAGTGCAGCCGGATGGATCCTGCTTGTGGTCGAGCCTGGCAGGATAAATATGGTTCATTGCCCGGTCGCGAGTTCAGGATCAATGTTGCTGGCGATGAACCCGCCCGCATCCCTGGCGATGGGGTGGGCGTTGATGCTGGTGGCGATGATGTCACCTGTACTGATTCAGCCTATCCGCCATATCCGGCTGCGCAGCTTTACGCATCGGCGCACACGCTCCATCATGCTTTTCTTAGCCGGCTATGCTGCGATTTGGATGGTGCTTGGCGGCGTATTGCTGGCCATCGATTCAGCCGCGAAGTTATTCTCGCCACACTCGTATTTGCCGGCAGCCGGTGTGGTTATCATAGCGCTGGTTTGGCAGTTCTCCCCAATCAAGCAACGTTGCCTCAATCGTTGCCACGCTCATCGCGAACTTGCCGCCTTTGGCACCGCCGCAGATGTGGACGCATTGCGTTTCGGGATTACGCACGGGAGTTGGTGCGCCGGTTCTTGCTGGGCGCTGATGCTGGTCCCGATGCTGCTTCCAGGGGTTCACATAATCGCAATGGCTGCTGCAGCCGTCCTGATTTTCGGCGAAAGGCTCGAACAGCCGGGCCTCCCGTGTTGGCGCCTGCGTGGCCTCGGCAAAGCGATACGCATTGCGGTCGCGCAGACGCGCATCCGCCTGCGTGACCGCCGATTTGCTACTCCAGCGATCTCTTCTGGCACTTGAGTGGGCACACTCACCCAGCTCAGCCTGCCACCCTTTGAAAACATCGAACGTCCACTGTTTGGGATTAGGTTCCAAATCCAAAGAGGAGGTCGTTTTGTAGTTTTGATCGCCTTCCGCGGTGGGCGATATATACTGTGGTCTCCCCTCTGTACTTGTCGTTCTGGCTTTCAAAACAGGCAACTCATGCAGAAACAGAATCTGGGGTCCGACCCTCAAGATCGACCGCATTCGCAAGGTCATTTGGCCGCGAGTTCTTCGTCGAAGATTGCAAATTCTGACTCGAATTCTGCGTTCGATCCCGACGCGACTTTGGTCGACCTGCCTCAAAATCCATCTTCCCAATCCCGAACTGGATCAATCGACCCCGATGCCACATTAGTGGACATTGATGCGACCATGGCGGAAGGGACCTGGAAACCTCCGTCCACGGGGCCGCTGCGCCAGCCCAGCGTTCCCTTGCTCGAAACCGGCGATGTAATGGCCAGCCGTTACGAAATTCTGCAATTGCTGGGCGAAGGCGGCATGGGAGCCGTCTACAAAGCGCGCGACCGCGAACTTGACCGTTTTGTCGCTCTTAAACTCATCCGGCGTGAATTGTCTTCAAATCCAGCGATCGTCGCACGCTTCAAGCAGGAGCTTCTCCTCTCTCACCAGGTTACGCATAAGAATGTGATCCGCATTTACGACCTGGGGGATTCCGATGGCATTAAGTTCATCACCATGGAATTTGTCGAGGGCGAAGACCTGCGCTCTCTCATTCTCGAGAACACGAAATTTGCTCCGAAAGAAGCGGTCGAAATCATTCAGCAAGTGTGCCGCGCGCTGGAAGCCGCTCACGGCGTAGGCGTCATTCATCGGGATCTCAAGCCGCAGAACGTCATGCGGGATAAAAGCGGGCGCATCCTTGTTATGGACTTCGGGATGGCACGCACTCTCGAAGGCGATGGCATGACGCAAAGCGGTGCTCTCGTTGGGACCATGGAATATATGTCTCCCGAGCAGGCGCTCGCGAAAGATCTGGATCAACGCTCGGACCTGTTCGCTGTGGGCTTAATTTTCTACGAGCTGCTCACCGGCAAAATGCCGTACAAAGCCGAGAGTGCTGTGGCCAGCCTGATTAAGCGCAATCAGGAGAGAGCCATACCCGTCACCGATCATGACGGCACGATTCCACTCCCGCTCAGCCATATCGTGAGCAAATGTTTGGAGCGCGATCCTGCCTTGCGTTATCAAACTGCCTCCGAAATGCTGCAAGACCTTGAGGATTGGGTCGGCAATCGCGCCGCCGCCAACCTTAATTTTCAGCCCGCAGTCGAGCCCTGGGGACGCACCATTCACTGGCCGCTGGTGATCGGCATTGTCACGGTAGTATTACTCGCCATCGTCGGATTTGTGTTCCGGGGGCCGCTCTTCTCGCCATCGCCAAAGCAAACCGCCGCAGTGCCTGCGCTCTCTCTCGCCGTACTACCATTTCGCAACGCTTCCGGCGATCCCAGCGTCGATTGGCTTGGTTCGAGTCTTGCCGATATGTTGAGCACTGACGTTGGCCAATCGGCCCACTTGCGGACCGTTTCTCCTGAGCGGCTTCATCAGATTCTTTCCGATTTGCGCATCGCTCCCGGAAATTCGATCGATCCCAATACAATGAGCCGCATCGCACAATTCAGTAACGCTGACATGCTGGTGTCTGGACAATACGCAAAGTTCGGCGGCCAAATTCGCATCGACGCCACCTTGCAGGATCTTAAGCACGATCGCACTCTTCCCATCAAAATCGACGCGGTCGATGAGAAAGACATTCCCGCCGCGGTTGACCGCCTTGCAGCAGGCGTTCGCAACAATCTGGCCTTCTCCTCCGATATCGTGAACGAACTTAAGGCAAGCTCCTTCCAGCCAAGTTCCCGATCCGTGTCAGCCCTGCGCGATTACAGCCAGGGAATTCAGCTGTTGCGCGAGGGGGAAAATCTGAATGCGACGAAAGCCTTGGAAGCGGCCACGCAGGAAGATCCGGATTTCGCCCTCGCCTATTCCCGCCTTGCGGATGCGGACTCGGCCCTTGGCTACGACTCGGAGGCTGAGCAAGCTTCGCGCAAGGCTGTTGACCTGAGCCAGCAACTGCCCGCCGCCGAAAAATATTTCATTCAGGCCACACACGCCCGAATGATGAAAGACAATCAGAAGGCGATCGAAGCCTACGAAAATCTCGAGAAAACTTTTCCCGACAACTCAGACGTCGAGTACTCTCTGGGCAGTCTTTATGCGGATAATGGCGACTTCGATAAGGCTCGCGCACAATTTGCCAGAATTCTGCAAGGCGATCCCAAGAATATTCAGGCGCTCTGGAAAAGTGGCATTGTCGAGTATGAGCAAGGCAATCCCGAGGGAGCGCTTGATCCCCTTAATAAAGGTCTCAGCCTTGCCGTGCAATTCGATAATCCCGAGCAGAAGGCGCTGATCCTGCAAGCTCTTGGAATTTCTTACCGGCTGATGAACAAGCCGCAGGAAGCGATCAAAAGCATTCAGGACTCTATGGAAATCACCAGCAAGTTGGGCATGAAGCGCCTGCTGGCGAACAGCTTCTCAGAACTTGCTCAGGATCAGATCACCATCGGCAAGCCGGATGCGGCCATGTCCAGCTACGGCCAGGCACTGCAAACTCTGCGCGAAATCGGCGTGAAGAAAGATTATGGCGACATCCTGATTAACAGGGGCGTTCTGTACCAAAACCTCGGGCAATACGACAAAGCTCTTCAGGATTACAAAGACGCCTTACAGATACAGCGCGATGCCGGTGACTTGAATTACCAGGCGGTGTGTCTCAGCAACATCGCTGATGTTTATTCAGCGAAATACGACACGGACAACGCGCTCATTTATTACCAGCAATCCCTGCAACTGCGACAGAAACTGGACCAGCCGGTTTACCTTGCGGAGACTCTCAGCGCGCTCGGGGATGTGCACACTGCCATGGGCGAGTACGATCAGGCGCTCTCCCTCCAGATGAATGCGCTGGATGTCGCGCGCAAATCCAACAACACCAAAGCTGCGGCCGGAGTTTCTCAATCAATCGGACAGATTTTGATTTATCAAGGCCGGTTGGGAGCTGCGGTCAGCGGAATGCAGGATTCCGTAAACGGCTTCCGCGCGACGAATAACAAAAGTTTCGAACTGGCGGAGTCGCTAAACGATCTCGCAGACGCTCTGGCTCTCGCTGGACGAAGCGATGAGGCGGCCAAGCCACTCGACGAGGCTACAACCCTTAGCAGCGAACTCAAGAACGAAAGTATTCGCAGCGAACTTTTAAATACGCGAGGCGATGTCGCTTATTATCGCGGAGACTACACGGCGGCAGGCACTGCGTACGAGCAAGCGGCCCAAGCCGCCACGAAAGCAAAAGACCGCGAAAAGACCTTAATCGCAAAGACAAACCTGGCCCGCGTTGCCATTGCGCAAGGTCGGGCGCAATCCGCAATCGGCCAATCGCGTGCCGCTATTAAAGAGACTGAAGGCCTACACCTGAAATATTACTGGCTGCGCAGTTCGGTCGACCTCGGCGAAGCGATGATCAAAACCAAAGATTATGCGCACGCGCGTCAACAACTGGAGTCGCTTCTCGGCACCAGCGAAAAGCTGGGACTTCGCCTGGAAACCGCACGTATACATTTCCTCCTCGGCAATGCGCTTCAACTGAGCGGCAATACCAGTGATGCCAGCCGCCAGTATCAGTCGGCCCTCGGAATTTTTGAGGAGTTGAAGAAAGATCCCGGCGCCGAGCATATTCTGGAGCGCTCCGACTTGCACCCGATGTATGCACAAGCTAGCCAGGTCGCCGCCGCGACAAAATAGTTGTCGCCCTAATTTGCTCAGCAAAAACCCCGGAACGCCTCCCGCTTAAAGAAGCATGCCGGGGCTATTGATTCTGACAGACGGCCCAATTACTTGGTCACGATATAGGTTTCCGTAACCGAGTTGTTTTTGGAATTCGGATCGTCGTCGGACGTCACAGTCGTTACCGAACTGAACGTCGTGTTCGGGTTCGCAGTGGAAAGTGTCGGAATATTTATTCCGAGCAAGACTCCCTGTAGTTTCGAAATGCTCATCAGTTGCCCCACGTTGCAGGTGAGAACCGCAACAGTGGTGCTGCTGCCGACCGTCGTATTCACGGAGCAACTCGTTCCGCCCTTCATGCCCGAGTTACAGCCAGACTTACTGCACCCAACCACGGAGTAGCTTCCTGTGAGGCTTCCGCTCAAAACTTTGTTGGACACGGTGAAGGTCGAGGTCACAACCACATTGTTAGCCGTGTTGGAACTCAGGTCGATCGCCCAGGGATAGTAAATTCCAGTGGTTCCCCGCCTGATACTCAACCGGACTGGAATGTCGCCCACGGCCACATCGGCCGCTGGCGCCGTTGAAACCGTGTAAGGCACCGACGAAGTAGTCTTGTTACCGACATTGTCGATCGCGGTCACGGTGAAGGTAAAATTCCCCGGCGTTGAGGTGTTCAGCGTACCGCCGCTGGAGGCGGGCCCATTACCCGTGCAGCTTGCGATACCCGAGCCGACGCCATCCGAGCACGTGAACGTGACTGTCACCGGCGGCCCATTCACATAATAAGGTCCAGATGCGCTCAACGTAGGCCCGATGATCGTCGGCGGTTGCAGATCGAAGTTATACGGTCCGGTGGAAACCGGCACGCAGTTCCCCGCAAGATCGCAACCAGGCGTGGGATTGGCGGGAACGGCAGTGGCAAAAGCCCCCACTGTAACAGCGTTCGCGGGCGCATTCGTGTTAACCGAAACCATTTCGCTCGGGCTGCCCTGGATGCTGTTTGCCACCAGCGGCAAGAAACCCGATCCTGAAATTCCTGCGGTGTACTGGTCGGTCACCGTACAGGATTGCGAGAAATTCCCGTTGTACCAGCCGTTGTAAACCGGAGACGGCGCGGCCGTGCACGAACTCACTTGCGGCGCAACGTTGTCGATGCCTATCGTCACAAACGGAAACGACGCCCAGTTCGCTGTCGGGCTGGTAAGCGCCGACCCGGTCGGATTAAAGATCAGTCCTTCCGCGAAAGCGCAGTCTGTTGTGAAGTAGTGCAGGTTATACATTCCGTCGCTCAATCCGTTAAAGCTGCCAGCCGAAGGGAATGTTGGAGGCGTGGCGCCGCCGGTATTGCAGAACGGCGTAGTCAAGCTGGTATTGGTGTTGGCATTCGTCAGGTCACCCACTACCGGATAGGTCGTATCCGGCAGCGCCGGCCAGGTCGAAATACCATACGTAAGGCTCATCGGCGGAGCAGCAGTCGCCGGAGCGAAGCCGTTCGCGGATGGAATATTCCCCCCAGCGGGATACGTCGCTTCGTTAGAAGTAAACGTGGCGCTGATGGAGGAAGATCCGTGGATCCAGCCGTAAGTATTTTGGTTGGCGATCGCTGCCGTTGCGGTCGGCAACGGCATGTTCGCGACTGGAACCAATACCGAGTTTGAGCCCGTCGTTGTGCTGCCACCTCTCATGTCGGCCGCGCCCTCGAATTCGGTCAATAGATCGAGAGGGCACAACGCGCCCGCAAGACTTCCCGTCAAGGTGCAGTTCGAAGCCGAATACGTTGGCGGATTCACCGGTGTTTGAGTAGTCGCCGCCGCAGGACAGGGTGATCCCGAAGTCGCGCACAACCAGTTGTCGCCGCCCATCAAAATGCCCGGCCCGGTCCCGTTCGCGCAACTTCCGCCCGGCACCACATTGCTGCACGCATCCGCCGGAGGATTCCCTACCGGTCCGTACAGAAAATTAAACCCATTCACCGGGCCATCGGGCGAGCTGAATTGGGTTGCGTAATACAGATTCCTAACCTCATTTACCGACGTAGGATCGCAGTTATCACCGGTAGTCGTTCCATCAGCCGGGTTAAAGCACTGAATCAGGAAGCCCTTGCACATCGGCGCCGGAGGCGTGACGGTGTAATCCAGTTCGCTCGACAGCCGGAAACAAACCGAGGGAGCAGCCGAGGTGTTCTGCACCAATTGCGAAAAAAGCTGTTGTGGTACCGCGATATCCGTAACAATCGGAACAATTCCAGGCGTAAAAGTCGCTCCACTTGCCGCGGTAACGCTATTTTCCAGAGAAATATTCTGCCCGGGCGCGCTGTCGAAGGTATAAGTCTGGGTTGGGCTGGAGGAAATAGGATTTCCAGTAATGTTGCCGCCCGGTGTGATCCCGGCCAGACTGCAGTTGGTCACCAGATGAACAGTGCCCGCGCCTAAATCGCCGCCCGCATCCGTCAATTGAAAGCTTACGGCCTGCGTGCCCGATGACAATACCGGCGGGTACAGAGAATTTGCGGTCTGCAGGTTTACCGGCGAAACTCCGTACATCGCGATGAGTCCTGTTACCAGCTCTGGATCTTCCCCGAGAAAGCCAACGGCGGCACTTTCATAGCTCGGCTGAAAACAATTGGTTGTTCCCGTGGGAAACCCCGTGAATCCCTGAAAATTCGTATCGCCGCCGAAACAAACATTGGTCGTGGTTGTGGTCGCGCCGTTGATCGTATCAGCAACTTGAATCGTATTGTCCTGGAAGACATTGCTCAAGCCATCCGGCGTGGAAGATAAAGTCGCAGTCACGCCTGACGCAGGACAGGTCAGGTTAATGGTGTTGCTTTGAACCGAGTACCCAGCATTAGGGGGATTTTGCGTCCAGCTGGAACCAGTAATCAGCGAAGGGTTAATGTCGATCGACGAAAAAAGTTCGATTGCGCCGTAGGCGCCGTTCAAGGGAACGGTCAGCGCGCCGGTTTGCGTAGACGAGGTAAAACTCAGCATCGCCGTCTCCAGAACCCCAGCCGCTTGTGTGGACGTAAACTGTACGCTGATTTGGCAGGTGGTCGGCGCAGTCTGAGCCGCCAGACAAGTGTTGCCCGCGATCGTGAAATCACCCGCATAAGCCCCACCCGTGATGGAGAAATTGCTTAGCGTGGCTTGACCCGAGCCTGTAATGCTCACCGTCACCGGTTGTGCGCTGGTCAAGGGTGCTGGTGTTCCCGTCGGAATTCCGAAAGAAAGTTCGCCCGGTGAAACCGAGACCGAGGCGACGGGACCAGATTGTGGAACGGCAAAAGATTTTTCCGAGCCAACGCCCAAGAGCAAAAACAAGAAACCAGCCGCAAAACTTATCGTCAGGCAGACGCTTTTTTTAACTGAATTCATGGCACACCCCCACAGGTCAAAACCTGTCGACATAAATTGAACGCAAAAAATAAACTAAGGAAGATCCGGCCTAATAATTTTCAAGTCCGGCATCGCGTCGCTGGGGGACGACCGTAAGGATTGCAGGACGGAAAATTATGAATCTAGAACGGGAGATCATTTTACACGTCGCCGCCGGAGAATACGACCCGGGATGATCTGCTGGTCAAGCGATTGGAAGAAGAGTTCTTTGCCGTCCTTCCGCCAGTTTGGCCTCGATCCTCCTCCGGTCGATACTTGCCAGCGGCCGGTGCCGCTGGGGAACGGCTGAATGTAAACCTCATTGCGGCCAGTTTCATTGTTCGCAGAGGCCATCCGTCGGCACAATTATAGCCTGTACAGAATGTTGGAGCGGATGCGTTGGTCGACAATCCGACAGGACAAGTGAGAGGAGTTGCCGATGATCCCGCGTTCTGACGAAAAATGGAACGAGCGCCTCTTCTTCCTAGTTCTTCCTCGCGCTGTTCGTTTCACGCGCCTTGGCGACCAGGCCATCGAATCGCGGGTCGCTGTGTAGGGACTTCAATTCAGGATCAGCAGAAAGTTCTCCCGGCGAGATGAGGCCGTTTTCGATGGCACGGTTCAGGTCAGCGAATGCTTCGTCCGGCCGGCCTCTCACCACCTCAGCGCAGGCAAAGTTATACCAGGCCTCGGCCACTGTGGCCGGCTGATTAGTTTTCTCCGCTGCCTCGATCACGTCGCGGAAAATTTTCTCGGAATCGGCATAACGTCCCTCGCGGTTGAGGCCCAGGGCTTCCATTTCCATGCTCTGCAATGTGGAGGTGTGGGTTGGGCCCAACACGCGGGTCTTGATCTCGATGACTTGACTCTGTAGTTTGTCCGCTTCGGAATAATGGCCTTCCTTCGCCATGGTGAGAGCAAGCATCGTCATCGCCCTCAGAGTCTGGGGATGTTCCGGCCCCAGTACGCGACGCTGCGCGGCAATCACGTCGGAATACAGCTTTTCAGCATCTGCAAAGCGGCCCTCCTCCTCCAGATTCTCAGCTGCGTGCGACATCGAAAGCAGGGTCGCGGGATGGTCCGGCCCCAGAGTTCGCTTCTGCGCTGCAATCAGTTCGCCATAAATCTGATCCGCTTCCGCATATCGTCCTTGCGGCGTCAGAGTCTCAGCCAATTCGTTTAAAGTGCTCAGAGTTTGAGGATCGTCTCGGCCAAGTACTTTGCGCTCTGCGTTCAGGGTTTGGCGGAACAAGTTTTCCGCGTCAGCATGACGTGCTTCATTGGCATAAACATAACCGAGGCGATCCATGGACGCCAAAGTGTCCGGATCATTGGGACCGAGAACTCGGCGCTGGGTCTCTATTGTGTTTTGCAATAACTTTTCCGCCTCGGGCAAATGCCCCTGGGCGCGGAGGAGCTGGGCCAGATAACTTTCGCTGGCCAGTGTCTCCCGGCTTCGTTCTCCAAACAGTGAGCTTTGAATTGCCTGCGCGTGCTCTGTTAATTCTTGCGAGCGGCCATATAAGCCCAGCCCTGCATACGTCTGCGCCATGGTCTCCATCAATTGGGCTTGCAGCTCCGGGTCTTTGCGCAGGCCGGTATCGATATCTTTCGAAGACTTATCCAGAATCTCCCGGGCTGTGACTGCGTTGCCGCGCGCCTCGCTGGGGTTCGACACCTTGAACATGCCGGTCATAAACTTCGTGACGCGGTCGGCGCGGTCGCGCTCCCGGGTAATCCGCCGCAACTCGATCGCCTGCATCACTCCGAACGCAATAAGCAGAAGCGCCGCAACAGTGGCCACAACCACTCCAAATTTGTGGCGCTGAATGTATTTCTTCGTCCGGTAAACCAGGCTAGCAGGCCGCGCAATCACAGGTTCGTTGCGCAAATAACGGCTAAGATCGGCCGCCAGCTCCGCAGGCGTGCCATACCTGCGGGCGCGGTCTCTCTCGAGAGCTTTCAAAGTGATCCAGTCCAGATCGCCGCGCAGCATGTTCGCCAGTTGTTTTGGGTCCGAGCTGCGTTTTTCCGCGATGACCGCAGCCGCTGGGTCGTTGGTAAGTCTGGTGCTCGGACTTGTCGGTTCCTCTTCCTGCACCTGTCGCAGAACTTCATGAAAGGGTTTGCTCTCCCACTGCTGGGCATCCAAGGCCAATACTCCCGTAAGCAGTTCGTAGAGCACCACGCCAAGCGAATAGATGTCGCTCCGGGTATCTACATCGGCCACCATCGGGTCCATCTGCTCTGGGCTCATGTATCCCGGCGTGCCCACCAGTCCTCCGGCACGCGTCACCAGCGTTCCGCGCTGCGGTTCCTGCGAGACCGCTTTCGCCAGTCCGAAGTCGATAATGCGCGGCACCGGTTTGCCATCCACCTCAACCACCAAAATGTTGGTGGGTTTTAGGTCACGGTGGATGATCGCCTTCTGATGGGCATGCTGCACGCCTTCACATACTTTTGTGAAAAGAAGCAGGCGCTCGCTGGGCGAGAGGCGCTTCTCGTCGCAATATTGGGTGATGGGCAAGCCCTGCACATACTCCATGGCGAAGTACGGTTGGCCTTCGGCTGTGGAACCGGCGTCGAAAACCTTGGCGATGGCGGGATGATCCATCATGGCCAGCGCCTGCCGCTCCAGATCGAAGCGTATCAACGCAGACTTGTCATAGCGGGCCGCTTTGATGATCTTCAGCGCCACCTCCCGTTTGACGGGCGCGGACTGTTCCGCCAGCCACACCTCTCCCATCCCGCCTTCCCCCAATTTACTGATCAGCCGGTAGGACCCAATCGAACCCAAGTCGGGCGCAGGAGATTCCACGGGAGCAGCGTCTGGGTCTGAGACGGCTTTAGGATCGGAACTGGAGCTTGCGTTATGCGGAGGTGACTTGGGTGCCGGGTCGCTCACGCTTCTCTCTCTGACACGAGATGCAAACCGACGGTAAGTTTAGCACCTAAGCGAAGGCGCACGACTTACCTGGCACAACTCGTAGAATTAAGCACACTCGGCATTTCGATTCGAGTCCTATGCGATCACCCCCGATGGTTGGCTAACCGCAACCTAACGGACTTCCAGGAAGCGCCAACACCGGTTTCAAGCGTAGAGACAAAAGTCAACTCCCCAATGCTCCCCATCACGAGCAAATCCTATGGGAACCGTACCGACGGTGAGCTGCTGGAGGTCCTCCACTCTGAGCCCAAAACCGCACCGTTGGTGATCCCTTCTGTGATATCAATGATCAGGCCTGCGAGCAATCCTCCTAACCTGAGTAGTGCTCTCAGGCCTGAAACCCATTTCCCGATTAGCGTGAACCTGCCTGAGCACCGACTTGTCGCGTTTCCTCGCCTCTGCGATGGATGCTAAGATGGCATCCAATTCTCCAGTAGCTACAGGGCTTGGCATAAACGGTATGGCGAGGTCGGTACTTTTTTTCTCGTTCCTTTTTCTGATCAGCGTATCACTGGCATTACTTTACATTTTTGGGTTTTCTCGGCTCTTCATTGCAGTCCTGAGCCTGACCACGCTATTCATCGTCTACCTGTTATTTCACCCGCGCAACCAATGGTTGGTTGCTAACCGGTCGCGAGTGAATGGCGCACGCTGCGTGGCCTTGACGTTCGACGATGGCCCCGATCCGGTGTACACGCCCAAATTACTCGATCTACTCCGGGAAAAAGACGTTAAAGCAACGTTCTTCGTGGTGGGGAAACGCGCGGACCAGTATCCGGAAATCGTACGCCGCGCCTCGGCAGAAGGACATCTAGTCGGTAATCACACATGGTCGCACTATCCTCTATTTTGTTTCCTCATGCCCGGTCGTTTGCGGACTGAGATCGAGCGTTGCACGGAGAGCGTTCGCCGCAGTTGTGGTTTCCCCCCGCGCTTCTTCCGCTCGCCGGTGGGCCTGCGCCACCCGCTTCTGGCGCCTTATCTTGAGAATGCGGGACTGGAGTACATTTCCTGGAGCATTCGGACTCTTGATACATTCACCGCGAATTCCAGTATTCTTGCCCAGCGCATTTTGAATAAAGCGGCAAGCGGTGACATCATTTTGCTGCACGATCATTTGCCTCGGGGAACGGCTGCCATGCTGCAGGCCTTGCCCCGGGTCATCGACGAGCTGAGGGAACGGGGATTCGAATTCGTTCTGGCCGGACCACGGGAGGATGCCGGAGGTACACTGGAAGCGGCAACATGCGAACCTGTGCCCTAATTCCCGCTTTCAACGAAGCCCCCTATATCGCAGACGTTGTGGAGCGCGCGCGCGAGCATGTTACAGAAGTTGTGGTAATCGACGATGGATCTGGCGACGGAACCGCGGAGATCGCCGAGGCTGCCGGAGCTACTTGTTTGCAACTGCCAGGAAATTGCGGCAAGGCCTCGGCCTTACGCACGGGCATGGCGTACGCGCGCGACCACGATTTTACTTACATAATCACCTTGGATGGCGACGGCCAGCATCTGCCGGAGGACATTCCTGTCATGCTTCGCGTCGCCGAAGAAACTGGAGCTGACCTGATCATTGGCGCGCGTGATTTTGATCGTGCCCTCATGCCCCGCTCGCGATATTTCTCCAACGTCATTGGCAGCCGGTTGGCTTCCGCGCTCGTCGGCTGCAAAATCCGCGACAGCCAGAGTGGATTCCGGTTGTTCCGGTTGGACAAAATCGATGGGGCCAAACTGCGCAGCCGGTACTACGAATTTGAGATGGAAATCCTGATCAAGATGGCACGCGCGGGTTGTACCATTGCGCATGCTCCTATCCGCTCGGTCTACGACGAGGGCCACGCGCGCTCGAAGATGAAGCCGGTACGAGACACGGTGCGTGTCTGTCTGTGGTCCTTGGCATTTCGTTTTCTTGGGGCATGACACGAAAGGTTCCTCGGTGATCGGAAGATTTGAGCTTCGCGTACGGAAATTCATAACCTTCTTGCTGAAGGAGAAGCTTGACCCACGCCGCGCCGCCGCCGCTGTATTCCTGGGAATTTTTATCGGCATTGTGCCCATCTATGGATTTCACGCCCTCGCGGCCGTGGGCGTAGCCCTGCTCTTCCGGCTGAACAAGCCGCTGACTCTGGCCAGCACTTTCATCAGCAATCCGCTGCTTCAGCCCCTGATTGTTTTCTCCTCAGTGGAACTCGGCTGTCTTCTCTATCGCGGCTCATTCCAGCCACTGACCTTTTCTGCTCTGGCTGCCGCGAGCACTCATCTTACGAAAGAACAGATTTTGATCTGGATTATTGGCAGCGTGGCGCTCGGTATACTCCTCGGCGGGCTTGGTGCAGCTGTGACCGCGGTTGTCGTCCACCTTCACCGCAAGGCCTCTGCCAATTCGGAGTTGGGGGAGCGCGTCGCTTTGTGAGTCGGATATTTGCTTACCTTGACGATCTATCTAATCAGTGTTTGAATTTTTTAACCTGTTAGCCGGTAGCCATCATTGACTGATATCCACAAAACAATCGTCGTGACTGGTGTCGGCGTCGTCAGTCCCTATGGCATCGGGCTCGACCGCTTGCAGGCAGGTATGTTATCGGGCAAGTGCTGCCTGTCGCCTACAAAAGATCTGTATTCCGGCTTCGAAGGAAGTACAGCGCAGGTTCTCGAATTGCCACCTCTCGCAGAAGACATTAGCTCCCGATACTCGCGCACCGACCAACTCGCGGTAATGGCGGCTCAGGATGCAATCGCGAATTCCGGTTGCGATAGCTCTGCTTTTCGTGAAAGCGGCATCATGATGGCGAGCACGGTCGGGGGTTTGACCGAGATCGATGCCGGAATTGCCAAAGATCCGGCCGCCTGGTATCGGCGCCCTGGCGGCCTTTCGCGGGCCGCGTCATATCCCTTCGCGCACGTTGCCGATGCGGTCGGCGAGCATTTCGGAATTCGTGGACCTCGTTGCGCCATCTCCGTGGCTTGCGCATCCGGAGCGATGTCGATTGCGCTCGCCGCCAACATGCTACTCGACGGGTCCGCTCGAATCGTCCTCGCCGGAGGCTGCGATCCGCTGTGTCCATTCACCCTGAGCGGATTCAACTCCCTACGAGCGCTGGACCCCGATCCCTGCTCCCCCTTTGACCAGAATCGCAAGGGCACCAACCTGGGCGAAGGTTCCGCGGTTCTCATCCTCGAAACGCTGGCAGGAGCCACCGCGCGCAATGCCAATGTTCTCGCCGTGCTGCGTGGATGGGCGATGACTAACGATGCATTTCACCCCACCGCGCCCCACAAAGAAGGAAACGGATTGGCTGATTGCATACGCCTCTCCATGGAAATGGCGGAAGTCAGCGTGGATGACATCGGGTATGTGAATGCCCACGGGACCGGCACGCCGCTGAACGATAGTGCCGAGGCCAATGCCTACGAAACCGCTTTCCGCGGACGCAGCCGTCCCATTCCCGTGTCTTCGACCAAATCGTACTTCGGACACTGCCTCGGCGCGGCCGGCGCGCTCGAAGCAGCCATCACGATCATGGCCAGCCGTTCCGGGACGCTGATTCCGACGCTGCGGCTCACCAATCCCATCGAAAGCCCTGGTGTTGACTGGCTGAGAGGAGAAGTTAAACGCCAACCCCTACCCTTGGCCATGTCGGCTTCCAGCGGCTTTGGCGGCAGCAACACCGTACTCATATTCGGAAGCGGCCCCTCATGATTCCGCATCTGCCCTCCGTCACGATTACCGGCATCGGTTCCGTCAGTCCGCATGGGCCGCTCGCAGGACTCATTCCGTTGAGTCCCCTCGAACCCACTGCTATCTCCGCCTGGACAACCACCGGCCACCGGCGAGCGTTTCTTGTTCCGCCCTTTCGCCCCGCTGACGTGGTGCCGGGCGTGAAGACCAGACGTCTTGATCGACTCTCGGTATGGGCCTTGATCGCTGCTTCTTTGGCGATTAAGGATGCTGGGATTGACCTGACTCAAGTAGATCGATCGCGAGTTGCCGTGGTCTTTGCCACCGCCTTTGGCTGTGTTGAACTCACGGAAGCTTTCTACCTGAGTGCTGCCGCAAACGGCTGGAACCAAACCGACCCCATTACCTTCCCGGAAACTCTGGCCAGCGCTCCCGCGAGTCATGTATCGATGTTTCACAGCCTGCGCGGGCCGAATATCACGGTGAGCAACAAATATTTTTCGGGCGAGTGTGCCATGATTCAGGCGGCTGGCCTGCTTCGCCACGGTCAGGCCGACATAGCCATCATCATCGCGGGCGACGCGCTCGCGCGAAGCACGTATTCATGGTACGAGGAGGCAGGCCTCCTCTCGCCCGCGTGCTACCACTTGGATCCTTTTGTAGAAGCCGACGGTTTTATCCCGAGCGAAGGTGTGGCGGCACTGGTGCTTGAACCGTCCGGTCGCGGGGACGTCCAATCAAGTGGACGCTCTTATGCGCGAATGAGATCAGGCTACTGGGCGGCTGGCGGTAACTCCGCGGAGAGGATCGGCCAGATGCTTGGCGGCTCCGTTCCGAGTCTTATAATCTGTAGCGGGAATGGGGCTCCTTGCGCCATCAGTCCAACAGCCGACTTGGCTCGCGAGAGTGCCGACGATGGCGCCATCGTAATACGGGCGCAATCGTTTGCCCAGGGTTTGGCCGGTACCGGCGCGCTCTTCCACTTGATTTTTGGATTAAGCAGTAAGCCAAGCGGTAGCTCTGCCAGCGGGCCAGTTCTACTCCTGGGAACAGCTCGCGATAACGGATTCGCGGCCCTTCTTCTGGAGCTGCCTTGATGATGAATGTGCGCATTGCAGGTGCGGCCTACGCCGTTGCCCCCGATGATGAGGCAGTAGACGTGATCTTGGAGCGGGAGCGAACCCGGATCGAGACGGCGCTTTCTCCGTTGAGCCTCGAGGCGAGACGCAAGGCCATCGAGGGTCTCGGATTGAATCGGGTTCGTGTTTGCGGCGAGAACAAACTTTATGACCTGGTTCTCGAAGCCGCTTCCCAGGCGATCGCCGAAGCCCAGTTAACCGCGCGCGACATCAATCTCATCCTGGACTACAGCACCTGGTCTAACGAAAGCTGGTCCAACGAGTCTTCACAGGGCCTATCCTTCGCGCACCAACTCAGCGCTGACCTCGGTGCTGAAAATTCGATGATCCTAAGTTTTAAAGTCGGCGGATGTGCGGGATTTCACGTCGCCATCAAAACCGCGCTCGGCTGGATGTCCATCGATGAAAGTATTCAGACAGTCTTGCTCGTGGCCGGGGATGCCGCCCCCCCCGGCAACCGCTCGTTGCTTCCCATCACCATCCACGGGGATGCCAGCAGCGCCGTGATCCTGCGCCGCGACGGCGAAGCAGGTCCGTTGCTACTAGCCGTCGAAGCCATGACGCTCGGCCATCTTCAGAAGGCCATCACCATGGTGAGGACGAATGGCCACGCGGACATTCACGTTGATGCTGCGTGCATGGAGCGAGAGGTGAGACCCGTCTACTTTCTCAACATGCTTCTGATGGTAAATAAGGCTCTGGAAGCGTCTTCCTTGAGTTTGAAAGATATCGACCATTTCATCTATTCCAACCTCAGCCGGCGGGACCGGGAGGGTTTCTGCAAGATGGTGGGACTGCCCAAAGGCGGCCTGCCGCCAACTCTCATGGAAGAGTATGGCCATACTTTTGCGAGCGACTTGGTCATTAATTATGTGAATATGCGCCGCGAGGGGCTAATTCTTCCCGCGCAGCTGTTGCTGTTTGCATCCGCGGGGATCGGCTTTACATGGGGGGTAACGATTGCCCGGGCCTGAATGAATTATTTGTAAGTTGAAGAACTGAGTTGCCATGCCTCGCATACAGTTCATCGAACTCCATGAACAACCGTGGTTCCCGTCATCGCTTCGCGCGGACGTCACGGATGCGCTTCAGTTTGGCTTCAACCTCTTGCACGCCTACGAGCCCATCGCTCCGCTGCTGCAAAGCGTGATTGACTCTACGGAATACCAGCCGAACGCCGGGCAGTCGCTAACCACGCCGCCTGCCACGCAATCAATTGTCGATATGTGTTCTGGCGGAGGCGGTCCGTGGCTGGACCTTTCTCGAAAGCTAACATGTGCGAAGGCCGAAAATTCCGCCGGCCTTCAGATCTGGCTCACCGACAAATATCCAAACCTCGATGCATTCCAAAGCGTAAGCGCGTCGTCCGACCACCACATTACTTTCTATCCGGAGCCGGTGGACGCGATGAAAGTTCCTGGCGCTCTAAAAGGGCTGCGAACGATGTTTACCTCGTTCCATCATTTTCCGCCGGAGGATGCTCGCGCCATCCTGCAAAATGCCGTCGATGCCGGCGAAAGCATTGGCATCTTCGAGGCCACCAAACGCGCGCCCTCGACCATCGGCCTGATCTTTGTTGGCATTCTCCTGATGTTCCTGCACACTCCGCGCATTCGCCCATTCCGCTGGTCGCGCCTGCTCTGGACGTATTTGATTCCCATCATTCCTTTCGTCCTGCTCTTCGATGGAGTAGTGTCCTGCCTGCGAACCTACCGGCCACAGGAACTGCGCGAGATCGTAGGAAAGCTAACCGCTTGCGAATACCAGTGGGAGATCGGTGAGCTTGCAGGTGGGAAGATGCCAGTTACCTATTTGATCGGATATCCAAAAATGGGCCCATGCAGTTGATAGACAACAGGCCTCCGGCTCAAGCCGGGGAGCAGAAACGAGGTTTCTCTTATGAAGCAACTGACATTCGCCGCTGTGTTGCTATTGCTGTGCATTTCCTTCCCGACTTCTCTGGCCGCACGCCACAAGGTGCCACGCTACCTGAACAAAGAGTCGAGTATCGACATGAGTCATATGAACCACATCTTTGTCGGGTGGATCGATTTGGAACCCGACTCGTGGGGACTTTTCGACTTTCACTCGAGGGCAGACTGGGCTGACGATATTGCTTTTTTGAATGCAGGTTTTCTGCGCAGCCTGCAAGCGACGCATTTAAACGGTCGAACCATCACCGCCGCCAAAGACAAGGCAGACGAAAACATTGCCGGGAACGACCTCTATATCAAATTTTCGGATGTCCACGTCGACTACGACAACGAACACCTGGTTCTTTCCATACATTTCATCGATCCAAAAACAAACGGCGAGATCGCTTCAATTCCGGTAAGGCCTTACTACGGCGACGGTCACAATGTGACGGAGTATCTGAAGGCGGCGCTGGATGAAGTAGGCACCAAGCTGCAAGTGGAAGTCACCGGCGAGACGGCAGGCAAAAAGAAGAAATGACAGTGCCTCGTAGTTACCATGTATGTTTAAGGAATTTAAATCCGAGAATTATCTTGGACTAGGTTGTCACCGATGAGCCAAGCGCCAAATTTCGATGCTATGAATGAAACTGATGTTCGCGAGATTTTGGTTAGGCCTCTGATTGAACGTTTAGGGTATGCGCATGGGACAGATGCCACAATTCTCACGGAGAAGACACTTAGATACGATCGCGCATTTCTCGGCCGCAAGAAACCGAACGACCCTGCTTTAATCGGGCGAGCCGATTACATCTGCGAGGTCATCTCCTATGGACGATGGGTTGTTGAGGTGAAAGCTCCTTCAGAAGAACTATCCCACGACGTTACTGAACAGGCGCATACATATGCAAGCCATCCTGAGATTGCAGCATCATTCTTCATGGTAACGAACGGACGAAGGTTCAGACTATTTCAGACCTCGAAACTTGATGCGCCTGTCTTGGAATGGAGGTACGAAGATCAGGATGATAACCTGCTCCGCTTATTGAATACGCTAAGCCCCGAAGCAATTCGAAAGAGGGCGAGGATGATCCTTGTGGACCCAAGTAAGCCACTGGGACGTGGAGTTCCATCGAGGGTAATTATCATTCGAGGAGAGATAACATATGAAGAACATATAGGTGACCATCCGTTCTTTCCACGTGATGCAGTAAACGGTCTAGTTCTCGCTGTCACAGGTGGTTATGTTAAGCGCGCCGAGGACAAGCGAATCATCGCTCATCTCTGCATAGCGAAAGCGGCTGCCTTGATTCAAGGTATTAGTGCTTCCCCGGGAGCATCTGAGGATTACGACTTCTTCTCTGCATCAGAGTATCTCTCCGACGATCCCGAGCACCCAACGATTTTTCAAAATCTCGTTAAGACTGCGGTTCCTGCTGGCAGGTTTATCAGTATTCCCGGCCTGCCAAAGGTACCGCTGCCTTTTGCGATGTCTAACACGGCTTTTACTGAAGCCGTGGGTTACGTTCGTGACAACAAATTTGTGGGAACAATGAGTCTGACGTACGACTTCACATTTTCTGAACTCTCGCCAAACACCCGCGTCGCTCTCTTCCACAAGATGGGGGCGATTCCTGAACGTGCGCACATTATCGGCGCGGGACGATTCGAAATCTCCTTCCAGCCTGATATTTAGGCTCATGGCTTTAAAGACGCGGACAAACGAATGTTCCTTTAGTTTTTCGATTAGGAATCCGCTCACCGTGCTAACCCCAGCGCCGAAACCAACCCAAAAAACGTCCGGCTCGCCGCACTCACCGGATCGAGCAAAACCGTGCGCCCCTTCAGCATGGCGGCCACCGGTTCTCCTGATAGCTCGCAACTTGCAGGTAGCGCGAGAAGAGTGCATAGCCCCTGCGTGAAATAGGACTGCGACCATAGTAGAGAACTCGCGCCTCTGCGCGTTCATGCTCTAGTCGACGCTCCCCAGTTCTCCCGTATCCATATCCAGCATCGCAATCTGTTGGTAGCGCCTGCACGACTTTTACAACGGTTTTACTTTTTCATGACAACTACGGGAGTCTGCCTTTGTTAAATGTCTACGAGGAAAACCAACTTAAGATCTTCATGAGGAGGCAAAAAGAATGACCAACAAGATTCGTACATTAATTGCAATGGCACTGCCAGTTTTGGCCTTCGCCCTGGCGCCGAGCGCTGCCAAGGCGCAAAGCTACACCGGCAACTATCCAGTAGCAGTGACAGAGTCGAAAGGTGGCATTGCCGGCACCATTCCCCTCGGCAACGTAAACTTCTGCCTGGAGCTGACCGACAATGGCGACTACGGCAGGCCGCACAGCGGCACGGCCACGCTGGGGGACTATGAAGGCGGTACGCTTACCGGTGGTGAGTTCTATGTTCTCGGCAATATGATCTTTGTGAACTTCGCGGTAGGCTCGGACAATGGCGAGACCGTGGGCCTGGTGCTATTCGCCCCCGTCAGCAACGGAAAAATCGGCACGGGCATTTTCGGGGACACCGGCGGAGTGCCATCCTCTGGTCTGGCGAAGGTCGGCGCGAAAGGCGGGTGCTGATCTCACCTCGGCCACATAAAGCGACAGCATCAATTCCCCGCTTTCGAAAAGCGCGAAAGCTGGGCAGTCTCAGTCAATGATGGTGCACCCATCCGTGGGATGGCGTTCGCAAAGATTGCTCGAAGCTCGGCCGCCCGTCCTTCCTTCATCAAAGAACTCCTCACCGAGCCAATCCCAACGCGCAAACCAAATTTAGAAATGCGCGGCTCGCCGCGCCCACCGGATCGAGCAAGACTTTGCGCCGCTCCAGCATGGCGGCCACCGGCTGTCCCTTATAGCTGGCGATTTGCCGGTAGCGTGAAATGAAAAACAGCACCCGCAGGAAAAGCTTCCATTGGAGCGGGGCAAAATAATCTGGCGTCACGAACGGCACCGCATGGCCGTCCTTGACTTCGGCGACAAAGTCTTTAAAAGTTGCTGCGTGCGAAAGAGAGATCACCGAGCTGGCGACCAGCAGATGGCTGTCTCCCCCGCCGACCACCGGTTTACGCCACTGCCGGGCAAGTTCGAGAACGCGATCGTTCTCCTCGCGCGGCCGCATTCCGTTGACTTCCAATGCATGAATCGCCCAGCCATAGCGGGAGAGCAATTCCGTGGCAGGAATCTCCTTTGCTCCCGGTCCCCAAGGGAGCAGAGGATGATTAAAGACCACCAGGCAGCCACTGGCCGCAAGAGTTTCAAACAACTCGTCGTAACGCCCGGCCCGCGCCGCTGCTTGAATTTGTGTGTGGGTTTGTTCGATTTCAATCTCAGTTAGGTGATTCACTCCCAGATGAAACAAGTGCCCCTGGAACCACAGCGACAGCTCCTCGCTGAGTGCGATGCGGCCGTTCAGATCGGGACGGCCGCGCAGTAACTCGAGGCTGCCGGCAAATTCATCGTGATCGGTGATGGCGAGGTGAACGCCGTCGAAGCCCCACTTGCCCGCTGCCGCTGCCTCCATTCGATAGACGTCTTCCGGCGTGTAGGGTGGATTGAAAGTTACATCTGCATAATTCAAGTTAGAAACACCGCCGAGACCAAATGAATTTTGCAGAATACCGCTCAAAGGGCGCATGAACGTCTTCTTGACCACATGGTTCAACGCCGCCAGTTTCTCCACCGAGTGGCACGAGTGGTTATGCAGCGAAACCGCGTAGCCAAACTCGCGCTCCGGGTGGGGACACTCGCGGTAGGTATAGTTTTCAATCTTCCAGGCTGATCGGCGTGTCATCACGTTCCCGATGGGGAACGTGCAAGTGTAATTTCACCCGCGATATACAGCAAGAAGAGGTTGTCGCGCAAGAATCGATCTGATACTCTTCCACGTTCGAGCAGGCGGTCGGGAGTATTCAAGGCGAATGCATAAGCCCATCAAATACGTCGAAACGGCGATGGCAATTGCTGCGAACGGCGCGTGGCGAGCCTTTTGTTGGGGCAACAATCTCTTTCCCGAAAATCCTTCTTTCACACCGAGATGGTCGGATAAGCCCCTGCTGAAATCCCGTGAAAAGTCCAAACCGCCTTTGGGATGGCCGCGGCAAACCGATTCGTTGTGCCCGCGCTGCGTGCCGGAGATTCGCCAACGAATTGTCGACGGCAAACAGGATTACCGCGTCCTGCTAAATGAAAGGCCTGGTGAAATCAAGGCGCAGATCATCGAGCGCGATGGCAAAATCCTGATGGTGAAGGATTGCCCGGTCCACGGACATTTCGAAGATGTTCTCTCCATCGATCCGCAATTCTTCCGGCACTTGGAAGAGACATTTCCCGGCCGTGATATCCGCGCCCACAACGACGAAAAACTGCATAACCACGGCAGCAGCACCATCAAGCATGGGCGAGGCTCGGTTCTCACCATCGACCTCACCAACCGCTGCAACATGATGTGCGATCCATGTTTCATGGACGCCAACCAGGTCGGTTACGTGCATGAACTGGGCTGGGACGAAATTCAGGAAATTCTTGACAATGCTTTGAAAATTAAGCCGCGCCGCCAGATGTCCGTGCAGTTTAGCGGCGGCGAACCGACCATGAGCCCGTACTTTTTGCAGGCCGTGTCTTACGCTCGCAAAATTGGCTACAACAGCGTGCAGGCGGCCACAAACGGCATCGAATTCGCCAAGAGTAAAGAGTTCTGCAAGAAGGCCTTTGAGGCAGGCATGCGTTATGCGTACCTGCAGTTCGACGGCATCGGTAACGACGCCAACGGCCATCGCCAGATCGGCAACCTCTTTGACGTTAAGTTGCGTGCCATTGAGAACATGCACGAAGCGGGCATTGAAATCGTGCTGGTGGTTACCATTGTTAATAACGTGAACAACGACCAGGTTGGCACGGTGGTGAAGTTCGCGATGGAAAACCCGAAGAAAATCGCGTTTGTCAGCTTCCAGCCGGTTTCGTTTACTGGCCGCGACGAAGACAT
>DATHMV010000023.1:0-22473 GCA_035486715.1 Candidatus Aquilonibacter sp.
GAGGGCGTCCGCAGAGCACGACGGGCAATTGCGCACATGCGCGTCGAAAGTGCGCATCTCCTCCACCGGAACCTCTCCGTCAAGGTAGGTGTCGAGTTTTGCCTTCCAGGATTCACAGACCATGGTTCGTCCCCCTATCGATTCTCTGTCCTGCTTCTTGGTGCAACTGTGGTCGCAATTGATTTCGTAAAGTTTGCCGGGCACGCGATAAACGCGACATTACGGTACCGATGGGAACCGCAAGCGTCTCGGAGATCTCCTGATACGACATTTCCTCTACCTCACACAAAAGAAGGATCTCTCGGAAATGCACCGGGAGTTCAGCGAGCGCCTTCTGAAGCATTTCATGGCTCGATCGCGCCAACAGAAGCGTTTCTGGTGTATCGCGCTCAATGGTAGGTTCCGGTCCCACTTCTTCATCTTCTAAATCGAGAGGAACGGTCATGGTAACTTTCAGGCCCTTGCGAGAGGTCAAAAACGTGTTGCGCAAGATGCGATAGATCCACGCCCGGAAATTCGTACCCAACTGAAAAGACGAGAACCCTTTCAGCGCCTTAACGTAGGTTTCCTGAACCAGGTCTTCGGCTTCATCACGATTCTGCGTGAGCCAATGAGCGAAGTTGTAAAGCTGATCGAAGAGAGGGATAGCCAGTTCTTCGAACGAGTCGAGTTGGAGGTTCGCTCCTGACAGGGCCACATGATGAGAACTTCGGAGTCCTGGGTTTATTCCCTTCAAAACCAAGAATTGTTGAGGAAAACTGCTGAGCAAGGTAAATGGTTGGTAACAAAGACGTTGCAAAGATGGTCACCACTTCTCATGAACGCCCCGAATCGTTTTCGCTCTGCAGTTGAAAACTAGCCTTCGACTCAAATATTCCATCGAACTGACGCCAATTTTGTTATGCCGCTACGGTGATACAGCGATCCACGCGGAATAAAACGTTAAGAAGTCCGTTATTCACAGGTGAAGCGTATTTCACAGGAAGCAGATTGCGAACCGATGGTAAATCCTTTCGATCTCAAGACGGCGCTTTTGGCGAAGCACGCGCAACATGTGGTGCTAATCCACTTTCCGATCGCCCTGTTCATTACGGCAGTGGCCTTTGACGTCGTAGGACAGTGGACGAAACAACGCGGGTTAGGGGCTGCGGCGTACTACAACTTGCTGGCCGCGGCGATTTCAACGCTCCCCGTTCTCGCCACTGGTCTACTTGCGTGGCGGTTTCAACTCGAGGGGCAGAAGCTGAAGGGAACTCTCTTACTGCACCTCGTTCTGGCGTGTGTCTCAACGGTGATGATCTGGCTGGTGTGGTGGGTGCATTTCCGCGCTCGACGACGGTCAGTGTACCTGCCAAGCTACCGCTTTGCGGTCGAACTGCTGGCAGTCGGCGTCGTTGCCCTGACGGGGCACTTGGGCGGCTTTTTGAGTGGAGTTAACACACCCGGCTAGACCCTGAGAGGTTGCGATGCTACTGACTCGCCGAAAATTCATTGTGCTAGCGGGCGCCGCTGCTGCCAGCGACTTCGTAGTATCAAGTCCGCGCGCCATTGCTGCGGCAAGACCGAAAATCAAGGCTATCGCCTTTGATGGCTTGACGATCTTTGATCCGCGTCCAGTGTATGCGCTCGCTGAAGGACTCTTTCCAGAAAAAGGCGCCGAACTGAGCAACGCTTGGCGTACCCGTCAGTTCGAGTACAGCTGGTTACGTACGCTGACTGGCCATTACGTCGATTTTTGGCATGTCACGGAAGATGCATTGGCATATGCGGCCAAACTGGTAAAAGCTGAACTCACGGTGGAAAAGCGTAACCGACTTATGCAGGCATTTCTCAATATCAGCGCGTGGCCAGACGCCTTGCCGACATTACAGTCGCTGAAGTCGTCCGGGATGAAGCTGGCATTGCTATCCAATTTTACCCCGGCAATGCTAGACGCTGCGGTCCGGAACTCTGGACTTGGAGGCATTTTCGAACCGCACCTCAGTACCGACAAGGTTAGAGCCTACAAGCCCGACCCGCGTGCGTACCGGATGGGCATTGATGCATTTGGGATGAAACGCGAGGAAATTGCCTTCGCGGCGTATGGCGGCTGGGATGCCGCGGGAGCCAAAGCGTTTGGTTACCCAACCTTCTGGGTCAA
The DNA here is from genome assembly GCA_035486715.1 of Candidatus Aquilonibacter sp. GTDB lineage: Bacteria > Acidobacteriota > Terriglobia > Terriglobales > Acidobacteriaceae > Sulfotelmatobacter. The sequence goes on from DATHMV010000023.1 coordinate 2,141, forward strand.
CCGCATGAACCTTCCTCTCGAAGAGCTGGGCTTTGCGCCGGACGCAACCGGCCCCACCTTACGCGAGTTGGCGAGTTTTGTCAGTCGCGTCGGGTGAGCGCACTGAATCGCGACATATGCTTGAACGTGCCTGTCTTGCAGGCCATCCCATCCTGGCCCGTGCCAACGTTGCATTTTCCTACGCAGTTCCCCCACCTAAGGGAAATCAACAAGGGAGGTTCCAAACAACCCCAGAGGTTTCGGATGGGTCCCTCTATTTTCGCGGGAATAAAACCAGCTCGGGCCAGTTATCGACTATGAACGCTAGAAAAACACCGGAGGAAAGATGACGGCGAAGAACAAAGATCTCATCGATCAGAGATTGCAGGACCTCAACAACGACGGAGTCGATCGTCGGGGATTTCTGAAGTGCATGGCATGGGCAGGTACGGGCCTGGTCTGGACTATGAGCGGCGGCATTCCAATGTCGCGGGCTTTCGCCAAAGGCCACGGCAAAGACGCCGGCAAAGGCGGGGATTTCAGTTTTGTGCAGATCAGCGACAGCCACATTGGCTTCAACAAGCCGGCCAACCCGGACGTCACTGCGACTCTGCAGACGGCAATCAACAAGATCAATGCGATGCCCCACAAGCCAGATTTCATTATTCACACCGGTGATCTGAGTCAGCTCTCGAAGCCGAGCGAGTTCGACACGCTGGACCAGGTGCTCAAGGGGGCGTCGGCGAAGCAAGTCTACTATGTGCCAGGTGAGCATGACATGCTGAGCGACAACGGCGAACAGTTTCTCCAGCGTTACGGGAAGGGGACCAAAGGCAGCGGATGGTACAGCTTCGATCAAAAGGGCGTCCACTTTGTGGGGCTCGTGAATGTCGCTAATCTCAAGGCCGGCGGCATGGGGTCGCTTGGTCACGAACAACTCGAATGGTTGGAGGACGATCTCAAGAACCGCTCTGCCAGCACTCCGATTGTGCTCTTCGCTCACATTCCACTCTGGACGATCTATCCAGATTGGGGATGGGGAACCGACGACAGTGAACAAGCCTTGTCTTACGTCAGGCGCTTCGGCTCTGTGACGGTGTTGAACGGCCACATCCACCAGATCATGCAGAAGGTGGAAGGCAAAGTATCTTTCCACACGGCGATGTCGACGGCTTTCCCGCAGCCCGCGCCGGGAACAGCTCCCTCAGCCGGCCCCATGAAAGTGCCAGCGGACCAGTTGCAACGGGTGTTGGGAATCACCGACGTGAACTATCTGGTCAGCGGCCGCAGCCTTGCAATTGTCGATTCACCACTTGCGGACTCGGGGTCTTCGGCCCCAGGAAATGCCGGTGTGCCCCTGGCAACAGTCGACTCGATCCATAGCTAAAAACCGAGAGGAATCCGGATCGAAAAAAAGATCGACCTAATATCAAACTAGAAAGGAAACAAAACAATGATGAGGAAAAATATGTGGGTTGCAGGTGTAGCGATACCGGTAATACTCGCAATGCTAATACTGTTCCCTGGCTCATCGAACGTCAGGGCTAATGACCAACCGCCAGCAGCCAGCGCTACGGTAAACATCGACAACTTCGTGTTTGGCCCGCAGAAGATCACCGTGCCGGTAGGGACGACGGTTACTTGGACAAACAAAGACGACATTCCTCATACAGCCGTGAGCACTGATGGCGTGTTCAAGTCCAAGGTAATGGATACGGACGAACAGTTCTCCTTCAAGTTCACCAAGGCGGGGACGTATTCCTACTTCTGCTCAGTCCATCCTAAGATGACGGGCCAAGTCGTAGTGCAGTAGACAGCCGCCTATTTACACGAAGCAGTTGTTTATCAAAACACGGTTGAACCCAAAATGGCCGCACATTCACCACATCTCGAACAATGGACAATGGCAAGCGATGACCTAGATCTGGTCCATGCGAGCAAGGATGGAAACGTGGCCGCTTTTGAGCAGCTCGTAAAGCGATACGATCGCAAACTTTTACGAATTGCTCAAAGCATCACGCACAACAGGGAAGATTCGCAAGATGCAGTTCAGGAAGCGTTTTTAAAGGCCTATGAAAATTTGTCCGTATTCCGCGAGGATTCCAAATTCTCAACCTGGCTCTTTCGCATCACCGTGAACCAGTCGCTGATGAAGCTGCGCAAGCAACGCACCACGCGAGAGACCTCGCTAGATGATGATTTTCACCCCGCTGGTGACCTACTTCCGAAGGAGGTCACCGACTGGGCTCCTAATCCGGAACAGCTCTACTGGGCGTCTGAATTACGGGATATTCTAATCAAGTGCCTGGAAGACCTAAGTCCAATCTTACGGACGGTATTTGTGTTGCGGGACATTGAAGGACTCACCACAGATCAAACAGTCGAGGTGCTCAACGTAAGTCAGACGGCAGTGAAGGCGCGGTTATTGCGAGCTCGTTTGCAGCTTCGTGAGGGTCTCACCAAGTACTTCAACAAACGGGCGCCGCTAGCAACCGACCAGAGCGCTCCGACGAGTAGAACGGCGAAAAAGATTATCAGACTGTGTGCCGAGTGCCTTCGTGACTCGATCCCTCACGCTTATTCGTCCAGTGTAGCTCAGATAACCTAATCATTTCCCGACCGCACGCCCCCGCCGACCTTGTAAAGCGAACAGACTCACCATCTACCGCTCCGTGAACAACCACCATCGCGCTGATCTGATACTTGGCACTCACATTCGTTACGGCCTCTCAACACATAAGTGACAAGGAAATGACATCGGCGCTGTATCTCGTTCGTCACGAGCGCGTCTAACCTACTGACGCTTATATATGTGTAGATGACCAAGGCGTGCGGGATGGCAGGCAAGGAATAAAAACTTCCCGAGCACCGTTATCAACGATGAAAGAGTCACACTGGTTCTATATAAGGAGAAATCATGAAGAAGTCGTACTTGACAGCTGTACTTATGTTGATGTGCTTATTCGGTGTTGGAGTAAGTGCTCGTGCTCAAGATGCCGCTGCGGTCGTCGTGAGTGTTCCCTGCGAGTTTGTAGCCGGAGGCGCCACGCTCCCCGCAGGGCAATACCGAGTTAACCGTGTCAGTCCCGGCCTGAATGGAGAGCTCGCCATTAGCGACTATAACAATGGTGGTGCATTTCTACTTCCTCTCTCATTCGACGACAACCCCACAATTCGGCCAACGCTCAGCTTCGAGCATTTCGATGGTAAGTACTTTCTGAGCAAAATAACAACACTGAATGGCGTTTATACCATGCCGGCCTCGCGAGAGATGGTCATGCTGGGCAAGGCGAACGCTCCGATCCCAAGCACCGCACCTGCGGCAGGCGGTCAGTAGGTCGGGATCTAGATATCGGGCGCTCGCGGTTGCGACGGAGAGTTCGAGGCTTAGTAAACCTGATTCTCGATTCTCCGTCCAACCGTCATGTTAGATAACAAACCATTATTCAGATTCGGAGTCGCACAAAATCCAACACTAATATTTCTCAGAGGACACAATGAAAAAGGTAATCTCGTTATTCGGACTGCTGATGACGTTAGCAATTCCCTCGGGATTGCTTGCGCAGCAGGCCGGCTATTCGCAGACCAACCTGGTCTCCAACATTGCCGGCGTTGGCGTTACCACAGACACCCAACTGGTGAACCCTTGGGGAATCTCAGTACTTCCCGGGGAAGATTTCTGGATCTCTGACAACAACAGCGGTGTTTCCACGCTGTACGATCAGAACGGCAACAAAGACGCCGGACTAGTCGTGACCATACCGGGGGCCTCACACAATCCAAACGGCAACTGCAGCCCAGGTTGCCCGACCGGAACGGTCGCCAACGCGAGCGGCTCCTACTTCTCCGGTGGATCATTCATCTTTGATACCGAGGACGGCCTCATCGTTTACTGGAACGGATCCAGCAACACAGCGATCATCGGCAAGGACAATTCCGCCGGCGGCGCGGTTTATAAAGGTCTGGCACTACTTGGCACCAACCTCTTGGCCGCCAACTTCAACAGCGGCAAGGTAGACGTCTACGATTCGAGCTACAACCTCACGTCGTTGGGAGGCACGTTCACCGATCCGAATCTTCCCGCGGGATTCGCGCCCCACGGCATCCACGTTGTCGGGAACCAAGTTTACGTCGCCTACGCGATGCAGGATGGTCCCAAGCACGACGCCGTGCCTGGCGCCGGCGCCGGTCAGGTGGATATATTCGACACGAACGGCAACTTCGTAAGCACCTTCGTTGCTGCAAGTGCCAACAACAATCTCAATGCACCCTGGGCTGTCGTAGTGGCTCCGGCCAGCTTCGGCGCGTTCGCGGGCGACATCCTAGTGGGAAACTTCGGCGATGGCACCATCAGCGCGTTTAGCACAACTGGGAAATTTGTCGGCCATCTCACTAACTCTTCGGGCAACGTGCTGGTGAATCCAGGCTTGTGGGATATGGTATTTGGCGGAGGCGGCGGGGCCAATAGTGATCCAGGCAATGTCGGCACTCTTTATCTCACTGCTGGAGGTAGTGCCGGCCAACCCAATTTTCCGGCTGGGGGATCCACCACCGCTGTATTCGCGAGCCTTGTTCCTGCGGCCGCGGTCAGCGGGCCGGATTTTTCGCTCAATCTTTCGGTTTCTAGTGCGACCGTCATGGCGGGCAGTTCGACGACCCTGATGATTAGCGCTAGTGGGGTTGGCGGGTTCAATAGTCAGATTTCACTTACCTGTTCGGCACCCACAGGTTTGACTTGTTCTCTGAGTCCTTCAACGATATCGCCGGGATCAAGCACATCCTCTTCAACGTTAACGGTTTCTGCAACCTCTACGCCTCCGGTCGGCGGCTACCCGGGTGTGGCTTTCCTATTGCCGGGCTTAGGGCTCTTTGGAACAATCTTCACCACTCGCAAGAAACTGCCACTCACCCGCAAGCATCTTGCGGGAATGAGCGTGCTCGGCTTGCTGCTTCTCAGTACGCTGCTCATGCTGGGATGTGGGAGTAACAGCTCAAAATCAACTCCAGCGGCATCTCAGACCACTGTGACAGTGACCGGCTCATCCGGTGCCCTGAGTCATAGTGTGCCGGTCAGCGTCACCGTTAACTAAGGCCCGGACCTTAACAAGGGCGCACTCTTGGTGCGCCTTGCACCGGTTCCTACAGCCAGCGCGTCTGTAAAGTCGCCGGGAGTGCCGATTGTCTTCACAGGCTGCGCGACTGGTGAACGGGCAGCCGTATCCCTGCTGTGACGCAGCCAATATCGTAGATTCGACAAACGATTTCGGCACTCAGCGCCGAAACCAGTTTCGCGGCCCTGGATACTTCGACACGGACCTCGGTGTGGAGAAGTCCTTCGCTATGCCGAAGTGGGAGAAGGCTCAATTCTCGGTGGGGAGCGAGGTTTTTCAATCTCTTCAATCATCCAAACTTTGCCTTCCCCAACACCAACGTGCACAGCAATCAGTTCGGACAGATCACTCAGACGGTCAGCCAGCCGAGGACGATTTATGGTTCCGGTCTGGGCGCGGACGCATCACCAAGAGTAATTAAGCTGCAGGCTAAGGTCGTCTTCTAGCCGAAGCGAACTTGTTCTAGCAGGCTGCTGAAAAACGATTTTTCGTTGGTTGTCGCGTCAACATATTGGATCAGCGGCAATAAGCAATCACAATATATTGTGGTCGCTCAGGGTACCGAAAGAGTTTTTCAGCAGCCTGCTAGGGCGGCCCTCCCCAGGCCGCCCATTTTTGCCTGCGTCACCGGCAACTCTACTGACCGTTCTTAGCTTCATCTCGGCGCACGAGAAGAATATCTATTGAGGACCCTGGAATAACGACGACTGAGCCGAGTTTTAAATAGTGTGAGACAGAATCTGGACGGAAAGCGAACTGGGACCTCGACACATGTCGGCGATCTACTTCTTAGAGAGAGTTGACAATCAAATGACATTCTCGATGTATCTCCGCACTGATAGCCGCGTCAAACGCACAGTACGCTCAAACAAAATCATGAGGCACGAATTGGAGCACAAACATGAAAAAGAAGCTTCATCCTTACAGTATTAGTCGTCCTGTTGACCGCCGCTCTTTTCTGAAAGGTGGTCTTCTGGCAGGTGGCGCGGCGATGGGTGTTGGTTTGTTAGCGAATGCGCCATTGGCCCACGCACAAGATCGTACTCAAGAAAGCGGTTCCCTTAGTGCGGGTGATATCGCTATTCTCCGCTTTCTGGCGGCGGCGGAACTGATCGAGTCGGACCTGTGGACGCAGTATGCGGAGCTGGGTGGTATCGGCAATAATCCACCCATTGAGGTCGACCCGAACCAACTGCTAAATCCCTATCAAGTGGCCCTGTCGAACCTTGATTCCGACGGCCCTCAATACATTTCCAGCAATACGCTGGATGAAGTAAGCCACGCTACTTTCTTGAATGCTTATCTGGAGTCCAGAGGAGCCGAACCGGTCAACTTCGATGAGTTCGTAACCTTGCCCGGAAGCACAGCAGAGGGATCCACGGGCAGTTCACGCCTGACCAACCTCATGAGCCTCAACGTTGACACCAGCTGGTTCGTCCGCTACCGAAGCGCAAGCAACCCTGACCTCGGCGCCACGTTTCCCCAAGCGCTCACTCTCAATGGAGTAACCGCCATTCCCAGAAGCGATGCCGATTACGAAGGCAGATCCAATCCCAACTTTCCAGGGAACGACCACATTCAGGCCATCGCCAATGTAGCGGCTTTCCACTTCGGATACATCGAGCAAGGCGGCTCGAGTCTGTACGCAGCCCTGAGTCAAAAAGTGACGAGTCCGGAAGTACTTGCGATCACGCTGGGCATTGGCGGCGATGAGATCGCTCACTTTCTGGAATGGGTCGATTTTGCGGGCAACGGAGTGCAAGCTCCGGTGGCGCCGTTCGCGGACCCCATCTCCGACCTGAAATTCCCCAACTTCTTCAATCCACTCAACCCGCTGATTCAGCCCAGCCTGATCTTCCCGGTCCCGGTTGAATTCAGACCCAACCTGCCCCGTGTCTCGATCATTCGTCCGCTGACCGATAAATTCGGTGGCGCGATTGCAACGATCAAGAGTTTCATCGCAGATGGGCTCTTCATTGGCCAAAGCCCAAAGTTCCTTAATCAACTGCAGACAATGGCCGTCGCAGCCGATTCGGCCAAGCGCGCGTAGTTTGTTGCAGCCCCTCCCACGTTTCACGGGCGCTGCTAACAGTTCATCGGGTGCAGCGCCCGCATTCTCCAAAGCACGGCACTTACGATCCAAGGAGGCTTATGTTCGAAGGACTGTTTCAGCCGATGCATCTCCTGATGATTTTCGGAATTGCCCTGCTTGTGTTCGGGCCCAAAAAATTACCCGAACTTGGCAAAGGACTGGGAGATGGTATTCGTGGCTTCAAGGCGGCCATGAAATCTGACGAAGACACGCCAGACGCTACCCGTGGCGACCACGAAGACGGAACCAAGGAGTGAATCGTGGGATTGGGTACTGAAATCTTGTTCATGGCAATGCTCGGATTACTAGTTTTGGGTCCCAAGCAGCTGCACACATTGTTGGGACACGTAGCGCGGGCTAAAGCTCAGTTGGAAGAGGCCCGCCGCGGCTTCAAGGCTCAACTCGTAGCGGAACTCGACGCTACGCATCGGGTTGAAGAGGCTGATAGTTCGCATGATTACAAAGTCGTGAAATAGTTTGGACAAGCCTGTAACTTTGTCGTCGATTGTTCGCTCTTATTCACCACGCGACGTCGACCTGCCGGTAACAATTCATATGAGCAGTCCCGCAGGTCAACGACGCGCATTTCACTTAAACACGGAGTCTAGAATGCGAAAGGCAGTTCGTACTTTGCTACTTGCGACGCTCGCGATGAGCGTAGTGTCGACAACCCGAAGCAACGCCCAGGATCGACACTCGAACGCTGAACACGCCGTATTCGTCATGACGAATGCTGCAAACAGGAACGCTGTATTTGCTTTTCGTCGGGCAGCGGACGGCTCCTTACAAGAAAACCGTAGCTTCCTCACAGGCGGTCGAGGAACCGGCGGTGTGACAGACCCACTAGAATCTCAAGGCTCCCTCACGTTGAGTCAGGATCGCTCTTTTCTGTTCGCCGTAAATGGGGGGAGCGGGGAGATCTCTGTGTTTTTTGTGCATGGATCAGATCTCTCGCTGGTCGACAAGGTAGTCTCTGGCGGCGCCGAACCGAACGCTGTGGCTCAGCACGGTAACCTCGTCTACGTACTCAACGTAGGCGGCAGCAGCAACGTGGTCGGATTTACATTGAATGCAGGCGGGCAACTCCGGCAAATTCCGAATTCGACCCGCTTTCTTACCACTAACAATTCAGAGGCTGCATCCTTGGCTTTCAGCCCCGACGGACAGTTTCTTCTGGTCACGGAACGAGCAACCAACAATATCGACGTTTTCCATGTGCAGGATGATGGCACGTTGGGGCCGATTGTTGCGAATCCCAGCGTAGATCCAGGGGCATTCTCGGTTAGCTTCGCTCCCAACGGAGCAGCGCTAGTTTCGGAAACGGGTCCGGCTGGAGGCAATGACGCCTCTGCGATCTCATCCTATTCAATAGTTGCGAACGGTACGCTGTCTCCGATTAGCACTGGAGTTCCGACCCTAGGCAACGCGAACTGTTGGAATGCCGTGACCCCAAATGGCGAGTTCGTCTACGTGTCGAACGCCGCTTCATCAACCATTTCGGGATTTTCAATTACTGCCACAGGAACACTGACGCCGATTGGCCCGACTGTTGTAGGAACTAATCCTAGCGGAAGCACAAACCTGGACATTACAGTGAGTGCCGATGGTAAGTTCGTTTACACGCTCAATTCCGGAACTGGCACGATCGGCATCTTCGCGATCCAACCAGACGGAACGCTCAATAGCCTGGGAGATGCCGCCGGTCTGTCCGAATCAGCCGGGTTCAACGGTATCGCCGCTAACTAACTATTGTTTCCTGATGTGGGTTGCAGCGGTAGGTGCAACCCACATGTTTTCACCCTGAGTGTCAAGCATAAGAATTCATTCCGAGGGACATGAAATGGCTTTCAAAATAGTGGTAATGTATCCGCCGCCCAAAGATGTCGAGGCCTTTGAAGATGTGTACAACAACGAACATGTACCGATGGCAGTCGATAAAATGCTCGGCAAAACGAAGATCGTGGCGACCAAGGTGATCAGTTCTCCGCTGGGCCCGCCGGCCTTCCACCGCATCGCCGAAGTCTACTTTCCTTCGATGCAGGCTTTGGAAGCTTGTGCGGCTTCCGAGGGTGGGAAGCTGACGATCGCACATGCACTGTCCATCTCCTCAGGAGGCACCCCGACCATCCTAATCGCAGAGGAAGAGACATTCGTGTTTCCAGAAGTGGAGAGCACCATAACACGATAAGCGCCCGCGAGGATCCAGCTTTAATGCGCAACAATTCCGTTCACTGCCAAAAAGAACCCACTTCGTTTTTTGACAGTGGAAATCTCTGCCATACACGAATGGGTATGAAATCACTATGCGTGCCGTCTGGAACGTCACGGCCAGCAGCTTGGTGCGAGACGGCGGAGCTTCATTTGGCGAACATTAGGAACTGGAAGAAGCTTAGGGCCGCGCTGTTGAGCAATATGCCCGGCGTGGATAGTTCGTAACTTTCCCGAACGCCTGGCATCTCTTTGCAGCAGTGGGCGTAGAAGCGCTTTCAATGAAAACCAGGAGAAAAGCTCATGAAGAAGAAGTTGTGCAGGTTAGTGGCAGTGTGCTTGATGGCAGCACCCTTCACGGTTGTCGCGCAATCCGGAGGGAGCATGTCACAGGATCAATCGCAACAAGATCAGATGAAGCAGGATGACATGAAGCAAGATCAAACGACAAAAGACAACATGAAGAAGGACAAGAAGGCGAAGAGCAAGAAAGACAAAATGAAAAAAGATAATATGAAGAAGGACGACAGCATGAAGCATGACGACGATATGAAGCATGACGACAGCATGAAGCAGAACTAGGCGCCTCGTCGGCGTGGGAGTGCTTCCTCCGAGTGTTTGGGGGGTGGCTGGACCGCGATTCGCAGATGTTGGCGACAGCTACCCACAAACTCAAAGGGTCACGCAGCCGATTTGTTTTTAGCCGATTCCCCGGTTAACCTCACCATAAAAGACGAGGCGCTCAAGCATCAGGAGAACGAATCGAGAGCCTCATGGTCACACGACGCGAATTCCTTGCGAATGCAGTCTGCACCATTGCTGCGGCACGTCTTCACACCCTGAGCCAAAGCACGATCCGGGTTGTCGCGGTTCGATGTGTAAAGGAAATCGGCCGCGTACGTTCTCGATTGTGCCACATCTACGGTTAGGTTGAACCACTCTCCGGGCTCGCTCCAGCCAACATAAAGCAGGTCTGCAGGAGGAACAATCTTGTCGAAGGGGTTGTCGTCAATCTGATCAGGTTTCCGATTGAACTTCGTATAGGAAGTATCCACTCCCTCGTGGATACGAAATTCATTGAGGTAGGTCCCATCGGCCGGGTTTAACTCTCCGCTGCCGTGATTTTTTGCATCGGTGTCGTGATACGCGACTCCCTCGCCGCCCAGGTCGTAGTAGGCGCACAACACCTTGCCCGGTATTTTTTGTGGGCCGCCACTATAGCGGCTGTCGTGATAAGGGCAAGCCTTTATATTGGCTTGCGAATGATTGGGAAAACGCAGTCGGCGATAATATCTATCGATGCCACCATGAAACATAGAGACAACACTCTCTGGTTCATTCCCCAGTTGCCGCGGGTATCGATCGTGCCATGCATAAGAATCAACTGACTGGCCGCTCGCCGAGCCTCCAGGACGAACGACACTCGCTTCAACTCCGCGATGCTGCGTCAGTTCAACTTTGTCCTTCCTTTATTTTAGCTGATCAGGAAAAGTTCAATCCCGTGCGCTTTTCCGAGATTGCGCGAGTATTTCTTGTCCGTTCCATTATTCCAATGCTCATGTACACCCAGGCTACGGCATCGGATACCGTCGCGTTCCGGATCATAGAATGTCTTCGAAGGTGGATCGTTCGCCAAAGCAGATTCGCGCAAGTAGTTATCGGCATTTGCGATATCCGGGAGATCAGGCCATTCCGAGGTCAGAAAATCGAAGCCTACGGAATCGATCGCTACGCTGTCAAGCGACATGAAAATGCTGTTTGGCCATGCATCATTGAATGGTGCCATCTTCCATTTGCGGTGAGGCGGGCCATCCACATTGTCATTTCCATAGAGCCCATCAATAAGAAAAAGCATGGTTTTCTCGCCGAGATCCTTATGACCCAGAAAATCGGTGAATGCGGAGTAACTTGCCGAACCATCGGTGTTGTGATGGAAACCATCGTGCGCGTTCTTGCGCCAGTCGGTGTTTATACTCGTAGCACCGAACAGATTCTTCGCGCAGAGTGTCACACCTGAACTCACATGCGCTCTCAATACTGCAGCATCAATGAGGTAGGTGGCTTCGACGACTGTGGTGTCGAGTCCTTTGGCGTTGTTGCTTTCAATTGAGAAAGGTATCGCGTTGGGTTTGAACTCGGCCTTTAGTCGTCCATCGCCTCCGATATGATCCACAAACACGACACCAGGAAACTCACGGTGAATCTTGTCGTAGAGATTGCTTGGGATCCACCGGCTGGAATCGAAGAGCGTGATCGATGATTGTGGCACTCGTCCCGGCCCAGTCAATTGTCGGATAAGCGAAAGCATCAAATGGGGCGAAGAGTTCAGACGATCGATCGTGCCATGATCCGTTGTGTTGTTCAGGTTCGCCTTAATCGCAATCTTCTCCCCAGCTCTGTATCCGGCTTTGCCGCGACCGTGAGCGCGATTGAAGTACTGAAAGATGGAATTCCATGCTTGTGCGTCGCTTTTTTGATTTGTAAGGCTGCAAATGGACCGGGAAACCATGCGGTCAATTGCAGTCTGGTGATTATGGGCATCGGTCCACCACGAACCAGTGCCATCCCAGGTTACAGCCGCCGGATCGTGCGCCCAAGTGACTCGGCCGGGAACAACGCCGCGGGGGACTCCTAATGGGGAAAGCGGCTGGAACAGGGAGGGCCGCAGGTAGGTGGCAGCTGCAAGAGTCAGGGCGAATTGCCGGCGCGTCATGTCCATTCTGACTTGCTCCTCTCGCACAAAGTCTTACGGTTCCGGAAAGCATTTTACCTGAAAGCGCAGAAACTGCTGCAGCTTCACGGGTGATTCTGGTCTTGCCCCCAGCGGGTAGGGTAAGATGCATCGAATTCGGAGCTTCAATCGCCAATGATGCAGTTTCTAATCATTTTTGCGCTTTCAATTGCGTTAATTGCCGTGTTAGGTGGCTGGCGCCGAGATCGAAGACTGCTCGTCAAAACGCGTAAAGGGTCGCTGGATCGGGACGCCGAGGGAACATCCGCACTTGAAAAAGCGAATGAAAATCTGAAAGCTTTGCAAGCCGATTTGCAAAGACGATGGCAGTACCTTGCAGAGGCGCAAAGGCTGAGTCACTCGGGGACTTTCGGATGGAAGGTGCAGAGCGGTGAACTCGTTTGGTCTGACGAAACCTACAAAATTCTGGGTTTCGCACGAGAAACCAATCCTACGCTTGACCTGGTATTCGACAGAGTTCACCCTGAGGACCGGGACCGCCTGCAACAGCTCAGGGATCGCGCTACTCAGAACGGCATGGACTTGGATGTCGAACACCGAATTCTCTTGCCTGACGGAGTCATCAAACATGTTCATGTAGTTGCACATGCCGGAAGAGACAACTCCGGCAACCCCGAATACGCCGGCGTAGTAACAGACATTACCGAACGCAAACAGGCCGATGACGAACGCGAGGCACTCTCTCGCAGCCTCCAAGAAAGCAAAGCACGACTTGAGGAAGCTCAAAGTGTCGCCCATGTCGGCTATTGGGATTGGGATCTTGAGACCGGCGAGATCATCTGGTCCGACGAGACCTATCGAATATTTGGGTTCAAACCGCAAGAACGCCCTATGGACATTGAAACGGTTAGCAGCCTCATCCACCCCGACGACCGTGGGGCTCTCTACAGCACAGTAGACAAGGAGGTTGCTGTCGGCGTACATCCCATTCACCAACATCGGATCGTCCGTCCAAGTGGAGAAGTGCGTACAGTTCAGTCCATTACCTCGAAGCTCTGGAAGACGACGGATGTGGGACCGGGGGATGGGATTTCCAGAGAGCACAACAGACTTTTCGGCACCGTTCAAGACATAACGGAATTGAAACGGGCGGAAGAAGCGAGTCACGCCTTGTCTCGCGATCTGCAGGAGAGCAAGGATTGGCTCGAAGAAGCCCAGCGTGTTGCTCACCTGGGCTACTGGGTATGGGATCTAGAGACCAATCAGGTGATTTGGTCGGATGAGACCTCTCGCATTTTTGGGCTGGTTCCGAAGGGCGGTTCCTTTGACGTCGCGCTTGTGCGCGAAATGATGCATCCCGATGACAGGGAGGCTGTATTTATGACGGCTAAAAAAGCGATCGATACTGCGACACGCGCTGACTGTGAGCATCGTCTTTTTCGTCCCGATGGGGAGATGCGGGTAGTTCATAGCTTGGGTGATGTGAGAACAAATTCACAGGGCCGAATTCAAATGTTCGGTACAACCCAAGACATCACCGACCGGAAGCGTGTAGAGGAAGATCGCCAGGCGCTATCAAACGCTTTGCAGGAAAGTAACGCGAGGCTTGAAGAAGCTCAGAGATTGGCGCACATCGGGCACTACGAGTGGGATCTCATCGAGAATCGCGTTACGTATTCTGAAGAGCTTTGCCGTATCTGGGGAATACCGCCCGTGAAAGACTCCTTTGACGCGAGTACGATTTTTGAAAGAATTCATCCTGAGGATAGGGAAAAGGTCTCCCGCGAAGCGGCCGAAGCCATTAGCAACGGGATTCATGCCAAGTCGGAACATCGAATTGTGCTGCCCAATGGTGAAGTGCGCGTCATCCTGGGTCTCGGAACTGTAAAGAGAGATGCATCGGGGAAGGCCTATGCGATGTTCGGGACCGGTCAGGACATCACCGAGCGAAAACTAGCAGAACAAGCTCTGCGGCAAAGCCAGTTTTATCTGAGCGAAGGGGAACGCCTTGCCCACATGGGCAGTTGGGCGTCGACAGATTTGGGCATCCGTTGGTCAGAGGATTTGAATATCTACTGGTCCGACGAAGTCCACAAGATTTTCGGGTTCGATCCCAAAAATGAAACTCCCAGTCTTCAGCAGTTCTTGAGTGCGGTTCATCCCCAGGACCAAGCCTCGTTGACAGCAACAATGAAGAAACTGCATGAAGAGCACTGCAGCTGCGATGTTACGAACCGAATAGTTCGTCCCGATGGAGAGATTCGATACGTCAGGTGCGTCGGCGTTCCAGTCGTAGAAGATGGAGTGTTTAAGGGATACCGCGGCACCACGATGGACGTTACTGAGCAGGAGTTGCTGACGCAGGAACTGCGGCGGGAACAGGCGTACCTCGCGGAAGCGCAACGGCTGACTCACACCGGTAGTTGGGCAGCCAATTTCGTCACAGGGCAGAATTTTCATTTGTCGGACGAAACGGTTCGGATGCACGGCTTCGATCTTAGTGAGGAAGCCATTCCATTCGAACGCTTTTTCAACACCGTTCATACAAAGGACCAAGCAGCTGTCAGAGCGGCGCTGGAGAATGCTACTCGCACAGGAACGGATTACGACATCGAATATCGGATTTGCCGCGCCGACGATGGCGAGGTCAGATTCTTTCGTTCCTTAGGACACCGCCGTTCCTCCGGAGAAATGGCTGACTATGTCGGCACCACGATTGATATAACGGAACAAAAGCATGCCGAGCACGAGCGCGAAAGATTACGCCAGTTAGAGGCCGATCTCTCGCACATCAACCGTGTGAATATGATGGGAGAGATGGCCGCCGCGCTGGCGCACGAAATCAAACAGCCTATCGCCGCGGCGGTGGCCAATGCCGGTGCTTGCCTGGGATTTCTCGAGGGAGAACGTCCCGATATTTTGGAAGCCCGGGAAGCCGCCTCTGGAACCATTGGATGCGCAAAACGTGCGGCGGAAATCATCGACCATGTTCGCTCCCTCTTCAAGAAGGGTTTCCCACAGCGTGAACCTGTTGATGTAAACGAACTCATTCGTGAGATCGCTCTTCTGTTAAAGAGCGACGTCAGGCGCAACTCTGTGACAGTCCGGCTCGAACTGGCAGAAAACCTTCCAGAAATCGTGGGAGATCGAGTGCAACTGGAACAAGTGTTGATGAACCTTATGCTGAACGCAATTGAGGCCATGCACGATGCCAAGGGAGATCTGACGATAACTTCGCAATCCACCCATGATGGGCACCTGTCAATTTCCGTGAGCGATACTGGAGTCGGCATCCCATCTGACAAAATTAACCAGATTTTCAATACGTTCTTTACCACTAAGCCCCAGGGGACCGGCATGGGTCTGGCAATCAGCCGTTCTATTGTCGAATCACATGGGGGGCGCCTGTGGGCGACTTCCAACCCTGGACGTGGTTCTACCTTCCAATTCACATTGCCGCACAAAATGTAGGTAGAAACATGACTACTTCATCTTCTCCAATTGTCTTCATCGTGGATGACGAAGAGGACATGCGCCTAGCGATGCAGCGCATTCTGAAGACCGTCAACTTGCGAGCAGAACTGTTCGCCACGGCGCAGGATTTTCTTCAGAGGCATATTCCAGACGTTCCGAGTTGCCTGGTATTGGATGTGCGTCTTCCGGGCATGGGTGGACTAGAGGTCCAGCAGAAGCTGATTGAAGCGGGGATCAATATCCCCATCATCTTCATCACTGCGCACGGGGATATTCCCATGACCGTTAAGGCCATGAAGTCGGGTGCCTTTGAGTTCCTGACGAAACCATTCCGTCATCAGGAGTTTCTGGACGCGGTCCTACAGGCATTGCAGCGCGACCAGCTATCGCGCCGACAACGGAACGCGATGGCCGAATTGCAGGAAAGGTACAAAGGCCTGACTGTGCGCGAGCGTAAAGTGATGGACCTCGTAGTTTCTGGTATGCAGACTAAGCAGATCGCCTCGGTTCTCGGGACGAGCGAAATTACCGCCGCTGTCCATCGGGGACGCGTAATGCATAAAATGCGGGCGGGTTCTCCCGCCGAATTGGGCAGCATGGCGGAAAGACTGAAACCTTCCGCAAATAGATAAGGCTTGTACTTCCACTGTACCCCCAACTCCTCTAGGCGCGAAATCCTGCTCATCGCGGCTATACGTATCCCCATATATAACCAGACTATATGAAATCATAATTGCGTTTTTTGAAGGCGGAGATAGATTCGTGTCAGGTATGAGCAGAGTCAAGAGGACAAACTTGGTTGCCGTCGTCGACGACGATGACTTGCTCCGGGATGCGCTACGCCGCCTGCTCAAGGCCTCCGGGTTGGGGGCAATCTCATTCGAATCGGCGGAAGATTTACTGAACTCCGGCCGACTTTCGGAGATTGCTTGCCTGATCGCAGACGTTCGCATGCCGGGCATATCCGGTCTTGAGCTGCAAGCGAGGCTCAAAACTGAGCGATGCGCAATCCCGATCATTTTCATTACGGCCCATGGCGATGCCAAGATGCGGATTCAAGCAATGCGCGACGGGGCGGTGGAGTTCTTGACTAAACCTTTCGACAACGCGGTCCTAATAGAGATGGTCCGATCCGCGCTGGAGGATTAGCTCGCGAAGGCTTTGGGAGTCGAACGAATGAAAGTGGTTGATCAAGACCGTCGGGGCCGCCGATTTGAACAGATCATTGGCAGCAGCTCGGCCTTAAAAGTCGTCTTGGACCAAGTGGAGCGCGTTGCAGCGGCGGATACCACCGTGCTCGTTCACGGAGAAACCGGAACCGGCAAAGAGCTCATCGCTCACGCAATCCACAAAGCCAGCTCCCGGAGCGGCCAACCTCTGATTAAGCTAAATTGCGCTGCAATCCCTTTCGACTTGCTCGAAAGTGAGCTGTTTGGCCATGAGCGCGGCGCTTTCACGGGCGCTATCGCACAAAAAGTTGGCCGCTTTGAATTGGCCGATAAAGGGACACTATTCCTTGATGAGGTTGGAGACATACCACTCGCGTTACAGCCAAAGCTCCTCCGTGTTCTACAGGAACAGGAATTTGAGCGCTTAGGGAGCGGTCGCACCCATTGCGTTGATGTACGGCTCGTAGCAGCAACTCACCGCGACCTTGAGCAGATGGTGAAGCGTGACCAATTTCGCAGCGATCTGTACTATCGCCTGAACGTATTTCCCATCACAGTGCCGCCCCTGCGGGAGCGGCTCGAAGACATCGGCCCTCTAGTGGAACACTACATTGAAATCTTTTCGCGGCGACTGGCGAGACCCATAGATACTATTCCAGACGACTTCGTTAGCGCCTTTAGGTCGTATTCGTGGCCGGGAAACATCCGAGAACTGCAGAACGTGATCGAGCGTGCGGTAATACTTTCGAATAACGGCGTGATTCCCAACCTTTTGCCAACTCGCAGTTCCTCGATCATTGGATTTCCTGTGACCACAAAGCTGAGCGACTCCGAGCGCACACTGATCTTGAGCGCATTAGAGGCATCTGGATGGGTGGTCGGAGGACCCTATGGCGCAGCCGCGAGGTTGGGTTTGAAGCGCACTACTCTAGTCGCCCGCATGAAAAAGCACGGGATCCTCCGACTGCCCGACGAGAGTGATGTCGAACAGGCACTCAACAATAAACGGTCCAGCAATCGGGTCTGTTAGCGCGTTTTGAGTTCCTCGGTCGCCATCCACAGGCAGACGAGTTGCGCCACTCCACGAAAAGTGCAAGCATCCGCCTCTGGCACAGTTTCGCTCCGCCTCATCATCTCTCTCCGTTTCGGTTACCCGTTTGAGTCAACCGCGCGGGCTGATTGGCGAACGTGCAAAAAACAAGTGCAGCGCCACGAGGCACAAACACTCGGTCCTCTTCTGCGCCCCATAAGCGCAACCGTTCTTCAACTGACCGAAAACCTTAAGTGTCAGGATCGTGCCACTGTTCACGCTTGGTCACAGCTAGTGCGGGGGTGTGGACCACTTGCGCAGGAACGACCGTGGTTTAGAGCCTCAATTGTGTGGCAGAGGAATTGCATAAGTACCGTGCGACGGAGCTTTGGGAAGGATTGATGTGGCAAACAAAATCCTTGCGGAGTTAACGAAGTTGCAGAGCGGGCGACTATATGAGGCGGGCATTCTACGCCATCATTGCCCACCTGCCGTTGATGGTCTTCGTGCGAGCCCTACGTTTTGCGTCGTTCTGATTCTGCTCATAGCAACGGTATCTCTAGCTTCTGGTTGCGGGAGAACAAACGCTGCATCCGCAGTTCCGAGTCCTGAGGTGGAAGTCACCAAGGTCGTGCAGGAGGACGTCCCTATTGTCAGCGAATGGGTGGCGACGCTCGACGGCTACGTCAACGCACAGATTCAAGCTCAAGTAGCGGGATACGTCGTCGCGCAAAACTACAAAGAAGGTTCTTTTGTGCGCAAAGAGCAAATTCTTTTTCAAATTGATCCGCGCCCTTTTCAAGCCCTACTCGACCAGGCGAATGCCCAGTTGGCACAGGCTCAGGCACAGCTTGGCAAAACCGAAATGGATGTTGGCCGAGATACGCCGCTGGCCAGAGAACGCGCGATCGCGCAGAGCCAGTTGGATAACGACATACAGGCGAACCACGCGGCCAAGGCGGCGGTCAAGGCCGCCGAAGCGCAAGTGGAAGAGGCCCGGCTGAACCTGGACTTCACCGCCGTTAAATCGCTGGTAGACGGCATAGCCGGAATCGCTCAGGTGCAGATCGGAAATCTCGTTAACCCGACGACAATTCTGACGTCGGTTTCGCAGATGGATCCTATCAAAGTCTATTTCTCGATCAGCGAACAGGAATATCTGCACTTTGCCGAAAGAATTAATGCCCAGACGCAAAAGGAGGTTCCTTCCGGCGGGCCTTCGTTTGATTTGATTCTGGCTGACGGATCGACTTACCCGTACAAGGGTATCGGCCTGCTCACCAACCGCCAGGTGGATACAACCACCGGCAGTATTCAACTCGTCTGCTCCTTTCCCAATCCCCATAACATCCTTCGTCCCGGACAGTTTGGGCGATTGCGGGCTGCGGCGGAAGTCAGGCACGGCGCGCTGCTTGTGCCCCAGAAAGCTGTGAGCGAATTGCAAGGAGCCTATCAGTTAGCGGTGGTAGGAAGTGACTACAAGGTGAGCATCCGTCCCGTGACCGTCGGGGAGCGCGTCGGCGCGGACTGGATCATCGAAAGCGGGGTCAAGCCAAGCGAACTCGTGATTGTAGAAGGATTGCAGAAAGTGCAAGGCGGCTCAACCGTGAAAATCAAACAGGTCGAGTCAGCGAAAGGCGAGTGAGCCGTGTCCAAGTTTTTCATCAACCGCCCCATCGTTGCCATGGTCATCGCGATCCTGATGGTAACTGTGGGAGCGGTCACGATCGCCACCCTTCCGGTCGCCCAGTTTCCCAATATTGTCCCTCCTGAGATTCAAGTACTCGCCAACTACATAGGCGCGGATGCGCAGACCATCGAGCAGTCTGTCTCGACACCCATCGAGCAACAGATGAGCGGCGTGGACAACATGAATTACATGTACTCGCTGAACTCGACGGCCGACGGACTGGCCCGCCTCATCGTAAACTACGACGTTAAAACTGAACCGAACACCGATCTAATGCTGACGCAAATGCGGACGACGCAGGCGTCGTCGCAGCTTCCCAGTGACGTTACGAACTACGGCGTGACCGTACAGAAGACGGTAACGGCGCCTTTGATGCTGATTACTCTGTGCTCGCCTCACGGTACCTATGACGCACGTTTCCTGGCTAATTATGCGTATATCAATCTCGCTGATGAAATCAACCGGTCCTACGGTATCGGAAGTGTCCAAGTTTTCGGCGCAGGCCAGTATGCGATGCGGCTGTGGGTGAAGCCGGACCGGCTTGCAAAGCTGGCGATTACAGTTCCAGAAATTGTTTCAGCCATTCAGTCGCAAAATGCCGTGAATCCTGCCGGACAGGTGGGGAGTGAACCGGCTCCGAAGGGGCAGCAGTTTACTTATTCCGTCCGCGCTCAAGGCCGACTGACATCTCCGGAGCAGTTTGGTCAAATCGTTGTTCGCGAATCACCAAGCGGGGCGATTGTCCGAGTAAAGGATGTTGCCCGCGTCGAGTTGGGTGCTCAAAGCTACAACATGGTCAGCCGTCTGGACGGAAGAGCGGCAGCCATTATTGCGGCCTACCAACTGCCCGGTTCGAACGCCGTCCAAACCGCAAATGGACTCAAAAAG